>NZ_CP009498.1:0-600000 GCF_001027545.1 Endomicrobium proavitum
ATGAAAACAATTTTGCGTGCAGTCATTACATTTTTTGTATGCGTCTGTCATACCGTGCTTGACACGGTATCCATGTTAAATAAAAAATGGATTCCGATTTTCATCGGAAGCAGGAAAGCCGTTACTTTCTCCTTACTCCTTGCTACTTTTTCCTTGTTTTTGGCAGCGCCAAAAACCAATGCCCAAACATCTGTAAATAACTTCGCAGATTTTATAGCCATAACAACCACAACAAACAATTACGACATATCTTTAACCGGCGATATCTTCTTTTCCGGCGGTAATTTTAATGTTTTAAGCGGAACAATTACCGGAAACGGATACGTGTTAGACGGGCAAAATGTAAATGCCGGAGTTCTGCTTACTTCCGGAAATAATTTATTTTTTTATGGCCCCATAACATTTCAAAACTTTTCAAAAATAGTAGGTAGCAGCGGAACAGCAGCTCAAGGAGGGGCGTTATTTGTAGCGGGAGCATATAATGCATATTCAGATAGCACAACCATCTTAAATTTTACAAATGCAATAATAAGCTTTACAAGCAATACGGTAAGAAGTGGGGTCAACGGAGCAGCAGCACAAGGCGGAGGATTATTTGTAGGCGGAGTAGTCTCTGCCAGCGCAGGTATTGGAGCAAACCATTCCAGCAGCAGCGGCACAGCGATAGTAAATTTTACATCATCAACAATAAACTTCACAAGCAATACAGTAGCAAGTGGAAACAATGGAACAGTCGCGCAAGGCGGAGGCTTATTTGTAGGAGGAGCGGTGTCAGCCGGAACATATAGTAATGGAGTAAACAATTCCAGCGGCGGCACAGCAATAGTAAACTTTACATCGTCAACAATAAACTTCACAAGCAATACGTTGGTAGTGAGTGGAAACACTGATGGAACGGCGGCGCAAGGCGGAGGACTCTTTGTAGGAGGAGCGGTGTCTGCCGGAACATATGGTACCGGAGTAAGCAATTCCAGTAACAGCACAGCAATAGTAAACTTTATATTGTCAACAATAAACTTTACAAGCAATACGGTAACGAATACAAATCAGGGAACCGTTGCGCAAGGCGGAGGGCTCTTTGTAGGCGGAGCGGTCGCAGCCGGAGTACGTGCTGGAACAAACAATGCCAGTAGCGCCACAGCGATAGTAAACTTTACATCGTCAACAATAAATTTTGCAGGCAATATAGCAAAGAGCGGATCTGCTGCAACAGCCGCGCAAGGCGGAGGACTGTTTGTAGGAGGAGCGGTTGCAGCCGGAGCAAATGATACTACTGGAACAAACAATGCCAGCAGCGGTACAGCGATAGTAAACTTTGTATTGTCAACAATAAACTTCACAAGCAATACGGTAAGGGGTGGAGATGCCGGAACAGCAGCGCAAGGCGGAGGGTTATTTGTAGGAGGAGCAGTCGCAGCCGGAGGAATGGGTGCTAGTAAAAATTTCAGCAGCAGCGGTGCAGCGATAGTAAGCTTTACATCATCAACAATAAACTTTGCAGGCAATATGTTAATTGTTGACGGATCTAATGGAAGCTCCACACAAGGCGGAGGGTTATTTGTAGGAGGAGCGGTCGCAGCTAGCTCATATGGTAATGGAGTAAATAATTCCAGTAACAGTACAGCAATAGTAACTTTCACAGATTCAAAAGTTAATATAGACGGTAACGCCGCGCAAGACGGCGGAGGAATGTTTATAAGCGGTTCAGTATCAACAGGTAGCTTTTATGGTATCGGCGTGGCCACCAACGGCGTAGCGCAAGTAAATTTTACCGGTTCAACAATAGCAATAACAGGCAACGTAGCAAGCGTGCAAGGCGGAGGAATATATATAGCGGGAAATTATGGAGCAGGTTCCAGCGGAGGGCAAGCAAGCCTAATATTTGAGAATGCACAAGTTTCATTTACAAGCAACACGGCAACAAGCGGAAGCGCAATATACGCAAATAACGGTTCAACGGTAGTGTTTAAAAACTCGGATGTAAAATTTATAGAAAACGTTACGATAGGGGCAACAACGGAAAACGGAGGAGCGGTTAGCGTAGAGCGACGTTCTAAAGTTATTTTTTCATCCGGAACAACGGAATTCAAAGATAATACGGCATCAAGAGGATCGGGAGTATATGTTAGAAGCAGCAGCACAGTAGAGTTCATCTACGGGGATGTAAAATTTGATAATTCATATATATATGTAGTTATGGATTCAACAATAAGTTTTAGCAGCAGCAATGTGTTGTTGAGTAATAATAATACGGGCGCCCGCGCAACGTCAGTAGGAAGTAGAGCGTGGTTTTTAGTTAACAGCAGTACGGTTGAATATGTAAATAATAATAGTGATAACGGCGCTGCAATATTTTTAGATAGTAAAGGAAGTGCAGTATTTTATAGAAGTAATGTTAATTTTAGCAGCAATACGGCTGACGATAGCGGAGGAGCGATAGGGTCAAGATATTTTTCAACCGGTTCCGGTAATATGGCATTTGAAGGCGGAGTAGTAAATTTCAATTATAACACAGCGGGAAGCGCCGGCGGAGCAATATATATAGCAGCTAGTTCAACAATGAGCTTTACAGGAACAACGGTAACATTCCAAGGAAACAGCGCGCGGCAAGGAGGAGCAGTAAATGCAGTTAGCAATTCAAGCTTTATTTTTACGGGCGGAGCAGTAGAATTCTTGTGGAACAATACAACAAACGGAAACGGTGTAGTGTATTGGGACACAAGTTCATACGTTGGGTTAGAAAATGCAAAAATAACAAAAGCAATAGGGAACCAAGCCAACAACGGCGGATTTTTATATTTGGTAAACCAAGGAACGTGGAGCTTTGCAAATATAGATATGTCGTCAAACACAGCGCGAAGCGGATACGGAGGAGCGTTGTATTTGAATAGCGCAACAGTAGTATTTAGCGGAACAAATACAATTAGTTATAACACAGCAAACAGCTACGGCGGAGCAATACAAGCGTTTGATACAAAGAATATAGATTTCAGTTTGGCAACGCTCAAAGCGGAAGGAAACATGTCGGCGGCAGGCGGATTTCTGTATGCGGTAAATACGGGAACAATAACATTTGGAGCGGCAGAATTTTACGCAAACACAACAACGGCAAGCGGAAGCGGAGGAGCGCTCTACGCAGGGCCGAACGCGCAATTTAATTTTATAGCAACAACAACAACGTTTGAAAACAACATGGCAGGAAACGTAGGAGGAGCGCTGTATATATTAAACAGCACAAACGGATATATAAAATCGGCGAACACGCTGGTATTTAAAAACAACAAACAAACCGCCGCCGGAGGAGCAGGAGGAGGAGCAATATATATATTGTCGTCGCTGTCAACAATATTTGAAGCGCCTGTAATGAATTTTGACGGAAACACAGCGGTAGGAAACGGCGGAGCGGCAATGATAAATTTAAGCGCGGCGCAGTTTTTAGGAAGCGGGGAAATAAAGTTTAGCAATAATATAGCCAAAGGAAACGGAGCAAGCGCGGGAGGAGGGGCGTTATTTCTAAACGGAGCGCAAGCGTATTTTGATAATAGGGAAGTTACATTTTACAATAACCAGTCGTCGCCGTTAAATGCAGGAGGACAAAGCGGAGGCGGAGGAGCGTTGTACCTATATTCAATAGCAACGGGCACGTCGGCATACGTGGAGTTTAACGGAAAAACAAATTTTACGTCAAACACGGCGGTAGAACGAGGCGGAGCAATAGCAATGCACGGGCAGGTAAAAGTATCAAGCGCAGTATTTAACGAGGACGTATATTTCGGATATAACAGCGCAGCCAACGGGGTAGGCGGAGCAATAAGCATGATAGGGCCTATAGGAAACAAATTGGTATTTAACGGAAATACAACGGAATTTAAAGGAAACGAAGCCAAAAACGCAGGATGGGACGGAGCGGTAGGAGGAGCAATAAGCGCAGGGGACGCGTCGGATTCTGCGGTAGAATTTAATTCGCAAATAACGTCGTTTACGGCAAACAAAGCGTATGGAGCAGGGGCGTTGAACTTAACGCAAAGCAGCGTGGCGTTTAGTAAGGAAGTATATTTTACAAGCAACGCGGCAAAGTTTGCAGGCGGAGGGGTAGCAGTAGTAAAAACAGGGCAAAGTTACATATTCGGGTCAACGGCAGTATTTAGCGAAAACACGGCGGCAACCGACGGAGGGGCGCTGTATAATTATCAAGGAATAATAGAAACGAAAGGCAATACAATATTTAAGGGAAATAAAGCGCAAGCAAGCGCAGGAGCAATATATAATTATGAGGGATTGGTAAATTTAGGGGGAAACGTTGTATTTGAAGCAAACCAAGCGGAAGTATCGGGAGGAGCGCTGTATGCGGACGCAGCGGCGAGCGAAATACAATTTGCAGATGGCAGCACAATAACGTTTAAAGGAAATAAAGCAACGCAAAACGGCGGAGCGATATATGCAACAGCGGGAGCAAAAATAGTATTTTCTTCAGGCATAGCGCAGTTGGTAGTTGCCGGCAACACAGCGGCCAAAGGCGGGTTTATAGCGGTAGAAAACGCAACGGCAACGTTTGACGGCGGGAATTTCAGTTTTAGCAATTCAACGGCGTCAATATCCGGAGGATTCTTGTATGCGGCAAATAATGCAATAGCCAATTTTGAAAATATATATGCATCATCAAACAGCGCAGCATTAGGCGGATTTATAGCAGCGGAAAGCGGAGCAATAATAAATATTACAGGCTCAACAATATCGGCAAACGTAGCAACCAGCAGCGGAGGGGCGATATATTTATCAAACAACAGCGTTGCAAATTTTAACGGCGATGTATTATTTGCAACAAATACGGCATCGTTTGGCGGCGGCGCAATATATATGGAAAACAGCAGCGCAAGTTTTACCGCAAATGCAATTTTTGATTACAACGGTTCCGTCAGCGGAGCGGTTATGCAAGCGGTAAATTCGCAAATATATTTTACGGGCGTTTCATCTTTTACAAATAATTATAATGCAGGAAGCGAATATAACAATACAGATCGTGGAGCGGTATATTTGTTAAACAGCACAGCAACGTTCAATGATACTTATTTTATAGGAAATACCGGCGCGTATTACGACATTGCCGGAGGAGCGTTGAATTCGGATAATGCAATAATTCAGTTTTTAGGAAATATAACGGTGTTTGCCGGTAATAGGGCAAGACAAGCAAATTCGGCGGCATATATGCTTGGCGCGAAAGTTTCAAATTCAACGGTATTGTTTAAGAGCACAACTACAATTTTCAATGGAAATTCTTTTTGGGCGGACAATTCAACGGTAACGTTCTCCGGAAATTATGTAGAGTTTTCAAGCAACAATATTAACAACACAAGCGGCGGAGCAATAAGATCGGTTAATGCGGATATATTATTTGAAAACGTGCAGGTAGTTTTCAATGATAATCAGGCTAGACCAGGCTATATGACGCCAAGCGAATATTCTGCTTACGGAGGGGCAATAGCAAACATCGGCGGAAGAATAAGTTTTGTTAACGCGCCGGTTTTATTTGAAGGCAACGTTGCGGATATATATTCAAATGCATATTCACGCAACATATTCGGAGGAGCAATATATAATGCTAACGGGGGAATAATAACAATAGGTTCTGCAACGTTTGTAGGTAACGTTGCGTATAGCTCCGGAGGAGCAGTATATAACGCGAGCATATACAATATGGAAACCGGCATAGGCGACATAATATATGAAGGCAACACTGCAGGTTTTGCAGGCAACGACATATATAATATAGGAACAATAAATATAAACGGCGGAGCAAAAGGCGTGTACATATACGACGGAATGTATTCGTCAAACATAGTAAATAAATACAATGCAGGCGTATTGTATTTAAGCAGCGGAAATTATTTCAGCACAATATTTAACCAAAGCTCCGGAACAACGTTGATAGACAAAGCGGAAGTAACAATAGAAAACGCTGTGTGGAACGTAGCCACATCATCAGGCGTCCGTGTAACGACGTCGGCGGTAACAACTACAAACACGGCGGTGAAGTTTGACAAAAACATAAATACCGATGGAGGCGCATTGTATGCTTATGCGTCAACAATAACATTTAACGGCAACACAGTAATATTTGAAAGCAACACAGCAAGTAATTACGGAGGAGCGCTATACGCAGAAAATTCAAGCGTAACGTTTAATAATGCGCAGATAAATTTCACAAGCAACGCCGCAGTGGATGGAGGAGCAATCTACAGCAACTTGGCGAACATAACATTTAACAACGGCAACGCAACGTTTACAAACAACAAAGCGCTAACGGGAAGCGGAGGAGCAATCTACGCAGTGGACGATTTGGTCTTTGACGGAGCAAACGTAGATTTCACCGGAAACGAAGCGTTGAGCGGAAACGGAGGAGCAATATTTGCCGACGACACAATACTAACAATAAAGAACGCAGTGATGACGTTTATGAACAACAAAGCATTGCTTGGCGGAGCAGTGTACGCAAGCAACAATTCAAATATAACGTTGTCGGGAAGAGGAAACTTCACAGGAAATGAAGCAGCAACAAATGGAGCGGCAGTCTATGTAACAGGCGGCAGCACAGTAACAATAGAAGCCGCAAACGGCGATATAATATTTAGCGGCAACAAAGCCGCCGGCACACCAAACGATATATACGCGGACAACAATAGCCGACTAAACTTAATAACCTCCGGAACCAACACAATAAGTATAGCAGGAGGAATATTAAGCAACACAGCGGGCACGGCAATAGAAGTAAACAAAACCGGAACAGGAACGCTCTTGCTTGGAAGCGATAACGAAGTCTGGGGCGACTTTACGGCGACAGCGGGAAAAGTGGTGCTGTTAGAAAGCGCAACGTTTAAAGCAAACAACATAATATTTAACGGAGCCGAGTTAGACATGACCGACGCCGACCTGTATGATAACTTGCACGTAAACGTAGCAACGGCAACAACGATGTTTGCAAGCAATACAAGCTTGTTAATGGACATATTTAAAAACGGAAACAACGACCAAATATTTGCAAGCTCGGCGCAAATAGGAGGGAATTTGCAAATAAAAGCGCACTTTGGGGTGTACAATAATCAGGAATACCATTTGATAATGTCGAGTGAAAACGCGATAAACGGAACGTTTGCAAACGCAACGTTTGTATATGTAGGAACAGGAGCATTTAGCTATCAAGTGAAGTATAACGATATAACGGATTGGACAGGCGTAGTGAGAATAATAGTAAACGGAATAAACAAAGGGGACTTCCAAAACTTGCCGAAGTTAACGTTCAACCAAAGCGAAGTGGCAAAAACGTGGGACGAATTATCAATAATTCTGCCGACAAACGACTTGGAAAAAATAATGGAAGCAACGGCAAACTTAAGCGACCAAGAAGAACAAAAGAAAGTGCTGGCAATAGCGTCAGGCTACTTCCACAGCAACGTAATAAAGTCTGCAGCGTTGGACAGCGACAATAACGAGTTGTATGACAGAATAAAAAACCACAGCACAAGGGAACACACAAACAGCGCAATATGGGCGCAAGTAACCGGAGGAAACACAAAGTTAGGCGGCGACGAAAACAGCCTTGGCGAATACAAAGATAATAGATATGGAGTAATGGCAGGGTTTGACATATACTTTGGAAGCATGAGCAGCATAAACAAAACGATGTTGGGAATATATGTAAACTATAAAGACCAAAGCATGAACCAAGAAGCAAGCAAAGCAACGCTAAATAAAATAGGCGGCGGATTATACGGCGGCTACATAGAAGAAAGCTACGAAATAAAAGCAATGATAGGCGGAAGTAAGGATAGTTACGAAACAACAAGAAATATAGCAATAAGTCAGTACCTGCCGGTACCGCCATACGCCGACAGAAACGCAAAAGCCAACTACGAAGGCTTCACGTTAGGAGCAGACGTGGAAGGCGCATTGAAATACAAAATAGGAAACAACACAAACTTCAGACCATACGCAGGAGCAGAATTAAAGAACGTGAGCTACGACGGCTTCACAGAAACCGGAGCAAACGGATTAAACCTAAAAGTAGAAGCAGGCAACTATTTAAGAACAACCGCGCGAGTAGGAGCGGGAGTAAACTACGACGATAAGACATGGGCAGGATATGTAAACTTGGAAGGAAAATACTTATTAACAGGAAAGAAATACGAAATAGAAAGCGTATTTGAAGGAACGGAAGTGAAGTTCTTAAGCCGAGGCTACGAAGAAAACGGGTTGATATTAGGAGCAACATTAGGCGGAAGCGTGAGAATAACCGAAGGTCTAAAATTCTTCATAAACGCCAACGCCCACACAGCCGAAAAGTTCACAAACCTCTACGCCAACGCGGGTTTGAGATACAATTTCTGCGGAATAACGCATAAAGAAAAAGAAGAACCCGTCCCCGCGCCGGTGGTGGTGGTAGAACAGGCGAAGCCTGAAATAATAGAACAACCAAAGCCTGCTGTGGAAGCAGGCAAGAAGCAGATACAGCCATACAGATCAAGGGCAGTAAACTTTGACACAAACAAATATTTGTTGAAGAGCAATCATATAATGAGCATAAAAGAGCATGCGGAATATATAAAGCAGCATGAGTATAAGAAGATAACAATAGAAGGACACACAGACAGCACGGGAAATGAGAAAGTAAATCAGCCGCTGTCGGAAAGAAGAGCGCAGAGCGTGTATAATGAGTTGGCAAACAACGGAATACCAAAAGAGAAAATGGAAATAGTAGGACATTCGTCAAAGAACCCGGTTGATACCAACAAAACAAAAGAAGGAAGAGCCAACAACAGAAGAGTAGAAATATTTGTAGAATAACTAAAACGGCAAAGTGAAAAGTGACACACTTGTGTGTCATTGCCGAAATCCGTAATCGGCAATCCACGTTTGCTAAATATTAGATGTATGCATTATATCTTTAAAAGTGAGAAGTGGAAATAATAACAAATAAAAAAACCGGAAGGGTTAAAACTTTTCCGGTTTTTTTTGTTTGTTGCTTGTAGTTGTTAGCAGTTGCCGCTTCAGTGCGGTTTATGAGTGGAAAAATTTAATCGACGAGTCTAATTTTTATGTGTTTGAGTGCAGGAAGTGCGCTAGTTTATAAAAATTGCCGATTAAATTTTGTAACGAATGCGCTGCGGCGGCGGGCGTTTTGCTTACTTTTTTGCTCGTGAAAAAGTGAAGCAGGGTTTGGTGCGCAGCGCCCAAGGCGTTGCCTTGAATCTCAACTCAAAATAAAAAATGACAATAATTACAGATTGAAAAAGCAATAATATTGTGTTATAAATAAAATGTATGAAAACAAAAATTCCAAATAAATTTATGTCAATAATAGAAAAAATTGCAGTTACTGCAAAAGAGTCCGGTTTTGAGGCGTATGCGGTTGGCGGTTTTGTGCGGGATATTTTTATTTCCAGGGAGCCTAAAGATTTGGATATTATGGCTCAAAGCGCCAATGTTTCGGATAACAGCCGTCTTGACGGCGTTAATTTTTCTAAAATTATTGCAAAAAAATATAACTTGCACGAACCCGTAATTTTTGAAAGATTCGGCACGTCTAAACTTTTAATTGATAATGAAGAAGTTGAATTTGTTATGCCGAGAAAAGAATATTACGACGATAACTCCAGAAATCCGGATACTGAAATCGGCTCGCTTCAACAAGACGCGTTAAGACGCGATTTTACAATCAACGCTTTGTTTTTACGTTTAAACGATATGGAAGTTTTAGACTTAACCGGCAAAGGGCTTGAAGATTTAAAAAATAAAATTATAAGAGTTACCGACCCTGAAAGCGCCGAGTTAATTTTTGCGCAAGACCCTTTAAGAACGCTGCGCGCCGTGCGTCAAAGTTTACAGCTTAATTTTGAAATTGAGCCCGATACTTACAAGGCAATGAAAACCACAGCCGGCAGAATTTCCATAGTTGCCCCCGAACGTATTCGCGATGAAATAAATAAAATTTTAATTGAAAAAAATCCTTCTGTTGCTTTTGAAATGGCAGACGATATAAATTTGCTTAAAAATATTTTTCCGGAAATTGAAAGGTTGAAAAATTTGCAGCAACCTGAAAAATACCACAGCGACGATGTTTTTACGCATACAATGAAAGTTTTAAACAGAGTGCCGCCGGAGCTTGTTTTAAGAACCGCCGCTCTTTTGCATGATATCGGAAAGTTCGCAGCATGTAAAAATGAAAACGGAAAAATTACTTTTTACGGGCACGAATTAGAAAGCGTAAAGTTAGCGGAAAATATTTTGAAAAGATTAAAGTATTCCAAAGATTTCACAACGCAGGTTTTGCTTGTAATAAAAAATCATATGTATCCTAAAATGTACACAGCGCAATGGTCTGACGCTGCAATAAGACGTTTTGCCCGCGCCTGCGGAGAAAATTTAAATTTAGTTTTAGAACTTTCAAAAGCAGATTACGGGAAAGATAAGTCGGACGATAAACTTGAAGAGCTTATAAAACGCATAGACGATTTAAAAAATAAAAATATTCTTTACGTTACAAAAGAATTGTTAAGCGGCGACGAATTAAAAAAATATTTTAATCTCCCAGACGGCAAATGGATATCCCAAGCCAAAGAAAAAATAACCGAACTACAACTTGAAACCCCAACCCTAACAAAAGAAGAAGCTTTTGAAGCCATAAAAAAGATATTACAGTAAGCAGCATGGTTCATTATATGTCTGATAAACTCGTGAAATGTCATTCCTGCGAAAGCAGGAATCCACAGTTACTAAAAATAATAAAAATCCCTACACGCCGAAGGCGTGAATTGTCGAAGATGATAATTAGTAAAAATGGATTCCTGCTTTCGCAGGAATGACAAACCAATTGTTTTGTGGTTAATTCCGCTTTTTACCCGTCTTCGGGACTTCGTTCCTACGACGCGGCACGCTTTACCGTTATGGTTATCTAATCCTTAAAATCTTATGCAGTTGCGGCATTATCAATACGTTCGGGAGTGTTTTTTTTAGTTCCGTGTAAAATGCGGATAGGTTTTTTGCAAGAGGAATGTCTTTGCCGGTTGAAGGTTGTAAAATAAGACATATTTTTTTAGAGGCGCTGCGGATAATTTGTCCGCTGCGCTTTATTTCATTTAATGATGTATTTTTCGTAACAACGCATTTTACAAATACTTTATCTTTTGCGATTTTTAAAAATTCTTTATGTTCTTTCCAAAAACTTTTTTTGCATTCGGATTGAAATTTAAAATCCATTGAAACTATATCGCAGAAAGAAATAATCTTTTTTAAATTTTTCGGAAGAGTTCCGTTTGTTTCCAAGTAAACTTGAAAGCCGTATTTTTTTAATGCCGGTAAAAAAACTTTTAAAAAATCGGCATGTATCAACGGTTCCCCGCCGGTTATTGCTATTGACGGTTTAGATGTACCTGTCATTGCGAAGCGCGAAGCGCCGCGGCAATCCATTTTTTTTAAAATTTTTTCAATTTCAGCAAGCAGTTCTTGAGAAGAGTAATATTTAGCATTGTCGGATATTTTTATAGAATAAGCCGTATCGCAGTAATTACACTTTATATTGCACCCGGCAAAACGCACAAAAATTTGAGGAGTTCCCGTATAAGGACCTTCCCCTTGGTAAGAAAAAAACACTTCATAAACCGGAGCATAGATGTTTGTTATTGGTTTTTGTTTTTTAACTTTGCTTTTCACTTTTCACCCGTTTTCGGCGATTTGCTTCTACGCTGCGGCAAGTTTTTCTTTTTGTTTTAAATTGCCGGATCGTTAAGTTCTGCTTCTTTAAAACCTTTTGCTCTCAATTTGCATGAGTCGCATGTGCCGCAAGGTTTTTTCAAACCGTTATAACAAGACCATGTGTATTGATACGGAACTTTTAATTTTCCGCCGAGTTTTATAATTTGGGCTTTTGTCATGTTTACGAGAGGAGCCTGAACCGTAATTTTTAATCCGAGAGATTTCAGCAGTCCGTTGTATGCTTTTATAAACTCAGGTCTGCAGTCGGGGTAGCCGGAATAATCCAGCGCGTTTGCGCCGATAAAAATACTTCGCGCGTTTATTGATTCCGCATAAGAAAGTCCGTAAGATAAAAAAAGCGTGTTGCGTCCGGGAACGTAAGTTGCGGGGATAATGTCTTTTATAACTTTATGCGTAGGAACTTTTTTATTTTTGTTTGTAAGAACGTCTTTAGACCACGGCAGAGAAAGTTTAATAACGGTAAAATCCGCCTTTACAAGTTTTGCAATTTTCTGCGCGGATTTTATTTCTCTTTTATGACGCTGCCCATAATCAAAAATTAAACAATAGCACTTATAACCTTTTGACAAAGCGTAATAAAGCGCCGTCGTAGAATCTAACCCGCTGGAAAACAAAATAACAGCATTTTGCTTTTGCCGTATTTTCACTTTTCACTCTCCACTTTACCGTTAAATAATGAACACGTATAATATTTAGCAAACGTGGATCCCGGATTAAGACATTCCGGGATGACACTTCGTGTCGCTCTTCACTCTGCTGTTATTGTTGCCGAAGAAGTGTCGCTTTCCCAAACTTCTACTTCCGCCACTTTTGCGGTAAGCGTTTCGGCTTTTTTTAATTCTTCAAAAATATACAAGGCTATGTTTTCTGCCGTGGGGTTTATTTTGTCAAAAGGCGCGGTTTCGTTTAAAAATTTATGGTCTAAATAAGTCATAATTTTATCAAGATGCGCTTTCAAATCCGTAAAATCTATAAGCATTCCCGTTTTGTCTAATTGCGTTCCGCCAAATGCCGCGCGGATTTTCCAATTGTGCCCGTGGACGTTTTCGCACTTGCCTTTATATTCTCTTAGACAATGCGCCGAGGCAAAACCTTTTGTAACCGATAATTTATATTTCATGCGCGCTCCGGATTTATTTTTGTTACTTTAGATATTTTATTTGAGAAAAATTTGCCGCCTATTTGCGCAAATTTTTCAGGGTTGTCGCTTACATAAAAAGCCAGCGTCCCTTTTTTTGAATTTTTTGAGGATATTTTATTTTTTTCTAAAATATTTTTAACTTCATTTGCCGTTGCTTTTGCGGAATCAACAAGAGTTATTTTTTTACCTGCATTTTTTTGCAAAGAGTTTTTTAGAATAGGATAGTGCGTGCAGCCTAAAACAAGCGTGTCTATATTTTTTTTAAGCAAAGGTTTAAGGTAATGGCGCACTATATCGTCGGTAACTTTGTTGTTAACCCAGCCTTCTTCCACAAGCGGAACAAAAAGCGGGCACGCCTGCTGGCTTACGGAATATCCCGATATTTTTTTTATAGCTTTTAAATAAGAACCGCTTTGAACCGTGCCTTCGGTTCCTATAACGCCGATATTTTTGTTTTTTGTAACTGCCGCCGCGGCTTTTGCGCCCGGGTCAATTACGCCTATAACGGGAACTTTTAAATTTTTCTTTAAATTATCCAAAGCAAAGGCGGACGCAGTATTGCACGCAACAACTATAAGTTTCACGTCTTTTTTTATTAAAAAACCCGCAATATCTTTTGAAAAATTAATAACCGCATTTTTTGATTTTGACCCGTAAGGCACGTGCGCCGTGTCGCCGAAATAAATAAGATTTTCTTTCGGCAGACATTTGCGTATTTCGGACATAACGGTAAGCCCGCCGAACCCCGAGTCAAATATTCCTATAGGTTTATTTTCCGTTGTTTTGTTTTTTTTCTTTGTGGGCATAGAAGTTTTTAATTCCCTCGTATATTGAATCTGCAATTGCGGTTTGAAAAGTTTTTGTGCCAAGCTTTGATTCTTCGGAATAGTTGCTTATAAAAGCGCTTTCAACAAGCACCGCCGGCATTTGCGAACCTCTTAAAACATAGAAGCTTGCCTGCTTTACGCCCCTGTTGGATATTTTAAGCCTTTCCGGAGTTTGGGCGGCTATAAACCCTCCGAGTTCCGACGAGTCGTTTATGTATTCGTTTAACATCATAGACCATAACATGTCCTGCAAAAGAGCGCGTTTTTTTGTGGGTTTTCCTTCAAGCTCTATAACGGAGTTTTCAAGAGTTGCCGTAGCCTGCGCTTCGGAATCGGTGGCTTTTTCCGACAAGAAATAAACTTCAAAACCGTTTACGGCTCTGTCAAAATTGGCGTTGCAGTGAATGGAAATAAACAAGTCCGCGTTATTTTCATTTGCAATATTTGTTCTTTCAACAAGCGGAATGAACGTGTCGTCTTTTCTTGTAAGAATTACTTCAAACTCGTCGTCGTCGTTTAAAATATTTTTAAGCTCTAACGCAATTGCGAGATTTATAATTTTTTCTTTTGTGGCGTTAGGGCCTACGGCTCCCGGATCTTCGCCGCCGTGTCCGGCGTCAACAACGATAATTTTTTTGCGTCCCGTGTAAGGTTTTTTCGGCGTCTTCTGAGGGACAACGTCCGGAAGCGTAGTTGTGTCGTCTATTATTACGTAACTGTCGTCGGCTATGTTTGCTTCTTCAAACGTTACAACGGGCACAGCCGCCAAATCGGAGTTGTCTCCGGTTTCGGCTCCGTCAACAATTTCCGATATTTCTTCCGTTCTTTCTTTTGCCGGTTCGGAATTATCTAAAACCGTTGTTGCTGCGCTTTCTGAAATATCCACTTCTTTGGAGTGGGCAATTTCAACCGATATTCTGTCGGGATTTTTTAACGCGTGGCTGTAAACAACTTTCGGCGTCTGCATTAAATTTATTTGAATATAGGCTGCCTTGCCTTCCGTTTCGCTGAAAATATCGCGCACCGCTCCGTTGTCTAAATTTATAAGATTTCTTTGAATTTTGCCGCGGTGAACCGTAAGCAAAATGGCGCCGGTAGCTTTGGATATTGTGTATGGAAGAGGTTCCGTAAGACCTATTATAAGCTCTGTTTTTTCCGGAGTCGTAAAGTATCGTATTGAAGAAATATTTTCGCGGCGTTTAACATTTAGTATAAGAGAGTCCGCGTTCCACAACGCGTCGGCTTCAACAATGTCGGAAAATTCTTTAGACGTAATAATTTCAGGCGGTATATAAATTTCATTTTTTATAAGTCTTGAAGGCAGGGACATTTTTTTTCTTTTTTTGCCGAAAACTACGGAAGTTGAGTTTGCTTTTATATCTATTTTGCGATTGCCGGCGCGCAAGATAACTTCCGCGCTTAACTGTTTCCAGTCAATTGTAAGCCCGTAAATTGCGGCAATTTCTTTCACCGAAAAATATTTTGTATTTTCGGAAACCGGGTAGGCGTTAATTCCGTTGTAAGGTTGTCCGTCAATTACCGCGTTAACTTTTTTTGACGCAGGAGCATCCTCCTGCGCAAAAACATTCGCGCAAATAACCATAACAGCCAATAATAAAAATAAAATCTTTTTCATTGTAGTTTATTAATGTTTTTTGCAGTTTTTAAGCTTGCAGTTAATAAATTCTTAATATCTAAACAGTCTTTTAATAAACCTTCATATTCTTTTTCATTTATGTATTTAGATAAGTGCAACAGTCTAATCCAGTATTCTGTTTCAGCTGTTTCTTTTTGAGCAATTTGCATTTTGGCAATGAAATCCGCTCTGCTGCTTCCATAGTTGCCTTCGTTAATGTTTGCTCCAATAGAGGTGCCGCTTCTAATTATTTGTTTTGAAATAATATTTTCTTTGTGTGTTGTAATTAGATACTTATATAGTTTTACAATTCGTCCTGCAAATTGTAATGATTTATCTAATAAAATGTTTTCTTTTGGCATTATATTATTCCTTTTAATGGCAAATGAAAAATGATGAATGATAAATTATGAGTACAAAAAGCGCTTTGTTGTGTTAGATTTAAAAATATTTATCATTAATCATTCATCATTTTTCATTCTTCATTGTATGTATGTCGTGCGCTTTTTGGGGTGGAGGTGGGGGGAATTGAACCCCCGTCCGAAAATGCGTCCGTAAGACCGCTACAGGCTTAGTTTGGAATTTTTTCTCGTTTGCGGCGCCCTCTCCAAACGGGATTACGCCGTAAACCAGCTCCGTTTTGTTTTCGCATCAAGCTGACGGAACATGCCGCTTGAAACTAACCTGCTTTTGACGTTTTATCCAATTAGCAGATATCCTTGGTAAAACGAGGCTGACTTAAGCAGCCATTGCGGCAAATCCGAAACCGGAATTGCCAACATTAACGAAATTATCGTTGTTGTTTATTTTTTGGTCGATTTTTACGGAGCCATCGACCAACTCCGGCCTGCTGTCTTTACGTTCAAACATCCCCGTCGAACCCTGTTCACCCCCGTGAAAAGGCAATTGCAAATTATTAATTACTAATGAGTAATTGATGCTTCAGTTTCTTTTGTTTTTAAAGAACTGCTGTATTATTTTTGCGCATTCTTCTTTCAAAACTCCGCCTTTAAATGCAACTCGGTGGTTTAGTTTTTTATTGCCGGCAACTTTTAATACGCTTTTGCACGCTCCGGCTTTTTTGTCGGCGGCGCCGAAATAAATTTTACTTATGCGGGCGTTAACCAGCGCTCCGGCGCACATTGGGCAAGGCTCAATTGTAACATATATGTTGCAGCCGTTCAAACGATAGTTGGAAAGTTTTTTAGCGGCTTTTCTTAAAGCTATAATTTCAGCGTGCGCCGTGGGGTCGCTGTCTGTAATGCATCTGTTAAAGCCTTTGGCGATAATTTTGCCGTCCTTAACAATAACCGCGCCTACGGGAACTTCTCCGATTTTTTCGGCTTTTGCCGCTTCTTTTAACGCCATGGTCATAAATTGAATGTCGTTATCGCCGTGAACGCAGGCAACGCGGCAATCTATTTTTTTAGTCAATCCGGATTGTTTTGCCATTTTATTTCCCGCAATGACCGGCTTCAATATTTTTCTCAAAAATTTCGCGGATATCTTTGGGAAAGCGAACCACTTTTAAATCTTTATTTACAAACGGATGGACTGTTTTTCCGACCGCTAAAAGCTTATCATCGCACTTTACTTCATATTCGCAGGTTATGCTTGCGGCGCCAATATCGGTAAGTCTTGTTTCCACGGTTATTAAATCGTCGTATTTTGCCGGAGATTTATATTTGCATTCGGCGTAAGTTACGGGAAAACAAAATCCGCGTTTTTCAATTTCTTTGTATTCAAGACCTATTTCCCGCAGCCATTCCGTTCTGCCTCTTTCAAAAAAAGTCAGATAATTTCCGTAATAAACCACGCCCATGGTGTCGGTGTCGGCGTAAGCTATTCTTAACTGCAGTTTATTCATTTTATTTCTCCAAAAGTTTGTTTTTGTAATTAGATTGATTATATCATTTTTATGTTGACTTTTGCCCGACAACTTTGTATTATTACGGTCTGTCTTTTGCTTTACCCAAAGAGGTAAGGCTAACCCTTAAGACGTTTTTTAAGGAAATCCAAAAAGGAGGTTAAACCATGAATTACGAAAGCACATTTATCACTTCTCCGGAACTACAGCCTGACAAAGTTGAAGAACTTACCGCAAAAGTAACAAAACTCATTGAGTCTTCAAAAGGAACCGTAAAATCCGTTCAGCAGCTCGGTAAAAAAAGACTTGCATATCCTATCGCTAAATTTCGCGAAGGAAGCTACGTCTATATTGAGTGGTCAGGCGAAGGTTCTGCAATTGCTCCGTTAGAAAATTTCTTGAAACTCAACGACAGCGTTATAAGATATTTAACGATAAAAGTTGAGAAGAAAAAAGTTGTTGCAAAGAAAGCTGCTCCTAAAGCTGCCGAAGCGGCGTCGGAGGTAAAAAAAGATGACACAGCAAACCAACAGTCTGCGCTTGCCTGAGCAAAACAGCGTTATAATGGTAGGAAGACTTACAAGAGACCCTGAGCTTAGACGCACCGGCACGGGAAAAGCGGTTTGTTCTTTTGATATAGCCATTAGCAGAAGATTTAAAGATCAGGCTACCGGCGAATGGAAAGACGCGGATCCTACGTTTGTTCCGATAGTTGTTTGGGGAGATATGGCCGAAAGATGCGGAGAGCGTCTTAAAAAAGGCGCTCCTGTTCACGTTGAAGGCAGACTTCAAACCAACAAATGGGAATCAACGGACGGAACAAAAAAAAGCCGTCTTGAAGTAATAGCTTCAAGAGTGCAGTTTTTGTCAATAGTTCGCCATGAATCTCAAACGCAGGCGGCGGCAATAGGCGCAAAGCCCGTTGACGACGACTCGCAGCCGAATACGTCATTTAGCGGCGATGAAGACGAAGATATTCCGTTTTAACGGAAAATAAGATTTTTATTGAAGTTTCGGAGGAAAATATTATGGCATTTGCAAAAAAACCCCAGGGCGGCAAACCTTCAGGCGACGGCCACGCTCGTCCCGGAGGAAAGTTCAGAAAAGGCGGTCCGATAAGAAGAAAAGTCTGCCGTTTCTGCGCTGATAAAATTGAAATAGATTACAAGAACTTAAGCTTGCTTCGCGCGTTTATAACTGAAAGCGGAAAAATTCTTTCAGGTCGCGCAACGGGCACGTGCGCAAAGCACCAGAGAGAACTTGACACCGCGGTAAAAAGAGCGAGAATGCTTGCGCTTTTGCCGTTTACTGTTAATTAATATCGGAGGAATAAAATGAAAGTTATTTTAAGGTCCGATATTACAAACGTCGGACGACAGGGCGAGATAAAAGACGTTTCGGCCGGTTTTGTAAGAAACTATCTTGTTCCGCAAAATCTTGCAATGGAAGCAACTCCTCAGAATTTAAAAATCTGGGAGAGAGAAAAAGTAAAACTTGAAAAGCAGAGAGAAGAAGTAATAGCCGCGGCTAATACCCTTGGCGAAAAACTTACCGCTGAAGAATTTTCGGCAAAAGTTAAAGTAGGCGAAAACGGAAAAGTTTTCGGCTCTATAACTACGGCAACCGTAGCGAAAATTTTGGAAGAAAAAGGTTTTAACGTAAATAAACGCGATATTCTTCTTTCCGACAACATAAAAGAACTCGGAAATTACGAAATAAGCGTTAGACTTCACCCTGAAGTAGCGGTGAAAATAAAACTTGCCGTAACAGGCGAAAAAGAATAATATAAATTAGAAACCCGTCTGAAAGAGAAATCTTGCAGACGGGTTCTAATCACTAACGCTTATGGCTACAAATTTACCTATCATAGAGAAAGTTCCACCTCAGGCTTTAGACGCCGAAATGGCAGTCTTGGGCGCAATGCTCATAGAAAAAGAAGCCATTACAAAAGCCATAGACATAATCAAAGAAGACGATTTTTATAAAGAAGTTCACAGACAAATTTTTACCGTTGCGCGCGATTTGTATCTTGAAAATCAGCCTGCGGATATTATTACCATTGCCGACAAATTGAAAAAAGTTTCAATGTTTTCGGAGGTCGGCGGAGTTTCGTATCTTACCTCTTTAATAGATTCCGTTCAAACCGCGGCAAACGTTGAGCATTACGCGTCCATAATCCGCGATAAATCCATTTTAAGAAATCTTATAAACGCAGGCTCTCAAATAGTTACGGACGCATTTAACGAAAAATATTCTCCCGAAGAAATACTTGACCAGTCTCAAAGCAGACTTTTCAATATTTCGCAGGTTAAAAATAATAACGGTTTTGTAAAAGTAGGCGAGCTTGTACGCCCTACTTTAAAAATATTAGAAAAACTCCATTCCGATAAAAAAGATATTCCCGGTCTTCGCACCGGTTTTTCGGAACTTGACGTTATGACCGCGGGTCTTCAGCCGTCGGAATTAATAATTATAGCGGCGCGTCCGTCTATGGGTAAAACTTCTTTTGCGTTAAACATTGCCGAGCACGTGGCGCTTGAAGAGAAAAAACCGGTCGCTATTTTTTCGCTTGAAATGTCTAAAGAATCTTTAATGATGAGGTTTTTAGCGTCGGTGTCAAGAGTTAACGCTCACAATTTAAGAAAAGGAAGATTTCAGCCGGCGGACTGGTCAAGACTTACAACAAACGCGCAAAATATTTCAGAATCTCCCATATATATAGACGACAGCTCCGACATAAGCGTTATAGAGCTGCGCGCCAGAGCAAGAAGACTTGCAACCGAGCTTGAAGCCAAAAAAACTCCGTTGTCTTTAGTTGTTATAGACTACATACAAATTATGCGCGGCTCTTCAAGAAATTCGGAATCCCGCCAGCTTGAAGTTGCGGAAATTTCGCGTTCGCTTAAAGGGCTTGCGAGAGATTTAAAAGTTCCCGTAATTGCGCTTTCGCAGCTTTCAAGAAAAACAGAAGACAAGGGAAGAAAAGACAATAAACCGCAGCTTTCAGATTTAAGAGATTCCGGCGCTATTGAGCAAGACGCCGACGTTGTGGCTTTCATACACAGAGAAGGATATTACAACAGGCAGGATCCCGATTTGAAAAACTCCGCAAGCGTAATAATAGGTAAGCAGAGAAACGGTCCTACCGGCGAAATAAGCCTTACGTTTGAGTCGGAATACACGAAATTTTCAGATTTAAGCCAAAGAAGAGAGCAAGAGTAATTTTAACGCATAAAATTAAGTGTGAGTTAATTTCCAATTGTCAGTTATCTTTTTAAAAGAGGATATAAATGAAAAAAGAACCGCCTCCCGCCTTAACAAACTTATTTTTCCCTAAAAAAAGAACCCCTGTTTTTTTCAGACAAAACTGGGTGGAAGTAGATAAAAGCGATTTTCACTTCAACTTAAAAAAAATCAAAGAGCATCTTGCAAAAGATACAAAAATAATGACGGTAATTAAAGCCAACGCATACGGACACGGCGGAGTGGCGCTTGCCAAAGAAGCGCAGAAAGCCGGCATTTCTTGGATTGCCGTTTCTTCTCTTGAGGAAGGAATAACTTTCCGCGAAGCCGGCATTAAAACTAATATTTTAGTTTTGGGCGGGCTTTATCCGTTTGAAAATTTGCAAGTTGCAATAGTTCATAACCTTACGCCCACTATTTCAACAATGGCGGCGTTGTCCGCGCTTGAAGATATGGCTGTGCGCCACAATAAAATTGCCAATTTTCATTTGGCGGTTGATACCGGCATGGGCAGAATCGGCTCGCTTTCGGAAAGCGTGTATCCTATGCTTCAAAAAATTGCGCAGACTCCGGAACTTAATATGACCGGCATGTACACGCATTTTACGGTTGCCGACACCGACCCCGTTTTTACGCAAATGCAGCTGGAAAGTTTTACAAAAATCGTAAAGTATGCCCGCCAGACTCTCGGTTTAAAATTTATAGCGCACTCGGCAAATTCCGCGGCGCTTTTTAGAAATAAAAGAACGCATCTTGATATGGTGCGCCCGGGAATAAGTCTTTTCGGGCTAAGTCCTTTTAAACACGCCGAAAGATTTATAAAATTAAAACCGGTTTTAACGTGGAAAACTAAAATTTCTTTTCTTAAAAGAGTTCCGTCCGGTTTTTGCGTAAGTTACGGAAGAACTTTTGTTACCACAAAAGAATCCGTAATAGCTACTATCCCCGTGGGGTATGCCGACGGATATAACAGACTTTTGTCAAATAAAGGCGACGTTTTGGTAAGAGGCAAAAGATGCCCTATAGCCGGACGCATAACAATGGATATGACCATGATAGACGTTACCGGAGTTAAAGGCGTAGCTTTGGGCGACGAGGTGGTTCTTATAGGCGCGCAGGGCAAAGAGCAGATTAAAGTTGACGAACTCGCAAAAATTCAGGATACAATAAATTACGAAGTAACCTGCGCAATATCTCCAAGAGTGCCGCGAATTGTTGTATAATATGCACTATGAGAGACAGCGCGACGGCAACCGTAATAAAAGCAAGAAAGTTGGCAAGAACTACCGCCAGACTTCCAAAAAAAATATTCTTATCTTTTTTTGAAAGCGTCGGCAGCGCGGCGGCTATGACTTTTCAAACTTTTCTGTGGATATTAAAAGGCGACGTGTCCGCAACAAATACCGTCGCACAGATGGTAGAAACCGGATACAGATCTTTCCCCATTATACTTCTTACCTCATTTTTTACCGGAATGGTTTTAGCTCTTCAGGTGGGTTCCGCAACTACAAATCTTTTTAACGAACCCGTTTTTGTGGGGACGGCTACGGGCATGTCTTTGGTTATAGAGCTTGGGCCTGTGCTTACCGCGGTTGTAATTACAGGGCGGGTAGGCGCGGCGATAACGGCGGAACTGGGCACAATGAAAGTTACCGAGCAGCTGGACGCGCTTTATACGCTTGGAACCAACCCCGTAAAATATCTTGCGGTTCCGAGATTTTTGGGTCTTATTTTTATGCTTCCTCTTCTTACCGCGGCAGCAAATATTATAGGCGTTTACGGCGGGCTTGTAGTAACTTCAAGCACTTGGGACGTTCCGTCGGCGGTATATTGGAACAACGCTTTGGATTTTATGACGGTAAAAACTTTCCTTCACGGGTTTATAAAATCATTTTTCTTTGCGTTAATTATAGCTGTAGTCGCATGTTACAAAGGTTTTAACACTTCAGGCGGCGCCGAAGGCGTGGGAAAAGCCACGACAAGTTCCGTTATGATGTCGCTTGTTTTAATTTTGGTATCGGATTATTTTTTAACTTCCGTGCTTGTAGCTGTCAGAATAAAGTGATAAAATATTGGAGAACGCGGGCTGATGATTAAGGTTAAAGACCTTCATAAACAATTCGGCTTTAAGCACGTGCTTTGCGGCATAAATTTTGAAGTGCGCGACGGCGAAACGCTTGCCATTATAGGCTCTTCGGGAACCGGCAAAAGCATACTGCTTAAAAATATAGTAGGGCTTATTAAGCCTACAAGCGGCGCCGTTTATATAGACGGAGTAAACGTAACAAACTGTTCCGCCGAAGAATTAATGAACACGCATAAAAAAACGGGATACGTTTTTCAGGAATCGGCGTTGTTTGATTCTATGACCATTTTTGAAAACGTGGCGTTCGGTTTAAAAATGCTTACTAAATATAATGAAGAAGAAATAAGCCAAAGAGTTTCGCAGTGTCTTAAAATGGTCGGTCTTAAAAATGTAGAACGCTTAAAACCGTCGGAGCTTTCGGGCGGAATGAAAAAAAGAGCAGCCCTTGCAAGAGCAATAGCGTATCAGCCGAAATACATTTTTTACGACGAGCCCACAACGGGTCTTGACCCGATAATGTCGGACGCTATAAGCGATTTAATAATAAATCTTAGAGAAAATCTTAAAGTTACTTCAATAGTCGTTACGCACGATATGAAATCTGCGTATAAAATAGCCGACAGAATAATAATGCTTTACAAAGGGGAAGTTGTTTTTGAGGGAACTCCCCAAGAAACGAAAAAAACCAAAAACCCCGTTGTCAGACAGTTTGTGGAAGGTTCAAGCCACGGCCCGATACAAACCGAAAGAAATTTTGAAATGGACGGATTATGAACAACAGCGTTAAACTCGGACTTTTTATAGTTGTGGGAATTGCGGCAATAGCAATTTCCGTGCTTATGCTTGGCAGCTGGACTTTGGGCAGAACTTATAACGTTTACGCGGAATTTTCAAACGTTGCCGGACTTACAAAAAAAGCCAAAGTAAAAATTTCCGGCGTAGATGTAGGCGTTATGAGAAGCATAGAGCTTAAAAATTCAAAAGCCAGACTTAAACTTGCAGTAAATAAAAATGTAACTCTGTATCAAAACGCAAAAGTCAGAATAGTTTCCATGGGCGTAATAGGAACAAAATACATAGAAATTTCTCCCGGAGATTCAAACTATCCGCAGCTTTTGGCGGGTGATACCATAGAGTCGGACGCGTCGGGCGGAGGAGATCTTTTCAGTCAGCTGTCTTCAGGTTCCATGACGAGAGATTTGGCGGACGCCGTGAAAGATTTAAAAATCATAATGAGAAGTATAGCGCAGCACAACGAAAAAATAGCTTCCTCAATAGGCAACATTAACGATTTTTCACGCGATCTTGCGCAGATAACAAGCCAAAATAAAGACGGCATAACCCAAGCCGTGGCATCAATGAAAGAAGTTGCCGATAAATTAAATATTGTTCTTACAAAACTTACGGAGGGCGACGGAACGATGAGCGCTCTTTTGAACGATTCTCAAATGAGCAGCGATTTGAAAGAAACGGTAGCTTCCGCAAAGGATACCGTCAACGGACTTAAAGAAACTCTCGGCAGAGCAAGCACTTTGCAGCTTGAGTGGAACTATATGGGCAGATACAACGCAAGCGCCGCCGTGTTTGTAAATGACGCCGGAATAAAAATAATGCCAAACAACAGTAAATTTTACTACGTGGGCGTGGCAAATATCGCCGACGCGGGGAAAGTAAGCGACCCCGATAAAGCTTCCAAAAACAAACTTGAAGCTCTTTTGGGTTTCAGATTTAATAAAGCTGAAGTTTACGCCGGCGCATTGCGCGGCAAAGCCGGAGTCGGCGCGTCGTATTCGTTTTTTGAACCCGTTTACGCGCCTTACAGAACGCTTCAGGTTTTTGTTAACGCGCACGATTTCACAAGAGAAGAGCACGGCGTCCGAGTTGACGCGGATGCAAGAGTGGGCATAATGAAATGGCTTTACGCCGGCATAGTTGCGGAAGACGTTTCGCACAAGGCTGATTTTACTTCTTACATAAAACTTGAAATAAAAGATAAAGATTTAGCGTCGTTGTTTGGCATAGCCGGAGTAGCGGCGGTAGCTTCTAAATAATGCCGAAGTCATTACCGCGGCATAGGCAACGGCGTGACGCAAGACAGGCGGCTTTAAGACGGATTATAAATGAAAAATAAAAAAACAAAAGTTACATATTTATGCCAGCAGTGCGGTTACGAGGCTGCGCAGTGGCTTGGAAAATGTCCGTCGTGCGGCGCATGGAACAGTTTTACCGAAGAAAAGTTTTCTGCGCCGGCAAAAGGTCAGGCGGTTGCCTCAAGACAGCTTACGGGATTTTCGTCGGAAGTTGTAAAGCTTAAAGATATTGCGTCCGGAGATTTTAAAAGATACGCCACAAATATAAAAGAGTTTGACAACATGATAGGCGGCGGAGTTGTGCCGGGCTCTCTTATTTTGCTTGGCGGCGCGCCGGGAATAGGCAAATCAACGTTAATGCTTCATGTTGCAAACGCTTTAAGCTCGTCGGGAACCGTTCTTTATATTTCAGGCGAAGAGTCTCTTGCGCAGGTAAAAGCTCGCGCTGAACGTCTTAACGTAAAAAAAGATAATATTTTTTTAGCGTCGGAAACTAATCTGCAAAATATAGTTGACGCTATAAATAAAATTGAGCCGAAGTTTTTGGTTGTAGATTCAATTCAAACAACTTACCATCCGGAACTTTCAAGCGCGCCGGGCACCGTGGGGCAGGTAAGAGAAACCGCGGCGGAATTTTTAAGAATTGCAAAATCAAAAAATATAACGGTTTTTCTTTTAGGGCACGTAACAAAAGAAGGGGATTTAGCAGGCCCCAGAGTTTTAGAACATATTGTGGATACGGTTTTATATTTTGAAAACGAGCGCCAGCACACGTACAGAATTTTGAGATCTTATAAAAATCGTTTCGGTCCCACTTCGGAAATAGGAATCTTTGAAATGGGGCAAACCGGACTTAGCGAAGTTTCAAACCCGTCGCTTATTTTTTTGGGAGAGCGCGCGTCGGGAGTGCCGGGAAATATAGTTACCGTTTCCGTTGAAGGAACGCGCCCTATTTTGCTTGAAGTTCAGGCGCTTTCGGCAAGAACGAACTTTCAAATTCCAAGAAGAATGGTTGCGGGTTACGATACCAACAGAATTACTATTTTGATAGCGGTTTTGGAAAACAGGCTTAACTTGCCGCTTGAAATGCAGGATATTTTTGTAAACGTTGCGGGCGGAGTAAAAATTAAAGAAACCTCTTTGGATTTGGCTGCTGCCGGCGCCATAGTTTCGGCGCACGCAGGGTTTATTTGCCCTAAAGATTTAGTCGCTTTCGGCGAAGTAGGTCTTGCCGGCGAAGTCCGCTCGGTGGCTTTTTGCGCCGAAAGGCTTGCTGAAGCTGAAAAGTTAGGATTTAAAAAAGCCATAGTGCCCAAAGGGAATTTAAAAAACTTATCATATAAAGGCAAAATTGAAATATTCGGCGCAGACAGCGCAGACGCGGCTATAAAATTTTTGAGAAATCAATAATCAATAAAAATATATCGGGAGAAAAAGATGATTAGATTTACCACGGCAGGCGAATCCCACGGAAGAGGGATTATTGCAATTCTTGAGGGAATTCCCGCAGGGCTTAACGTTAACTCGGAAGATATAGACGTAGAGCTTGCAAGAAGACAGAAAGGTTACGGCAGAGGCGCAAGAATGAGAATAGAGACCGACGTCGTAAAAGTTCTTTCGGGAATGCGTTACGCAAGAACAATCGGTTCGCCGATAGCGCTTTACGTTACAAACAGAGACTGGGAAAACTGGGAAAATATTATGTCTCCGATAGCCGTTGATTTAGACGGAGAAATTCTTTTAAAGCCGCGTCCGGGGCATGCAGACCTTGCGGGGCTTATGAAATACGGCTCTACAGATTTCAGAGATATTTTGGAAAGAGCGTCCGCCAGAGAAACCGCCGCAAGAGTTGCGGTCGGCGCGGTATGCAAAGAACTTTTAAAAGAGTTTGACATAAGAATTACTTCTTACACTTTGCAGATAGGAAATGTTACGGCGGATATTAATTCCGTTCCGGCTGAAAAAATATGGCACAATACGGAAATGTCTTATGTGCGCTGTCCCGACGCTGCGGCAAGCAAAAAAATGATACAGCTTATAAAAAAGACCGGCTCGCAGGGCGATACTTTGGGCGGCAAACTTGCGGTTAAAATAGAAAACGTTCCCGCGGGTCTTGGAAGCCACACCCAGTGGGATTTAAAATTAGACGGAAGACTTGCGCAGAGTTTTCTTTCAATACAGGCAATTAAAGCCGTAGAGTTTGGCAGCGGATCAAAACTTGCGGCTATCCCCGGATCTTTATCTCACGACGAAATTTTTTATAACGATAAAAAAGGTTTTTACAGAAATACAAACAGGGCGGGCGGCATTGAAGGCGGAATGTCTAACGGCGAAACTATAGAAATTTCGTGCACAATGAAAGCTATACCGTCTCTTGCAAAACCGCTGCGTTCGGTAAATTTAAGCACAAAGAAAGCGGCCAAAGCGGAAGCTGTGCGCAGCGACGTTTGCGCGGTGCCTGCCGCCGGAATTGTTGCGGAAGCTGTCGCGGCGTTTGAAATTGCAAAAGCTCTTAAAGAAAAATTCGGCGGCGACAATATTGAAGATATGAAAAAAAGCGTAGCCGCTTATAAAGCAAGACTTAAAAACATATAATATGAACATAGTTTTAACCGGATTTATGGGAAGCGGAAAATCGGCGGTAGGCGCGGAGCTTGCAAAAAAGCTCGGGTTTGAGTTTGTTGATACCGACGAAACCGTTGAAAAAGCATCCGGCGTTAAAATAAGCGAAATTTTTGCGCTCTACGGCGAAGAAACTTTCAGAAATATGGAATTTGAAGCGGTTGCGGCTGCCGCTGAAAAAGATAACGCGGTAATAGCCACAGGCGGCGGAGCGGTTTTAAACGCGCAGAATATAATTAATCTTAAAAGAAACGGAATTATTATTTATTTAAAAGCGTCGCCTGAAATAATATACGCAAGAATAAAAAACGAAACTCACAGACCTTTGTTGAAGCTTGCAGACCCATTAAGCGAGATAAAAAAGTTATTGTCGGCGCGCAAAGACGCGTATGAAAAATACGATTTTTCTTTTGACGCAGGCGAAGGCAGCCCGCGGGAAATTGCCCAAAAAATAGCTTTGGACTCAGGCGTCAAAAAAATGCTGGAGGAAAAGATATGAAAAAATTTGCGGTAATATTATGTTTATTTTTTGTCGGAGTTTTTTTTGCAGCTTGCAACAACGTTGAGCTGGACACGTCTTTGTTTAAAGACGGCGATGTTATTTTTCAAAATAAAAAATCTAAGTCCGGCGATCTTTTGGCGTTTCTGTCAAACACAAAATATAATAACGCCGGAATTTTATTTTCAAGAGGCGGAAAATGGTATGTTTTGGAAGCCGTTCAGCCCGTGCAGCTTACGCCTTTAAAAAGCTGGATTAAAGAGGGCGAAGACAACCGCTACGTAGTTAAAAGGCTTAAAGAAGAGAGCACTCTTATTACGCCGCAAACGCTTGAAAGTATGAAAAAGTTTAACAGCGAATTCCTCGGAAAACCTTACGACCAGTATTACGAATGGTCGGACAGAGCGTTTTATTCTTCGGAGCTTATCTGGAAAATTTACAACAGGGCGCTGGGCATAGAAATTTCTCAGCTGCGCGTTTTTGCGGATTTTAATCTTGCCGATGAAAATGTTAAAACCCGTCTGCAGGAAGTTTTTGGAAATAATATTCCCATTTACGAACAAATTACCACCCCTGCTGATATTTTTAATTCTAACATGCTTATAACTATTGTTGAAAAATAATTGAAAAATGAGCAAGTTTTCTTTAATAAATTGACTAAAAAATACATAAATTATATAATTGATACATTATTATCTTTTGCGGGAGAATAAATTGAAAAAAATTGTTTTCGGACTTTTTATGGTTCTTGCGGCTGCTGCAAGCGCTCATGCCGGAAGGCTTTGGGTTATGGATTCTCCTACATCAAACATTTTAAATTACGGAGCATATGACGTTGATATAAGGTTTTTCAGCGCCGGCGGAGTGCAAACCCGTCTTGATTTCGGCGTGTTCAAAATTTTTAACATAGGCATAGCGTGGGAGTTTGATAAGTTTATCGGAAACGATAAAGTGCAAGTTGCAATTCCGGCGCTTTCGGCAAAGTTAGACGTTTACAGCGGCGATATGGATCTTCCGTCTATAGCGTTGGGCTACGACGGACAGGGATATTTTTTCAGCACGGATTATACCGACGATTACTTCCAGCTTGGCAAAGGCGTTTATTTTGTTTTGGGCAGGGAGGTTTTTTTTGAAGGGCTAACAATTAACGGCGGATTAAATATGAACAATTTCAGAAACGCTAAAGTTTACGCGTTTTTAAACGCCGAAGTCCCCTTGCTGAAAGATTACATAGCTTTTATGGCCGAATACGATAACTTTCATTACTTTGCCGACGCAAGATTAAATTTCGGTTTAAGATTTTCTTTAAGCGAATACATAGATTTTGATTTTATAATGAGAGACTGCTGGGCGCCTAACGGCTTTGACAGAGTCCCTAACGAAAGAGTGTTTAAAATTAATTACTCGGGCAAGTTTTAAGGAGAATCAATGGAAACGTCTTTTGACTTTGAGCAACCTTTAGTTGAGCTTGAAGAGAAAATAGAAGAGTTAAAAACGTCTTCGCTTAACAATCATGCCGATTTCTCTAAACAAATCGCTGAACTTGAAGCGAAAAAAGAAAATCTCAAACAAAAAATTTACGGTTCTCTTACGCCTTGGCAGAGAATACAAATTGCGCGCCACCCAAAAAGACCTTACTCCGCCGATTATATAAAATTAATTTTTGAAGATTTTGTAGAACTTCACGGCGACAGAGTGTTTGGCGACGACCGCGCTCTTTTGTGCGGCATGGCGCTCTTGGACGGAAAGCCGGTAATAGTTATAGGTCATCAGAAGGGAAGAACGCTTCAGGAAAACATGGACAGAAATTTCGGCATGGCGCACCCCGAAGGTTACCGCAAAGCCATGCGCATAATGAAACTTGCGGAAAAATTTAACAGACCCGTTATAACTTTTATAGATACATCCGGCGCTTATCCGGGAATAGCCGCCGAAGAAAGAGGGCAAGCCGAAGCCATAGCCAGAAATTTAAGAGATATGGCAAAGCTTTCGGTTCCTGTTTTAAGCGTTGTTATCGGCGAGGGCGGTTCCGGCGGGGCGCTTGGCATAGGCGTGTCAAACAAAGTTTTGATGCTTGAAAATTCGTATTATTCCGTTATTTCTCCGGAAGGCTGCGCAGCCATACTTTTTAGAGACGGTTCTAAAGCGAAAGATGCGGCCGAAGCCATGAAAATTACCGCAAAGGATTTGTTAAATCTTAAAGTTATAGACGAAATAATAAAAGAACCTCTCGGCGGCGCGCATAACGACGCTGAAAAAACCGCGGTAAACATAAAAGCTTCTTTAAATAAATATATTAAACTTTACGAAGATATGTCCGCGCAAAAAATAGAAGACGACAGATATTCAAAGTTTCGCAACATGGGCGTTTTTGAAGAACCGGCTTCTTTCGTGAAAATTGTAAAAGAAAAAAAGCCTGCGGCAAAAGCGAAGGTAAAAGCAAAAACCGCGGCAAAATCCAAACCTAAAAAAACGGCAAAGAAGTAAACATATAATACAGGAGGAATCACAATGGCATTAGTTCCGGCAAAACAGATTTTGGACGAAGCGAAAAAAGGCGGCTACGGCGTAGGCGCTTACAATGTAAACAACATGGAGCAGATTCAGGCAATTATGGACGCTGCGAAAGAAACGCAGTCTCCCGTAATAATTCAGGCAAGCCGCGGCGCGCTGAAATATGCAAGCTTTACTTACCTTGGGTATTTAATGAAAGCGGCGGTTATTGAAAATCCGGATATTCCCGTTGCAATGCATTTAGATCACGGCAACTCTTTGGAATCCGCAATAAAAGCTATTGACCTCGGATTTTCTTCGGTTATGATAGACGGTTCGCTTTTGGAAGACGGAAAAACCGCTTCCGATTACGCTTACAATGTTAAAGTTACAAAATCAGTTGTGGAATACGCTCACGCAAGAGGCGTTTCGGTTGAAGCTGAAATAGGAACTCTCGGCGGAATTGAAGACGGCGTAGGTTCCGGCACAATTCATTTGACAGATCCGCAGGAAGCTAAAAAATTCGTAGAAGCCACCGGAGTTGATTCTTTGGCTATTGCCATAGGCACTTCGCACGGCGCGTATAAATTTAAAGAAACCCCTAAACTTGCTTTTGACGTTTTGAAAGAAATCAGAGGGCTTATAAATATTCCTATCGTTCTTCACGGAGCGTCTTCGGTTCCGAAAGCTTTGATAGACGAAGTAAACAAATACGGCGGCAAAATGCCTGGCGCGCAGGGCGTTCCTATTGAGCAGCTTCAGGAATCGGTAAAACTCGGCGTTCAGAAAATTAACGTAGATACCGACGGCAGACTTGCAATTACCGCCGCTATCAGAAAAGTATTTACCGAAACTCCGGAAAAGTTTGACCCCAGAGATTATTTAGGACCTGCCAGAACGGCTCTTAAAAATCTTATAGTTACAAAAATGAAAGATTTCGGCACCGCGGGACACGCTAAAGATTACGCGCCGAAATCTCTTGAAGATTACAAGAAGCTTTACGCCTCTAAGTAAAAATTCGCGGTTGTTTGATTTTTAGGATTTTGAAAACTATTCGGCGCACGCTTTACATAAAATGTTAAAGCGTGCGCCCATAATATAGGAGGCGTTTATGTCGTTTTACCATATAAAGAGAATTGACGTTTCTTCGGTTTTTAAAACAGTGCCTTTGGTTTCTGCCTCGGTAAACGCTGTTTTGGCTGTGGGATATTTCTTTCTTGTCCAAGCTCAAAATGTAACGCTTTCGCAGAAACTGCAGTTTGTGTTTGTGCTGTTTGCAATTTTAACGATGTTTGTAACTTTGGTTTCAATTCTTTTCGTATTTTTTTACAATATATTTTCAAAAAAATTGGGTGCAAACGTAGTTGTTGCGCTTGAACCTAAAGAATAACAGGGAGAATCTCACATGAATAAAGTTTTGTTGACGGCGCTTGGTTTTTGTCTTTTGGCGGCGGCTTGCACAACGCCTGGTAAAAATACGGCAATCGGCGCAGGGGCGGGCGCGGCGGTAGGCGCAGTTACCGGAGCGGTTATTGCAAATAATACAAAAGGCGGAGAAGCGTGGAAAGGCGCAGTTATCGGCGGAGCGGCAGGAGCGGTTGCCGGCGGAGCAATAGGCAATTATTTTGACAAACAGGCCAAAGAACTTGCGGCAATTGCAGACGTTGCAAAAACAAACGACGGTTTAAGAATAACTCTTAAAAACGATATTCTTTTTTCAGTAAACAGCGCGGAGTTATCTTCCGCTGCGCAAAAAACTCTTACGGATTTGAATACGGTTTTGAAAAAATACCCTCAAAACATTATAGTTGTGGAAGGCAATACCGACAATACCGGTTCTGCCGCAACCAACAAAACGCTGTCCGAAAAAAGAGCAAAAGCTGTTTATGACTTTTTGCTTGGCACCGGACTTAAAACCTACAAAATTTCTTACATAGGCTACGGTTTAACAAACCCTATTGCCGATAACTCAACTGAAGAAGGTCGCGCAAAAAACAGAAGAGTAAACTTGGACATAACAGCTAACACGGCAGCAATTAAATAACGGCAAAGTGAAAAGTGACACGAAGTGTCATCCCGGAATGTCTTAATCCGGGATCCACGTTTGCTAAATATTATACGTGTTCATTATTTAACGGCAAAGTGGAAAGTGAAATTTACGACAAATAAAAAAAACCGGAAGAGTTATAACTCTTCCGGTTTTTTTATATTTATAGATTCTGTTATTTTGCCCATCTTGAGATGAGATTTCGTATTATTTTGTAGTTTTTTGCCGTGAATTTCACTTTTCGCTTTAAAAGATGTAATGCATACATCTAATATTTAGCAACCGTGGATTGCCGATTACGGATTTCGGCAATGACACACAAGTGTGTCACTTTTCACTTTGCCGTTAAACGCGTTTGACATCTTCAAAGTAAAATTTATATAATGGTCGCTGTAAGGCAAAATATGGCCGCTCATATTGTAAAAATATGCGCGGTTTATAATTGTCCGAAACTTTTATGACAAATAAAATTATATTGGCGCTTATCATTGCTCTTCCAATATTCGGTTCTTGTCTTCTGCCTGTAGCAGGCAGAATTTCGGCAACATTTAGAAATATACTCGCATTGTCCCTTGCAATATTTGTTTTTGCACTGGGACTTTTTATTGCCCCGTCGGTTTTTTCCGGCAATATTATAGAAATAGGATATAACCTTCCTTTCGGTTTTAATTTCCTTTTGAAAGCCGACGCTTTTGCGCTGTTTTGCGCTTTGGCATCTTCTTTTGTCAGCGCAATTATAGTTTTCTACTCGTTTGAATACATTAAACCATACAAAAATCAAAATGAATACTACTTTATAGTTCTTCTTTTCCTCGGCTCTATGATGGGTATAATTTTTTCCGCAAATCTTATACTATTATATATGTTCTGGGAAATGACGGCTCTTGCCTCGTGGAGGCTTATCGGGTTTTTTAGAAAAGATGATTTTGTTCGCCGCGCAAACAAAGCTTTTTTGGTTACCGCCGGCGGAGCTTTCTTAATGCTTATAGGATTTTTTGTAGTTTATTCGCAGGCAGGAAGTTTTGATTATAAAGCTATTCATGCCGCAATACCTGCCGGAAACGTTAAAAATCTTGCGGTTATTTTAATTTTGTGCGGTATATTTGCAAAGTCCGCAACGTTTCCTTTTCATACGTGGCTTGCGGATGCAGGCGTTGCGCCGTCTCCGGTAACAGCTCTTCTTCACGCCGCTGTTTTGGTGAAAATAGGCGTTTACGTTTATGCCAGACTTTTTACAAATATAATTGCGCCGTCCGAAGAAATCAGGACGGTTATTTTTATAATTATAGCTTTAAGCGCTTTGCTTTCGGGCGGCGCCGCTTTAATTGAAAAAGATATAAAAAGAATTATCGCTTTTTCAACGGTAAGCCAGCTTGCGTTTATATTTTTAGGTTTTGTCGTGGGAACGCCCTTGGCGTTTGGCGCGTCAATGCTTTATATTTTAATGCATTCAAGCGCAAAAGCCGGACTGTTTTTAAGCGCGGGAATTATAGAACACGAAACCCACACAAAAGACACGTCTCAAATGGGCGGACTTTTTAAAGTTATTCCTATAACCGCGGTTGGTTTTCTTTTGTGCATGGCATCTATTATAGGTATTCCTCCCATGGGCGGTTTTTTCAGCAAATTTTTTGTAATAACGGGCGCGGCGGCGGCTGGCTACTACGCAGTGGCTCTGGTTTTTGTTTTAGCGGCTACGCTTACAATATTGTATATGGTCAGAGTTTATTATAAAGTATTTTTGGCAGCCCCTGTAAATGCAATCGTCGCAAGCGGGCATAAATCAAGTTTTTGGTCTCCTATGAATTTAAGCATTTCAATACTTGCTTTTATTTCTCTTGTGTGCGGTTTAGGCTTTGGCTGGTTTACGCGCATTGCGGAACTTGCCTCAAAACAAATGTTTGGAATAATTTAAAATGGATGCGTCCTCTATATACTTCATCTTAATACCTGTTTTAGCTTCGCTTGTTTTGTTTTGCATTCCTAAGAAATTTGAGGGTGTAAACAAAGCGTTGTTTGTTGCCGCGGCAATTTTCAACATTGCGGCAGTCTTGGTTTTCTTCGGAAAAGATATTGCGGCAAACTTTCCGTGGGCGGCGTTTGGCTTTTCTTTTTCAATTTTAACTTCTTCTTTGAAAGAAATACTGCTTATAATATCGGCGGTTTTTGCGCTGCTTACGGCAATTTTTACAATTTGCAACCCGCAGGGAACTTCCAAAGTAAAGCTTTTTAACGCTTCCGTTCTTTTGGCGCTGGGCTTTGCAAACGGCGCTGTGCTTACAAATAGTTTGGTATTTCTTTTAATATTTATAGAAGCTCTTGCCATACCTTTTATTTTGATGATATTGTCGTCGGACAACGACAATAAAAAACTTGCGGTTAAAGCTTTTGTTATAACTGCCGTTGCCGATTTGTTTTTAATGCTTGGCATAGGCATAGTTTACGCTCTTTCAAAAACCGTCCAAATTTCCGATATTTCTCTTGCGCTTTCCGGCGGACAGGCAAAAGCCGCTTTTATTTTTATGGTTATAGGCGCCGCTGGAAAACTTGGCGCTATGCCGTTTCACAGCTGGATGCCCGAAGCCGCCGAAAAAACTTCTGTAGGCTTTTTAGTGTTTATGGCTACGGCGGTTGAAAAAGTTTTGGGCATATACATATTATATGTAGCAATTAAAATTTTTAACGTTGCTCCCGGAGCGGTTGCGTGGCAGCTTCTTGCGGCAGTTGCGCTTGGCGCGTTGGTTGCGGCGCTTTTGTCAAACTCTCAAAACTCTTTCAAAAAAATGTTGATATACACAAGCATAAGCCAGGGCGGGTTTATGATGCTTGCTATGCTTACGGCTGTTCCTGTTGCAATTGCCGGAGCCGTGTTTCATCTTTTGGCTCATACGGTTTATAAATCAGCGTTATTTTTCGGCGCGGGAATTCTTGAAGAAAGCAAATCGGAAACCGTTTCTTATAAAAACAACGTTTATATTTTTATTTGTTTTACTCTTGCGGTTGCGTCTTTTATAGGCGTTCCTCTTTTTGCGGCGTTTTATTCAAAAGAACTTGTTTACGAAGGCGCGTTTGCCGCGGGAATAGTTTGGTATGCGGCTCTTGTTTTGGTAACTTTTTTCTGTTCAAGCGCGGTGTTGAACTGGTTTGGAAAAATATTCTTTAACAATAATTCCGAAACAAAACAATACTCCGTAACTTCAATGATTGCGGCTTTAACTGCGTCGTTTTTGTGTCTTTTGCTTGGAGTGTTTTCAAATATTCCCGAGCATGTTATAGGGAAAGCCGTTCCTTTTACCCAAGAACATTCGGGAGTTTTAATTTTTGCGGTTTCAATAAGCGCTCTTTTAATTGTTGTTGTAAACTTTATTATAGGCAGCGTTAAAAATAACGGGCTCGGCTTTGTTTCGCCTATAGTAAAATATCTCGGGATAAATAAATTAGACGAAACGCAAAAGGCAGACCCTTACGAATTGGCAATTAGCTTTTACAAAAAATTTGCCGCGGCGTCTTTTAATTTTGACAAACTGCTTAACAAAGTTTACGATGTGGTTATACCTTCCGCGGCGCTAAAAACCGCGGCGGCGTTAAAAAATATTCACAACGGCGATACGACGCGTTATATTTTGTGGGTTCTTGCGGCTATTGTTGTTGCCGTTATATTTTTTGTGTTTTCTTGAGGATAAATGACGATATCTCTTATTTTAATTCCAATCTTGCTTGTATTTGCGCTTAATATTCCGCGCGTTAGCGGAAAAACCGCCTATTATGCGGCGCTTGCGTTTTTTGCGTGGCAGCTTGCGTCGGTATTTTTTCCGTGCTTGGGTTCGCAGCAGTTTGCCGGTTTGGCGGGTAAATTTTTCTCATTTAATATTGCGGCCGACGGCATATCTGAAATAATGATAGTGTCGGCGTCAGTTGTAGCTTTTGTTTCTCTTATGACGTCTAAAGTTTTTTCAACTTCAGACGGCAAATTGTTTTCTCTGTCAAATTTAATGCTTCTTTGCATTGCCGGTATTAACGGGCTTGTTTTTGCAAAAGACGCGTTTACAATGTATGTTTTTATAGAAGTTATCGCCGTGGCGTCTTACATAATGATTTCGCTTGATAAAAAAGTCGGCGCGCTTGAAGGCGGTTTTAAATATCTTATTATTTCTTCAATAGCTACGGTTATGATGCTTTTTTCCGTGGCTTTGTTTTTTCTTGCGGCGGGCGGAACCGGCTTTGCGGAAATTTCCGCGGCTGTAAAAGATTACGGTTCAAACGGAATAGTTTTAATTGCAATAATACTTTTTATGTGCGGGCTTTTAATAAAAGGCGGGCTTGTTCCTTTCCACTCGTGGCTTTCAGGCGCGTATTCGCAGGCGCCCGCGGGAGTTTCGGTATTCTTGGGCGGAATAATTACAAAAACAACGGGCGTGTTTACGCTTATAAGATTTTTAGATTCCGTAACCGGTTTTAACGGCGAAATAAAAACCGTTCTTCTTATAACGGGAGCTTTATCTGTTGTGGGCGGCGCGCTTATAGCTATAGTTCAAAAAGATTTCAAAAGAGTTCTTGCGTATTCAAGTATCAGTCAGGTAGGTTATATAGTTTTGGCGCTCGGCGCGGGCACTGCGCTTGGCGTTGCCGCCGCATTGTTTCATATTTTTAATCACGCTATTTTTAAATCGTTATTGTTTGTTAACTCCGCCTCGGTTGAAAAACAAACCGGCAGGCTTGACGTTGACTCTTTCGGCGGGCTTGGATACAAAATGCCGATAACTTCTACGACAACCGCTATTGCATTTTTATCTGCTTCCGGAATTCCTCCGTTTTCGGGTTTTTGGAGCAAACTGTTAATTGTGCTTGCTTTGTGGAGCGCGGGTTATCAGGGTTTTGCGGTTCTTGCGGTTTTGGCAAGTCTTCTTACAATGGCGTATTTTGTAACTTTACAGAAAAAAGTTTTTTTCGGCGAACTTTCGCCGTCGCTTGAAAACGTTTCGGAAGCTCCGAAATCTTTAACTGTGCCGGCAATAATTTTAGGCGGCATTACAATAGCCGTAGGTTTGTTGTTTCCGTTAGTTTTAAAATATTTTATACTGCCCGCCGCCGGACTTTAAAGCGGTCGCGCAGCTCAATATCCGAAAAAGTTTTTGCCGTTAATTTTAATTTTGTTGTTACCGTTTGCGGCTGTCAAGTTTTTAAGCTGCTAAACTTCTAAGCCGCATTAAAAAGGATTTTTTATGGATACGCCTTTAATACACATTATTCTTTTAGCGCTTACCGTAATATTTGCGGTTCTTGCGGTTGTGCGCACAAGAGTTGTTCGCGCGGCGATAATGCTTGCGTCAATAAGCATTGTTGTAACGCTTATACTTTTTTTGCTTAAAAGTCCGCTTGCGGCAATTTTTGAACTTTCCGTTTGCGCCGGACTTATAACCGTTATTTTCATAAGCGTTATCAGCCTTACAAATCCTTTAACGCAAAAAGAGCGCGGCGACGCAAGGGTGGGAATGTATAAAAAATTCGTTTTCCTACCTATACTTGTGGCGGTTTGCGCGGCTGCTTTTGTTTTGCTTGCAAAAGAAATAAATTACGTTCCGCTTCCTTCGGAAGCAATTGCCGACGCGTCCGCAAGAAAAGTTTTATGGGAAACAAGACAATTTGATTTGCTTGGTCAAATAATAATAATTCTTACAGGCGTTTTCGGAGTGGTTGTTCTTTTTAAAGATAATAAAGGAGATGACAAGTGAACACGGAATCTCTTCTTCTTTTTAAACTTTATATTATAAGCGCGCCCGTGCTTTTTGTAATAGGCATATACGCAATTATGGTTACAAGAAATATTATTTCAATTATAATAGGTCTTGAAATCATGACAAAAGGCGTAACTATTTTGCTTGCCGCCGCGGGTTATTTTAACGGCAGACCCCAGCTTGCGGAACCTTTAATTATAACCATGATAGTAGTTGAAGTTGTTGTGCTTACAATTTCTGCGGGATACATAATAAATATTTCAAAAAAACATAATTCTTTAGACGTTGAAAATATTAAAAAACTGAAAGGTTAAAAATGAATTTTTACGCTTTAATTATTTTGCCTCCTATAGTGTTCGCCGTTGTGTTTGCGTTTATGTTTTTGCTTGCGCGCGCGACAAATAAAATAGCTTTTAAAAATCCGTTAAACCCAAACGGCAAGCTTAAAGCTTACGCGTGCGGCGAAGATGTTAAAGAGCACAGATTAAAACCGGAATATTCCGAGTTTTTCCCCGTGGCGTTTTTCTTTACGATAATGCACGTTATAACTCTTTTGCTTGCCTCTACGCCTGCAGACATGAAAACTTCTATCGGCATAACGGCTTTGTTTGTAGCTGTTGCTTATATAAGTATTTTGATAATTTTCAGGAGAGAAAGAAATGATTAAAGCTGTTAAAAAGCTTATCACTTGGGCGCGTTTAAAATCTCCCTGGGTTATACATTTTAATACCGGCGCATGCAACGCTTGCGACATAGAAATAGTTGCGGCTCTTACGCCCACTTACGATTTGGAAAGGTTTGGAGTTTTGCAGAAAGGAACTCCAAGACACGCAGACGTTTTGTTGTGTTCCGGCCCCGTTACAATGCAGCTTCAGGACAGGCTTGTAAGAATTTACGAGCAGCTTCCCGAACCTAAATTTGTTGTGGCTGTAGGTACGTGCGCGTGCAGCGGCGGAGTTTTTGAAGGCTGTTACAGCATGCTTGGCGGAATAGACGAAGCAATTCCCGTTAACGCGTATATCCCCGGATGTCCGGCAAGCCCCGATGCAATTATAGACGGAGTTACAAAACTTTTAAAAAGTTACGAAGACGCCGAAAAGGAAAAATTAAAAAATAAAAAAGGGGGAACCGGTGGAAAATAATCTCCCGATTGTTGAAAAAATAGCCGCAAAATATCCGGATTTAAAAGACGCAATACGCGTGCAAAGAGAGCAGAGAATTTGGATAAAAGTTCCGTATGTAAACTTTAGAAAATTTTTAGAGTTTGCCGCAAGCCAATTAAAACAGGATATTTTCTGCATGCTTACCGGTCTTGACGATAAAGAGAATTTTTCTTTTATTTATCACATGGCGGACGTTGCAGGAGTTATGCTTAATATAGAAACATCCGTTCCTAAAACAAACGCTGTTATAGACACAATTACCGATATATATCCTGCGGCAGAGCTGCAGGAAAGAGAAGTTGTTGATTTATTCGGAGTTAAAGTTAACGGTCTTGGCGCAGGTCCAAGATATCCTTTATCGGATAACTGGCCTGACGGGCAGTATCCTATGAGAAAAGATTGGACGGCGGACAAAATAGAGAAAAAAATTTATAAAGCAACTCCTCTTAAGGAGGATTGCAATGGCTAAAAAATTAATTATTCCCGTAGGGCCGCAGCATCCCGCGTTAAAAGAGCCGGCGAGTTTTGACGTAACTCTTGCGGGCGAGCAGGTTGAAAGCATTTTGGTAAAAGTAGGATACAATCACAGAGGCATAGAAAAAGCCTGCGAGCAGAAAACTTATCTCAACGATATGTATCTTTTGGAAAGAGTCTGCGGAATATGTTCGCATTCTCATTCAACGTGTTATTTGCAGGCGGTGGAAGAAATCGCGGGGCTTCAAGTGCCTTTGCGCGCAAAATATATACGTTCAATTATCGGCGAGATGGAAAGAATTCACAGCCATCTTTTGTGGGTTGGCGTAGCCGCTCACGAAATAGGTTTTGACACTCTTCTTATGTACACGTGGAGAGACAGAGAAGTCGTAATGGATTTGCTTGCGCTTCTTACGGGCAACAGAGTAAATTACGGAGTTAACGTTTTAGGCGGCGTGCGCAAAGATATTTCCGACGAAGAAAAAGATCAAATTTTAAAAGCAATGGACGTTTTGGAAGAAAGAACAAAATATTACGCTCAGGTTGTTACGCAGGAAATTACAATAAAAAAGAGACTTTCAAAAGTAGGATATTTATCTCCTGAAGATGCGGTGAAAATGGGCGCGGTAGGGCCTACCGGCAGAGCTTCGGGAATTGCAAGAGACGTGCGCGCGGAAGAAAAATACGCGGCATACGGCGAGGCTGATTTTAAAGTTATTACGGATAATAATTGCGACGTTTACGCAAGAGCGCTTGTGCGCGTAGGCGAGCTTATGGAAGCTTACTCAATAATAAGACAGCTTGTTAAAAAACTTCCGGCAACGCCTTTGAAAGTTCCTGCTCCGTTAAGAATTCCCGCGGGAGAAGCTATTTCAAGATATGAAGCGCCTCGCGGCGAAGATTTGCATTATGTTCGCGCAAACGGAACCGATAAACCCGAAAGAGTAAAACTTAGAGCCCCCACTCTTGCAAACGTTCAGGCAGTTTCAACAATGTTGGAAAAAGGATATCTTGCCGACGTTACTATAGTTATAGCGGCAATAGATCCGTGTTTTTCGTGCACGGACAGAATGATACTTTCGTTAAACGATAAAAACAGCAAAAATTCTCAAGTGTCATGGAAACAATTAAGAGAAGAAAGCATACTGTGGTATAAGAAAAACCGCGGCGTAGATTTTTCAAAAGTTAAGCTGGAAATAAAATAGTTTTAAAGACAACCGAAAGGAAAAAAGATGACTTTGTATTTACTGCACACATTATTCTATATTTTCATTTTCCCGGGACTTTTATTTTTGCTGGTATTGTCTCTGGCGGCGGAATATGTTGACAGAAAACTCTATGCAAGAATGCAGACAAGAGTAGGTCCTCCGTGGTTTCAGCCTTTCGCGGATTTAATAAAACTTTTATCCAAAGAACTTATAATTCCCGAGAACGCCGACAAATTTATTTTTAAAACGCTTCCTCTTGCGGCGTGTACGGCGGCGGCAACGGCATTTTTATTTATTCCGGCGTGGACTCCAAAATCTTTATTTTCTTTTAACGGCGATATAGTTGCGGTGTTTTACATATTAACTATTCCTACGCTCACTTACGCTTTGGGCGGCTGGTATTCTCGCTCGCTGTATTCGCTTATCGGCGCAACGCGCGTTTTAACTCAATTGTTTTCTTACGAAGTTCCTCTTATGATGGCGGTTTTAGCTCCGGGAATTTTAGCGGGCTCGTGGACGTTTTCAGAAGTAATAAGTTTTTACTCGGCGCACGGCTGGCTGTTTTTGGTAAATATTATAGGGCTTGCGGTGGCAATTGTTGCGGTTCAAGGAAAGCTTGAAAAAGTTCCTTTTGATATTCCTGAAGCTGAAACGGAAATTGTCGGCGGCGCGTTTACGGAATATACAGGACCGTTATACGCTTATTTCAGACTTGCAATGAACATTCAAACCATATCTGCCGCCGCGCTTATATCTGCGGTGTTTTTGCCGTTCGGGTATAATCTTGTTTTGTGGCAGGGGTTGCTTGTGTTCTTGGCAAAAGTTTTGGCTATTATTATAATTCTTGCAATAGGCAGAACAATTTTTGCAAGAATAAGAATGGATCAAATGGTAAAATTCTGCTGGAAATATCTTACTCCTTTTGCGCTTTTGCAGATTTTAATAAATATAATTCTTAAAACGGCGGTCAAATGAACAGCATAGGTTCCGTACTTCTTGAAGTCATAAAGTCTCTTTTTAAAAAACCGGCTACGTCAAATTATCCCAAAACAAAAAGAGAAATACATAACAGCTATGCCGGAATGATTTCTTTTGAACAGGACAAATGCATAGGCTGCTCGCTGTGCGTGCGCAATTGTCCGGCAAACGCCATAAAAATTACAAAACTTGCCGATAAAATTTTTAGCTGCGAATTGTCTCTTGCAAACTGCATATTTTGTTCGCAGTGCGTTTTTTCATGCCCCAAAAAAGCTCTTTGCACTACGGACAATTTTGAGCTTGCCCAAATTGACAAATCAAAACTTACCGTAAAACTTGAAGAACTTGCTTTCGTAAAACAAAGCGAAGCAAATATTTTTGCCGATACCGCTAACAATCCCGCTGAAAACGCGCAGCTTAAATAATGGAAGATATAAAAAAAGTTCTTAAAGAGTTTTTACGCGGCGCCGGCAGCGTTGTGTTTCTTGCTATAGGCTCGGAGCTTCGCGCCGACGACGCCGCTGGTATTGAATGCGCGAAAGAACTTTTAAAAAATAAGCTTCCCGAAAACTTTAAAGTGTTGTTAGGTTTTACCGCTCCCGAAAATTTAACGGGCGAAATTAGAAAAGCAAAACCCACGCATTTAATAATTTGCGATGCCGCAAATTCAGGCTTATCCGCCGGCAAAACAAGCGTTATAGAAACAGAATCTATTGACGGCGCGGCATTTTCAACCCATATGATGCCCATGAACGTTTTCATAAATTACATATCGCAAAGCTCTCCGTTAAAAACCCTCATTTTAGGCATTCAGCCCAAAACCTTAGATTTCGGCGCGGAAATCTCAAAAGAAGTAAAAAAATCCGCGCAAAATCTTGCTGTTGTAATACTTGAAACATTATCTTAAAACTACTCTGCTTTAACGCCTGCAAATTTCCGCATGCTTGTTGTAGTAAAAACCATTGAAAATTCAAGTATTTAGGCTATACTCTACAAAAGACTGATTAGGTTTCAATAAACGTTTCAAGAGGAATATATGAAATCTTTTTTAAAAACTTTTTCACTTTCATTCTCCGTCGCAATAATACTTTGCGCAACGGCTTTTTCGGCACCGGTAAAACCAACAGCCGGGGGGCTTGGAGTGTTGGGAGACTGGACAAACCAAAATATGCCAAACCCTACTTTAAGAATGGCTACGCAGGTAGATAGAGCTTACCCTACAAACAGATGGTGGGGGTCAATGGCGGTGGGAAATACCGCAACTTACAATTTGCTTGCATTGCAAATGTCTTTGGGGCCGCTGTTAATAAATTTCAATAGCGGCGCAAGCGGGTGGCAGGGCGTTAACGGTTCGGGATATTTATTAGGAGCAGCAAACGTAGGTTTGCGCAATAGCAATGAAATTGAATCTGTTATGACGACTCCTAATTTTATTCATGTTCTTGGCGCGTTAGGTTCAAACAGTGAAACTTATATACGCGAGTCTGCGACAAAAGTGCAAAGCTATTCCGACTGGGGCGTTACTGCTGTAATACAAGATCAAAATGATAGCAGTAAAAAAATGACGGTTACATTTGCTAAAGGATCTCCTTTTGTTTTTAATACTTTTGCATCGGGCGTAATGCCCCAGCTCCGTTTCGGAGCGCAAAACCCCAATTATTGGACATATGGCAACGACGGTATTATATTATCTGACGGGAAAAATTATTACGGAATATACTGCCCGCCGGGAACAACTTTCAGCAGAATATTATCGGGTTTTGCTATGGACATAAATTTGCCTGCTTCCGCAACGGTCGAATCAGATAGATATGTGGTAATAGCTCTTTTACAGGTCGGAGGAACAGAGGCGCAGGCAAAAAAGGTATATGATGAGTACCGTCAATATGCTTATAATTTTATAACAGATACAAAAGTTTCATGGACACAAAATAGCGACTCTTCCGTTTCAACAACATTTAATTATTCTTTAACGTCTAAAAGAACCGGGACAGGATTTATTTCAGGACAAACGGTTTTTGCGCTATATCCTCATCAGTGGAGAAATCTCTCTCTCGGGTCTGCGGCAACCGCGTTAACTCAAGCTGCCGAATTTACCACTATTCGCGGGAAATTAAAAATATATAAAGGCTCTTCTTTTACTACAAAATATAAATTTAACGGAATCCTTCCTAATTTAACTTATGAAATTCCTCAAGCAAATTTATCTAAAATGAATACGTATATAAATAACGATAAAGTTTATAATCCCGCAAACCCCGGAGGCACGTCTGAAGATCAATCGTTAAATACATACCGAAGAGGGAAAGCGTTGGCAAAAGCGGCTAACTTAATTCCAATATTACATCAGCACGGAGATACTGCCGGGCGTAATGCTGTAATAAACACATTAAAAGCAGAACTTGAATTGTGGTACAAAGGTCAATCTAATAGAGCATTCAGGTATGATGCCGTATGGGGCGGAATAATAGGATATCCTAATGCATTCGGCTCGGAGATATATAACGATCACCACTTTCATTACGGATATTTTATTTATGCGTCGGCAATACTTGCAATGTTTGACCCGGATTTTGCTTCTGCAGCACAGTATAAAGCAATTGTAGATTTGCTTGTCCGTGATATTTATAATAATGATAGAAACAATAAAAGTTTTCCGTTCTTAAGAAATTTTGATATTTACGAAGGTCACTCTTGGGCAACCGGAAAAGGATTTACCGATGCCGGAAACGACGGCATAGATCAAGAATCAATTTCGGAAGCTATGAATGCGTGGGCTGCAATATATTTGTGGGGAGTTGCCACAAATAATCAAGATTGGATAAATCTTGGAATGTACGGATATACAACTGAAAGCGAAGCGTCAAATGAATATTATTTTGATATCCATAATGAAACATACCCGTCAAATTTTACCCATCGCGGCGGGATACTTTATGACAGCGCGTTAAAATATTTTACTCATTGGAATCAAAATCCAACGGCGCAGGAAGTTTCCGGAATATGGCTATTGCCGCTGACGCCGTCAATGTTATATTTAGGTTATGACACATCTTATGCCCGGTTTTATTACAATAAAATGCTCAGCGAAAGCAATCAGAATACAAATATGTGGAAAGACGTTTGGCTTAGATATAAATCTTTATTTAATGCTTCGGAAGCTTTACAGGATTGGAATACATGGTCGCCTGCGGCAAGCGCGGCGGAGCCGGGAAGCAGCTTGTCTTTCTCGTATCACTTTATAAATTTCTTTAATCAGCTTGGAAATGTAAGCACAGGTTACTATGCAAAAGATGCGTCCGGAAACAATGTTCCGTTTACGGTTATGAGTAATTCTTCAAGCACAACTTTTATAACTTACAATAATTCAAACGCTTATAAAACCGTAGATTTTTATTCTAATGCCGGCGTAAAACAGGGCAGCGTTTTGGTTCCGCCTTACACAACGGTTTCGGCAAAAAATAATTTTGAAAATTTGAAATACGATTCTTTGAGAACGTTTATCTCAAGCGGAAGCAATTATGTTTTGGTAGATAATAAATATTCTGAAAACGTTACGCTAAACAACGCGGCATTGCCCTCTGTTGACGCAAATAAATATTACGTTTTACCTTTAGCGTTTAATGTAGCCGCTACGACAGCGCCTGTTACTGTAAAGTTTTCAGGAAATATTCCGGCTACGTTCTTGGCTAATCAAATAAATTTATATAAATATAATTCATCAGCAAATTTAACCGCGGTTAATCAAACCGTGGCGATAGAAAAAGACGATAACGGCGCGGTAAGCGTTGTTATACAGGCAACGCTTGGACAAGCGGGGACTTATGTTGTTGCTATAGAAAGAGCTGTCAAGCAGCTTTCGGGAGTAATAAAAACCACCGACAACGTAAACGTTAACGTTACAATGAAAATTTACGACGATATAGATAAAAACGTTAAAACAAGAAATTATACCGCCGGAGTATATTCTACTTCAACGATTCAGGGCGCGCAGTATGTTCTTACGCCGGAAGCCTCCGGTTACGCGTTTAGACCTGAAAACTATTCTGTTACAGGTTCAAGCGTTGAAACGGTTCAAAATTTTACGGCGTATCGCACAACGCAAATTTCCGGAACAATAAAAAATAATATCAATAATTCTAATGTGTCTGCGTCGTTTGATATCTATAACAGCGTTGACGGTTCAACGGTAACTGCCGCTTATAGCGGTAGTTATATAAGCACATTAATTGTCGGCGCGCAATATGTAATTACGCCGAAAGCAAACGGATTTCTTTTTGAACCGGAAAGCTTGGAGATTACAGCCGGCAATTATTTAAATCAAAACTTTAAAGCTTTTGCGGTAAGTAAGGCAAGCGGAAATGTCGGAGTTATGAGTTCTCAGTATGATACTTTATTATCTCTTTATGACACTGTTGCGCAGACAACAAACACAATAAATGTGGCAGCTTCCATAGGCGTAAACGGCAACTACATTTACGACAATCTTAAAGAAGGAATATCTTACATATTAACCCCAAATTCCGAGAAAGTTTTATATGAGCCGGAAAGCTATATTTTTACGGCAAAAGCATCGTCTGATACGGTTTTAAATTTCAATACTTATTTGGCAGCCTATGCAAGCGGAACTGTTATGTTCGGCAATTATAATACGCCGTTTTCAGGCGGAGAACTGCACATTTACGATACTGTTAATCGCACTACATATACACAAGGGTTTAACGCAACATACACAAGTAAAAAATTGGCAGCCGGCAGGCAATATGAAATATGGATTTCTTCCCCGGGATTTTTAACAATCCCTGAAAGATCAAGCTTTACGGCAAACAGCTCTACAATATTTATATACGATTTTAGAGCATATCCGATTATTGGAAATATTTCAGGAAGCGTGTTAACGCAAAACGGCGCACCTGTAAACGCAACAATGTTTTTTTCCGGAGCGGCAATGTCCGGAAGGTTTTTGAGATATCCTATAAATGAGGGCGTGTATAGCGTAAATGCTGTTGAGACTTCAATGGTAATAATGCCGTATGCGGAGCAGTATATATTTAAACCAACGCAATTTTATCCTTCTTCAACTGATACTTTTACAAACGGACAAACAAATGTAATTCAGAATTTTACAGCATATTCCGGTTCGCATTTTAGAGGCTCAATAAAGTATGTGTCTGATTTTATGATGCCGAAATTAAATATGCTTGTTTGGGACAATGTTTCAAATTCAACTCAAACAATGGAGTTTTCACATAGAATGCCGGACGATAAAGACGGTGATGGAATAATGGATACTTTTGACATTGAATTTGAAGCAGGTGTAAATTATGTAATTACTCCTAATAATCCGGACGGCATTTATTCTTACGAGCCCGCAAGCGTTTCTTTTACGGGCGGCACGCAATATGTAAGGCAAAATTTCACGGCGAGAAAATCCGTAAATGTAAACGTTGAAATGGAGCTGATTCCCATTTCAGGGCTTACTGTAACGCAAAATGAATATATGATAGCTTTATTTAATTTAACCGATGCAACGGCGACTTACAAACATATAGCAATAGATCAAAGAAATAGCGTTAAAGGAACTGTGTCTTTCACGGTTAAAGAGGGAAAAGAATATGTTGTTGTTCCAATTCAGACTGCGGCAGCTGGAAGGTCGGAGACATCGTTTACGTTTAAACTAATTAATATTCCTGAAAACTATACATTTTACGCTTCAACAAACACTCAAAATGCCAAATTTTATATTACGCAGGATAACGGTTATGCTAACAGTAAGGTGTATTACGCCACGGGCACTGTAAAAAAGGCAGCAACTCAAGCAGATGTTCCCGTAAATTATGTTTTCACGGATAATACAAAAGCGCTATCTTCGCTTGTTTTGCCGGTAAAACCCGTTTACAATAGTTCAATAAGCGGATATGAATTGCAAGAGATAAGCGGCAGTTATAAAATACCATATATGTCCGACAGCGATAATATTATAGATTTTGTAAGCAAAGATTATGTATATAACCCTAAGGGTATTAAAGTTAACAAAAGAGCTATAAGCGTAGGTTTAAATATTACCGCATATAAACCCGGTTCAATTATCGGCTCCATATCTATAGACGGTTATGCGGCAAAAGATATAAATTTAGATTTGCCGGTAAGGCTTCAATACGGGACTCAATATCAACAGGATAGATATATTTTTACAACTATGAAAGTTAGAGAAGGACAATATGTTCTTGAAGATTTTACGGGCGGAGTGATAAACGATAAAAACTATGCCACTGTGCAGCTTGTAAGTTCATTTACATATAATACTAATACCGCTAATTATAAAAGCGGCGGATATGGAACTAACAGCAACATTATAAGCGAGCCGCAAGCAATTAATTATATTGAAGGCGTTAATGCTGTAAACTATATGGATTTTAAAATATCGCCTACGTACTTTGTAGAATTTTCAGCATGGTATTCATTGATGCATCCCGTTATTCCGACATATGCTCAGTATTACACAGGAAATTCTTATTTTTACGTGTATGATACGGTTGCAAAAACTACGTCAACTTTTGCCGGAATTCACTCGGCTACATATCAAGACTCTGCGTATTCACCGGGCATCGAACAAATTCCGCCGCACGATGTTGCTTCAATTGAAAATTATAATAGGCTTCCTCTTTTGCAGGGAAGACAATATATAATAACGCCTGCAAGCAATACGGTTTATTCTCCAGTGCCTCAAACGCACGGAGGAGTTGTTTATGAGCCCAATTCGGCGGTTGTGTATGTTCCGCTTGGAGCAACGCTGGCGGATAAATTCAAAGTTGAAACGAGCACATTTATTAAATTTACAGGATACATGGTTTCGCTTGCAAGCGGTTCGCTAAAAAATACAAGCGGCAACGCAATCTCCGGTTCCAATTTTATAACTTCATATGACGAAGTGAAAAACTCATCGGCTAATCTTGTTAATATTTCCAACGGGAGATATTCTTACGATGTTGTTGAGGGCAGACAATATACAATAACTCCCACTGCAGCTAATTATATTTTTAATCCTGTAAAATATACATTTGTCGCGTCAACCGCAATAACTGTAAAAGATTTTCAGGCTTTAACTGTTTCTAAGATTTCCGGTAATATTTATCAGTTGCAAAACGCGTCTGCTCCGGCGCCGGTTGTAATTGATGTTTATGAAGATGTCGGAAATACAAATAGCTTACAGCCCGAACTGTCTCCGCTTCAGAAAACCCCTTCGGGAAGTAACTGGCAATTGTTAAAAACAATATTATCGCAAGACGGTTTCTATAGTTTTAGCGCAGTTGAGGGAAGAAAATATTTAGTAAATGCCGAGCAGATGAAATCGGGTCTTATTGCATTGCAGCCCGGCGAATCTTTGCCTGAGCCTGCTGTAATTGTGCCTGAATCTTTTGAGATAACAATTGCAACGGTTTCTAAAACTCAAGATCTTGTTGCTTATCCTGCGGTAAAACTTATAGGCGACGCAAAAAATAATAAAGACGATTCAACGATTGGAGTAAGCTTAATAGTTTATGATGTTGTTGCAAAAACATCTTCAACAAAAGATTTTACCGGTGATATAAATAAAGACTTAGCGCAAGGCAGAAGTTACGTAATTACGCCTGTTGCCGAAAACTTTGCGTTTGAACCGCAGGCAATTTATATTACTCCGTCTTCTTCAACGCATATAAATTTTAAGGCGTTTGCTTTGGGAAAAGTTAGCGGAGTAATAAAAAATAAACAGACCAATGAAGATGTTGCGGTAACAATGCATGTGTATGACCACTCTCTTGCAACTGCAACTGCAAAAGCATTTAACGGTTCTCACTCTCATGACGTTATAGAAGACAGGGTTTACACATTTACCCCTGTTGCGCAAGGATACGTGTTTGAGCCTGAAAGCTTCACAAGCACAGGGACAAATCAAACCGTTACAAGAGATTTTGTTGCTTTGTCAATTTACGATATCACCGGCAAACTTACAAGAAACGGCAAGCCGGTTGCAGGGGCGGATGTTTATGTTTATGATGAAACGGCTAACAGCACGGCAACCGTAACAACAAATGCGCAAGGAGTTTACGCAAGCTCAATAACTGCGGGAAATAATTATACGGTAACGCCGTCAACGCAAACTTATATCTGGACGCCGGAAAATCTTGCGTTTACGTCGGTATCCGATAGCATAGATAACGCAGATTTTGAAGTGACCAATAAGTTTACAAAAGTAACGCCGTATCCTAATCCGTTTAAGCCGTCAAAAGGTTCTACGCACATAGCGTTTTCAAATATTAAAGCCGGGGATAAAATAAGAGTTTACAATTTGTCCGGCGATAAAGTGTTTGAAGCCGATGCGGCTGCGGACGGAGATTATTTGTGGGACGTTAAAAATAATTCGGGAAAAAATATTGCTTCCGGAGTCTATATGTTCCACGTTGACTCAAACGGAAAAGCAACAACAGGCAAAGTAGCGATTGAAAGATAGTTTTAACGGCAAAAGTTAAAAGCGGAAAGTTTAAATAACAGATTGCAAATAAATAAAAAAAGCCCGCGAAAGAAAAAATTTCGCGGGCTTTTTTTATTTATCAGCTATTATTTGTCGCTTCTGTCGTAGCTGTTTTTTAGAACTCTGTCTTTTGCCCGACCGGAGCCTATTGCTTGCGCAGAGTAAGATTTCCCCGTGGAAGTAATTGTGAAAGTTTTAAAATTTTTATTTTCTCTGGCGTCTATGCCTAATGTTTCGTCATAATCTTTTGCTTCTTCGCCGCCGTCGTAATATACGCCGAATTTTGCATGATATTTTTTTTGAGCGTTATCAATTTTTACAAGCAGGCTTTCGCCTTCGCTGTCTAACGCTCTGTTTGCAAAATTTTTATAAACGGGAAACGCTATAAAAAACAATGCGGCAATTATAGCGATAACTATTATAAGTTCTACAAGTGTAAACCCTTTTGATTTACGCATTTTTTGCCTCTTTAAATTTAAATTTTTACAAGTTTAGCTTTTACGCCGCGGACGGATTTAATGCTTGAAAACAGAGATTTTATTTCTTTTGCGCAAGCAACAACTTCAATAATAATTAAACCTTTGTCAGAGCATGTGTCGCCGGGCGAGTCGTGTATTCCAAGACGGGTTTTAATTATGCAGCCTGCCTGCGTAAGCAGTTTTTGAACCGGCACGGCTGAGGTTTTTCTTTTTTCAACGGAGATAATTATGATATTTGCCATTTTATTGCTCCTTTGGCTTTAGTTCCAAAAGCTCGCTTATCGTTACAATTTCGTAGCCCTGCTCTTTTATTTCGTCTATAAATTGGTCAAGAAAAGAAAGAATTCTTCTGTTTTTTGAGCCGTCGTGCATTAAAAATATTGCGCCGTTTCTAATTGCCTGTTTATAACCGTTGTGCATTTCTTCGGCAGTCATGTTTTGATGCCAGTCGCAGCCGAAAGTCCAATTGATAACATAATAACCGTTTTTTCTTGCAACTTCAATTGCGTCCGGTTTTGCGTATCCGTGAGGATAGCGGACTAAAAACGGTTTTACGCCCGTAGCGGACTGTATTGCTTTTTGCGAGCTTAATAACTCTTCTTCTATCTTATATTTTTTATTTCCGCTTATTTCTTCTCTAATGCGTTGCGGATAAAAATCAAAATAATTTTTTTTGTTGAAATACGGCAAGTAATAAGTTTTTACATATGCGGACTTATACGCGTAAAAATTTACATGCGCCCATGTGTGGTTTGCAATTTCGTGCCCTTGTTCTTTTATAAGTTTTGCCGTAGCCGGAAACTGCGCTGCATTTATTCCAAGCATAAAAAACGTTGCTTTAACATTTTTGTTTTTTAGAATTTCCAAAACGTCTTTTGTAATTGCGCCCGGACCGTCGTCAAAAGTCAAGGCAACTTTTTTTTTGCCGGAAGAGCCGGCGGCATAAAAAATTCTGTTTTGGGCAAAAGAAACCGAAGCTAAAAACAAAAGAACTAAAATTATAAATTTTTTCATGATGCTATAATACGGCGCATGTCCAAGGCAGCGCATGCGCAAGCAAAATTAAAAGACCGGCGTTAACAATTTGCATCCAAAAGTTGTCGCTTATTTTCCACGGTATGGCTTCCACAACGGTAGCTATAACCGCTCCGGCTAAAGCAAATTTCCAGTTAAAAATAAAAAGTCCCGCAATAAAGCATGCTATTAAACAAGCAATGCTTCCTTCAACGCTTTTACCAGCGAAACTTTTATGTTTGCCTATGGTTTTGCCGACTAATGCCGCCGCCGCATCTCCGAAAGAAAGATATAGGAAACTTGCAAAAACCATTGTGCGCGGCGCGCCAAGCCAAAGGTCAAAAATTAAAATTGTAAAAAGAGCTCCGCTTAAAGTGCCTATTAAGCCGCTTATTTTTTGAGCTTCCTCGGGTCTGTAAAAACCTTTATAATTGTTGCAAAAATATTCGTTAAAAGAAGGAATGTTAAATCTTAAAATTTCAAAAATCGCCACAACGGCAATTGCCGCGGCAAGCCCTAAAATTATATAGTTTTTGTCAAAATACCAATATCCGAAAACATAAATTAACGATAATAAATGAAACCCTTTTCTTTTTAATTCGTCTTTTGGAACGCTAACCATATTTGGCTGACTCCTGAAAATAAAAATTTATAAGAATTTATAATGCTTGTAATAATAGAGCCAAAAAGCTGCGATGGGCTTATTGCTTCCGCAAAAGCGAAAGTCATAAGCAAAGCAAACGTTATAATGTTTACGGCGGCTATTACAACGTAAGAAAAGAAAACGCCGTAAACTTTTAAATCCGGCTGTTCAATGCCTAATATATATATTGTAAGAGCTATGTGAAACGCTATTGAAAACCCCGCAAAAAAAAGAAATATTGCGTAAAAAGGCTTAATGTCGCAAAACCATCCGAGTAAAACGTAAACTAAAATTATCGCAAAAGTGTATATTGGGAAAATATAAGGAGCAAGCGTAATCCACAAATTATCTTTTGTAAGAGTTACGCTGCCGGACTCTTTTCCTACTTTAAATTTTTTAATTCTTGCGCCGCTTAAAACGCCTGCGAGCGCGTGGGAAAGTTCGTGTCCGAAAACGTATGTGCGCAGGGGCTTATAAAACGCAATTTGAAAAACTATATAACAAAAAATTCCTATCCAAAAAGCCGTATATTTGCTTCCGCTTGTCGCCGCAAAATCTAAAAAACTCATCAAAAGAGCCCATGCGCCCGCAGCAACAGCCGGAATTGCCAAAAAAGCCGTAATCGTTCTGACAAGTTTCATGCATAAGATTGTATATAATTTGCGCCGTGTTTACAAATTGACGGACATTGCAGAAAATCGTATAATTTATGGAATTATTACAACCACGCTATTATGCGGGTAATAAATCAGGGGGCGCGCCCGCGCGGCGCGTTTAGCCTTGAGAAAAAGGAGCGAGTATGCTGAGCAAGATTCTTTCGTGCAGAAAGTTGTATGCGGCATTCGCATTAGTTGTTGCGGCGGTAAGCAGTTCTTTTGCAAGCGAAGCGGATTTGGTTATACCTGATTTGGCATCTGTAAGTTTTTTCGGAAATGTAATTGACGGTAAAACTCTTTTGGTGTTTGGTTTTGCAATTTGTCTTTTCGGACTGCTTTTCGGACTTTATCACTTCATCGGCATTAAAAAACTTCCCGTTCACAAATCTATGAAAGACATCTCGGAACTTATTTACGAAACCTGCAAGACCTATCTTATAACGCAGGGAAAATTCATAATAATTCTTGAAATACTTCTTGCGGCAATTATAATTGTGTATTTCGGCGTTTTGCAGCACTTTGAAAACGTTAAAGTGGCGGTTATAGTTCTTTGCAGCGTTATAGGAATTTTAGGAAGCTACACTGTCGCGTGGTTTGGAATGAGAATTAATACTTTTGCAAATTCCAGAACGTCTTTTGCAAGCTTGAAAGGAAAACCTTTTCCGCTTTTTGCAATTCCGCTTCGCGCGGGCATGAGCATAGGCATGCTTCTTATAAGCATAGAACTTACCATAATGCTTGTAATACTTCTTTTTATCCCCAGAGATTTTGCCGGAGCCTGCTTTATAGGTTTTGCAATAGGAGAATCGCTGGGCGCCTCCGTTTTAAGAATTGCCGGCGGAATATTTACAAAAATAGCAGACATCGGTTCCGACTTAATGAAAATTGTTTTCAACATTAAAGAAGACGATGCAAGAAACCCCGGAGTTATTGCAGACTGCACCGGCGACAACGCGGGAGATTCCGTAGGTCCTACCGCCGACGGTTTTGAAACTTACGGCGTTACCGGAGTTGCTCTTATTACTTTCGTAGTGCTTGCCGTAAAAGACCCTGTTTTACAGGTTAAACTTTTAGTTTGGATTTTTGTAATGCGTTTGATAATGCTTATAGCAAGCTCTGTTTCTTACGCTATTAACTCCGCAATTGCAAAAATAAAATACGCGAAAGCCGCAAAAATGAACTTTGAAGCTCCTCTTACTTCTCTTGTTTGGATAACTTCAATAGTTTCGGTAGGTCTTACTTTCCTCGTATCGCACTTTGTTATCGGCGACCTTGGCGACGGAAGTTTGTGGTGGAAACTTTCGGCAATTATAAGCTGCGGAACAATCGCCGGAGCCGTAATACCTGAAATTGTAAAAATATTTACTTCAGTTAAAAGCGCGTTTGTGCAAAACGTTGTAACTTCTTCAAAGCACGGCGGCGCGTCGCTTAATATTCTTGCGGGTCTTACCGCGGGAAATTTCAGCGCGTACTGGATGGGGCTTGCAATTATTGCTTTAATGACGGGCGCTTATTTAATAAGCAATCTTGGGCTTGGCGCCATAATGATAGCGCCTGCGGTATTTTCGTTCGGTCTTGTTGCGTTCGGATTTTTAGGAATGGGGCCTGTTACCATTGCCGTTGATTCTTACGGACCTGTTACCGATAACGCGCAGTCCGTTTACGAACTTTCTCTTATTGAAGATATAAAAGGGATTAATAAAGAAATAGAAAAAGATTACGGTTTTAAACCGGCGTTTAATAAATCTAAACTTTTGCTTGAAGAAAACGACGGAGCCGGCAATACGTTTAAAGCTACGGCAAAACCGGTTTTGATAGGAACTGCCGTCGTAGGTTCTACTACCATGATATTTTCTATCATCGTTCTTCTAACGCAGGGTTTAACGCAGGGGCTTGAAAAACTTTCGCTGCTTCACGCGCCTTTCCTTTTGGGCTTAATAGCAGGCGGAGCCGTAATTTACTGGTTTACCGGCGCGTCTAACCACGCGGTTACAAGCGGAGCTTACAAGGCCGTAGAGTTTATTAAGAAAAATATTAAACTCGGCGGGAAAGCTAAAAAAGCTTCCACGAAAGATTCTAAAGCGGTTGTGGAAATCTGCACGAAATATGCGCAAAAAGGAATGATAAATTTGTTTCTTGTAATATTTTTTACAACTTTAGCTTTTGCGTTTATTGAGCCTTACTTCTTTATAGGTTATCTTATTTCAATAGCGCTGTTCGGACTTTTTCAGGCGATATTTATGGCGAACGCCGGCGGAGCTTGGGATAACGCGAAGAAGTATGTTGAAGTAGATTTGCATCAGAAAGGAACGGAACTTCACAAAGCAACGGTTGTAGGCGACACTGTCGGAGATCCGTTTAAAGACACGTCTTCGGTTGCCATGAACCCTATAATTAAATTCACAACGCTTTTCGGGCTTTTGGCGCTTGAACTTGCTTTGGTGCTTGCCGCTAAAGGAAACCTCATTTACATTTTGTCCGCAACGTCTTTTGTTATAGCCGTTGTGTTTGTAGTGAAATCTTTTACGGACTTACGCAACAGGGACGAAGAGAAAGTTGCTAAAAAGAAATAACATATAAAAACAAAAAAGCCGAACTTGCTTTTTAGCAAGTTCGGCTTTTTTTATTTTTAGCGGTTAGTTTTTGTTTATTAATTGTTTTGCGTGTTCAATAGCTGCAGGGGTAATTTTTTCTCCGGATATCATTCTGGCTATTTCTTCAATATGCTCGTTTTCGGATAAAATTCTCGCTTTTGTGTATGTTCTTTCGTTTTCGGTTTCTTTATAAATTTTAATATGCGTTTTGGCAAAAGCGGCAACCTGCGCCAAATGCGTTATGGCAAAAAGCTGTTTATTTTTTGAAAGCTCTTTCAATTTCTCGCCTATTTTTTCTCCGGTTTTTCCGCCGGTGCCCGTGTCTATTTCGTCAAAAATTGTAGTCTGGTCGCTTTGAAGACCGGACGAGGTTTCTATTGCAAGAAGAACTCTTGAAAGCTCTCCGCCGGACGCGCATGCTCTTAAAGGCAAAATTTTTTCGCCTTTATTTGCGCAGAACATAAATTCTATAGAATCGTATCCGTCGGCTGCCGGTTCTTTTTGCATAAAACTTATTTCAAAAAGAGCGTTTTTTATTTCAAGTTCAGTTAAATTTTTTTGAACGTTTGCGCAAAAAACAGTCGCTGATTTTTTTCTTGCCAAGCTTATTTTTTCGCAGATATCTGTAAGTTCTCCGGTTTTTGCCGCAAGCTCTTTTTCAAGTTTTTCCGTATTTTCTTTAAAGCCGCTGATGTTTTTTAACTCGGTTTCAATTGAATCTCTGTAAGATAAAATATCGGCTATCGCGGTTCCGTATTTTTTCTTAAGTTTTTTTATAAGTTCCGCTCTTTCAAGAGCTGCGTTTAGTTTTTCCGGGTTTAAATCTGTTTTAGAAAGAATATTTTCTATTTCTCTGTAGGCTTCTTCCGCTTGATAGTAAGACTGCTCTATAAGCGAGAGAGCTTCCGAAGCGTCCGCGCCTAAAGAGTTTATAGTTTCAATATTTTTTTTAGCTTTTAAAATTGCGTTTAACGCGTCCGAGTCTCCGGAGTGAAGAAGCGATATTGCTTCGTTGGATAAGTTAGCTATTTTTTCGGCATTTTTAAGTTTTGGGAGTTCCGCCTCAAGCTTCTCTTCTTCGCCCTGTTCAAGATTTGCGTCGTTTATTTCCTGAAGTTGAAAAGAGTATAAATCTAACTTTCTTTCTCTGTCCGCGTCGGATAAATTTATGGCTTCAAGTTTCGCTTTCAAATCTTTTACTTGCCCGTAAAGCGCGGCGGATTTTTCTAAAAGCGGCGCAGTTTCCGGAGTGCGCGCGTCAAGTATTAAAAGCTGGGTTTGGGAGTCAAGAAGCGAATGTTTCTCGTCTTGGGAATGAAAATCTATAAGCAGTCCGCCGAGTTTTGACAATGTGGAAACGTTGACGGGAAAATCGTTTATGTAAGCTTTGCTTTTGCCGGTATTTTCAATAACTCGTCTTATTAAAACCGTACTGTCCGGCGCTTCTATGGAAAGATTGTTGAGGAAATCTGAAATTTTAGAATTTTTGAATTCAAAAGTTCCGCCGATTGTGCAAACCGAACATCCGGAACGTATGGAAGAAATATCCGCCCGCGACCCTGTAAGAAGTTCAATTGAATTAATAATAATAGATTTTCCCGCGCCGGTCTCGCCCGAAATTACGGTAAAGCCGTCCGAAAAATCCAAATTCAAATCTTCAATAAGCGCATAATTTTTAATAGAAAGGTTTAAAAGCATTATCTACCCGCCGTCTTTGTTTTATAGTTTGTTTTGATGTTTTAACAAGTTTCTATTTTTAATTCTAAATTGCCGTTGCTAAACTCCCCAGTGGAGTTTTTTCTTTAAAGTTTCAAAATAAGATTTGCTGCAGTTTTTTATGAGTTTTAAATTCTTTTTATACATTGAAATTTTTACAACGGTTCCGTTTGGAAGAGAGTAGTTTTCCTGCCCGTCCACGGACAATAAAATTTTACCGTTGTTATTTTTGTTTTTAGCCGCAAAAGAAAGAACGTCTCTGTCCGAAAGTATCATTGGGCGCTGCGTTAAAGTGTGCGGCGATATCGGCGTAAGAATAAACACCGGCAGATTAGGGTACACTATAGGCCCTGAAGCCGCAAGCGAGTATGCCGTTGAGCCCGTAGGAGTGGCAAGTATCATTCCGTCGCATTTATATTCTGCGGTAAATTTTTTATCTATGTTTGCGTTAATGGTAATAAGTTTTCCGCCGGCAAGAGAACGGATAACGCAGTCGTTTGCGGCTATCGTTTTAATTTTTTTGCCGTTATGAAGAAATTCTACGGCAAGCAAAACTCTTTTTTCTACTTTTATTCCGTCGGCCAATATATTTTTTAGAAGCGAAAAAACTTCGTTTGCGTCGGTGTCCGTTAAAAATCCGAGAGAGCCTAAGTTTACGCCTTTTACGGGAACCGAAAGCGGGGAGAACGTGCGGATAACTTTAAGCATGGTTCCGTCGCCGCCTACGGAAATTACAAAATCGTATTTTTTGGCTTTTACCGAATGAGAGTCGCAAACGTAAGGTTTGCATTTATTGTTTTTTAGCCACGCGGAAATTTCAAACGCAAGTTTTTTTGCGTTCGGCTTTAATTTGTTGTAAATAATTCCGGCGTTGTATTTCATAAAATAACCTGTTTTTGCTATAATTTTAACACTAATATTATATATAAAATCTATAGAAAATGTAAGGCGGTTTTATGTTTTGGCAAAAAGAAATTGAAACGGCTTCCCGCAAAGATCTTCAAAACTTCCAGCTTAAAAATCTTAACGAAACAATAGAAAGAGCAAAAAAATCAAAAATATATTCAAAGCAATTAAAAGACGTTCGGACTTTAACGGATGTAAAGCAGCTGCAAAATCTTCCGTTTACGCAAAAGCAGGATTTGCGCGACGGTTTCCCGTATGGTTTTTTAGCGGCAGATTTAAGCGACGTTATTCGCATGCACTCATCTTCCGGAACAACCGGCAACCCCACTGTCGTTTTTCATACTAAAAAAGATTTAGACGCGTGGTCTAATATTTCCGCCAGATGCATGTTTACCGCCGGAGCAAGAAAAACGGATATTTTTCAAAACACTATGGGTTACGGACTTTTTACGGGCGGTCTTGGTTTTCACTACGGCGCAGAAAAGCTTGGCATGATGGTTATTCCCATAGGTCCGGGAAATTCGCAAAGACAAATTTGGTTTATGAAAAATTTTCAGGTTTCGGCTGTTCATATTTTGCCAAGCTACGCTGTAAGACTTTACCACGCAATGAAAGACGCGGGCGTTAACCCGAAAACGGATTTAAATCTTAAAATATTTTTTATAGGCGCCGAGCCGCACACCGAAGAGCTGCGGCGTGAAATTGAAGGTTTGTACGGTGTTAAAGCGTTTAACTCTTACGGTCTTTCCGAAGTAAGCGGGCCGGGAATAGCTTTTGAATGCCAGGAGCAAAACGGCATGCACATTTGGGAAGATTACGTAATCCCTGAAATTATAGACCCTGAAACTTTGGAAGTTCTGCCCGACGGCAAAGAAGGAGAACTTGTTCTTACCACAATAAGCCGCGAGGCAATGCCGGTAATAAGATACAGAACTCGCGACCTCACTAAAATTATTTCCGAACCTTGCCCCTGCGGAAGAACGCACAGGCGTATTGCAAGAATAAAAGGAAGAACCGACGATATGATGATTATTAACGGTGTTAATATTTTCCCGGTGCAGATAGAAAAAACCATTATGGGCATTCCCGAAGCCAGCAAAAACTATATAATTGAAATAACAAAGAAAAATTATATGGACAAGCTTAATATTAAAATTGAAATTAATCCCGAAACTTTCGGCGGAACGCTTGAAGGGCTTGAAAATTTAAAATCAAAACTTAAAATAAAATTAAAAGAAGAAACCGGCGTTTCTCCGGATATAAGTTTTGTGGACAGAGGCGCTTTGCCCGTAAGCGAAGGAAAAGTTAAACGAGTTTACGATTTAAGAGATAAATAGAGAGGTGTTAAAATGTCATATCATCTGTCGGTTCTTATGGTGGATAACCAGCCCGGTAAGCTTGAAAAAATTACAAGGGTGCTTGACGATAACAAAATAAATTTACGCGCCATGTCTTTGGCAAGTTCCGGCAATTTCGGCGTTGTAAAACTTCTTGTGGACAGCCCCGATAAAGCTTACGGCGAACTTAAAAAGCAAAATCTTACGGTTACAAAAAGAAAGATAACCGCGGTAGAAATAGACAACGTTCCGGGTGCGCTGCACAAAATAATAAGCAAACTTTCGCACAATAAAATAAATATAGAAGACTGCTATGGTTTCCTGCTTAAAGACGGAAAAACCGCGGCTATAGTTTTGGAGATTGAAAACTCTCCTGAAGTTGAAGAAATAATGAAAACTCTCGGGCTGAATATTTTGCAGGAAGATAAACTTTATAATTATTAGAGGGTAAAAATGATTTCTTTAATTCTTGTTTCCGTGTTTATTATTGCCATGATTGCCGCCGGCGTTTGGGGTATGAAAAAAACTAAAACTTTAAACGATTTTTTTATCGGCTCAAGAAAAATAGGTCCTTGGATTTCGGCTTTATCTTACGGAACGGCATATTTCAGCGCGGTTATTTTTATAGGCTTTGCGGGCAAGCTCGGCTGGGGATACGGATTAAACGTTTTGTGGATTGCCATAGGCAATGCTGTTATAGGTTCGTTTTTGGCTTGGATTGTTTTAGGAAGAAGAACAAGAACGATGACGCAAAACTTAGATGTCGTCACAATGCCGGAATTTTTGCAGGAGCGTTTCAGCGGAAAGTATTTTAAGATTATTGCGGCATCCGTAATATTTTTATTTTTGCTTCCTTACGCGGCTTCGGTGTTTAAAGGTCTCGGTTATCTTTTTGAGGTTAACTTTAATATTTCTTTTGATACGGCTCTTTTGATAATGGTTGCAATAACTGCCGTTTATCTGATACTTGGCGGATATTTCGCAGTAACAATTACCGATTTTATTCAGGGTTTTGTAATGCTTTTCGGCGCAATTCTTATGGTTGTAATTCTTGTAGGACAAGCCGGGGGGCTTACTTCGTCTATACATCAGATTTCCGAAAATTATTACAGAGACGTGTTTTCTCAAGGCGCGCCGGATTATATTATGCTTGCGGCATTGATTTTTATGACGTCGTTTGGCGTATGGGGCATGCCTCAAATGGTGCAAAAATTTTATGCCGTTAAAAATGAAAAAGTTATTAAACTTGCCGCATACACTACGCTTATATTTGCTCTAACTATTTCCGTATGCGCTTATTTTACGGGAGCTCTCACCCACGTATTTTTTAACGCGCCTATTCTCGGCGCAAACGGCGCAGCAAATTTTGACGCTATGATTCCCGAACTTCTTATCAGGTTTTTACCTGAAGGCGTAATGGCTTTAATTCTGCTTCTTATTTTATCGGCGTCAATGTCAACGCTGTCGGCTTTGGTTTTGGTTTCCGCTTCAAGCATAGCTATAGATTTGTATAAAGGGCATGTAAACCCGAAAGTTTCAAAAGCAAGCTCTGTTTTTATGATGCGTTTTTTGACGGGTATATTTTTATTGATATCTTTCTTAATTGCAAAGTATGAATTTTCATTTATTATAACGCTGATGTCTTTGTCGTGGGGAGTAATCGCCGGCGGATTTTTGGCGCCTTACGTTTACGGCTTATATTGGAAAGGCGCTACGCGCGCGGGCGCAAAGAGCGCAATGATTTCCGGCATATTTTTGGCGATATCTCTGTTTTATATTTTGGGGGCAAATAATGCGCCTTTGGCTTCAAGCATAGCTATGATTGTTCCGTTTGCCGTTGTGCCGGCGGTAAGTATTTTTACAAAAAAACCCGATGCAAAAAAAATTAAGAAAGCGTTTAAAGGGATTTAGTCGCATTAACAATTTTTTCAGCGGTTTCTTTACTAAAGCCGACAGCTTTTATGTCGGCTTTTTTTATTGCGCTGTATCTTAAAAACTCTTCAAAAGATTTTGCGTAATATTTGTTGTCGTATCTCGCTTTGTTTTCAATTAGAAATGAATGATTGCCGTTTTTTATTGTGTGAGTTGTTGTTATGTAAGGGCTTTTATATACGTTAACAGCATCGCGCGGCTGCGCGGCCTTTGCGTATATAAATCCGGCGGATAAAATTAATCCTGAAAATAAAAATCGTTTTTTATCTTTAAATGAAAATAATGAGAAAGCAAACAAAAAATATAAAGTCATTTTAATTATGTCCGGCTTTGCAACGTTTATAGCTGCATATTTAAATTGCGCAAAAAATTCCGTTAAAAATATTACGGCTTGCGTTATAAGAGAAATTACATATGCCAGCCCTTCGGCGGGTATGCGGGAAATAAAAGTAAGAAAGTAAAATATTATTCCAAGCGCAAGCATAATTCCTATGGCGGGCACTATAATTATGTTTGACACAAACGAGATAAGCGAAATCTTGCCGAAATAATACATGCATATTGGAATAAGTAAAATTTGAGCTGAAAGCGTTACCGCAAAAGTTTCGCATAAGAATTTTAGAATAGGGTTGTTAACGCTTTGAAACAATGTCATAATTTTAGAATAAAAATAAACTATGCCTATCGTTGCAATGTAAGACATTTGAAACGACGCGCCGAAAAGTTGTTGAGGTTGGGCAATAAGTATTAATAACGCAGATAACGCCAGCGAGTTATATATTAGCGGTTCTCTGTCTAAAGCAAGCGATATTAACATGCAGGAAAACATTATTACCGCGCGCATTACAGGCGGCTGCGCTCCCGTTATAAGCGCATACAAAAATAAAAACGGTATGCACAAAAGATAAGCTTTTTTAAGAGAAAATCCTAGAAGTTTAAACAGAAATAAAAATATAACGCTTACATAAGCTACGTTTAAACCGCTTACTACCAAAATATGCATTAATCCTGCGTCTATAAAATTGTCCCTTGTTTCTTTTTCCAAAGAGCTTTTGTCGCCCACAATTATAGGCTTTAAAATTTCAGCGCATTTTTTGGAAAAGTACGCGTCAAATTTATTTGATATGTCTTTTTGTATAAGCAGAGCGTATTTTTTTATAAAACTTGGTTTTGACGTTATGAATTCAAAATATTTAACGTCAAAGGTAGTGTAGATGTTTTCTCTTGCAAGATACGTTCTGTAATTAAACAAAAGCGGCAAAGGAGCTTGCAGCGGTATTTTTAAACGCCCTTCTAACGCCAAAACGTCTCCGTAAGAAACGTTATATGCTGCAGGACAGTTAACAAGAATTTTTTCGGATATTGTTTTACCGTTTACTTGTGAAGTTTGAAAAATAAATCTTTTTCCGTTTTTTACGGGTTCGGGGTCTGAAATAATTTTTCCTTCTATGTTTACATCTGTTTTTGAATTTACCAGGTTTAGCAGCAAACTTTGTTTTTCCGGAGCGAAAAATCCGCAATAATCTAAAGTTATCAGCGTTAGCGCGTAAATAATGAAAACAGTTATTGCGGGTCTTTTTAGAAGAAGTTTCATTTTGGCAATATAAAATTTTGAAATGCTGTTTAGACAAAGATGCAAAAATCTTCAAAAATTATAGCATAAATTGTATAATCTTAAATATGAGCAATAAAACAATATCGTCCGTTGGCGAATTTGGATTTATAAACATAATAAAGAAAAAATTTGCTTTGCAGCGGCGCAATAAACAAGTTAGCGTTCCCATAGGCGACGACTGTTTTTGTTTTAAATCCGGCGGCATAAATTTATGCGTTACAAAAGATATGCTTGTTGAGGACGTTCATTTTAAAAAAGAGTGGACTTATCCTCAAGAACTTGGCGCTAAAGCCGTTGAGGTAAACGTAAGCGACGCGGCTTCTATGGGCGGCGCGCTGCCGAAATATATTTTTATAGGTTTAGGTTTGCCGCCTGAAACAGATTTTAAATATGTTGAAAAAATATATCAGGGAATTAAAAACGCCTGCGCAAAGTATAAAATTTTACTTGCCGGCGGGGATAGCGTAAAATCTGATAAAATTATTATTTCCGTTACCGTTATAGCGGTAGGCGGTAAAAATATTGTTCAAAGAACCGGGGCTAAAGCCGGAGATTTGATAGGCGTTACAAATACTTTCGGCAATGCCGGCGCGGGCGTGGAACTTTTATATAAATACGCGGGTAAACGCAAATTTAATAAAGAAGAAAAATATCTGATAAAAAAACAAAACAGTCCGCAGGCGCGCTTAAAAGAAGCGGGTAAAATAGCTAAATATTTAACTTCAATGACGGACGCTTCCGACGGGCTTTACGTTTCATTAGATCTTATTGCCGCAAAAGCGGGCGCAAATATAGCGCTTGAGAAAATTCCTCTGTCAAAAGAATTAAAGAACGTTTTTAAAGATAAACAAAAACAAATTAATTTGGCGTTATTTGGCGCGGAAGATTTTGAACTTGTTTTTACTGTTGCAAAATCTAAAGCCGCGGCAGTTAAAAAGTTAGTTCCTACGGTTTCCTATATAGGCGAAATAACCGATTCTAAAAAGGTAAAATATTTCTATAATGGCAAAGAACAAAAAATTAAATACGCGGGTTTCAAACATTTTTGAAACTTCTTCTGCCGAACAGACGCGCAAAATAGGCGGCGAATTTTCAAAACTTTTGAAAAAAGGCGATATTATTTTTTTAAAAGGCGATCTTGGCAGCGGGAAAACAACTTTCACGCAAGGCGTTGTTAACGCGTTTGGCAATAAAGGGTTTGCAAGAAGCTCTTCGTTTATGCTTGTTTGTGAATATAGCGGCGCAAACGCGGCGGATAAACTTTTTCATTTGGATTTATACAGATTGTCTCAGGCAACTGTTTGGGATATAGGAATTGAAGAGTATATTTACGGCGATAATATTTCTATTATTGAATGGGCGGACAGACTTGTCGGCGTTAAGCCGAATTGGCTTGTTGAAATGGAATATGTCGGAGACAATAACAGAAAAATTACAATAGAGTGTGTGAAATGAAAATTTTAGCGGTAGAAACTTCCGGAAAAACTTTTAGCGTAGCAATTAACGAAGACGGAAAAACTTTGGTTTCGTTTATTTATGATTGCGGACATGTGCATTCTGAAATGATAATTCCCGTAATTGAAAAAGCTTTAAGCGACACCGGAAACGCTTATAACTCAATAGATAAGTTTGCAGTTTGCGCAGGCCCTGGAAGTTTTACCGGAATAAGAGTAGGAATGACCGTTGTTAAAACGCTGTCGCAAACGCTTAAAAAACCGGTTGTTTCAATAGATGCGTTAAGCATTCTTGAAAAATCTTTTATTGATATTTACGGCATTAAACTTGTGGCGGCAATAGATGCGTTAAGGGACGAGGTTTACGTTAAAAGCAAAAAAGGTATTGTAATAAAAAGCGTGGATTTATTTATAAAAGAAAATAAAAAATATAAAAATAAAATTATAATTATTGGCAATGCCGCAGAAGTTTACAAAGAAAAACTTGCCAAAAATTTAGGCAATATTTGTTTGCCTTCGGTATTTAATATTCCCAAAGCTTCCGTTCTTGCTTTTATGGCTCAACGTGAAAAAGGCGTCAGCTATTCCAAAGCGGAACCTCTTTACGTGCGCCGCTCGTGGGCAGAAGAGTCCGTGAAAATAAAAAGGAGCTAAAAATGGAAATTCAGGGCTATATACTTCATGTCAAAGGTTCCGACGATCGCTATCAACATATGCAGGAGCAAATTAGAAATCTTAAAATTCCGTTTAAATATATTTTAGACGGCGATCAATGCGACCTGACTGCTGAAATAATTTCAAAAAATTTTAAAGATAAGTTAGCTTGTGTTTCGGGAATTTCTTCATGTACATATAAACATTTTCTGTCTTTAAGAGACATGATAAAAAATAATGTTCCTTACGGATTGATTTTTGAAAACGATGTGTTTCTTGATAAAAATTTTGAAGCAGCTGTTCATAAAGCAATTTCTGAAATAAAAGCAAGCAAGCAAGCAAGCAGTATAAAAAATTTTTATTTAAGTTTGGAAGATTCATTTATGAAATTTGTTAAAGGCAGCGCCCGCAAAAAAGGGCAAACCGTTTATAAAATAGAAAGAGGCGAATATGGCGGATATAATGGATATAACACAAGAGCCGCCGGAGCATATATCGTAGATTTGGAAGCGGCAAAGAATATAATAAAAGAAGTAGATTCAAATAAATGCGGGCTTGTAAGCGATTGGTTTTATACATATTGCGTCGGTGAAGGTATTATAAATTTATATTATATTCATCCTACCATAGTTTCGCAGGGAAGTCATAATGGAAAGTTTAATTCTTTGTTCCCTGGGGTAAAACGTAAAGGGCGTTTGTCTTACCTGCTTCAAAAACAATATAAGAAGCTTCTTTGGCGCTTAAGATAATTTAGTATTTGCTTGAAGGTTCTAAGATATATACCGTAACGTCTCTAAACATCCACGATTGTTCTTCTTTGGCGTTGTTTACTCCCAAATCCACCCTGTTGCCTTTGATAAGATTTCCCGTATCTCCTGCATATCCGTAACCGTATCCTGAAATAAAAAGTCTTGTTTTTAAAGGTATAACTTTAGGATCTACGGCAACTATTCCTCTTTGCATTTTCTGTCCGAGAAAGGTTACGGTTCCATCTCCCCACGCAAGCGGGTCTCCGGGATAGTAAGCGGTTGCCACCATTTTTTTTCTTTTCATTTTTGAAAGATTATAAACTTTTTCTACTTTGTTGTCAGGCGTAAGAAGCGCAAGGCGGTAGTGCTCTTTTGCTATTGAACGTTCGTTTAAAACTTCTCTTTTGTGAAGTTTTCCGTCGTAATAAATATCGGAGACAATTCTTATTACGGTTTTTTCAACGCCTCTTTGAAGCTGCGTTTTTCTTAAGTTTGAATTGTAAACTCTGCTCCAAGTAACTCTAAACGGAATTTTTTCGGTTATTTTTTTTGTCTGTTTTTTTACTCTTGTTATTTTTGCGGTTTTAAGAGGGGGAAGCGGTTTGTTTAAATCGCGTGAAATTATATCGTTTTTGCCAAGCGTTATGTTTATGCGCGCAAGAATTGTTTTTAAAGGTATAAATTTGTAAGGTTTTACCGTAATAATTTTATTATCTACTCTAACATAAGCGCGAGACTTTGATATATCTATCAAGTGTAAAAGAATTGAAAAAATAAATATGCCGGCAGCGGCGACGGCTATTTTTAGCGGTATTTTAATTTTAGTTTTCATTTTCGTCAAGATACGGACGAACTCTAAATTCTACGCCGGCGTCTTTTGCAATTTTTTCAACTTTTGACACGTCAAGCCCCGGAAGTTCTACGGCGGTTATTACAACCTGGGGGATGTATTCTTTAGCTTCTTTTGCAAATTTTATAATTTCGTCAAAAGATTCTTCGCCGAAAGCCGGACGGTTAAGTTCGTTATGTTCTTTAGGATTTGTTCCGTTAAGACTTATTGAAACGGCATCCGCCAAACCTTTGAGCTGCGGTAAAATATTCTTTTGGTGATAACGGTTTGCAAGCCCCGCGGTATTTATGCGTACTTTGCCGCCGTTGTCTTTTACCCATTTGGAAACTTCTTTTACAATATTAGGTTTTACAAGCGCGTCGCCGTAACCGCAAAAAATAATCTCGCCGTATTTTTTCGGATCGCCTATATTTTTTATGATATCCTGCGCGGACGGCTCTTTTTGAAGTTTTAAATCATTGCCGTGAAAATTGTTAGCCCATTTGTGTTTTATGCAATAAGGGCACGCCATCATGCAGCGGTTGGTAATATTCAAATATAAATTGTTTCCAAAAACATAAGATATTGTATTCATTTTATTTCCTCTTGTTAAGGGCGCTTCGCCTCTTAACAATACTCGTCATACTTTTTACAGGCGATCTGGAAGCAACTGCAATGACTGCTGCTTACCTTCTTATCATCATAACTTCTTATCTTCTAAAATGTTGAACAATTTTTTTGCGTTGTCAGTTGTTATTTTTGCCGCTTCTTCGTAAGAAATTCTTTTGATGGCTGCTATGGCTTTTAACGTTTCAATTACGTAAGCCGGTTCATTTCTTTGCCCGCGATAATTTTGCGCGGAAAGGTAAGGGCAGTCCGTTTCTATTAAAAGTTTTGAAATATCGGTTTCTGCCACAACTTGTCTTAATGTTTCATTTTTCGGATAAGTTACAGGTCCGTCAACTCCCAAAAGAAATCCGCGGTCTGTAAAAAATTTAGCTTCTTGTGCGGCGCCCGTAAAATAATGCACAACGCCTTTTGGAAGAGTTTTGTAAGCTTTTAAGATATTTATAATATCGTCAAATGCTTCGCGGCAATGTATTATGAGAGGCTTATTGTGTTTAATAGCGATATCTATCTGTTTTATAAAAACTTCTTTTTGCAATTGTTTTGACTCGGTTTCGTAGTGATAATCAAGCCCTGCTTCTCCGACGGCTATAGCTTTTGGATTTTTTAAAAGTTCTTCAAGCTTTTTAAAATCTTTTTCAGAAACGTTTTGCGCTTCCTGCGGGTGAATGCCGAAAGACGCATATATATTGTCGCGCTTTGAAAACTCTAAAGCTGCGTCCCATTCTCCGGTTTCGCATGCTATTTCAAAAATATAACTTACGCCGGCGGCTTTGGCTCTTTGCAAAACAAACTCGCGGTCTTGGTTGAATTTAGAATCCGTTAAATGAGCGTGAGTATCTATAATCATTTTTGCACAATGCGGGGAAATAAAATTCCCGGGTTTTCAAGTTTTGCGCCTGCGGAAATAAATCCGTTTTCAGGAATTGTTTTATCGGCAAAATACTTTTTAGCCGTATCTGTTATATTTCCGTTTGCGCCTATTATTTTCCAAATTTTCTCGGATATTTCGGGCATAAAAGGCAGCAGATGAATAATTATTAACGCTGTTGCCTGTAAGTATGAATTAATGCACGCCGGCAGTTTTTCAGGTTCGGTTTTTGCAAGTTTCCACGGCGCGTCGTTTTCTATTTGCTGGTTTACTAATGTAATTGCGTTTTGCAAAGCTTCGGCGGCTTTGTGAGGATGAATTGCGTCCATGGCCGGAGAAAAATCTTTATTTAAAATTTCCGCCGCTTTTTTTGTAAGTTCAAGCCCGTTTTGCGCGTTTGGAACTTCAAGGTTAAAATATTTTTCCGCCATTTTTATTGTGCGCGAAATAAGATTGCCTAAATTGTTAGCCAAATCGGTATTATATTTTAAAGTAAAAGCGTTCCATGAAATATCGCCGTCGGGACCAAACGGTATAAGCGTTACCGCTAAATATCTTGCCGCATCAACGCCGAATTTATCTACAAGTTCCTGAGGCGAAATAACGTTGCCGAGGCTCTTTGACATTTTTATTCCGTTTGAAGTGAAAAATCCGTGGGAAGAAACTTTTTTAGGAAGCGCAAACCCGGCTCCCATAAGAAGCGCCGGCCAAATTACAGAGTGAAACCACAGAATATCTTTTGCCATTAAGTGAACGTCCGCAGGCCAGTATTTGTTAAAAGTTTTCTCGTCGGAAGGATAACCTATGCCGGTTATATAATTTATTAACGCGTCAACCCAAACGTAAACCGTTTGTTTTTGGTCAAACGGAACGGGTATGCCCCATTCCAAAGCGGCTCTTGAAACGCTTATATCTTCAAGACCAAGTTTTAATTTTCCTATAATTTCATTTCTTCTTTCTTCAGGCTGTATTTCAATATATTCTTTATGGTTTTTATCGGTAATTCTTTCAAGAAGCGCGTTTTGAAAAGACGATAGTTTGAAAAAATAATTTTCTTCCGCTTGTAGAACCGGTTTTGTTTTGTGCAGGTGGCAACATCCGTTTTCGTCTAAATCTTTCTCGGAATAAAATCTTTCGCAGCCCGTGCAGTAAAGAGCTTCGTATTTTTTCTTAAAAATTAAACCTTTATCAAAAAGTATTTGAACAAATTTTTGAACGGCCGTATCTTGTCTTGCTTCGGTTGTTCTTATAAAATCCGTATAAGATATGTTTAAAAGTTTCCAAGCTTCTTTAAAACGCGCGCTCATTTCATCTACAAGCTCTTTCGGGGTTTTGCCTTTTTCTTTTGCGGCGGCGGCAATTTTTGCGCCGTGCTCGTCTGTGCCCGTAAGGAAGAAAACGTCAAAATTATTCAAACGTTTCCATCTTGCGAGAATATCCGAAGCTATTGTGGTGTAGGAGTGTCCTATATGCGGAATATCGTTCACATAATATATAGGTGTGGTAATGTAATATTTACGCATTTTAATTCCTTTTATTTAACTCTTTTATTTGAGATATGGGAAACGTCTTAAAATCTTTATTACCGAAGTCCGCGGTGATAATTTCTTTTATGCAGTCTATTGCCGCCAAGCGCGCTTTTCCGTTTGGCGTTGAGATGGTTTCGCCTACGCGCGGCAATTCTTTTTTGATATTTTTATAAGTGTCGTTTTCGTAAGCTATGCAGCACATAAGCCTTCCGCAAAGGCCTGAAAGTTTGGTTGTGTTAAGAGAAAGTTCCTGCTCTTTTGCCATGTCTATGGTTACGGAATTAAAATCTTTTAAAAAACTCTGGCAGCACAAAACTTGCCCGCAGGTGCCTATGCCTCCGACAATTTTAGACTCGTCGCGAACGCCGATTTGCACCATTTGAATTCTTGTTTTTAAAACGTGTCCCAAATCTTTTATAAGCTCTCTGAAATCCACTCTGGTTTCGGACGTGTAATATACAAACAGTTTGGAGCGGTCAAAAGTATATTGAACGTAAGTAAGTTTCATGTCTAATTCGTGGTTTTTGGCTTTTTCAAGAACCGTGGGAAAAACTTTTTCGGCTTTTTGCGCGTTCTCGTTTATTTTTTTTCTGTCTTCTTCGGTAACTTTTCTGATAATTTTACCGATATGTTCTTTGCCTTTTTGAATTTCTTTTTCTTTTTCAAAAACCACGCCGAATTCCACGCCGTGCTCGGTTTCAAGAATTACCTCGTCGCCCGGGCGAATGTCGTGATGCGAGACTTCCGCGTATGTTTTATCTTTAATTCTTCTAAGCATTACTCCGGCTACGGATGGCATATGTTAACCTCTTTTTTTATTGTTCAAAGCTTAAACATCTTTGATGTTTTTTTTAAGTCGTATAAATCCAACAGCAAATTGTCCATTACGGTTTGCGCGTTTACGTTTTTTAAAATTAAGGCGCGCGCGTTGTTTAAGTATTCAAGCGTTTTTATAGCGCTGTGCGGATATAATCTGAAATCTTTTTTTGCTTCCGCGGTCATTGCGCCTATATATTCTAACGTTTCGTCTTTTGCAACTTTGCGCGATAAATTTAAAATATCGGCGGCGTCTAAATTTTCATTTTTTATTTTAAGCCACAAAGATAAACCTTCGCTTTCGGCCGGGTCTATAAGTTTTTGAGCGTCTTCTATGGAACCTTCCGCTATTGCGGCTATTTCTTCGGCTTTTAACGCCGCAAGAGAATTATTTAACATAAGATAACTTGCAATTTCGTTTTGCCCCAAAGGCTCAAAAAAAAGCGTTTGAGAACGCGAAACTATTGTCTGCGCAATAGTTTCTTTATGGCGCGCTATTAAAATAATTAAAGTGTTATCCGGCGGCTCTTCAAGCGTTTTAAGCAGAGAGTTTGCCGCCGCCGCATTCATTTTTTCAGCCGGTTCAACTATAAAAATTTTCCATTTTGCTTCGTGCGCTTTTGTTAAAACTTCTTTTTGCATTTCTCTTATGGTTTCAATTTTAAGAGTTTTCTGTTTTTCAATATCTTCGTCAAGCATTTCCGCCTGTTTTGCAAAATCTATAAAATGCAAATCCGGGTGGGAAAAATGCGATATCTTTTCGCAGTTAGAACATTTTCCGCACGCGCCGGCGTCCGTTTTTGTCCAGTCGTTTACCGTGCAGTTTAAAACTTTGGCAAGCTCTACGGCCGTGTGGCGTTTGCCTACTCCGTTTTGACCCATAAAAATATAAGCGTGCGGAAATTTTCCGCTTTTAAGCTGGCTTGCCAAAACGTTCTTTATTTTTTTCTGGCCTAATATATTTTCAAACATTTTTAATCTTCAATTTTGCGTCAATTTCTTTTTTTATTGCCGACCACGTTTTATTTATATCTTTGTCGGTTTTTACAACTTTAATTCTTTTCGGATATTTTTTTGCCTGCGCAAGATAACCTTTGCGAACGTTTTTGTGAAATTCAAAAGATTCCATTTCTATTCTGTCGCCGCTTACCCCGTAAGATTCTTTATCTAAATTTTTTGCTTTTTTTAAACCTGTTTTCGGGTTTATGTCTAAATATATTGTAAGCTCGGGAATAAGTTTGCCGCTTGCCGCCGCGTTTAATTTGTTTATTAAAGACAAATCTAATTTTCTGGCAAATCCCTGATACGCTACCGTTGCGTCGGTAAATCTGTCGCAAATAACTACGGCTCCGCTTTTTAAAGCCGGACGCACTATTTCTTCAATATGCTGCGCGCGCGCAGCTTCGTATAAAAAAAGTTCGCTTAAAGGAGTAAGTTTTGACTTAGGATTTAAAAGAATTTTTCTTATGCTTTCGGCTGCAACGGTGCCGCCGGGTTCTCTTGTGAGAAGAACTTTAAAACCTTTGCTTTCAAGATACTTTTTTAAAAGCAGGGAATTACTCGTTTTTCCGGACCCTTCGCCGCCTTCAATGGTAATAAAAAAAGATTTATTTTTGTTCATTTTTCTATACGTTTGTTTAAATATTAACGTATAATTCTATAAAAAAAGGCGCAGGGTGTCAAAAATATGTTTTTGAAATTACAAATCGGAGTGTACTCAAAACAGTTCAACGCATCCTTTACTTGATTTTTTTGTTGAAAAAAAAGATTTTTTAATATATAATTCACGAAGTAAAACATAGCCGAAAAATATTCGGGGGGGGGTATAAGTGTATCCCTTAAAATTTGTTGTATAAAAGCAAGCCTCGCGACGAAATGTCGGCGCGGCTTTTTTGCTTTACAAAAAGTAAATCCGGACAGTTGATAAATATTTTTTAAGGGGAAAAAATGAAAAAAACGTTTGTTTATTCTGTTTTTGTATTATCTTGTTTATTTGTATTTATTGGCAATATCTATGGTCAGAGTTACCCTCGCATAGATAATAGCACCGGCGGGATAGTCAACGTAACTATCTCCACGACATTTGCGAATCTATCCGGCAGTGCTTATGGCGGCGCAGTGTATAATGATAATAACGGAAAAATAGATTTTCAAGCATCGGTGATTTTCTCTAGCAACAGTCCAACTGAAGATGGCGGCGCAATTTATAACAAAGGAAATTCTTTGATTGAATTTCAAGGTCCAAGTGTGATTTTCGCGGGTAATAGCGGAACCAACAATGGTTATAACAATGGAGGAGCTATTTATAGCGATAATTCTACTATTAATTTTAATAATACAATCGCGACTTTTATTGAGAATACCGCAGGAGATTATTGCAATGGCGGCGCTATTTTGAACACATGGGGCTCTTTAACTAATTTTACTAATTCAGTCGTAACTTTTACTAATAACAGCACAGGTTTGGGTGGCTGGGGTTTTGGGGACGGCGGCGCTATTTCTAACCATATAAATTCTTCAGTTAGTTTTAATGGTTCAACCGTAACTTTTGTTGATAACACGGCAGGTTACGTTGGTGGAGCTATTTATAACGAGGAATCTTTGATTGAATTTAGCAATTCAAACGTCCTTTTCGCTGATAACATGGCAAACGACTTCGGCGGAGCTATTTATAATAATATATCCATTGTTAGTTTTAATAGCGGTCTTGTGCATTTCAATAGTAACAGTGCGCAATATGGCGCCGCTATTATGAATGATGCATCTTTGATTACATTTAGCGGTTCAAGCGCGGCTTTCACAAATGGCACCGCAGATTATGATGCCGGCGCTATTTATAACATTGCTGATTCTACTGTTAGTTTTACCGGCGGGTTTGTGATTTTTGAGAACAATAGCTCAAACAATGGCGATGGCGGCAGTATATTTAATGAAGGCGTGGTAGAAATAGCCGGAAGCATAATGAATTTTATAAACAACAAAGCAATAGCGGGAGCCGGAGGGGGAGTATTTGCGCAAGCAGGAAGCAGCATAACATTAGAAGGGTCAGGGAATTTCATAGGAAACGAAGCGGGAAGTTACGGAGGAGCAATATACGTGTCAAGCAGCGCAAGCGTAAGCATAATAGCAAACAACGGGGACATAGCGTTTGACAATAATAAAATGAACGGAAGCCCCAACGACATATACATAGCTGATTGGGGCGTGTTGAATTTAGGGGGAGCAAAAGATATATATTTTAAAAGCGGAATAGGGTTTAATACGACAACAAGCAGCATGAATATAAAAGTAACAAAAGAGGGAAGCGGGGTAGTATATCTAGATTATAGTAACCCGTATTTAAGCAATTTAGAATTTAAAGAAGGAAGCATAGGTTTGCACAGCGCAGGAAGCAATAGCGTAGGAAACCAGTTGACAATAAACGAGTTAGACGCAAGCGCAAGCGGAAGTCAAAAGATATATATGAATGTAAAAATAAACGGACAAATAGACGACGAGTCTGATAAAATAAGAATAATAGATAAATATGAAGGGAATATAGAAATAGCGGGCAAACAAGTGGGAACAATGGGAGCGCTGACAGCAGGGGACGGAATGAAAGCGGTAGAGTTCGGAGAGAACGCAGTAATAAACGGAAATTTTAGTTTAGAAGGCGGAAAAATAGATAACGGAGCATATGAAATAAAAATGTATAAAGGGGACGACGCAACGTTTAGCGATTGGAGCGCGTCGGCAGACCCAAGGGATTATTATTTAAGAACAGCAGTAAGCGGAGCCGGAGGAAACCCAGTACTAACGGACGTATATAAAACAATGGCAAACATGCCAATATTGAACGTGCTGTTGGCGCGAGCGGGAATGAACAGTTTAGAAAAACGCTTAGGTGACTTAAGAGGTTTTGGTGTTGGAATAGCCGGCGTGTGGAGCAGGGTATATGGAGTAAACGAGAAAGTAAAAGATATGGTGGACACAAATTTAAGTTTAATGGGAATAGAAGCGGGTTTTGACGTTTTGGTAAATAGAGAGGAAAAGAATAAAATATATGTTGGAGGAATGTTTGGATATACGGGAGCATTGGAAGCCAAAACAAAGTTAGGGGTAGAAAACAGCAACGGAAACGGAAGGGGAGTAAGCGTAGGGTTGTATGGAAGCTGGATAGAAGAAAGCGGCTGGTTTGTAGATTTGGCAAGCAGATATTTCATAACAAGTTTTGATATGGCAAATTACAGTTCAATAGGCGATAAGTTGGAGTATAAACCTGAAAGGGACATATGGGCAACGGGAATAGAAGCGGGAAAAACGTTCAAGGTAGAGCAAGACGAGAATAAATATATAAGAATAGAACCGAAGTTAGAAGTGCAGTATCTAATGGCAGGCGACGATAAAACAACGGTAACCAACGGCGTAGGGAGTTTGGAGTATGGAAAAGCGGATTATGTAAAAGGAAAAGCGAATATATTGATAGGTTACGCAGTAATGAAAAACGGGGAAGTGAAGTATGAGCCGTATATAGAAATAGGATATAATCATGAGCTGGCAGGGAAAGGGAAAATGAGTTATAGCGGAGTAGGATATGAAAGCAACATAAGCGGAGGCGGTTTTGAAGGAGCGTTGGGAGTAGATGTAAAGGTGAGCGAAAATATATACATATACGGACAAGGAAATATAGAGAGCGGAGAAAAGTTTAGCGCAATAGGAGCAAACGTAGGAGTAAGAATAGGAATAGGGGAAAAGGGAAAGGAAGCAGCAGTAGTAGAAACAAAAGCAAAGCCGGCGGTTGTTGAATCAACGGCAACGGCAGCGGTAGAAAAAGAAGATAAAGATATAGAAGAAGCCAAAGCAAGAAGGAAAGCGTCAATAAAAGCGTTTAGTATTAAGGCGGCAAGTTTTGGAGTAGGTAAATCAGAGTTAACGCCGAAAGCGAAAGAAGATATAAAAGAGATGGCGCAAGAAATAAAGAAGTATGAGTACACGTCGGTAACAATAGAAGGGCACACAGACGCAAGCGGAAAAGCGGAAGTAAATCAAGAGTTGTCTGAGAAAAGAGCAAAGAGCGTGAGAGAAGAGTTTGTAAAAGAAGGAATAGAAGAAAGCAAAGTGAGAATAATAGGATTTGGACACAGAATGTCGGTGGACACAAACGAAACCGCCGCAGGAAGAGCCAACAACAGAAGAGTAGAAATATTTGTAGAATAACAAAAACGGCAAAGTGAAAAGTGACACGAAGTGTCATCCCGGAATGTCTTAATCCGGGATCCATGTTTGCTAAATATTATACGTGTTCATTATTTAACGGTAAAGTGAAAAGTGAAAATAACAACAAAGACGAAACGGCAATTGCAAATTAGCAAATAACGACAAAGATAAAACGGCAGATCCCGATTTAAATCCGGAATCTGCCGTTTCTTTTTGTTTGTAATTGCCGTTTCTTACCCTCGTACCATCTCAACTTCCCACCCTCTATTTTCGCTTTTTTGCCTTTTCGGGTGTAAAAGTAGTAAAATAGGATAAATCTTGCCTTAAAAGGAACTTATGAATATTTACATGCTGTTAATTGTTTCATTTATTTTTCTCATCTATGTTCTGCAGTCTGTTGCAGATATTTTAAACGTCAGAAACATATCTGCAAAAATTCCTAAAGAGTTTACCGGATACTTTAATAAAGACAGCTATGCCAAATCTCAAAAATATCTTAAAACAAAAACTAAGTTTTCTTTGCTGCAAGCTTCGTTTTTTACCGTTGTTGAGATAGTTTTTATATTTGCCGGCGGTTTTAATTTTGCAGATTTATTAGCGCGTTCTTTTGGTTTTGGGGAAATTGTTACGGGCTTAATATTTTTCGGACTTTTATTTTTTGCTCTTGAAATTTTAAAAATTCCGTTTGGCGCTTACGATACTTTTGTAATAGAAGAAAAATTCGGATTTAATAAAACCAAAGCGGTTACTTTTATTGCGGATTTAATTAAAAACTGGGTTATAAGCGCGGTAATTTTAGGCGCAATTTTTATTGTTGTCTTGTGGTTTTTTACGGAGTTTGGAAAGTTTGCGTGGATTTATTCCTTTGCGGCTGTCGCCGTAATAGAGATGTTTTTTGCGTTTGTTTACCCAGTTGTAATAATGCCGTTGTTTAATAAATTTACTCCTTTGAAAAACGGAAAACTTAAAACCTCCGTTGAAAAATACGCGGCGAAAGAAAATTTTAAAATGAAAGGTCTTTTTACTATGGACAATTCGAAACGTTCCACAAAATCTAACGCTTTTTTTACCGGTTTCGGACGTTTTCGCAGAATAGTTTTATTTGATACTCTCATAAAAAAACATACGGTTGAAGAGCTTACAAGCGTGCTGGCTCACGAAATGGGGCATTTTAAATTGGGGCATATAAAGAAAGATTTAATATACGGATTTATTTCTATGGCGTTTATGTTTTTTTTGCTTTCTGTTTTTATAAATTCGCCGTGGCTTTTTGAAGCTTTTAAAATGCAAACCGCGTCTGTTTACGCGGGCGTTGTGTTTTTCGGATTTTTATATATTCCGATATCTTTTATTATAGGTATTATCTCAAGCGCAATTTCCAGAAAGCATGAATACGAAGCTGACGCCTATGCCGTTAAAACTTATAAAAAGCCAAAAGCCATGATTGACGCTCTTAAAAAATTATCTGTGGATAACCTCTCAAATTTGTATCCTCATAAATTTAAAGTGTTTTTGGAGTATTCTCACCCTCCTACGCTTGAAAGAATTGAGGCTATAAAGAAAATAAAAATTACGGAGAAAAAATGAAAAAAATCCTGACAGCTTTTATTGCGGTTGTAATTTTTGTATGCACGGCTTGGGCAAGACAATATTTTGAAACCTATTCTCAAAGCAGCAATCCTCTTTTTTATTTTGATATTGCCGATGCAGGAGATATGTTTTATGCAGGCAACGGATCTTTTGCGGACAGGGACGAGTTTTCAGCATGGACTCTTGGCGCGCGTCATATTTCCGTAATAGAAGATGCGGCGGGTTACTGGTCGTGGCTGTTTGGAAGTTTGCCTGTAAATTCTAATGCCGTAACAGTTTCTATCGGCACGTACTTAATACAAAATGCCGATGCAATATCAACCATGGGCGCAAACGGCGGAGGCAAAACAACTTTGCTTGCCGCAATAATAGATAATGAATTTAGAGATTACTACAATACCGGTTTTGACGGAGGAGTAAAAGCTTACGGACAAATAAGAGTAGGTTTTGTCTCAGCTCCAAACATAGGGTATATGGGGAAACTTAAACTTTTGCCTGATAACGGAGCTTCGGCGCATATGTCAAGCGTAATTTTGCACGAACTTGGACACGCTCTTGGCATATCAAGCGATAAACTCTATTCCGGCAGCGATATGTTTTTTGCGGAGTATTCTTCCGGAACCGGAGCGCTTTCTCTTATGGATAATCACATTTACGACTCTACCGGAACAAAAGCGCAGATAGGAATGCAGATAATTTCAACCGCTGTTTACACAAGCGGCGCGTTTAATATAATACCGGTCGGCGACGCTTCTCTTGACGACCCGTCCGTAGGAGGATACGCTTTTTTTCAGGGGACAAACGTAAACGAAGTTATAGATCCGGACGATATGCACGACTACAACGATCTATATTTTGCCTTCAATAATCCTAATAAAATTTTTGGAATTCCGCTGCTTGGTTTACGCGACGGCGCGGGAAACGCTTTTAGTCATACGGAACTTCGCAACAGCATGATGAGCCACCAGCAATACCGTAACTGGAGCACGTATATGGAAGCGGAACTTGCTCTTTTACAGGACATAGGCATTAATCTTGACAGAAAAAATTTTTACGGATATTCAATATACGCAGACAATGGTTTTTACGCAATTCCTTTGAATTTAACTTATAGCGCAAGAAATTCTACCGGCGGTTATATTTCCGGGGAGTATAACTTTACGCCATACGCCGTAGGGCTGCATGTTTACGGAAGCTCAAACGCTTTTTTAACAATGACAAACGCAAGTATTTTAACGGAAGGTTTTTCTTCGGTTGGAATACGCGTGGACGGCGAGTGGAACTCTGTAAATATAGACGCCAATTCAATAGTTTCCGCTAACGGGGAATACGGCGCCGGCATTTTGGTAAGTTACGGCAAAAATCATAAAATATTCAGTTCGGGAACGGTTACGGCTTTAGGCGCAAACGGAATTGCCGCGCGTTTTGATTTCGGAGATAATATTCTTGGAAATTCCGTTGAATACAGAGGTTCGTTTATCAGAGGAAATACCGATGCTTACGGCGAGTGGGCGGCGGATAAAACTCTTTTGCCGGAGATTGACGGCGCGCTTGTAAATGCGTTTGCCGTTAGCGGCGCTCTTAAAGGAAATAAAGCCGCAATTTATATTTCAAAAAATGCTTTTGTAGGGAAAATATTTATATTAAAAGGCGCAGAGCTTTCCGGCGATATAATTTCAGACTGGGATAAAAATGCGAATTTTATACAGAATGCAACCCCAAATGCGCTTGTAACCGACCTTACTTTCGGGCTTTTGCTTGACAATGACGAAAATGCTTTTCCCGACATGTCTTTTAATATGTCTTACAGCGGAAATATTGCTGCAAAAAAATCTTTAAACGTTTCGCATTTTGCGGGAAATCTTACTTTTGACGGAAAAATGACGGGGCTTAATCAGTTTTACGTTGGCGATAACGCTTCTTTTAATGTAGTCTCTTACTACGATTCGCCTGCGGTTATTGAAGCGGATAAAGTTATTTTTTCACCCGATGCCGTTTTAAATGTAAACGTTCAAAATTCTTTTGCGTATAAACTTAAAGCGCCGTTGCTTTTATTTGCCTCTCCGAACGTTACGTTGAATTCTTCGGATAATGTTTTTTTTAACGGAACGCTTAATACTCAGTCCGGTTTTTACGATAATTTAGACTCTCATTTTGCAATTGAAAACACTTCGGAAGGTTATGCTTTAAATGTTGTGTTTACGCCCACGGACGCAACGACGCTTTCCGCAGAAAGAACCGCCGCAAGCGCCGTCGGCGCGCCTTTGGCTGTTGCGGTAAACTCAAACGATTCAAATTCTATTTTTTCCGCGGCGTCTTTAGCGTTGAAAAATTTAGCGGGTGATTGGAACGTATGGTTTGCGCCTTCGTATAATTTTGCAAATTCAAACGACAGCGTAAATTATTCAATAAACTCTTTTTCATTGTCGGCGGGGCTTGATAAAAAGATTTCAAATTCTTTTGTTTTGGGAACGGGTTTAAGTTTTGCGCGTCCCGAGTATAAGTCGGACGCTGCAAATGTTCAAACTTCGGCTTTTTCCGCTTTTGTCTATGCGGGCGCAAATGTTTTTGAAAAGCTTGAAATAAATCTTTTCGCAAGCGGAACCGGAAATATTTATTCCCAAACAAGATGCGTCGGTGCGCAGAAATACGAAAGCGATTATAACGGCTCTGCGTATGATTTCGGCGTTAAAGTAAACCGCAGTTTTAAAGCGTCGGAAAAAATAACTTTAACTCCTTTTGCGTCTTACGAATATCTTGTTTTAAATGTTGCAGAATACAAAGAATCAAACGGAACTTACGCTTTAAAGTTTGACGATTCGTCTGAAAAAACATCAAGATTAAATACCGGAGCGCAGGCAGGTTTTGTAATTTCAAAAATTTTAACTTTAGACGCTAAAGTTTATTATTCGGGACTTTTCGGCGACACTAAAGCGCAAACTCTTGTCAGCTTTATCGGCGACGAAAGCGTTTCAAACCTTACAACTTCAAACGCTTTAGATAAACATTCGCTTGGGGCAGGTTTAAAACTTTGGGCGCCTGTCGCGCAAAATTCAAAAATATCTTTCGGATATAATTTACTTATCGGCGAAAATACCGATAACCACAGAATTGATTTGAATTTTGTTTTAGGCATATAAAGGAGAAGGGAATGGATAAACTTCTTAAAGATTTATTGTTGTCCGACGGAGTTTCCGGATACGAAGAAAACGTTGCAAAAATTATGAAGGGCGCGCTTTCCAAAGTTGCGGATTTTGTTGAAACCGACAATTTCGGAAACGTGATAGCAAAAAAGGGGAAAGGCAAAAAGAAAATAATGATTGCCGCCCACATGGACGAAATCGGATTAGTCGTAAAACACATAAGTTCAAACGGTTTTATTTATTTTGTTAAAGTCGGCGCAATAAACGATTCTATTTTGCCCGGCATAGTTGTGGAAATTGTCAACAAAAAAGGCGAACATATAAAAGGCGTGCTGGGCACAAAACCGCCGCATTTAATGAGCGCGGAAGAAGCAAAAAAACCTGTAAAATTTGACAGCATGTTTATAGACATAGGTCTTGGTTCAAGAAAAGAGGTTGAAAAAGTTGTTGAAATAGGCGACCAGATAATTTTTGAACCGAACGCCGGCGTGTTAAACGGAGATATTTATTACGGCAAGGCCGCAGACAACAGAATAAGCTGTTACGCAATGGTGAAAGTTTTAGAAAAACTCCCAAAAAATTTAGACGCTGAAGTTTACGCGTGCGCCACGGCGCAGGAAGAAGTAGGTTTAAAAGGCGGCAAAACATCGTCATTTAAAGTAAATCCGGATTTTGCTTTGGTAATAGATACAACGGTAGCCGGCGATATGCCCGGAATTGAAGAAAAAGTTTCGGCGCTAAAACTCGGCGCGGGCGTTGCCCTGACATTTTTGGAAGCTTCCGGCAGAGGCACAATTGTTCCTCAAAAAGTCAGACAGCTTATGCTTGAGGCGGCAAAGAAAAATAAAATTGCGCATCAAATAGATATAATAGACGGCGGAATGACCGACGGCGCCATAATTTATACAAACCGAGAAGGAATTCTAACCGGAATTTTAAGCATACCTACAAGATATATCCATGCGCCAACGTCGGTATTTAACATAAAAGATGTTGAAAGCGCCGTAGATTTAGCCGTTGAAACAATTAAAAAAGCGGCTAAAGAAATTTAGAAAGGCAAAGTGGGAAGTTAAAAGCGGAATTAACGGTACAAAACAATTTGTTGTTGTTCTTTTTAGCTTTTAAATTTACGCTTTACATTCTGAGGTAATCAGTGTTAAATTTTGCAATACTTGCAAGCGGTTCAAGCGGCAACTGTTCGGTTCTTTGGAACGAAAAAGCCGCGGTTCTTATAGATTGCGGAGTCAGCGCTAAATATATAGAGCAAACTCTTTCTTTTTTGGGGCTTAAGTCTAAAGATTTATCTGCCGCTGTTATAACGCACGCGCATATAGATCACATAAGCGCATCCGGCTTAAACTTTCTTATAAAAAATAATATCCCGCTTTATTCCTGCGAAGATGTTTTAAGCGATATATTTGAAAAATATCCGGATAAAGCCGAAAATTGCAATGCCCGCAAAAGAAACGACGGTTTTAAAATAGAAGATATTAATGTTGAAAGTTTTAGTCTGTATCATAGAGATTCCAAAATTTCCGCTACTCTCGGCTTTACTTTTTCATCGGAAGTTGCGGGAAGAAAATATAAAATAGGCTATGTCACAGATACGGGAAAAGTTTGTAAAAATATAATTAAAAGCCTTGCCGACAGCAATATACTTGTTATAGAATCCAATTACGATGAAGAGATGCTTAGCTCAAGTTTTCGTCCTTATGAGAATAAAAAATGGGTTTTAAGCGAGTTTGGGCATCTTTCAAACGCTGCCTGCGCGCAGGCAATAGCCGAAATTAAAATTTCATCGCGCGCCAAAGACAGTTTAAAGTATGTGTTTCTTGCGCATTTAAGCAAGCATCACAACTATCCGGAACTTGCGCTTAAAGTTGCAAAAGATTGTCTTTCGGCGCAAAAAATTTCAGGCGTAAACGTTTTTTCCGCCAAAAGAAACGTAAAAAGCCGTACAATAAAGATAGCGTAAGCCTTTAGCTCTTTACAAATTTGCTAAAATAGGGTATAAGATAAACAGATTAACTATTTGAAAAAGCATTATATCAACAGAGGGGGAGATTATGGCAGAAGCAAGATGCATGAAATGTAAGAAACAGGTTGAAGTGAAAAATCCTCAGGATGTAATTATGAAAAACGGTATGAAGGCGCTTTCCGGAGTATGTCCGGATTGCGGAACAAAAGTTTTTAAGATTGTAGGAAAAAAATAAGATAGTTTTAAAAGAGCCGGCGAAAAATAATATTTTCGCCGGCTCTTTTTTTATTTAAATTATAAAAAGATAGCGGGAAAATAAGATATATGTTATACTTACGCCGTTAATACATATATATAAGGTGTAACGCTAATAAAATGAAAAAAATACTCTTCTATCTTACGGTTATGTGTGTTTTTGCCGTAAATGCTTACTCTCAAACGGTGAGTGTTTCAAGCTTTACCTACTTGCAGCAACTTTACCAGTCCGGCGGCTCTCAAGATATAAGTTTAACGTCAAACATATCGTTTGCAGATTGGCTTGGCGCTCCGGGGTTTTCCCTTTCAATGTCGGTTGACGGTCAGTCTTTATACTCTTTTGACGGTGCCGGCGCTTACGGCGGCTTTTACGGCGACCCTATGTCTATGGGAAGTTTTTCATTCAATAATACCGCGCTTAAAAATTTTGTAAGTTCAGGAGCGGTTTCGGTAACGTTCGGCACTTTCAATTCTTCAAACACCTCTTTTAGCAATAACGGCAACGTTTTAACCGGCGGAGCCGTTAGTATAGCCTTATCAAACTCCCAATTAGACGGCAATATAGTTTTCAGTTCAAATTCCGCGGGCGCTTCGGGCGGAGCTTTTGCAGTGGTTGCAAGCGATGTTTTGTTTACGGGAAACTCTTATTTTTACGGCAACACGGCGGCTGTAGATGCCGGCGCGCTGCTTGTAACTTTTGACAGTTACGTTACATTTAACGGAAGTTCAATTTATGAAAACAACGTTTCTACTTCCGCTTCCGGAGACGGTTACGGCGGAGCTGTGGCGGTTTTTGAATCTACCGCTATTTTTTCTTACGCGGAATTTAGTTCAAACCTTGCCGACAGAGGCGGGGCTATAGCCGTTATAGACGGAGATTTGCCCGGCAGCGGTTCTTATGTTTCTTTCGGCGACGTAATTTTTAACGGCAATACGGCCACGTCCATAGGCGGCGCGGTATATGCCGACGGGTCGGTAATAGATTTTAACGGCGATGCGCTGTTTCAAGATAACAATGCTCAGTCCGGCGGAGCCGTGCGCGCCGATATTTCCGTTGTAAACTTCAACGGCGACTCCGTTGCGTTTTCTTCAAACCACGCAACATATAACCCCGGCGGAGCATTTTACCTTTTCAGATCTACCGTAAATTTTAATTCCGCATATTCTTCTTTTTCTTACAACGCTTCAAATTTTAACGGCGGCGCAATATTTGCAAACTATAAATCTTCAGTCCTTTTTTCTACGGGCGCCGCTCTTTTTGAAGGAAACAGAGCTTCCCTTAACGGCGGCGCTGTTTACGCGCTTTCTTCAAATGTAGAATTTCAAAATGTAAGTTTTATAAATAACACGGCGCAGAGCGGTTTGGGCGGAGCCGTTTATATAGCGGGTACCGCCGCAAGCGTTGCCACGGCAACGTTTAGAACTTCCGTTCAAGGCTTAAGTTCTTCTACGGTTTTTAGCGGAAACGCCGCAGGCTCGTCGGGTAACGGAATGTATATAGGCGATTATTCAAAAGTTTATTTTATAACGGATTCGGGCGCAAGCGTGGAGATGTATGATAACATAGCTTCCGGCGCAGGCGTAACCGGTTCAAAAATTTATATTTCCGGCGCGGGATATTTTAACCTTTACGCAAACTCGCTTTCAAATAAAGCGGATGTTGAATTATCCGGAAATCTTAATTTTAAAAACGGAGCAGCTCTCGGCGCGGGAATGCTTACGATTAATCCGGGTTCTTTTATAGACATGCTTGACGGCGCGACAAATTCAATAAACGCGGCTTATATCAACAATGCGGGAAGAGTGGATTTAGAAACTTTTGATACGGTAAACGATTCTTTAAACTCTTCCGGCGCTCTTGTTTTAGACGCGGCAAACAGCGTTTTAAATGTAACCATTCAAAATTATACGCCGCAAAAAAGAATATACAAACTTTTCAGTTACGGTTCTCTTGCGGGACAGTTTAACAGCGTAAATATCCTCGGAGTGGCGCTGCTGCCGTCGGATTATCAAATATTATACGGAACCGGTTACGACAGTTTTATCACGCTTATATTAAACGGAGATACGCAGAGCAATTTTAGCGCTATAACGGGGCTTACTTTTAACCAAAGCGAAACGGCGAAAATTTTTGACAATGTTGCGCAAACAGCTTCTGGAGATTTGTTAGATGTAATTTTGGAAGTTCAGCTTTTAAGCAATACCGCCTTGCAGAAAGACGCTTTAGGTCAGAGCGCGGGATATTTTCTTGCAAACGTTTTAAGAAACGCCGCTATAGAATCTTCGCACAAAGACATATACGATAAAATGAACGGTCGCGCAACTTCATCTCTTGTGTCCGGAATATGGGCGCAGGCAATAGGCGGCAACGTTTCCCGCAAAGGCGATGAGAATTCAATAAATGAATTCCGCAGCAACTCTTCCGGCGCAATGATAGGTTATGACAAATTTGATTATAATACAAACGTTGTTTTCGGACTTTTCGGAAAATATAAAAACAGCGATATAAAGCAAGATCCGCAAAATTCTGCCGCGGCAATGAATGCCGGCGCAGGAATTTACGTAGGCTGGATAAGCGAATATGTGGACATTAAAGTTTTGGCTGAAGGCGGTTTTGACAACTATGACACATCAAGATATATTCCGTTTGTAAACAGAACCGCAACGGCAAAATTCAACGGGCTAAACTACGGCGGAAACGTTGAAGCTGCCGCTAAAATTCCGTTAATCGGCAATTTTAAAATAAGACCTTATGCGGGATTTGAAGCTAAAAATTCAAGCTATGAAGATTTTAAAGAAAGCGGCGCGGGAAGTTTAAATTTAAATGTTAAAGGCGGAAACTATTTCAGAAGCGCAGCTCGCGGCGGAATAGGTTTTATTCTTGACAATAAAAATTTTAGTTTCTATGTTCAAGGAGAAGGAAAATATTTAACCTCCGGCGATATCAGCGAAATAGAAAGCGCATTTGACGGCGCAAAATCTTTATCGTTTAAAACGCGCGGATATACGGAAAACAAATTTAGTTACGGCGCGGGCGTTGGCGTGTCGCTTGCGTTTTCTCAATACTTTAGACTATTCGCAAACGGAAATTATTATTCCGGTGCGGATAAATTTGAAGATTTATACGCAAACGCAGGCATAAGAATTGCTTTTGGAGACTCTGCGCCTGTTATTGAAAAAGCGGGCAGCGCAGACGCAAAACCTGCGGAAAAATCTATGCCTTTAACCTCAAACGAACCGCTTGAAACAAGCGAAGTTGCTTATCAGCCGCCTGTGGATGCGCAAAATTATGCTCCTAAAAATCCGCAGCTGCAAGTTCCTGAAACTACGCCTCAAGACGTTAGCGCCGCAGAACAGATTACGGATTTGAATGCCGATACTGCTGCGCCTGAAGACGTTCCTCAAGTTTCTATAGAGAGCGCTTTAGACGCTGTTTCTTCGGATGCGGATAAACTTGCCGCCGACCGGAATCAGCTTCAAAATATTTTGCCGCCAAATGCGGTTCCTGTAACGGATGCGCCGGTTGCGCAGCCTGTTGCCGAGGATGTTCCTGAAGCTGCGGCTGAAGAAGTTCCGTCGGTGCGTCCGTCTATAATTCCTGATAATGCGGTTGCTGTAACTCAAGCGCAGCCTGCGGCTTTTATTGCTGCTGCTGAAGTTTCGGCGCCGGCGCCTGTTGTTGTGGAAGAACCTGTCGCAAAAACTCCGGCTGTAGTTAAACCGGCTGCGGCTCCAAAGAAAGCTGCGGCTGTAAAGCCTGCTGCAAAAAAAGCTAAAACAACTGCGGTGAAATCTAAAGCTGCAGCTAACAATAAGAAAGCCGCAACTGCGGTTAAAAAAGCTGCGCCTAAAAAGGCGGCTGTAGCGGCGGTAAAAAAAGCTCCCGCAAAAAAAGCGGCGGTACAACAAGCTGCGGTAAAAAAGAAATCGGCGGTCAAAACTAAAGTATCTCCGGCAAAAGCGGCTGCAAAAACCGTAAAGCCGGCGGCTAAAAAAGCTCCCGCAAAAAAAGCTTCAGCCAAGAGAGCCGTAAAAAAGAAAATTTAACAATAAAATATAAATAAAAAAAGAGCCGGCTTCTTTTAAGAAGCCGGCTCTTTTTTTATTTTCTATTCTTCGTCGCTTTCATTTTTAGAAGAACGTTTTCTTACTAAGTGGTCTAAAGCCTTTTTTCTCAAACGTATGGAAGTGGGCGTAACTTCTACAAGCTCGTCGGGAGCTATATATTCTACCGCTTGTTCAAGATTCATAATTCTCGCAGGGGTAAGAACTGCCGCGTCGTCGGCGCTTTTGCTTCTCATGTTTGTAAGTTTTTTCTGTTTGCAGGGGTTTACTACCATATCTTTTTCTCTTGAGTTTTGCCCTACAATCATCCCCGCGTAAACTTCAAGCCCTGACCCTACAAAAAGCTGTCCGCTTGTTTGTAAGTTGTCTAAAGCGTAGGCGGTTGTTTTGCCGTGTTCTTTTGCAATAAAAACTCCGTTTGTTCTTAAATCGGAAAGATTTGTTTTTGGAAGGTAATCAAAGAAACTGTGATGCATAATTCCTTCGCCGCGCGTGTTTGTAAGAAACTCGTTTTTAAAACCTATTAAAGCTCTTGCGGGAATTATGTATTCAAGCCTTATTCTGTTTTCGCCTTCGCTTACCATGTTTTCAAGTTTCGCCGCGCGCTTGCCGACAAGTTCAAAAATAACTCCCTGATACTCTGAGTCTATATCAAGGGTAAGGTATTCCATAGGTTCGCAAAGTTTTCCGTTTTTTTCTTTGTAAATTACTTCGGGAGAAGATACGGCAAGCTCAAAACCTTCGCGTCTCATGGTTTCTATTAAAATGGTTAAATGCAATTCGCCTCTTCCTGAAACTTTGAAACGTCCTTCGCCGTCAAGAGGAGTAACTTTCAGCCCTACGTTTGTCTGCGCTTCTTTTTCAAGCCTCTCTTTAAGATGGCGGCTTGTTAAGAATTTTCCTTCGCGTCCGGCAAAAGGGGAATCGTTTACAAGAAAGTCAATTGAAACGGTTGGCTCGTCTATGGAAAGAGGATCAAGCGGCGCTACGTCGTAAATTCCGCAAACCGTGTCGCCTACTTCTACGCCTTCAAGACCTGATATTGCCACAATGTCGCCGGCTTTGCCTTCCTGAACTTCGCGTTTTGCAAGTCCTGCGAATTTATCTATTCTTACGGCTTTTGTAATTTTAGGGTTTGCGACATTTTTTACGTTTACAAGCGCAACCGGCTGACCTTTTCGGACGCTTCCGTTTAAAATTCTGCCTATTCCTATAGCGCCTAAAAAATTGCTGTAATCAAGCATTGTTATCTGCATTTGAAGCGGTTTTTCGGCATTTGCAAACGGCGGCGGAACGTGAGTCATTATGGTTTCAAAAACAGGTTCAATATCCGTTCCTTTTTCTTCCATAACTTTGCTTGCCCAGCCGTCGCGGCCGGAAGCGTAAAGAATAGGGAAATCAAGCTGCTCGTCGGTAGCGCCGAGTTTCATAAATAAATCAAAAACGTCGTCAACAACTTTGCTTGGAGAGGCAAAAGGTTTGTCCATTTTGTTTATTATAACTATCGGGCGAAGCCCCAAAGACAAAGCTTTTCTCAAAACAAATCTTGTCTGCGGCATAGGACCTTCAACCGCGTCCACCATAAGCACTGCGCCGTCAACCATTTTAAGCACGCGTTCAACTTCGCTTCCGAAGTCGGCGTGTCCGGGAGTGTCAACTATATTTATAGTGTTTCCTTTGTAATCTACGGAAGTGCATTTTGCAAGAATGGTAATGCCTCTTTCTCTTTCAAGAGGATTTGAATCTAAAACCATATCCTGCGCGGCGTCGCTTTTTACTTTAAACTGACCTGAAAATTTTAACAGAGAGTCAACAACGGTTGTTTTGCCGTGGTCAACGTGGGCGATAATTGCAATGTTTCTGACGTCGTTTCTTTTCATAAATCCATTAAAAAACCGACCCGAATAAGGGGTCGTATTTTCTTATCCTTTTTTTAGAGTTCGCTTATTATAATATATATTGTGTTTTTTTACAAACAATGCGCGCTTTGCACACGAATAATAGGCGCTTGGATGTAAGCAATGCCGCAACGGCAAAAATACCGAAATTTATTAGCTTTTAAGTTAGTATTTGCCGCACATCTGCTTATCAACTCATCCTCTATTTGCGCTCAAAGCGCGCAACATTGACATTTAAGATACGCTTTTATACAATATATATCTGAAAATACAAGGAGTTTTACATGATAATTTTAACAGGCGGCGCTGGCTTTATAGGCAGCTGTTTTTTATGGAAATTAAACAGTGTCGGTATTAAAGATGTGCTTGTTGTTGACCACCTCAATGAAACCGAAAAGTGGAAGAATCTTGTAGGAAAAAAATATTACGATTACATGCAGAAGGAAGATTTTTTTAACGCCGTTGTTTGCAGACAGGTTCCAAAACCCGAGGCTATAATTCACTTGGGAGCATGCAGCTCCACTACTCTCACCGACGCTAACTACTATATAAAAAACAATTACGAATACTCTAAAGTTTTAGCTCTGTGGGCTTTTGAGCTGGGCATTCCTTTCATCTACGCTTCGTCTGCCGCTACATACGGCGACGGCGCTTTCGGTTATGATGACGACATATCAAAACTTAATAATTTAGTTCCTCTTAACATGTATGGTTTTTCAAAACATATGTTTGATATGTGGCTGTTAAATAATAATTATATTAATAAAACCGCCGGCATAAAATTTTTTAACGTTTTTGGACCCAACGAATATCACAAAGGCGATATGAGAAGCGTCGTCTGCAAAAACTACGACGACGTGGCTTCAAAAGGCATTATAAAACTTTTTAAATCTTATAAAAAAGAATATGCCGACGGCGACCAAAGAAGAGATTTTGTTTACGTAAAAGACGTTGTTGAAGCTATGTATTTTCTGCTTACAAACCCTTCAAAAACCGGAATTTTTAATTTGGGCGCCGGAAAATCAAGAACGTGGAACGATATTGCAAAATCCATGTTTGCCGCGGCAGGGAAAAAAGAAAAAATAGAATACGTTGAAATGCCGGAATTTTTAAAACCAAAATATCAGTATTTTACCGAAGCAAAAATGGACAATCTCAAAAATGCGGGATACGCAAAACCTTTTACGGAGCTCGAAGATTCCGTTAAAGATTATTGCGGTTATTTGAAAAATAAAAGCTATTTATAGAAGACAGGAAGTTAGGAAGATAAGAGGTCAGGCAGCTGCTAAACTTCAAAACTGCCAAGCTATCCAAACCTCTATTTCGCGGAGTTTTAATGAATCTTTTAAAATTGATAGAAGCGTTTAAAAAACAGTCTGTTCTTGTAATAGGCGACACTATGGTTGATAAATTTATCTGGGGAAAAGTCGGAAGAATTTCTCCCGAAGCGCCGGTGCCCGTAGTGGAAATTACAAAAGAAACGGAAACTCTCGGCGGAGCCGGAAACGTTGCAAATAACATAACGTCTCTGGGCGCAAAAGCTTACGTGGTAAGCGCCATTGGGGAAGACAACACCGGAAACTCCCTCATTAAACTTCTATCCGAAAAAAATATAAATTCCGATTACGTTGTTTACGACGCCCACAGACCCACTATAATTAAAACAAGAATAATTGCGGCAAGCCAGCAGGTTGTGCGCGTGGATAGAGAAATTAAGGGAAGTTTCGCGCATTCTACGGAATTAAAAATAATAAAAAATATAGAGCAACTTTTGCCTAAAGTTAACGGCGTTATTATTTCCGATTACGGAAAAGGAGTCGTAAGTCCGAAAGTTTTAACGAAAGTTATTGCTCTTGCCAAAAAATATAAAATTCCCGTTACGGTAGATCCTAAGATAGAAAATTTTAAAAAATATAAAAAAGTTACGACAATTACGCCTAATACGAAAGAAGCTATAGAAGGCATGAGCGCAAGAAACATCTCTACGGATGCCGATATAGAAAATCTCGGCAGAAAAATTCTTAAAACTTTAAATTCGGAATCGGTTCTTATAACGCGCAGCGAAAAAGGCATGACTCTTATAGACCGCAACGGGAGAGTTACAAATATTCCCACAAGAGCCAAGGAAGTTTACGACGTTACCGGCGCAGGCGACACGGTTATTTCCACAATGACATTGGCGCTTGCGGCAAAGGCAGATTTAATAAGCGCGGCTGAAGTAGCAAATTTTGCGGCCGGCATAGTTGTAGGCAAAATAGGAACCGCAACCGTAACGCCGGAAGAATTAAACAAAACCATAACGGAATTTTACAAATGAAAACCGCGGCGGTAATTCCGTCAAGATACGCTTCTACGAGATTTCCCGGAAAGCCTTTAGCTTTAGTAAAAGCAAAACCGCTTGTGCAGCGCGTTATTGAACGCGTGCAAAAGTGTAAAAACGTAGATTTGGTTGCGGTAGCTACCGACGATAAAAGAATTTTTGACGCTGTTACGTCTTTAGGCTATAAAGCGTTTATGACTCCGCAAAGCTGCAAAAGCGGCACGGACAGAATTGCATATGTCGCAAAAAAATATCTTAAAAATTACGATATTTTTTTGAACGTTCAGGGCGACGAGCCGTTAATAGATTATATGCTTGCGGATAAACTTGCGTCGGAACTTAAAAATTCTAAAGCCGAATACGTAACGGCGGCTTTTCCGATTACGGATGTTGCGGATATAAGAAATCCAAACGCCGTAAAAGTAGTTTTAGATTCTTTCGGATTTGCTCTTTATTTTTCGCGTTTGCCGGTGCCCTACAACAGAGACGGCGCAAAAGTTAAATATTATAAGCACATGGGCATTTACGGATACACAAGAAATTTTCTTTTAAACTTTTCAAAAATGCGCCCGTCTGTTTTGGAAAAGGCGGAATCTCTTGAACAGTTAAGAGCGCTTTCCAATGGCAAAAAAATAAAAGTTGTTATTGTAAAACAAGATTCTATTGGCGTAGATGTGCCGGCTGACGTTAAAAGAGTTGAAAAACTTTTAAGGAAATAGAATGCAAAATAAAAAAATTCAAATATCAAAAAATATAATTTTATCAAACGATAAACCGTTTGCGGTTATTGCGGGGCCTTGCGTTATTGAAAGCGAAAAGCACGTTATGGCGCTTGCCGCCAAACTTAAGAAAATTACCTCCAAGCTAAATATTCCGTTTATTTTTAAAGCCTCTTACGACAAAGCTAACCGCTCGTGCGGGTGTTCTTACAGAGGTCCTGGAATTCAAGAGGGGCTTAGAATTCTTGCAAGAGTAAAAAAAGAGTTAAGTCTTCCAATTCTCACCGATGTTCACACCGAAGAACAAGCCGCACAAGCCGCTCAAACGGCAGACATACTTCAAATTCCGGCGTTTTTATCAAGACAAACGGATTTAATTAAAGCGTGCGTTCAAACCGGAAAACCGGTAAATATAAAAAAAGGGCAGTTTCTTGCCCCCGAAGATATTTTTAACGTTATAGACAAAGCCGAGAAATTCGGCGGAAAAAAAATTACCCTAACGGAAAGGGGCGCAAGTTTCGGCTATCACAACCTTGTCGTAGATTTTAGAGGATTAGCGATAATGAAACGCTCGGGTTACCCTGTGGTTTTTGACGCAACCCACAGCGTTCAGCTGCCGGGCGGCGCGGGAACAAAAAGCGGCGGTAACAGAGAGTTTGTTCTTCCTCTTTCAAAAGCTGCCGCGGCTGTCGGCATAGCCGCGCTTTTTCTTGAAGTTCACGAAAATCCGGATAAGGCGTTGTCCGACGGAGCAAACAGCGTTAATTTAAATTATTTTGAACAAATATTAAAAGATATTAAAGCAATAGATAAGGCGGTAAAAGCATGACACAGGAAAATAAAAATTTTGCTCAAGGGCAAAATGAAACTTCTCAACCCGAAGCGGTTGTATGGAAGCCAAATTATAAATGGCTTGCAAAAGTCGCGGGAATTATTTTAGCTTTTGTAATAGTTTTGTTTTTTACTTTAAACATTGTGTTAAAGCCTTATATGCGCAATATTCCATCTGAAATTACGCCGTGGCTTAATAACGGCGGCGCTCAAACTCAAACGGTAAGATAATGAAAATCAGCGCAAAAATTTTAAAGAAAGCAAAAAAAATTAAACTTCTCGCAAGCGACGTTGACGGAGTGCTTACCGGAGGAGAAATAATAATTTTAAATAACGGCGAAGAAGTAAAAATTTGGAACGTAAAAGACGGTTTAGGTTTTTCAGATTTGCTTCGCCAAGTTTTTCCGAGAATAAAAACGGCGTGGATTACCGGAAGAAAATCCGAGCAGGTAAAAAACAGAGCGGAAAATTTGAAAATAGATTATCTTGTTCAGGGAAGCTCTGATAAAATATCGGCATTAAACGCTATTCTTTCGGAAACAGGTTACGATGCTTCTCAAACCGCTTACATCGGAGACGACATAGTTGATATCCCTGTTTTAAAAAAAGTCGGTTTTTCAATATGCCCTAAAGATGCTTCTTGCGACGTAAAAAAATATGTAGATTACGTTTCTGCTTTTGACGGCGGGGAAGGCGTTGCAAGGGAAGCCGTTGAAATAATTCTTAAAGCCAAAAACGAATGGAAAAAAGTTTTGGAAAAATATAAATGAGCGCAATAAAAAAAATCAGAAGGAAAATTTATTACTATGTGGCTTTTGTAGTTTCTAAAGTTGTTTTGGCTATTCCGTATAAATTTTCCGTAGGCGTTTTAGGGCCTTTTTTTGGGGCTATAGGTTATTGCGCCGCGCGCAGTTCAACGGCAATAGCTAAAAAAAATCTCAGAGAATGTTTTCCTAAAAAATCGGAAAAAGAAATTTCTAAAATCGCAAAAGCAGTTTTTATAAATCAGGGAAAGAATTTTTTTGAGCTTGCAAATTTCCCCAAGCTTAATAAAGAGCGTTTGGAAAAAATTGCTTCCGTTGAAAATGCGGATTTAATAAAAAAGTCGTTAGATAAAGGCAAGGGAATTCTTTTTGTAAGCGCTCACGTCGGAAATTGGGAAATTATCGCCGCAATGACGGCCGGTTTCGGAGTTCCCGTAAACGTTGTGGCTAAAAGAATTTATATAGAAGGTTTAAACAACATGCTTGTAGGTTACAGAACAAGCAAAAACGTAAAAGTTATTTTAAAAGATTCTCCTGATACCGCCAGAAAACTTATTAAGGCTTTAAAAGGCGGCGAGATAATAGCAATGCTTATAGATCAAGACACAAACGTTCCGGGAGTGTTTGTGGATTTTTTCGGCAAGCCCGCGTGGACGCCTTCTGGGCTTGCCGTGCTTGCATTAAAAACCGGCGCGCAGGTTCTTGTAGGGCTTGATTGTCGCGTTGGCAAGTATGCTCATAAAGGTATTATTTCCGGACCTGTTTTAATTGAACCTTCCGGAAATTTTAACAACGACGTAGCCGCTCTTACGCAAAAAGCGACAAACGTTTTGGAAAATTACATAAAAAAATATCCCGAGCAGTGGGTATGGTTTCACGAAAGATGGAAGACAAAACAAACTTAACGGATAAAATATAAAAGGTGTAGCGATGCGGATTTTAAGATACGAGAGAATATTATTTGTTTTTGCGGCTTTAATATGCGTTGCGTTAGCGTCTTGCAAATCTGAAAAAACGATTATAGAAGAAACGCCTCCTATGACGGAGCAGGCTGTTGAGAAATTTACCATTACCGAAACGGAAGCGGGAAAAGTAAAAATGGTTCTTGAATCCGAATCGGCAATTATTAACGAAGACACGCAAAAAGCGTTTTTAAGGCTGCCGAGAGTTAAGTTTTATCAGGACGGCAAATATGCATCTACTCTAATTACCGAAAGCGCCGATATAAACCTTGAAACTTATGATATTGCCGGACACGGAAAATGCACCATAGATACGGTAAACAACGAGCATCTTCAAACCACTAACTTAGGATATGACGCAAAAAAGAAAATAGTTTTCAGCAAAACCGACGTAACTCTCACCAGAGACGGCGACACGGTTTACGGCAAAGGTTTTGAGGCGGATACAAAGCTTGATAAAATTGTTATTAAGAAACAAAAAATCATTATCAATAAAAATAATTAGCGCAGCGTTTGCCGTGCTTTTTCTTTTTGTTTGCAATGCGGCAGCTCAAAAGATTTCGCAGCAAACTGTAATAACCGGCGATTCTATGGAAGTGCGCAGAAGCGGCGACGTTACGGTTTCAAAAGGCAATTCTAAAGCCGTAAACGGAAACAACGTAATAACTTCGGACAATATGATTTACAACAAAAAAAATTCTTTGCTTGAAGCGTCCGGCAGAGTTAAGATTGTTTCCGTAGTAAATACAAAAGAACCTCTTGAAGCTTACAGCAGTTTTGCAGAATACGACATTAACACGGAAAAGGGAAAACTTTGGGGCGCAAAAACAAACGTAAAATATTTTCTTTCAGGTTCCAGCGCGCCGGTTGTTTTAAAAGCGCAGGAAATTTATTTTAACGGCGGGCTTGAAACATTAAGCGCTTTTAAAGACGTTGAAATAATAACTTCTTCGGGAACGATATTTTCCGATAAAGCCGTTTATAATAAAAAAGACGACACAATTACCATGGAAAAAGACGGCGAAAGTTTAAAAAGACCGACCGCGGATATTTATTACGACGGAAGAAAAGCTTTTTATGAGGCCGATAAAATGATTTTTCACGCTTCTTCGGACAGCAAAAAAATAATTATGACCGGCGGCGTCAGCGGGAAAATGGAAATGGAAGATAAAATACAATGATATTAAGATCTGAAAATTTATTTAAAAAATACAAATACAGAATGGTTGTTAACGGCATAAGCATAAGTGTTAAACAAGGCGAAGTCGTCGGGCTTTTGGGCCCCAACGGCGCCGGCAAAACCACGACGTTTTACATGACGGTAGGACTTATAAAACCATACGACGGAAACGTTTATTTGGGTTCTGATAAAATAACGGATTGGCCTATGTATATGCGCGCAAGATCCGGAATAGGCTATCTCTCGCAGGAATCTTCTATTTTCAGAGGCTTAAGCGTGCGGGATAATCTTATGGCTATAGCGCAGCTTTTGCCGGTGTCAAAAAAAGAGCAGCAGGAAAAAGTAGATTCGCTTCTTGAAGATTTCGGACTTACAAAACTAAGTTCCCAAATGAGCGTAACTTTATCCGGCGGAGAAAAAAGAAGACTTGAAATAGCCCGTGCGCTGGTTAACGATCCGAAATTTTTGCTTTTGGACGAACCGTTTGTGGGCATAGACCCTATAACCGTTGACGACATACAAAGAATAATAAAGAAGCTTAAAGCGCAAGGTTTGGGCATTCTTATAACGGATCATAACGTCCGCGAAACGCTTGAAATTATAGACAGGGCTTACATAATTTACGAAGGCAAAATTTTGCTTGAAGGAAACGCGAAAGAACTTTTAGAAAATCCGAAAGCAAGACAAGTCTATCTTGGCGACAATTTTAAGATGTGATCGCCGAAAGCGGTCACCGCCCGTCTTCGGGACTTTGTTCCTACGCCGCGGCGAGTTAAATATATGCAATAAGCTTTGTAATTATAAGTTTCAAATTTGATACCATTATATAAAGGAGACATTAATGCAGATTAACATTACGGCAAGGCATCTGAAGCTTACCGATGCCATCGGTTCTTATGTGCGAAAGAAAGTTTCCAAAGCCTCAAAGTTTTATGACGGCGATGATGTTTGGGCGCACGTTATTTTGTCCGTAGAAAAAAGCAGACAGATTACCGAAATAATTTTTCACGTCGGCAAACTTGCGTTTAGAGTAAAGGAACAGTCTTTAGATCTTTACGCGTCGGTAGATCTTTCCGTTGATAAACTTGAAAAACAACTCAGAAAACAAAAAGAAATATCCAAAATTCACAGAAAGAAAAATTTAAAAGCGGCAAAAGATAAAAAAGCGGATTTGGACGCTTTCTCTTACGACTCCATGGAAGACTCCGGAACGAAAATTTCCGAAGTAAAACGCTTTGATTTAAAACCCCGCACAATAAATGAAGCTATTGAAGATTTGGACGTTCTCGGATACAGAGTTTACATGTTTCTTAACGAGCAGACCGACAGCGTAAACGTTTTATACAGAAACGACAGCGGTTCAATAGTTTTGTTAGAGCCTGAAATATAAAGCCGGAAAGAATAAATTTAAGTAAATCTTCGGAGGCGTGTAAATGAAAATTATGGATTTTTTAAGTCCCGACGCAATTGTTGTTGACTTAAAAGCTGCCGATAAAAAATCGGCTATCGTAGAACTTGTGGACGTGCTCAAGGACGCGAAGAAAGTAAAAAAGACGGATGAAATTATTGACGTGGTTCTTGAAAGAGAAAAACTCGGTTCTACCGGCATCGGGCAGGGCGTGGCTATTCCTCACGGAAAAACCGACGCTTTGCAGGAGCAGGTGGGAGTTTTGGGCATTTCAAGAAAAGGAATAGAGTTTAATTCTCTTGACGGGGAACCGGTTCACATTGTGTTTTTGCTTGTAGGACCCGTTGAAGTTGCCGGACAGCATTTGAAAGCGCTATCTAGAATTTCAAGACTTTTTAAAGATAAATTTTTAAGACAGGCAATAAAAGAAGCAAAAACAGTGGACGAAGTTTTGAAAATTATACAGCAAGAGGACGCTTATTAATGGCTGTTTTAGACGTAGGAATTTTGCTTAATGAAAAAAGCGAAGAACTCAAGCTGGAGCTTGTAGCCGGTAAAAACGGGTTGAACAAAAAAATAACCGTCGCCGATATAAGCCGTCCGGGTCTTGCGTTTTCCGGTTACTTTGAGCATTTTCCTTACGAAAGAACGCAGGTTATAGGAATAAGCGAATACACTTATTTAAATTCTTTAGATTACGGCCAGCAGTTAAAAATGCTTCACAAAATTTTTTCTCATCCAAACGCTACGTGCTGCATTCTTACAAGAGGGCTTGAGCCCACTAAAGCTATGTTTGAAGAGCTTGAGTCGTTACAAATTCCGCTGATAAAAACTAGTCTGAATTCTTCTTCTCTTATAAGCGACCTTATTTATTATTTTGACGGCAAACTCGCCCCTACAATAAAAATTCACGGGGTGCTCATTAATGTTTACGGTCTTGGCGTTCTTATAATGGGGCATGCCGGAATAGGTAAATCCGAATGCGCTTTGGAGCTTGTAAAAAGAGGACACATGCTTGTTGCCGACGATATGGTAAATATAAAAAAAATGTCGGGACGCACTCTTTTGGGAAGCGGTCTTGAAATAACCAAGCATTTAATAGAAGTTAGAGGCGTAGGAATAATAGACGTAAAAAGTCTTTTCGGAATAGGCAGTATTTTGGACGAGTCTCACATAGAATACGTTATAAAACTTGAAGAGTGGGATAAAGTTAAAAAAACAGAAAGAGTCGGAATGGACGAGTTATACACGGAAATTTTGGGCGTAAATGTTCCTGAAATTATTGTCCCTGTGGGGCCGGGAAGAAACCTTGCGGTTTTGGTTGAAACCGCCACGCTTAACCAAAGACTTAAAAACAAAGGTTATTTTACGGCTAAAGAACTCAGCGCGAGACTTCAAAAAGCAATTTCGCAAAAAAACGGCAATGAATAAATTTTATATTGTTTCCGGAATGTCCGGCGCCGGCAAAAGTCAGGCGCTAAAAGTTTTTGAAGATTTCGGTTTTGTCTGTGTGGACAACATGCCGCTTCAAATGGTCGTCGGCTTTGCGGACTTGTGTCTTAAAAACCCGTCAAAATACAAAAACACAGTAATAAGCATAGATTCAAGAGCAGGCAAATCTTTAGACTCTTTCTTTGACGTTTTAAACTCCCTTAAAAGAAAAAAAATAAACTACAAAATAATCTTTTTTAACGCCGCTGATTCCGTGCTTATAAGAAGATATTCCGAAACAAGGCGCAGACATCCTCTCGGGAAATCCGTTTTGGAAGGCATTAGTCTTGAAAGAAAAATGCTTGATAAAGTTTTCGGAGTGTCCGACGAAATAATAGATACTTCAAATATGACTATGGGCGAGCTTAAAGAAACAATTTCAAAACTTACCGGAGCAAACATAAACGCAAAACAAAACCTTAACGTGTCGGTAGTGTCATTCGGCTATAAATACGGAATTCCAAACGATGCCGATATAGTTTACGACGTGCGCTTTATAACAAATCCGAACTATGTGCACGGTTTGAAATTTAAAACCGGCAAAGATAAAGCCGTTAAAGATTACATAGTAAAACAAAAAGAGTTCGGAGCTTTCTTTAATATATTTTCAAAACTTATCGCAGTTACTCTTCCGGGATATATTAAAGAAGGCAAAAGTTATCTTACAATAGCAATAGGCTGCACCGGCGGAAGACACCGTTCCGTTTTCACTGCGGAAAAACTTTCCGCGTTTTTGAGAAATAAAAAATATAAAGTAAAAATTAACCACAGAGATATTTTGCGCTCAAGATAATGAAAAAAATAAAAATAGCCGCAATCGGCGGCGGAACCGGTCTTTCAACGCTGCTGAGAGGTTTAAAAAAATATAACTGCGATATAACGGCTATAGTAAACGTTGCTGACGACGGCGGCAGTTCCGGCAAACTTAAAAAAGAGCTGGGCGTTTTGCCTCCCGGCGATATAAGAAATTGCCTTGTTGCTCTTTCGGAAGAAGAAAGTCTTATGTCAAGACTTTTTCAATACAGATTTCCCGCAAAAGGCGCTCTCGGAGGACATTCGTTCGGAAATCTTTTTTTAACGGCGATGTCGGCAATATCGGGCGGGTTTGATAACGCAATAGCAAGAAGCGGCGAAGTTCTTGCCATAAGAGGGCAGGTTTTGCCGGTAACGCTTTCTTCGGTTACGCTTGAAGCGGAACTTGAAAACGGAAAAATAATTTCCGGCGAAACAAAAGTGTCGCAGGCAAAATCAAAAATAATAAAAGTTAATTTAAGTCCCGCGGCGCCTCCTGCGGCGGGGGAAGTTTTGGAAGCCATAAAAAAAGCGGACGCAATAATTTTCGGCCCCGGTTCTTTATACACTTCAATAATAGTTAATTTTCTTGTGGACGGCGTAACCGAAGCATTGAAGGCGTCCAAAGCGTATAAAATTTATGTTGCAAATATTATGACTCAACCGGGCGAAACTTCCGGATATAAATTGTCTGACCATATAAAAGCTATTGAAGATCATTCGTATAAAGGCGTTGTTGACTGCATAATTGCAAACAGCGCGAAAGTTCCGGCAAAGGTTGCCAAGAGATATAAAAAACAAAATTCATATCAGGTTGCAATTGATAAAACAGGGATTAAAACCGTTAAAAGTAAATTATTTTCAAATGAAATTTACGCAAGACACAATTGCGACAAACTTGCTTTTGCTATAAACAAAATTATTAAGGAACGAATCCATGATTAAAATTGTCGTGGCAACCCATGGAAATTTTGCGCAGGAACTTATCAACGCCGCAGAAAGCATAGCGGGCAAACAGTCTAATCTTTACGCCGTAAAAAGAGCCGCAAACGACAGCCTTGCGCAAATGCAGCAAAAAATAGAAGAGCTTTTAAAAAGCGTCGGCGGTTCTCAGGAAGACGGGGCTTTAATACTTGCGGACATGCTCGGCGGAACTCCGTGCAACGCGGCAGCCCCAATGTGTAAAATTTTTAACACCGAACTTATTGCCGGCGTAAATCTTCCAATTCTTTTGTCGGCAATTTTCGCAAGCAAATCCGCAACAAGCGCCGCAGAGCTTGCCTGTAAAGTTTTGCAAGACGGACAAAAAAGCATAGTTAACGTAAAGAAAATGCTTACAGACAGAGCGAAGTAAAGGGGAAAATTATGCCTGTAGTTGTTGTGAGAATTGACGACAGACTTGTGCACGGACAGATAGTGCAGGGCTGGCTTAAAAATATAAATATTGACGTTATCGTTGTGGTTTCAGACGCAGTGGCAAAAGACCCTATGCAGCAAATGCTTATGTCTATGGCTATGCCGTCTTCCACGCGTTTAGAAGTAAAAAATGTTAACGAAGCCGGCGCAAGTCTTGCAAAAGGCGCGTATGAAAAAGATAAAACTATGATTTTGGTTTCCAACCCCGCCGACATTTTAAAGATGATAGAGCTCGGCGCGGATTTTAAATCCGTTAACGTGGGCGGAATGCATTTTGTGCCCGGAAAAAGACAGCTTTTGTGTAACTTGTCGGTAGATGACGACGATGTCAAAAATCTTTACGCTATTTATTCCAAAGGCATTGAGATAGAAGGAAGAGTTCTTCCTTTAGACGACAGATTGAATATTATACCTATAATAGAAAAAGAATATAAAGGTTTGAAATGAGTAAAGTTAAATTTATTTTTTGCGTTCACAATCATCAGCCCGTCGGAAATTTTGAATGGGTTTTTGAAAAGGCTTATCAGGTTTCCTATAAGCCTTTTATGGATGTTATGTTAAACCACCCTAAAATAAAATGGTGCATGCACGCAAGCGGCATGATTTGGGAGTTTTGCCAAAAAGAACACCCCGAATATATTAAAAACGTTAAAAAACTCGTTGCAAGCGGTAATCTTGAAATTTTATCAGGCGGATATTACGAGCCTATCATTTCGTCCGTTCCGGATAGGGATAAAAACGGACAAATACAAAAACTTACGCAATACGTTAAAGACGTTTTCGGCTGCCGCGAGGCGCACGGCGCATGGCTTGCCGAGAGAGTTTGGGAGCCGTCTCTTGCAAAACCTTTGTGCGAAAGCGGCATAAAATATACTGTTTTAGACGACGCTCATTTTGCGGCCTCGGGAATAAATACCGACGATTTAAAAGGATATTATGTTACCGAAGAGCAGGGATGTTCTTTAAATGTTTTTCCCATAAGCCAGCGTTTAAGATATACGATTCCTTTTCACGACGTTAATGAAACTATAGAATACTTTAAAGATTTGTCGCGCCAAAATGCAGACAAAAACTCCGTTGTGGTTATGGCTGACGACGGCGAAAAATTCGGCATGTGGCCGGGAACAAACAAACACGTTTATGAAAACGGATGGTTGGAACGTTTTCTTACGGCGCTTGAAGAAAATTTTGACACGGTGGAAACCGCAACTTTCTCGGAAGTTTTAAAAACAGAAAAACCTTCGGGAAGAGTTTATCTTCCGTGCGCGTCTTACTTTGAAATGTCGGAATGGTCTCTTCCGGCGCCTGCGCAGGAAAAGTTTGACAACGTTTTGGCAAAATACGGCTCAGACCGGGACGCAAAAACTTTTCTGCACGGCGGGTTTTGGCGCAACTTTTTAACTAAATACGAAGAAGCAAACAATATGCATAAAAAAATGCTGCGCGTAAGCGATAAAGTTGGGAAATATGTTTTAAGCAAAAAACCGCTTGCGCAAAAAGCGTTGGATAATCTTTACGCAGGTCAGTGCAACTGCGCGTATTGGCACGGAGTTTTCGGCGGGCTTTATCTTCCTCATTTAAGAAAAGCGGTTTACGCGTCTCTTTTAAAAGCTGAAAATCTTTACAATAAATCTTTTTTAAAACGAGCCGGCTGGTTAGCAGATGATTTTAGCCGCGCAGGCAAAGAAGATTTTCTTTACGAAAGCAAACACCAAAATATTTACGTAAACCCGCAAGACGGCGGCAGTATTTTTGAATGGGATATCTTTAAAATAAACCATAATTTTTCTGATGTTTTAACCAGAAGATACGAGTCTTACCACAAAAAACTCAAAGACAATATAAATAATGCGGTTGTGGCGACCGATAACGAGTATGAAGTTCAAACAATACATAACGACGCCGTAAAAGTTAAAGAGTTCGGTCTTGATAAATTTTTGGTTTACGATAACTACAGAAGAACTTCTTTGCGCGACCATTTTGTGGGCACGGATATAAAATATGAAGATTTTGCTTTTTCAAGATATTGCGAAATGGGCGATTTTACCGCCGGAGAATATAAAGTTATCTCCCGCGCGGCAAACCTTGAACTTGAAAGAAACGGCAAGGCTTACGGTAAAGATATCAGCGTGAAAAAAAATATTTCCGCGCAGCACGACGGATACGAAGCTGCATATGAAATTACCAACAATTCAAGCGAATCTATTGAAATTTGTTTTATTTGCGAGCAGGTTTTCGCTTTTTCATCAAAAGACGGAGACGACACAGCTAACGACAAAAACGTTTCCGGCTGGAAAAGATACGACGATTATTACAAAGCGGAAGTTGAACTTAAATTTTCGCAAGACTGCGATTTGTTCGTTTACCCGCTTGAAACTGTTTCCGCTTCCGACAGCGGATACGAAAGAACTTATCAGGGCACCGTTGCCGCGCCCGTTGCAAGATTTCATTCAACGCCCGGCGGCACGGTAAAATTTTCAATAAAAACGTCGGTAAATTTTAAAACTATAATATGATAATAGAAAATATTTTTATTCTTGCGTTTATTGCTGCTTTATGCAGTCTTGACATAACGGCTTTCGGTCAGTTTATGATTTCAAGGCCTATATTTTGCGCGCCGCTTTTCGGCTGGCTTATGGGCGACATAACTTCCGGGCTTTGGATAGGAATGATTGCTGAAATGGTTTGGATTAACGCTATTCCTATGGGCGTTGCCGTGCCTATAGATATTACGTCAATAGCAATACTTGCCACTTACTGGGCTTCTAAATTCTTCCCGGGAATGCAGGAGGCGGCTATCTGGGGAATTGCTTTTGCGGTTCCGCTGGCGTATTTTTATAAAGAGATGGACGTGGCGGGAAGAAACTTTAATATTAAAATTATGCGCTGGGTTGAAAAGGGGCTTCACGAGGGAAAAGAGTCCAGAATAGATATAGGAATAGTTTTAGGGTTGGGGTTATTTTTTTTAAGAATTTTTGCATTTTATTTATTTGCAATGTTTATCGGCGGATTTATATACCAAGGCATTTTCCTTCAATTTACGGTGTTTATTCTTTTGGGTTTCAAAAAAGCGTGGTACTTGCTTCCCGTGTTTGGTTTCGGCGCCATGCTTTACAACTTTAGAAGCGTCAGAATTCCTTTGATTAAAGGAAGAAATAAATGATTAAAACTTATTTCAGAATGTTTTTAAGAGCTTTCTTTATACAGTCTTTGTGGAACTTTGAAAGGCTGCAAAACGTCGGTTTTTTGTTTGTAATGAAACCTTTTTTTAGAAAAATATATAAAAATAAAAACGACAGACGCGAAGCTTTTTTGAGACACACCGGTTTTTTTAATACGCATCCGTATATGGCTAACGTAATTGTGGCTATTTGCGCAAACTGCGAGAGAATAATATCGCAGGAAGGGCTTAAAAACGCTCCAGATATAAACCTTTTAAAAAGTTCTATGGCAGGACCTCTTGCCGCAATTGGGGACTCTTATTTTTGGGGCACTTTAAGACCCGTTGTCGCGTTGTCGTGTATATTTATGACAATACTTTTTTCGCGCGTTTTAAGCGGCAGTTTAACCGGTTACGGCATAATAATTCCCGTAATGTTTTTCTTTTTGTATAACGCGGTGCATGTGCCCGTTCGGTTCTGGCTGTTGTTTGCGGGGCTAAAGCTTGATAAAAACAGCATTTATATAATAGCCAAACTGGAAGTTAAATTTTTCCTTGAAGTGCTTAAATATATCGGAGTTTTGCTTCTTTTGGCGTCTATAGCAATATATTTTCAGGTTTTCGGGTTTGGTCCGGGAAACAATATATTTTTTGCGGGGTTTATTCCCGACGCGGCGGTTTTGGGCGCGGTGCTTGTGTTGTCCGCTTTAGCCGGAAAGTTCAGCCCGACGTTTGCGTTTTATACGCTTCTTATTTTGTGCGTAGTTATCTCTTATTTAGGAATATAAAATGAAAGAAAAAATTATTACAGTGTCAAATAAACTCGGACTTCACGCAAGACCGGCGGCTCTTTTGGTTCAAACCACGTCAAAGTACAGCGCTACAGTAAAAATTTACAAAGACGATTATGAAGTTGATGCAAAAAGCATAATGGGCGTTATGACTTTAGCCGCGGCTTTGGGCAGCAGTTTGAAATTTATCGCAGACGGCCCCGACGAAACGGAAGCTCTTGACGATATAGAAAAACTTTTTAACGCAGGATTTCACGAATAGGAGAAAAGATGCCCGATCAAAAAGACGTCATACTTCACGGTGTCGCGGCGTCGCCGCAAATAGCCATAGGCAGAGTTTTTTTATTTGAAGATGATGATTTCTCAATGTCTTTGGTTAAGCGCAATATTGCCGAAAAAGACAGAGCCGGCGAGCTTAAGCGTTTTAACGCGGCTATGGATAAAACGCGGCTTGAGCTTAAATCTTCTTACGAGAAAATAAACGAAATTTTAGGCGAGAACTACGCTAAAATAGCGGACGTCCATCTTTTAATATTAGGCGATCCGGCGCTTGAGCGCGACGTAAAATTTGCAATAGAAGCCGGCGCTAACGCGGAATACGCGGTGTTTAGCGTTATAGACAAAGTAGTAAAATCGTTTGAAAAAATGCAGGACGAATATTTCAGAGAAAGAAAACAGGATATTCTTGACGTAGGCAAAAAAATTATAGCTCATCTTTTGGAAAAGCAAAAAAGAACTCTTTCCGACATTAAGGAAGATTCAATAGTTGTGGCGCACAATCTTACGCCCGCCGACACCGTTGCCATAAGAGAGAAGTTTGTAAAAGGATTTGTTACCGATATCGGCGGAAAAACGTCTCACACTGCGATAGTTGCGCAAGGTCTTGAAATTCCCGCGGTTGTGGGTTTAAAAAATATTTCTCATCAGGTTGCAACCGGCGACCTTATTATAATAGACGGAAACAAAGGTCTTGTTATTTTAAACCCTACGCCGGAAACCGTTGAAAAGTACAAAACAGAGTCTGCGCTTTTGTCCGAAAAAACAAAAGAGCTTAAAAAAATAAAAAATCTTCCGGCAGAAACGCCGGATAATTATAAAGTTTCAATTTTTGCAAATATAGATAATCCCGACGAAGTAAAATCAGTTTTAAATAACGGCGCAACGGGAATAGGGCTTTACAGAACGGAATTTATGTTTTTTAACCGTTCGGTTCTTCCGAATGATAAAGAACATTTTGAAAACTATAAAAAAGTAGCCGAAGAAATGAGCCCTTATGCCACAATAATAAGAACGATAGACGTCGGCGGAGACAAGCTTGCCGACGCCGGACTTTTAAATTTTGACGCGGAAGCAAATCCGTTTATGGGGTTGCGCGCAATAAGATTATGTTTAAAATATCCCGACATTTTTATAGATCAGCTTAAAGGAATTTTAAGAGCGTCGGCTTTCGGAAAAATAAGATTGATGTATCCTATGATTTCAGGGCTGGACGAGCTTTGCGAAGCAAATAAAATTTTAGAAAAAGTAAAAGAAGAGCTTAGAAAAGAAAAAGTTGCTTTTGATGAAAATATAGAGGTAGGCGCAATGATAGAAGTTCCGTCTGCCGCCGGAATAATGGACGTTTTGGCCAAAGAGCTTGATTTTGTTTCAATAGGCACAAACGATTTAATTCAATACACTTTGGCGGTTGACAGGGTAAATGAAAACGTAGCCAATTTATACGACCCGCTTCATCCGGCTATTTTAAGGCTTATAAAAAGAATAATAGAAGAAGGGCACAAAGCAAAAATAGACGTGGGTATGTGCGGCGAAATGGCGGGCGACCCTTACTATACGCCTGTGCTTTTGGGGCTTGGGCTTGACGAATTCAGCGTTTCGTCGGCGCAAATACCAAAAATTAAAAAAGTTATAAGGAGTATAACAATAACGGACGCAAAAAAACTTGCCGAAGATATTTTGGCAAACGCCGACAGAAAATTCTCTTCAAAACTTTTAGACAAAGTTCAATCTAAATTAAACTAAGCGGGATGAAAATAAATAATGTCAAATATAAGAAATTTTTGCATAATAGCGCATATTGACCACGGTAAAAGCACTCTTGCCGACAGACTTTTAGAATATACCGGAACAATTTCCAAACGTGAAATGAAAGAGCAGATTCTTGACGGCATGGAGTTGGAGCGCGAGCGCGGCATTACAATAAAAGCCAAAGCCGTCAGAATGAATTATACGGATAAAAACGGCAATCCTTACGTTTTAAATTTAATAGATACTCCCGGACACGTTGATTTTACTTACGAGGTTTCCCGCGCGCTTGCCGCGTGCGAAGGCGCAATACTTGTTATAGACGCTACCCAAGGCGTTGAAGCCCAGACGCTTGCCAATACCATGCTTGCAAAGAACGCAAACCTTAAAATAATTCCCGTTATAAATAAAATAGATCTTCCGACTGCCGACGTTGACAGCGCATACGAACAGATGAAAGAAGGTCTTGACGTTGACGCGGAACCTATTCTTGCAAGCGCAAAAGAAGGAATAGGAATAAGCGAAATTGTAGATTCTATCGTCGCAAACGTTCCGCCGGCGGTGGTTAATTCCGACGAGCCGCTATCGGCTTTAATATTTGATTCTTTTTACGATTCTTACAGAGGCGTTATAGTAATTGTTCGAGTTTTTGACGGTAAAATTAAAAAGGGCATGAAAGTGCGCTTTATAGCTTCTAACGCGGAATACGAAGTTCTTGAAGTGGGTTATATGAAATTAAAACCCGTAGAATTTGACAGTTTATCGTCGGGAGATGTAGGCTACGTAGTTGCCGGCATTAAAGATATTCACGATATAAAAATAGGCGACACAATTACCGAAAGCGCCCGTCCTACAAAGCATCCTCACGCAGGTTATAAAGAAATACATCCTTTTGTTTTTGCGGGGCTTTATCCTAACAGCACGTCGGAATACGACGGTTTGAAAATGGCTTTGGAAAAATTAAAACTTTCCGACTCGTCGCTTATTTATTTTCCGGAAACTTCCGTAGCGCTTGGTTTTGGTTTCAGATGCGGGTTTTTGGGTTCGCTGCATTTGGAAATTGTAAAAGAAAGGCTTGAAAGAGAGTTCGGTTTAAGTCTTTTGGTTACGGCTCCTAACGTAGTTTATAAAGTAAAAACTAAAGGCAAATATATTACCATAGACAACCCCGCAAGATTTCCAAACAACGCCGACATTGAAGAAATTTGGGAGCCTTACGTGGAGGCTACAATAATATGTCCCGTAGATTATTTGGGCGCTATTTTAGAGCTGTGTCAAAAACGAAGAGGCACGCAAACCCAGATGAAATACATGAACACCAAAATTGTGGTATTAAAATATCATCTGCCGCTTGCTGAAATTATCGTAGGTTTTTACGACGCGTTAAAATCCGTGTCAAAAGGATACGCGTCTTTTGATTACGAGCACACCGCCGAGCAGCAGGGCGACCTTGTAAAACTTGAAATTATGATAAATTCCGAAGTTGTCGACGCGTTTTCAGTTATTACGCACAAAGATAAAGCTCAAACTTCGGCGCATTATTTGACGGAAAAATTAAGAGGCATTATTCCAAGACATATGTTTGAAATACCTATTCAGGCTAAAGTAAACAATAAAATTATTGCCAGAGAAACAATATCGGCAATGCGCAAAGACGTTTTGGCAAAATGTTACGGCGGAGATATAACAAGAAAGAGAAAACTTCTTGAAAAGCAAAAAGAAGGGAAACGCAAAATGCGCCAATTCGGCAGAGTAGAAATTCCGCCGGAAGCGTTTGTGGCGGTTTTGAAAATTGACGACTGAAAACGGCAATTGAAAATTGAGAATGGAGAATTGAGAATTAAAATCAAAGACTTTTTTTTGGCATTTTAGGCATAACAACAAGCATTGTGATGTCATTGCGTGCTGCGATACGGAATCCATTTTTACTAATGATAGCCTTTCTCATTATTTTGAACTTTGCCGTTTTAATATTGTAGTTTAAAGGGGAATTATGGAACTTAAATTGTTTATAGCGGGTTTAATTTTATTTGCAGTTGCAATGTTTATGCTTACCATAAAGAAAAAGTTTACTTCCGAAAGTTCCCAAAAAACTTTTAAAACAATTTATTCATGGGTTGATACCGGCTGGACGGCGCTTATAATTGCGTCGTTTTTAATGTTCTTTTTTGTTCAGGCTTTTAAAATTCCGTCGGGCAGCATGAGGGATACTTTGCTTGAAGGCGATCATCTTTTTGTTAATAAATTTATTTACGGTTTTCATATTCCGCTTTCGGGCGGCGCAAGATTTTTGCCTATTAAAAACGTTTCCAGAGGCGATATAGTTGTTTTTCAAGCGCCGCAGTCCGCGCTTTCTTTTGAAGAAAAAAAAGCCGGCATTACAAAAGATTTTATTAAACGCTGCATAGCTGTTGCCGGAGATAAAGTTCAAATAAAAAATAAAAAACTTTATGTAAACGACGTTGAAGTAAACGAACCTTACGTAAAAGCCAAAGACGTAAATATTTATTCCGGAACAGATCTTGCAGACTATCAGCAAAATTGGGAAAAAGGCAGATTTGCGTCGGTTCGTCCGGATTATATAAGAGATAATTTTGGCCCCGTAACAGTTCCTGCAGGGCATTACATGATGCTTGGCGATAACAGAGATTACTCTTTTGACTCGCGCTTTTGGGGACCGCTTCCCGATAAATTCATAAAAGGCAAAGCCTTGTTTTTATATTGGCCGGTTAATCGCTGGAGAGTAATTTAGGAGGCGTGAATGAATTGGATTTTTTGGATAGTTCTTGCGGTTGTTTTAGCAACTCTTGAAATTATAACTCCTTCGGTTTTTTTCTTTATGTGTCTTGCCATTGGCGCGCTGTTTGCGGCTGTTGCGACATTTTTTGACGTTTCAAACTGGTTTGAATTCGGAATTTTTATAACTGTGTCCATAGTGTCAATTTACACAATAAGACCTCTGTTTAAAAAATTGATGAGCAAATCTGAAACTGTAAATTCCAACGTTGACGCTTTAATCGGCGCGCAGGCTGTAGTAACGGAAAAAATATCTTTGCAAAAAGCCGGTTTTGTGAAAGTTAACGGCGAGATATGGCTTGCCGAATCCGACGGTGAAATTGAATCCGGCGAGACAGTGAAAATTAAATCGGTCAGCGGAACAAAAGTGTTTGTAAAAAAATAAAAGGAGTAAAATATGGCGCTTTTAATTTGGGTAATAGCAATTTTTGCGGTAATCTTTATTGCAAACTCAGTGAGAATAATTCGTCAATACGAAAAAGGGCTTGTTGAAACATTGGGCAAATATACGGGCACAAGAAGCTCCGGAGCAAATATTATAATTCCTATGTTTCAAAAAATAGTTAAAGTTGATATGAGGGAACGCGTTATAGATGTGCCTCCTCAAAATGTTATTACAAAAGATAACGTTTCGGTAACTGTTGACGCTATAATTTATTTTCAGGTTACAGACCCCGTAAAAGTTGTTTATAACATTGAAAACTTCGCGCTTGCCGCTTTGAAACTTGCACAGACTAATTTAAGAAATATCGTCGGAGAAATGGAATTGGACAGCACTCTTACTTCAAGAGAAAAAATCAATGCGCAGCTTAGAATAGTTATGGACGAAGCTACTGATAAATGGGGCGTAAAAGTAAACAGAGTTGAAATTCAAAAAATTGAACCTCCGAGAGATATAACCGACGCGATGTCAAAACAAATGAAGGCCGAAAGAGAAAAAAGAGCAAATATTTTGGAAGCCGAAGGTTTAAGACAGGCGGCAATTTTAAAAGCCGAAGGCGCAAGGCAAGCTGTTATTCTTGAAGCGGAAGCTACAAAAGAAAAGAACGTTCTTGAAGCTACCGGTCAAGCCGAGGCAATTAAAAGAGTTGCCGACGCAGAAAAATACGAGATAGAAATAGTTTACAAAGCCATTCACGAAGGTAAGCCGACAAATGACCTTATAGCTATAAAATATCTTGAATCCCTTGCGAAAGTTGCCGACGGGCAGGCGACAAAAATTTTCCTGCCTTTAGAAACCGCGGGCGTAACGGCTTCAATAGGCGGAATTGCGGAACTTTTTAAAGACCCTGCAAAGCTTGCAAAAACTATAGAGAAAAAATAACAAAGGTTATACATAAAAAAGCGTCATCCGTTGGGGTGGCGCTTTTTTAACTTATATGACAGGATTATATATTCACATTCCATTTTGCAAACAGAAATGTTTTTACTGCGATTTTTTTTCGGTAAAGTATGATAACGCATTGGCGGATAAATATGTTGAAGCCGTAATAAGTCATGCAGGTCAATACAAACCAGTTAAAGTAAGTACAATTTATATAGGCGGCGGCACTCCTTCTGTTTTATCCGAAAAACAAATCGCGCAACTTTTAACTTCAATAAATAAAACCTTTGATATTTCTTTATTAACGGAATTTACCTGCGAATTAAATCCGGAGTCCGTAACGCCGGAAAAATTAAAAATTTTAAAAGATAACGGCGTAAACAGATTAAGCATAGGTCTTCAGTCGTCGCAAGATAAAGACTTGCAAGCTCTCGGCAGAATTCACAATTTTGATACTTTTGCGCAAGCTTTCAAATTTGCAAGAGAAACAGGTTTTAATAATATAAATTTGGATTTAATATACGGCTTGCCAAATCAAACGCTGTCCGATTGGCAAAAAAATTTAAACGAAGCTCTGCAATTTAACAGCGAACACATCTCTCTCTACCCTTTGACAATAGAACCAAACACGCCTTTGTATGCAAACGGAACGTCCACCGATGATACTTTGCAAAGAAGAATGTATGAAGCCGCCGCGGAAATTTTCAAAAAGGCGGGCTTCAAACATTACGAAATTTCCAACTGGGCTAAAGCCGGCAAAGAAAGTATTCACAACAGCAATTACTGGCGCAATGCGGAATACATAGCCCTTGGAGCCGGCGCGTCCGGTTACTACAATAAAAAAAGATACAAAATAGTTGAAGATATAGAAAAATACATCAAACAAATTAACCTATTTATTGACGAAGAAGTTATAACCGACGATATTTGTGAAACGGAAACAATAATTCTCGGGCTTCGTCTTTTAAACGAAGGAGTGGATGTAAAATATTTTAAAAGCGCGGCGCATAAAGCGGCTTTGGAACGCTTTTTAAGCCAAAAACTTTTAGTCTTAAAAAACGATAGAATTATGCTTGCAAAAAATGCCGTTTTTACGTCAAACCAAATACTTTCCGAATTTGTCTAAATATACATTGACAAAACCACCTCTGCCGACTATACTTAACAGCAGGGCTTTACAAATTTAATTGAATTTTCATATAAAAGGACAAAAAAATGAAAAGATTACTGTTTTTAACTCTTGCGTTGTCATTCGCGTTTGTTTTTGCAACGTCGGTAAAAGCCGAAACTTATACCGGAGATTTTCTGTTATATGACGGTTTGAGCGTGAATACAAACGGCGGGGCGTTGTATCTTCCTGGAGGACAGACTACTTTTGATACACTGATTACTTCTTTTACAAATAACAGCTCCGGATATTACGGTTCCGGCGGCGCAATATTTATTGGCAGAAACGGCCAGTATGCCACATTAATTTTTAATGGCGACACGTATTTCGGCAATAACTCTAAAAATGCAATAGTTGTAGATTACGGTTCAAAAGTTTACTTCAACGGGCATACTCACATATTTGAAAATAACACTCCAAATGCCATTTCTTTTGGCGGTAACGATGAAACTTTGGTGCAGTTTTCGTCGGCAAATGTGTTTTTTAGAAATAATGCTATTAGCGCTAACGGTTTTTCAGGCAATTATGCGGCGGGTGTGCCGGGCGTGCCTGACAGCAGCTATATAATTTTTAACAATTCAACAGTTACGTTTACAAATAGAAACGGCAGCACGTTTGTGGAATCTGCCAATAACGGAGCAGTGTTTAACGGCGGAACTGTAATTTTTGACAGCAATTCTGTCTCAATAAATTTTTCAAACAGCTTTGACCAAATTGTTTTTAACCCTAACAGCGTAGAATTCAACTATAACTATTCCAACGGTAACGGCATACAAGTAAAAGATTTGGACAGGTTTTTAAACTTTAAACTTTCAGCCGCCGGCAATAAATCTCAAAACGGCGGCTTCTTAAATTTTGTAAGCACAAGCGTAGTTTTCAATAAAGAAATAGAATTTATCGGAAATTCGGCTGTTAACGGCGGCGCAATTTACGCCGACAACTCGGTTTTAACTTTTAATAATAAAACTACTTTTAAAAATAACGCTTCGCAAAACTCAGGCGGAGCAATTTATTTACAAAATTCTACTGCAAATTTTAACAGCGCAAACGGAGAAATATTATTCTCTTCTAACTCATCTCAAGGGAAAGTAAACGATATATATGCAAACAACTCTGTTTTGAATTTCAATACGGTAAACAATGCAATAACAGTCAGCAACATAAAAACCGAAAATTTTTCTTATATAAATAAAACCGGCAACGGAACTTTGTATTTTGATTGGGACGCTTATAACAACGGTTATAATTCTACAACCTTAAATAATACAATATTTGATATTTCCGCAGGGACAGTTACCGTGTATTCGTATTACGAGCAGTCAAAAGGGGCTTTAATAGCAAACAATGCGTATCTTAATTTTGGAACGGTTATTTTTACAAGTAATACTAATAATAACGGCGGCGCTGTTTACGCAAACAATGCAAATGTATCTGTTGCCGGCATGACAGCGGCTTTTGAAGGGAACGTAGCTGCAAACTCCGGCGGCGCAATTTATGCTTCAAACTCAATAGTAAAATTCGGAAATTTGACTACAAGGTTTGATTCTAATAAAGCTGCATTCGGCGGCGCAATTGCAATAAGCGGAGGAAGTTTAGAGCTTAACAATGGCGTTACTACTAATATGCAGTTTGGTCCTACATTTATAAAGAATTCCGCAACAAATAACGGCGGTGCAATTTATGCTATAGACGGCGCAAAAATAAATGACACTAATTATAATGTGATTACTGCATTTAATCCTCCTGCAGGCAACGGAACTCCTGTATTGGCTAACGCCCAGCTTACAACTTCTTTTGAAAGAAATACTGCTTCATGGGGCGGCGGCGCTATAGCGACTATGGGAGTAAATACTGCGGTTAATTTTAACAGAACGGTAAAGTTTACCTCTAATACTGCAAGCGCCGGAGGCGGCGCTATTATGGCTGACCAAAATTCGGTAATTAACTTGAACGGAAAGTCGTTATTTTTAGGAAATAATTCAGGCAGTATCCAAAATGAATACGGAGCTTCCGGCGGCGGAGCAGTTTTTGTTGCCAATAGCGCCGTTGTGAATTTTTCAACATCTTCAACAGTTTCTTTTACAAGCAACACTGCTGCCAATTACGGCGGAGCGTTAAGCTTAAAACGTTACGGTACGGCTAATTTTTACGGAAACATCTCTGACTTTATCGGAAATAATGCAACTTACGGCGGCGCAGCGGCGTTATTTTCTAACTCAAACAGCTACGGTGGAAGCTTGCTGAATTTTATAGGCGGGCAAGTTAGTTTCGCAAAAAATACCGCTACCTATGGCGGAGCAATATATGTTGGCGGTTACCCTACAATTTCATTGGTAAATTTCTCACAGACAACCGTCACGTTTGCAAACAATACTGCAAACCTTGGCGGTGCAATTTATGTAGGAGAATCAAACGCCGCAAATAGAATTGAGTTTAACAACTCAAGAGTAGTTTTTGCAAGCAACGCTGCCACAGGCGCGGATAAATCTGAAATATATATCGTAAACAGCGGTTCATATTCCGGCTACAATGTCCCCGGAGAAGTAATTTTTAACGGTGGAACGGTAGTGTTTTCAAGTTATACCGGCACAATCGGAAAATTTGTTAACGACTGGAGCCGCGTAACTTTTAATCCTGATGTTATAGAGTTTTCAAATAATATTAATCTTTCTTCAATTTACGATTGGAATGTGTTTAAAAATTATAAGATTAACGCAATAGGGAACACCGGCGGATTTTTAGATATTATCAATCAAAATATTTCGTTTAATAATAATTTAAATGTAATAGGTAACAATGCTGGAAGCATGGCGTCTGCCGATGGATCTGCGTTGTATATAGCAACCGGCGTTGTAACATTTTCGCAGCTGAATGCTTCAGGAAATAAATCGCGCGGAGCTTTAAGCGCAATGTATTCTAAAGTATATTTTAACGGAGCCTCCCAATTCTATGATAATGCAGTTTCTTTCGGTCCCGGCGGTGCGGTTAGTGTTCAATATAGCTCGGTTGTGTTTAATCAAAATGTAACTTTTACAAGTAATGCCACAGCTATTTATGGCGGCGCAGTATATGCCGATAGAAGTGATATTTTATTTAATGCTTATGCGAATTTTGTGAACAACTATGCCAACGGCAGCGGCGGCGCGGTTGCTGCTTATGATAATGCGTATATTCAGTTTGCAAATGTGGATTTCACAAATAATTCTACATTTGCCGGCGGAGCTTTGCTTGCAGATTATGCAAGTAACGTAGTGTTTAACGGCGCAACCAATTTTACAGCAAATAAAACTGACGGTAAAGGCGGCGCTATTTACGCTTCATCTTCGGTAATAACATTTAGCAATACTTCAGTTTCGTCATTTATCGGAAATAGTTCAGATAAAAGTAATGGCGGCGCGCTGTATTTGAATTCAGCGGTAACTAATTTCAACGGCGATGCTTATTTTGCCAATAACAGCGTAGGCAACGTAAATATAAGCACAACGTATATAGACGGTGTTCTTGATTGGATATCGTATGGCTCTGATGAAACTTATTATTACAAGAGTCTTAGTGAGCACGGTGATGGCGGAGCTATATATTTAAACAGTAATTCTGCTTTGAATTTCAACAGTCAAAGCACGGAGTTTGTCGGCAACGGCGGAGAGTATAAATCAATTAATACTTATTTAGATACTTATCATTCTATCTCCGGCACAGGTGGAACTCAATATGGCGGAGCCATATATCAAGCAACAGGCTCTTCTATAAATTTTAACAACGGTTTAGTAAAGTTTGTAGGAAATACGGCGGGCACCGGCGGAGCGGTGTATTCAAATTCCGGAAGTTTGCTTAGTTTTAATAATTCAACGGTGATATTTGAAGGAAATACTGCAACATCGGAATATAGTCCGCCGGCATATTACTATAGAGGCGGAGCTATGGTGTTATACGGCTTAACCAAATTTGATAATGTAAAAGGCGTTTTTAGTAACAACTATTCTCCGGTCGGCGCGGGCGCAATAGCTGTTGGAGATCAAGGCTATACGGGCACATACGGAATTCCTAATAATATAGATTTTAATGCATATAGAAATAATTTAAAAATATCTAATTCAACAATATCATTTCATTCCAATTCTTCAGTTTATTCTGAAAAATCTTCTTACCCTTCAGGTTTTGGCGGAGCGTGGGGCATTGGCGACAATGCAATTGTCCGCGTAGATTTTAGCAATATTAATTTTACAAGTAATACGGCGCAGAGCGGCGGAGCCATACAAGCATATTCCTCAAAAATTATTTTTAACGACGGAGAAACAAATTTTGTCGGCAATGAAGCTAAAGGATCTACCGGCGGAGCTATTGAGGCGCTCGGATCAAGTATTGATTTTATAAACGGCATAGTAAATTTTAGCTTGAACAAATCTTCCGCAGCAGGCGGCGCCATAAATACTAGAACAAACGGCGGAGGCGGTTATCATTATCAAAGCATGACATCTTGGGTGCGTCTGGCAGCCTCTTCTATTTCATTTGTTAATGAACAAGCTGCATTTACAAATAATATTGCAGGCACATCCGGCGGTGCAATATATTTTGCTTCAGGCGATGATCTTGACGATGTTTTTGTGGATGGTCGTTTAGTAACGAGTTATAAAGGTAAATTGTTGTTTGACAGCAGCACAGCGACATTTAAAAACAACGTCGCAGGCGAATACGGCGGCGCGCTGTATTTGGCGCCTAACGGCATAACTGTTTTCAACAATACTTATGCTCAGTTTTTAGGAAACACCGCTCTTGGCGGCGGCGCAATAACCGTTTCAAGTGCGTCATTGAAGTTTGTAAATTCTAACGTTGAATTTTCTTCTAATGCGTCTATGTTTCAAGCTGCAGTTCCTTTTTATCGCGGAGGCGGCGCTTTGGAAATAAAAGACGGATCAAATGTAAGTTTTGAAAGCTCCACAATAAAATTTAACAACAATGTTTCTATTGCGTATGGAGGAGCAATAGGCGTAGGCTCTATGGGTGATTATCCTCCGCAAGAAACAAGAAGCTTTTTGAGTTTCAAAAATTCTACAGTTGAATTTACAAATAACGGAGCAATAGGCAGCTATTTGTCAACCACTCAAGGCGGAGCTTTATATAGCGGCAATTCCGATGTAACTTTTGAAAATAGTAAAACGTTGTTTGCAAATAATACCGCTGTGTTCTATTACCCCGGACCTATGTATGATTCCGAAGGCAATCTTATTACTATCGGCGGCAGCGGTAGGGGCGGCGCAGCAAATGTAATATGGAGTAAGTTGAATTTCACAAAAACAACAGGGTTTACGGAAAGCAATGCTGTTAAGTTTAGCAGTAATACGGCTACTTTGGCGGGAGCGCTTTACATAGCCGGTTCAACTGTAAATATTAAATCTGACAATGTAGAATTTTCCGGAAACGTTGCCCGTTCTACCGGCGGTGCGGTTTATATAGCCGGATATGGCTACTTATCCTATAGCATAGGTCTTTTAAATTACAGCAACGCATACTTAAATATAGTTGCGGATACAATTTCCTTTGTAGGCAATTCGGCTGCTAAAGACGGCGGCGCAATATATGCAAACGCCGGCAGCAGCATAACTTTATCCGGCGGCAATATTTTATTTACCGGAAATACCGCAAACGGTAAACCTAATGATATCTACGCTGAAAACTCATATTTCAACTTTAACCTTGCATCCGGACAATACGCAAGACTTGAAGGCGGAATTGTTGCAACCGGCGCAGATAATACCATTGTAAAAACCGGAGCAGGAGATTTAACTTTAAGCGGAATAAGCCGTTTAAACGGAACTTTTAATATTCTTGCGGGAACTTTTTCTTTAGATCGCGCATCTTTTACGTTTGAAACCGGAACGTTCAACCTTGCAACGCAAAACAGAACCATAGTTACAAATAATTCAGTTGTAACAATTGCCGACAGCGTAAATTCCGACGGTTCTAAATTGAATTTTTCAAATAAGAGCACAACTGATAACGGCGGCGCGTTGTATAACACTTACTCTAATATTTATATAGGCGCTCCTGTTGAATTTGCAAATAACAGCGCTAATTTTTACGGCGGCGCGTTGTTTGTTCTTGGCGGCATTACAACATTTAATAATGATGTTGCTTTTAAAAACAATACGGCAAGAGCGGCAGGCGGCGCGTTAATTTCAGATTTGAATTCAACTGTAAATTTTTACGGCGACAATGTATTATTTATAAACAATGGAACCACTGACGGAAACGGTCAATCTTACCAGGGCGGCGGAGCTATTTACGCAAATAGAGCCGGCGGAATTGTAAATTTCTACGGCGGAAATGTTTTGTTTTCAACAAACTCTACCGGACGTGACGGCGGCGCAATTTACGCCAACAATTACGGAAGCGTCAATTTCTCTTCAAGTAATGTAAGTTTTATAAATAACCAAGCTCAATACGGCGGCGCCATAAGCGTTAGAAGCGGCAACATTTCTCTTAACGGCGCGGCAGGCTTTATAAATAACAAAGCGTCAACATACGGCGGCGCAATATTTATGTCCGGCGGAGTTGTTACTCTTGCAGCTACAACAGGCGATATTCTATTTGCGTCAAACACCGCAAACGGAGCCGCAAACGATATATTCCTTGGCGGAAGCAACTTAACAATAAACTTTGGCGGAGCTAACAATATAGTATTAAACGGCGGCATAAAAACTGATGTCAACTCAAGTAATGTTACCATAAACAAAACAGGCGCGGGACAGCTTTACTTAACCGGCAGTAACTATATAAAAGGAAACTCTAACATAACCGGCGGCGCATTGGTAATAGCAAATTCCAATTTTGAATACGACGGCGGTAATCTCAATGTAAACGGAACTTCCGGATATAGACCATATGATAGCGATATTATTAATGCCGGTGTAAGAATATTCAATTCGCAAGCTTCGTTTAATAATGTTGATATGAATATATCCGGTAATTCTTCTTCTGTAGTAATGTCGTCTGTCCCTTTTTATATGAATCCAACGTATAGATTTGAGGCGGCTTACGGCGGAGCTATGTCGGTGCATAACAGTACTGTTGTTTTCGGCGGCGCAGCTCAATTCACAAATAACTCTATTGTAGGCGGAGGTTATAATAATTCGGTTTATAACAATTCGCACGGCGGCGCATTGGGAATTTTGCAAAGCAATGTTGATTTTAACGGCGATGTTTTGTTTGCGGAAAATACCGCGGGCGTGGGTTTAGATAGACATGGCAATGCAGGGGCGGTATATATAGGTTCAAGCACGGTCAACTTCAATGCTAAAACTGCGTTTGTAAACAATACTGCAGGCAGAGGAGCGTATGCGGCTCCGGGTAACGGAAGCGGAATATACGCAGAAAATTCTCGAATCTATTTTAATGGTATTTCTTCGTTTACGGGAAACGCAGGGCAAAATGCTACTGCAGGCGCCGGAATTTACCTTGCACAAAGCACTCTCGCGTTTACAGCTGACGCATATTTTGCCAACAGCGCAGGCAGCGGCGGTGGAATTTATGCGCGGGGCTCATATATAAATTTTGCAAATAGTAATATAAGTTTTATAAATAACGGCGGCGGCTATGGTTCACTGAACGGCTCTTATGCTTTGAGCATTGAAGGGTCTTCTCTTGTTGAATTTGATAATGCTCGCGCATATTTTATAGGCAACATGGGCGGGTTGGGCGTAGCTGCCTCAACGGTTGTGTTTAATGGCGGGTCTGCGTTATTTCAAAACAACAAAATAGATGTAGCGGGCGCAGCTATAAACCTTAGAAGCGGGGTTATAGATTTTAACTACGCAACTGTTGAATTTACGGGTAATAAATATCAAAGCGGAGACTCAATGGCGCCGGAAGAATACCGAGGCTTGGGCGGCGCAATATATGCAACTGCCGGATTAATTAATTTTACAGATTCGCAAGTATATTTCACAAGCAATACAGCGCGCAACGGAAGCGTAATTTATGCGATACGCGGCAGCACGGTAAATTTTGTAGGCGGCAACGTAACGTTTGCATATAACGTTTCTACCGACAGCGGAGCTGCAAATATTTATGTTGATGAAACTTCTACGGTAACGTTTGTAAATACCGGAAGAGCGTATTTCTCTAACGCGTCGGCGCGAAGCGGCGGGGCGGTGGCATTGCATGCGGCGGCTCTTTCTCACGACGCAGCGGCAAATTACGTGGCTAACCGCGCAGAAGAAAACGGCGGAGCGATAGCGGCATTTGAAGGCTCAACGGTATCGTTTAAAAATATATCCGCAAATTTCAGCGACAATTTGTCAAGCGTAGGCGGAGCAATTTACGCTTATAAAGCTAACGTAACGTTCGGCGAAGAAAGCGCGTCGCCAAGCCCGTTAAGAGCTCCGGCTTTTGCGCCTCAAAAAGTTGTTTTGAATAATCCTACAATAACATTTGCAAACAACGTCGCGCTTTCAAGCGGCGGGGCGTCGGCATATGTTGAAGCAATTCTTGAAGCGAAAAATGCAACGATGTTATTTATAAACAACAGAGCGCAGTATTCCGGCGGAGCAATATATTCCGAAAAATCAACAATAACAATTTCAGGAAAAGGCGAATACATTAACAACCAAGCCGGCACGCAGGGCGGAGCGATATACTTAACGGGCAGCACAATAATATTGTCGGCAGCGACAGGGGAAATATTGTTTAAAGGCAACACAGCCAACGGCGTAGCAAACGACATATACCTTGATAATGATTCGCTGTTAAATTTCAACGCTGCAGGCGCAAACAAAATAATACTTGAAGGCGGCATCAACAGCAGCGCCTCGGGCGCAAATATAAACGTAACTAAAACCGGCAGCGGCATATTGCAACTTGGCGGAGCAAACGAAGTTTACGGAACGTTTAGCATAACCGACGGCGAAACAGCGTTTATAAAATCGGCAAGCTATAAAGGAACAACGCTTTCGGCAACAGGAAGCGGCGTGCTGAACGCAGCCAACGCAAAAGCAAATATAATAGAAGTAACAAACTTTGAAAGTACAAACGAATTGAAGCTGGATATATTTGCAAACGGAGCAAGCGATAAAATATACGCAAACAACGCAACGCTCGGCGGTAACTTGTATGTAAGAGCAGGTGTAGGCGTGTATGAAAATGAAGTATTTAATTTCATATCAGCCAGCAATACGGTAACGGGAACGTTTGCAACAAACATCATAACAGGAAGCGGTTTAACAACAAACTACGACTACGCAACGCCGGGCTTGGTGAAAGTAACGGTAAGCGGCGTAAATCAAAGCAACTTCAGAAATTTCACAGGATTAAGCTATAACGCGCAGGAAACCGCAAAAGCGTTGGATAAAATATCAATAACAAGAAGCGGCGCAATAATAGATATAATAAATGAAGCGGTCTTTGCCGGCGAAGCCGAGCAAAAAGCGTTGCTGACAGCGACAAGCGGATATTTTATAGCCAACGTAATAAGAGGGGCAGGACAGTCGGACAAAGAAGAAGTGTATAACAGAATAAACAACGACCAGAAACAATCGGCGTGGGCGCAGGGCGGGTTAAGCAGCGCAAAATACGGCGAAGACGCGAATTCAGTAGGGGAAGTGAAAGTAAAAAATAACGCATTTGCCGCAGGTTACGACGCATTCGCCGGCGAGAAAACGCTGATAGGCGTTTACGGTAAATACAATGCGGGAAGCGTAGAACAAGCAGGCAACAAAGCGGACGTGTCAAACGTAGGCTTGGGCGTTTACGGCGGCTACGTAGCCGATAAGTATGAATTCAAAGCGTTGATAAGCGGAAGCTACGACAGTTATGATACAACAAGATACATAGCAGGCGACATAGCCAAAGGCGATTTTGGAGGGTTTAGCGTAGGAGCGGACGTAGAAGCGGCGTTCAAAGAAGAAGTGGTGGCAAACATAAACTTAAGACCATACGTAGGAATAGAAGCCAAGAATATAAACTACGGAAGTTTTAAAGAAGAAACGGCAAGCGCGTTAGGATTAGAAGTGGAAAGCGGCAACTATTTCAGAAGCGCGGCAAGAGCAGGTTTGGGAGTAAGTTACGACAACAAGATAGTAAACGTATTTATCAACGGCGAAGCGAAATACTTAATAGCGGGCAAAGACAGCGAAATAGAAGCAAGCGTAGCCGACACAAAATTTAACAGCAAAAGCTACGAAGAAAACGGTTTGTTGTACGGAGCGTCAATAGGAGCGGAAGTAAAAGTGTATAAAGAGTTGAAAGTATTCATAAACGGCAACTACCTAACGGCCGACAACTACGAAAACATAACAGGAAAAGCAGGAATAAGTTTTAACGTGAAATAAAAACAAAACTCAACAAAAAAGCCCGCTGATTTTTCGGCGGGCTTTTTCTATTTGAAGTCATTGAATAAATTGATATAATAAATAACTAAATTTATATTATATTTTAAAGGAAAAATTATGTTGAAGAAATTATTAAACGCTATTTTCGGCTCGCAAAACGAAAGAGACATTAAAGATATAATGCCTATCGTAGATAAAATCAACGCTTTAGAGCCTTCTGTAAAGCGGCTTTCCGACGATGAACTTAAAAATAAAACCGTAGAGTTTAGAGAAAGGCTGTCAAAAGGCGAAACGCTTGACGACATTCTTCCCGAAGCTTTTGCGTGCGTTCGCGAAGCGTCTATACGCACGATAGGGCTTAGACATTTTGACGTGCAGCTTATCGGCGGAGTTATACTTCATCAGGGAAAAATTGCCGAAATGCGCACCGGAGAAGGCAAAACTTTAGTGGCAACGCTTGCGGCTTACTTAAACGCGCTGCCGGCTAAAGGCGTGCATATTGTTACCGTAAACGATTATCTTGCAAAAAGAGATAAAGAGTGGATGGGCGTTGTATATGAAAAACTCGGTCTTACCGTAGGAAACGTTTTGCACGACATTGCTCACGAAGAAAAAGTCGCTGCTTATAACTGCGACATAACTTACGTTACAAATAACGAAATCGGTTTTGATTATTTGCGCGATAATATGGTTATTGATAAATCGGCAAGAGTGCTCCGCCCGTTAAATTACGCAATTATAGACGAAGTGGATTCAATTTTAATTGACGAAGCCAGAACGCCTCTTATTATTTCCGGCGCTACCGATGAAAAAACGGATAAATATTATATTTCAGACAGAATAGTGCCTATGCTTAAAGGTAAAAAAATTACCGAAAGCGAAGAAATTCAGGCTAAATACGACGGAGTTGATTTGTCAAAAGGTTACGACTATTTGGTTGACGAAAAACATCATTCCGTAGTGCTTACCGAGCAGGGCGTTTTAAAAGCCGAAAAAATTCTGGGAATAAAAAATATTTACGACGATCTTCAGTCCGAATGGGTTCACCATATAACGCAGGCTATAAAAGCGCACGAATTGTTTCGCCGCGACGTTGAATACGTTATTAAAGACGGCGAAGTTATGATTGTTGACGAGTTTACCGGAAGACTTATGCCCGGCAGAAGATGGTCTGACGGTTTGCATCAGGCGGTAGAAGCAAAAGAAAATGTAAAAATAGCAAACGAAAACCAAACGCTTGCCACAATAACTTTCCAGAATTTTTTCAGAATGTATAATAAAATTTCAGGCATGACGGGAACGGCATCCACGGAATCGGCGGAGTTTTGGGAAATTTATAAACTCGGCGTAGTTGAAATTCCTACAAACAACGCAATGATAAGAGCCGATAACGCCGACGTAATTTATAGAACCGAAAAAGAAAAAGACAACGCCATCGTCAACGAAATAGACCAGTCGTGGAGAAAAGGACAGCCGGTTTTGGTGGGCACAAGGTCTATAGAAAAATCGGAAAAACTTTCTTCAATGCTTCGCAAAAAAGGCATTCCTCATCAAGTACTTAACGCAAAATATCACGAGCTTGAGGCAAATATTATTGCAAACGCCGGCACAAAAAGCGCCGTAACTATTGCCACAAACATGGCTGGTCGCGGAACCGATATTGTGCTTGGCGCAAAAGACGAAGCGCAAAATAAAGAAGTAAAAGAGCTTGGCGGACTTCACATAATAGGAACGGAAAGGCACGAATCCCGCCGTATAGACAATCAGCTTCGCGGACGCGCCGGCAGGCAGGGCGATCCGGGTTCGTCAAAATTTTTCCTTTCTATGGAAGACGAGCTTATGAGACTTTTCGGCTCCGACAGAATGTCTTCAATTATGCAGCGTTTAGGCATTAAAGAGGGCGAAGATATACAACACCCGTGGATTTCCCGCGCGGTTGAAGGCGCGCAGAAAAAAGTTGAAGGAATGAACTTTGACATAAGAAAACAGCTTATAGATTACGACAACGTAATGAATAAGCAGAGAGAAGCTATTTACAGAATCCGAAATCAAGTTTTAGAAGGCGAAGACGTAACGGTTACAATTGAAGAAATGCTTGACGAATCCGTTGAAGAAAAAATAGAAATGTGGGCGTGCGAAAAATACGCCGAACAGTGGGACTGGACAAGCATAGAAGCGTGGCTTTTAAGAACGTTCGGCATTAAATACGAACTTGCAAATAAAGACGAAATAAATTATCTTACGCCGGAAGCTTTGAAAGAAGATGTAATGCAGAAAGTTTTAGAAGCTTACGAAAAAAGAAAGCAAGAGCTTGCAGGCGAACCTGAAATACAAAGAATGATTTTATTGCACATGATAGACTCGTCGTGGAGAGACCATCTTTACGAGTTAGACCACCTTAAACACGCAATAGGTTTTAGAGCTTACGCGCAAAAAGATCCGAAAATAGAATATCAGAAAGAGTCGTATGCCCTTTTTGAATCTATGATGAAAAGAATAAGAGAAAACACCGTAGAGTATATTTTTAAAGTGCAGGTTGTTGCGCGCCCTCAGCCTGTTTTTAACGTTGGCTCTGAAAACGCAGGCGACGTTACAAAAAATAATCCCGCGTCTGTTTCGCGCAAAGAAACTAAAAAAGTTACCGCCGCAGATTTAAATAAAATAGGACGCAACGACCCCTGCCCCTGCGGCAGCGGCAAAAAATACAAAAAATGCTGCGGACAATAAAAAAAGACAAAGTTTAAAGTGAAAAGTGACACGAAGTGTCATCCCAGAGTGTCTTAATCCGGGATCCATGGCTGCTAAATATTGGATGTGTTTCCATATATCTTTTAAAGTGTAAAGTTCAAATAAGGGCAATTGATAATTGAGAATTTAACGCCAAACAACACAATCCGCCTTCGGCGTTTCGCTTCTGCTGCGCGATATAAATTAAATATTGCGTTGTAATGTAGCGAAGACGAACAAGTTCAGCTTCACATAATCTGTTATTGCGCGTCTGCAACTATATGCATATGAAATATATTAACAAATATAAAAACATTCTTTTGTCCGTATTAACGGGTTTATTGGCGGTGGCTGCGTTTCCGAAAATAGACCTGTTTTTTTTGGCTTGGATAGCGTTTGTTCCGCTTATTAGCGTTGCGTTAAATTCCGGTGTGAAAAAAAGTTTTTTTTACGGTTTTCTTTCCGGATTTATTTTTAACGCCGCGGGGCTTTACTGGCTTGTGCCGATGCTTGAATTTAATACGGGTTCTTACGTTCAGGCGTTTGTCGCCGCCGGCGCATTGTGGATTTATCTTGCGCTGTATTGGGCTGTTTGGGCGCTTTTAGTTAATGTGGCGCAAAAACACTCGCCTAAAAAATATTTCCAGTGGATTGCCGTGCTTGCGCCGCCTTTAATTTGGGTTTTGCTTGAATACGCCAGAACTTATTTCTTAACGGGCTTTCCGTGGATGCTTTTAGGATATTCGCAATATAAATTTACGGAAGCTATCCAAATTGCGGAATACGCGGGCGTTTACGGAGTTTCTTTTATTATTGTTCTTTGCAACTTTTTATTTTATTTTTGGGTATTTAAAAAAGAAAAAAAATATCTTTACGCGGCAATAGCCGTTTTGGCCGCGGTTTGCATTTTCGGCGCTTTTAAAGTTGATAAATTTAAATACTACGGCGACAAAATTTTTAGAGCAGTTGTTATTCAGCCAAATATTGACCAGTATAAAAAATGGGACGAAAGTTACAAAAAAGAAATTCTTTCGGACTTGAAAAAATTTTCACAGGAAGCCGCAAGTTTTCACGCGGATTTAATTGTATGGCCGGAAACGGTTCTTCCGGCTTTTGACAAAGAATCTTTGGACGCCGTTGAAGCTTCCCAAAATTCAGGCGGGCTCAATATTTTAAGCGCGGTTTACTTGGAACCGCGCGGCATGTTAAGCTCATGGCTTGACGCTTATAACGTTGTTTTTGTAACCGATAAAAATAAAGCAATTCTTGAAATGCACAAAAAAAATCACCTTGTGCCGTTTGGAGAATTTATTCCGTTTAGAAAACAGCTGTCAAAGTTTTTCGGAGTGTTAAATTCCTTCGGCGATATTTCGCGCGGAACGGACGCAGCTGTATTTACCGACGGGGAACTTGCCGCGGGCGCTTTGATATGTTCGGAAAATTTCTTTCCCGATATTGCGGCAAAACTTGTGTTAAACGGCGCGCGCGTTTTAACAAACCACACAAACGACGCGTGGTTTTTTGATACCGCTGCCCCGCACCAGCATTTTATTATGAACGTTTTTAGAGCGGTTGAAACGCGTAAAACCGTCATTGTTTGCGCAAATTCCGGAGTGTCCGCAATTGTGGAAGCGTCGGGAAAAGTAACTAAAAAAACTCCTGTTTCAAAATCTTTAATATTTTCGGAAGAGTTTTTACAAAACGGATACAAATCTTTCTACACCCGCCGCGGCGATGCGTTTGTGTTTTTCTGCGGCTTGCTTTTTTTAGCGATAATTATTTTTGAAGGAGCGCATAAATGCTTGAAAAACAAAAAGAGAGAATAATTATTTTGAGGGGGTCTCTTTGATATAGACTCAATTTTAAAAAAAATCAAAGAACTTGAAACGGAAATTTCAAGTGCCGATTTTTGGAACAATCAAAACAACGCAAAAAAAATAATGTCGGAGCTTGACGGATTAAAAAGCTCTTACAATCTTTGGCAAAGTTTGCAGGCGCAGGTTGAAAGTTTGATAGAGCTTAAAGAGCTTGCCGAAGCCGCAAACGACGAAACTTTGCTTAAAGAAATTGAAGAAGGTTCAAAGAAACTTGAAAAAGAGCTTGCCGCTTTTGAAACTAAAACAAAACTCGGCGGCATTCACGATAAAAATAACGCAATAGTCGCAATACACGCCGGAGCCGGCGGAACCGAAAGCTGCGACTGGGCGCAGATGCTTGTGCGCATGTATTCCCGCTGGGCGGAAGATAAAGGTTTTGAAACGGAAGTTGTGGACAGTCTTGACGGCGACGAAGCCGGAATAAAAAGTTTAACAATGATAATAAAAGGCGAATACGCATACGGGTTTTTGCAGTCGGAAATAGGCGTTCACCGTTTGGTTAGAATTTCTCCTTTTGACTCAAATAAAAGAAGACACACGTCTTTTGCGTCGGTGGACGTTATTCCTGAAGTTGAAGATACTATAAATATAATTGTTGAAGAAAAAGATATTAGAATTGACACTTACCGCGCGTCGGGAGCGGGCGGTCAGCACATAAACAAAACGGATTCCGCCGTGCGCATTACGCATATTCCGACCGGCATAATAGTTCAGTCGCAAAACGACCGTTCGCAAATAAAAAACAGAGCTACGGCTATGAAACTTCTTAAAGCCAAACTCTACGAATTTGAACGCGAAAAACAGCGCGCTTCTTTTGAAAAACACTACAGCGAAAAAGGCGCCATAGAGTGGGGCAGCCAAATACGCTCTTACGTTTTCATGCCCTACCAGCTTGTAAAAGACGCCCGCACAGGTTACGAAACCTCGCAAGTAGCCTCAGTTATGGACGGCGACATAGACGGCTTCATAAGCGCATACTTAAACTACAAAGTGAAAAGTGACACGAAGTGTCATCCCGGAATGTCTTAATCCGGGATCCACGTTTGCTAAATATTATACGTGTTCATTATGTAACGGTGAAGTGAAAAGTGGAATTAACAACGCTGCTCCTTGGGGGATTTCACACTTCGTGTCACTTTTCGCTTTGTCTTTTCTTGACTTTGCCTGTAGTTTTTTATATCATTTACGCCAATAGGATTTACCAAATAGATATAATCTTATCAATAAAATCAAACACAGGAGGCAGTAATTATGGCAGTTAAAGTTGCTATTAATGGTTTCGGACGTATCGGAAGACTTGCATTTAGACAGATGTTCGGCGCGAAAGGTTATGATGTTGTAGCTATCAACGATTTGACCAACCCTAAAATGTTGGCTCACTTGTTGAAGTATGATACGGCTCAGGGCACTTACGCTTTGGCAGACAAAGTTCAGTCTACCGAAAACTCAATTATAGTTGACGGCAAAGAAATTAAAATTTACGCAGAAAAAGACGCAAAAAATCTTCCTTGGGGAAAAATCGGCGTTGACGTAGTTCTTGAATGCACCGGTTTTTACACATCAAAAGCAAAAGCTCAGGCTCACATAGACGCAGGCGCAAAGAAAGTTGTTATTTCAGCTCCCGCGGGCGACGATCTTCCTACAATTGTGTTTAACGTAAACCACAAAATTTTGACGGCAAAAGACAACATAATATCTGCGGCTTCTTGCACAACAAATTGCTTGGCTCCTATGGCAAAAGCGCTTAACGATTTTGCTCCTATACAGAGCGGTATTATGACAACTGTTCACGCTTACACAGGCGACCAGATGACTCTTGACGGTCCTCACCCGAAAGGCGATTTGAGAAGAGCAAGAGCGGCGGCGGCAAACATAGTTCCTAATTCAACCGGAGCTGCAAAAGCTATCGGTCTTGTTATTCCTGAACTTAACAAAAAACTTATCGGTTCAGCTCAGAGAGTTCCTGTTGTAACAGGTTCAAGCACCATTTTGGTTGCGGTTGTAAAAGGTAAAGATTTAACAAAAGAAGCAATCAACGCGGCAGTTAAAAAGACTGCTGACGAATCTTTCGGATATACCGAAGAAGAATTGGTTTCTTCCGACGTTATCGGAATTAAATTCGGTTCATTGTTTGACGCAACTCAGACAAGCGTAATAAAAATTAACGACGATACCTATCAGGTTCAGGTTGTTTCATGGTACGACAATGAAAACAGCTACACAAGCCAGATGGTAAGAACAATAAAATTCTTCGCAGAATTGGCATAATTGCCGCTTTGCGCAAATGCGGTCGTGTCGTAAGGGCAAATGCCCGAAGACGCATTGGCATCAATACTTCATATTGAGTAAAGCTGTTCAAGTAAAAACGGTTTGCCATTGCGAGGAGCGAAGCGACGTGGCAATCCGGAAATTCTAAAAATCAAATGTCGCTCCGAGTGTAATTTCGGAGCGACATTTTTTTATTTTATCGGGAGGTTTTAAATGAAAAAAACTTTAAAAGACATTGACGTAAAAGGTAAAAAAGTTATAGTTCGCGTAGATTACAATGTGCCTCTTGACGCGGGTTTAAATATTACCAACGACAAAAGAATAGTTGCAACTTTGCCTACAATAAATTATTTGTTGCAACAAAATGCGGCGGTAATTCTTATTGCCCATCTTGGACGTCCGAAAGGAAAAGCCGTTGATTCAATGAGCTTAAAACCGGTAGCTCCGAAACTTGCCGAGCTTCTCGGAAAACCCGTAAAATTTGTAGGTAAAGATGTAATAAGCGCAGAAGCTAAAAAAGCCGCCGCAGATTTAAAGTCCGGCGAAATTTTGCTGCTTGAAAATTTAAGATTTCACCCCGAAGAAGAAGGCAAAAACGCGGCGGGCGAAAAAGATAAAGCCGCTCTTGACGCTTTTGCAAAAGAACTCGCGTCTCTTGGCGAAGTTTTTGTTCAAGACGCTTTCGGTACCGTGCACAGAGCTCATGCTTCCACCGCGGGAATTGTTAAATACGTTAAAGACGCGGCCGCGGGTTTCCTTGTAGAAAAAGAATTAAAATTTTTGGGCGAAGCTTTGGACAAACCGGTTAAGCCTTTTGTGGCAATTTTGGGCGGAGCAAAAGTAAGCGATAAAATTAACGTTATTGAAAATTTATTAAATAAAGTGGACGCAATTATTATCGGCGGCGCAATGGCTTACACGTTTTTAAAATCGCAAGGCATCGGCACGGGCACTTCTCTTGTTGAAGACGATAAATTAGACCTTGCAAAAGAATTGCTTAAAAAAGCGGCGGATAAAAAAGTTAACTTTTTGCTTCCCGTTGACCACGTTGTTGCGGATAAAGTTGATTTCGTAAATAAAGCCGTTCCCGCCGGAGCAAAAGTTGAAATTACCTCCGATGCGTCTATACCCGCAGGTTTTATGGGGGTTGACGCCGGTCCTAAATCCATAGAAAAATTCGGCGAAGTCGTTAAGTCTGCAAAAACAATAGTTTGGAACGGACCTTTGGGAATTTTTGAAATTCCGGAATTTGCAAAAGGCACCGTAGAAATTGCAAAACTTGCGGCCGAAGCCACCGACAAAGGCGCAATTTCCGTCGTAGGCGGAGGCGATTCCGTATCTGCCGTAAAAAAAGCCGGCGTAGATAAAAGAATCACTCACATTTCAACCGGCGGCGGCGCAAGTTTAGAATTCTTAGAAGGAAAAGAACTTCCCGGAATAGCGGCGTTGCCTGAAAAATAATAATAATCCGGCGGAGTTTAATTTTAAACTCCGCCGGTTTGATTTTAAATCTAATTTTTAGTATAATTTTTCGCATATGAATATTCTATATACTTTTGTTGAAATCGTTCACTACATAGTTTGTATAAGCCTTATTTTAATTGTTCTTTTCCAAGCGGGAAAGAGCGGCGGAATGGCAGGCATTTTCGGCGGCGGCAGTTCGGATCAAATATTTAACGCTCCGTCCGGAATGGCGTTTATTAAAAAAGTTACCGTAGTTATGGCTTGCGTTTTTGTTGTTACCTCAATAACGTTAACAAAGCTTTCTACGGACAACAGCTTCAAATCGGTTATAGGCAGTTCCCCTGTAGCAGCGGCGCCTTCGCAGCCTCAGTAACTATTTGTTTAATGTTCTTTATAAATTTTTGCGGGTGTAGTTCAGCGGTAGAACGTCTCGTTGCCAACGAGAAGGTCGTGGGTTCAAGTCCCATCGCCCGCTTTTTTTGCTTCGTCTTTTGAGTTTATACTGCGTTGCGCTCATCCTCACGTGCCTTTGCACGCTTCGTCGGAGCGCGCTTTGTTTAAACTCAAAATACTTCGCAAAAATTTGATTATTGTAATTAAGTAGTTAAAAGCTGGGGTGGCGGAACTGGCATACGCGCACGTTTGAGGGGCGTGTCCTTAACCGGATGCGGGTTCAAATCCCGCCCTCAGCATAATAATTAACAAAAAAGTTGTTTATATAGAAAAAGGTTTGTTTGTAGCGCCATTGTCATTGTTTGTCAAAAAATATGATAACATCTTTTGTTAGATTACCATTTTTTACTACAAACACAACTGAGAAAATCAGGACGTCTTTCGCTTTCAAAAAGACAGACAGACAGACAGACAGACAGACAGACAGACAGACAGACAGACAGACAGACAGACAGACAGACAACCACTACCTGCAATAAACAGATACAGGTTACAAACAATATATTATTTTTCTTAATCACATCTCTTTTTAATTTAGAGATGTGATTTTTTTTATTTTTATAATTGAGGGATAAATGAAAAAAATCATTACGCGGTTAAACGGTTTTATTTTTGCGTTGGCGTTAATTTGCGCATTATTAACTGTTGTTTGCAAACTTTCGTTTGCGGGCATAGCAGAGAAAGCGCAGGAAAGTAAGCTTCAGTCTGTAAAGATTGCGCAGTTGTCGTCGGGCAAGCCTCATATTAAACCATTTAACGCCGGACTTATGCATTTTGATACCCGCAAATATAACATATCGCCGCAAACGCAGGCAGAGTTAAAAATTCTTGTTAAAGAAATAAATCAGTTTGAGTATGATGAAATTATAGTTGAAGGTCATACGGATTTTGAAGGAAGCGGTTCCGGTAATATTGAGCTTTCTAAAAACCGCGCAAAAGCCGTTTACGGTGAGCTTTTGAAACTTGGCGTTCCGCCGGCAAAAATAAAATATTACGGTTCGTCGTCATATAAACCTAAAGCGGAAAATTATACAACTCAAGGAAAAGCCGCAAACCGCAGAGTTGAGATATTTGTAAAATAAAAAATTCATATAATTTTTATCGGAGAGAAACCCAAATGCCAGAACAAGAAAAAAACACGTCGCAAAATATAAATCAGGAAAAAACGGCGCAAGACGCGCCCAAACATATGGGCGTAGCAGGGCAAAACGTATTTTTTGCGCCGCCGCAAATAGTTACGGCGTCAGCCGTACCGCAAGGGGCGGACGCGCCAAATGTTGCGCTGAAAGATCCGTTTTTTGCGCCGCCGCCGGCAGTTCCAACGCAAGAAGGACCGCTTGGAATAAAGTTTGACTTTAACGACGGCTGCCGAGTACTTTTACCCAAAGGGCAGTGGCACGTGCAAATAGAAGACGCCGAATCGGGCAATATAATTTTCATATGCGATGTTGACGAAGGGTGGGTTGTAAGCACAAAAAAATATTATATTCCGTTTGTAATAAAAGTATGGAAACGAGGCGAGCCCAACCCTGTGTTTATGCACGAATTAAATTTAACGGGCAAAGAAGTTGTATTAAAGTTTCCGGTGGGCACAGTGGGCGATACGGTCGGCTGGCTGCCATACGCGGAAAAGTTTTACTTAAAACACAAATGCGCAACAGAACTTACAATGGGCAAAGATATGGTAGATATATTTGCGGCGCAGTATCCCAACATACAGTTTAGCGCAATGCCCGGAAAAGTCCGTTACGAAAAACCGTATGCCACATATAAAATGGGATTGTTTTTCAGAGGGGATAAAAATAACCAGCCGATAGATTTCAGACAAGTGGGTTTGCACAGAACGGCAGGATATATATTGGGAGTAGATCCAACGGAAGAGCCGCCGAAAGTGAATTTGAGTTACGAAAGAAAAATAAAAGAGCCGTATGTTGTAATAGCCACAAAAGCGTCAAGCTTGCCGAAAATGTGGAACAACGGGCACGGGTGGGACATAGTCTGCAAGTATTTGAAGTTTTTAGGATACAGGGTTTTAGCAATAGACAGGGAGTATATTTTCGGACAGAACTTCACATATCAGCAAGTTCCAAGGGACGCGGAAGATTTTACGGGCAACAAGCCGCTTGCGGAAAGAATAGAGTTATTGCAGCACGCGGATTTTTTTGTTGGATTGTCGTCGGGTTTAAGCTGGCTGGCGTGGGCAAGCAAAATTCCGGTAGTAATGATAAGCGGTTTTACGCTGCCGATATGCGAGTGGAATAACCCGTACAGAGTATTTAACAGCCACGGCTGCAACGGTTGCTGGGACGACGTGAATGAGAATTTTGATCACAAAGATTTTTTCTGGTGCCCCAAACACAAAGGAACAGACAGACAATTTGAGTGCACGCGCTTAATAACAGGAAAACAAGTAGTAGGGCATATAGACAGATTGATGAAAGATAAAAACATAGCAGCGCCAAAAGACAGAAAGTAAAGGCAACCCCTAACCCCTTGCGGGAGAGGGACTTGCAAAGCAAGAGGGAAGTTAATTCCCCTTTTATAAAAAAGGGGTGTCAGGCAAAGCCTGACGGGGTATTTGCCGTTTAGGCTGTTGCCTCTGGTTGCGAAAAAGAAGGGAAGCACAGAAAGCGAATTGTTTCAAGATTTGTCGTTGCAGTAAAAATTTGAAAATAAAAAGCAGCCTCTGAAACAAGGGGCATTGCCCCAAGTTCAGGGTGGCAATAATTAATATAAAAATAAATGGCATGCGGTTATAGTTTGTTTGCAACAGTAACATAAAAAAATATAAGTTGAATTCATAGCGCCACGTGCGCAAGGAGCAACACAATGAGTATAAAAAAAGAGAAATTATTTGGGACTAAACAGCCTCAAGAATTTTCGCCTTTAGAAAACTATCCGGTATCATCGTCCGCCTATTTGGCGTCCGACGAATATGTATCTTCGTCGTTTAGCTCGGCGTGCAGAGGACCGGTTATTACCAGATTTTTTAACGGCGGCAAAAAGATTGTGCAAACCGTAGCTCTTACGGCAATGCTCGCCCAAAATTTTGCCCCTTACGCCCACGGCGCTTTCACTTCAAATGTAAATAGCGGCGATGTTGTATCAGGAGAAGCAGTATTAAGCGGTACCCAAAACGTTTATAACGGCGGAGTAACGGTTGATATTTTAATTAAAAATTACGGCAATCAGTATGTTTACTCCGGTGGAATCGCTTCTAACACATATGTGGGCAGCACCGGAACTCAATACGTTTCCGGCGGCACGACGCTTAACATAATAGCATTGAACTATGCTCTGTTATATTTACAGTCCGGCGGATACGCTTCGGGCGTAAGTTTTAAGAATGGCGGCGCTATGTATATCTCGTCGGCAAGCGCTGACAACACTTCTTTTGTAAGCGGCGTGCAGTATGTTTCTTCCGGAGGTGTAGCAAGCAACAACACGTTTGACGTTTACGGTTCTCAAGGCGTTGACGGCGGCAGCGCATATAATAATAGTTTTTATAACTCTTATATCAATCAAAGCGTATATTCCGGTATTGCTTCGGGAAATTATTTTTTCTATTCAAGAGAGAACGGCGGACAAGGGCAAACTGTGCAATACGCTTCTGTGCTCAATAATTCTTTTTACGGGCAATACGCTTCGCAGTCTATCTATTCCAGCGGTTATGCTTCAGGCAACTATTATACAAATTTTGGATATCAACAAGTTTCCAACTATGCAAGCGCGTTAGATACTTATTTCGGCGCTTCTGCAACCCAAACTCTTTACTCTTCCGCATACGCTTCTAAAACTGTTTTCAACGCGGGAGGGTATCAAAATGTGTCCGCATATGCTTCGGCGGTTGACAATGTTTTGCAAGGCGGTATGTATTCAAGCGCTTACTATCAAAGTTATGTAAGCGCGTATCAAAGCGTATATTCCGGCGGGCAAGTTTACAGCACGGTTCTTAATGCCGGCGCGTATAGTTATCTTGCAAGCTTTGCGTTTGCGCAGTCAACTACAATAAACGCAAGCGCAAGCCAGTATGTGGCAAGTTATGCGTCTTCTTTCGATACAATTATTAGCGGACAAAGCGCCGGCCAAACTTTGGCAAACTATGCTGTGGCGTCTAATACTTTAATTAATGATTTAGCCTTGCAAGTTGTCAGTTCCGCCGCAAGCGCCTATTCAACTACAATAAACAGCGGAGGAATGCTTGCTGTCTTGTCTGGCGCAAGAGCTTATAATGTAAACCAATCCTCAGGAGGTTTAATAAGCACAATAGTTGACAGATACGGATATGGCACTTATATTTCAGGAAGTAACGCTTCCGGAGTTTTTTGGCTTTCGGGAAGTTCGACGTATAATTTTGATCTTTACGGAGGCGTATATACTTCGGTATCCTCCGGTTCCGTATATTCATATATAAAACAAGGGCAGCTTACCGTATTATCCGGCGGTACGGCTAACAGCACTACAGTTAATAATTTTGGAGGGTTGTATGTTTACTCGTCAGGGTCGGCTATAAATACCGTGCAAAATTCCGGCGGGAATATTTATGTAAGCGTTCAGGCAGGACTGGCGGATTATGTTTCCGGAGTGAATGCTTCCGGACAAGCTTTCTGGCTTTCAGGCGGCACGGCAAGCAACTTTATACTTTATTCCGGCGGAAGTCAGTATGTGGGGCGTTACGGTTCTACCGTAAACGCAACGATAAACAGCGGCGGACTTTTATATGTGGCTCCTGACGGTTCGGCAATAGGCGTAACGCAATCTTCCGGCGGGGATTTAATTTTTACATTGAGCAACAATAATTCAAATTATATTTCAGGAACAAATCAAGACGGCGCAACAATGTATTTGTCGGGAAGTTCGGCGTCAGGTTTTATATTTAACTCCGGCGGCTTTGCAGCCGTGAACACGGGCGGAACGATTACCGATACAACAGTAAATTCCGGCGGCAGGCTTGATGTTTCCGGCGGCACTTCTCTTGTTACGGCATCTAATATAATTCAAAGTTCCGGCGGTAATATTAATGTAAACATTGTGTCTAACAACGGATATAATTCTCTGTTTGTTTCCGGCTCAAATGACAACGGAACGTTTTACGCTTCCGACGGTTATGCGTCCGGTTTTGTATTGTATAGCGGCGGCTTTTTAGGAGTTTCTTCCGGCGGTATTATGGAGAACACAATACTTAGCGGCGGCTCTATTGCTCTTTCCGGCGGTTCGCTTTTAAATGTAAGCCAGTTAGCCGGCAATATCAGCGTTTATTTCTCAAGCGGCGACAGTTCAACTTATATTTCCGGAGTAAATCAGTATGGCAATTTATTGTATTACTCCGGCGGCACGGGCAGCGGTTTTACGTTTAACTCGGGTATTTGGATGTACGCATCGGGTAGCGGAGTTTCTCTTTATGACGTTACCGTTAACTCTTCGGCATATTTCAGCGCCTATTCGGGCGCGTCGGTTGTAGGCATTAAAGTTAACTCCGGCGGAAATTTTATGGTTTCTGAAGTTGTCGGTTATGACAGCTCTACATATGTTTCCGGCGAAAATCAGTTTGGCAGCAAACTGTATTATGCAAGCGGAGTAGGCAGCGGGTTTGTGCTTAGCGCAGGTAACAGTTTATATGTTTCTTCCGGCGGGAAAATTTATGATACTTTAATTGAAGGCAAATATGACAGCGATTACGGATATATTTCATCAGCATATGTTTCAATGTATAGCGGCAGCGCAATAAATACGGTAATTAACGCCTATGCCTCAATGGGATTTTACAGCGCATATTTATCTAATACAATAGTTAATTCCGGCGGAGTAATTTCCGGCGGAACCGCTAATTTGTATAACACAAAAATTAACGGCGGATACGTTTCAGTGGGTTCCGCAAATATGAAAAACACCGAAGTTAACGGCGGATGGTTTTATGTTAGCAGCGGAAATTATTACGATACTGTTCTTAACGGAAGTTCTTTGTTAAGCTATTATTCCGCAAATGTAATAGACTTGCAGGTAAATTCCGGAGCGCTTGTCATAGGCGGGTCGGGAAATGTTGTAAACGCTCAGATAAATTCCGGCGGTTCTGTTGAGGCTAGCGCCGGAACCTACACCGGAACTAAAATTGCATACGGCGGATACCAATATTTAAACTATGCAATTGTTGATTTTTCGGGAACGGTTAACGGAATTCAGCTTTTAAATTCTGCCACAATAGGAATAAGTACAACGGTTAACTCCGGCGGTTCTCAAATTTTAAATTACTCCGCCAGCGCAATAGACGTTACTCTTAACGGCGGATATCAGTATGTAGGCGGTGGGGCTACAGCGGCAAATGCTACAGTCAATTCCGGCGGCGTGCAATATGTAGAAGTAGAAGGCACAGCAATGCGTACAACCGTAAATGCCGGAGGAGTTCAATCGGTTAATATATTTGCGACTGCGGAAGATACCACTGTTAACGCAGGCGGACGCATGCAAATTAAAAAAGGCAGTTTTATAACTGAAAAAACTAAAATTAACGCCGGCGGAACTCTTGACGGATATTCTTTTGACATAGAAGACGTAACTCTTAACGGCGGAAAATGGATTAACGCCGGACAAGCTACCGTTAGAGATTTAACCATAAACGGCGGCGTGTTGGATATGCGTAAACAATCTTTCGCGCCGGAATTTACAAATTTCAAAGTTGCCAATTTGTCTGCAAATAACGGCATAATAGACATGAGCGTTACTCTCAATTCCGACGGGTCTCCGGCGGATTTGCTTATTATTGACGATTCGTTTGCCGGCAAGGCTTTGATAAGAGTCCATAATACCGGCGGCGCAGGCGACGAAACTTTTGCCGACGGAATACAGCTTGTTGACGGCGGAGCAATATTAGCCGGCGACGGAACTTTCGGGCTTGTCGGCGGAAAATACGATGTCGGCGGATGGGAATATAAACTTTACAGAGGCGGGCTTGACGGAATTTCTAACCCTAACGCTTGGTTCCTTCGTTCCGGAGTTATGCCAAATTACACGGATATGTTTAGAACGATTGCCAACGTGCCTATTATAAACGTTGTGCTTGCAAAAACAGGAATGAACTCGCTTGAAAAACGTTTGGGAGATTTGCGCGCGGCAAATAACGGCGACAATACTCAAGGCGTATGGGTAAGAACGTACGGCAAACAAGCGCAGGTTAACGATTTAATAAAAACAGATTTAACGCTCTTTGGCGCGGAAGCGGGCTATGATTATCTTATATCTTCCGACGGGTTTAACAAATTATATTTAGGAGTTATGGCAGGCTACATGCTTGCCGACAGTATTAAAACAAAACAGGCAACCGGCTCTTACAGCAAGGGAAACGGAGAATCTCCAAGCGCCGGAGCTTATTTGTCTTACGTAGCCGGCAACGGCTGGTTTGTTGACGCAACGGCAAGAAATTTCTGGACAAAGCTGGATATGACAAATATCGCTTCAGACGGCACGGAGCTTATGTTTAAACCGGAAAGAAATATTTTTGCCGCAAGCGTTGAAGTAGGCAAAACGTTTACTTCCAAACTGTCCGACAATTCTTACTTAAGAATAGAGCCTAAAGCCGAACTTCAGTATTATAAAGCAAACGGCAATCAAACAGACGTTTCAAACGGCGTAGGCAGCATAGTTTACGACGATGCGGATTACTTCAACGGAAAACTTGCGCTACTTTTAGGGCTTACAAAAATTAAAACAAACGGACTTATTTTTGAACCGTATGTTGAAGTTGCTTATAACAACGAATTTGCCGGCAAGGGCGATATCAGTTACGGCGGCGCGGACTATAAGTCTGACTTGTCCGGCGGAAACTTTGAAGGTTCTTTGGGTTTAAACGTAAATCTTGCAAAAGGAACTTACATTTACGCGCAAGCAACTTATGAAAACGGACAAAAGGTAGATGCTATAGGCGCAAATTTGGGCATACGTTACGGCTTCGGCTCAACTGCTGCGGCAGAAAAACAACAGCCGGCAAAAAAAATTCAGACTGATGTTAATAATGTTAACGCGGCAGCCGTTGGCGTAGAAGAATCCGGAACCGAAAAAATAACGGCTGTTCAAAAAACCGTAAACTCTCAAGGCAAAACCTATTCAAGAGATTTCTATTTTGCCACTATAAACTTTGATCACGGCAAGTCCGACATCAATCATAAATCTGCGGACATTGTCAGATCTGCCGCTGAGAAAATAAGACAGTTGCAGTATAATTACGTTGTAATTGAAGGTCATACCGATTCAACCGGCGATTTTAAACATAAGCAGGAACTTTCAAGAACGCGCGCAAAAGCCGTTCGCGATATGTTAATAGGCGCGGGAATTCCGGTAGGTAAAATAGTAACTATCGGCTACGGCGACAGCCAGTTGAAAAACGTTGATTCTCAAGGCGAAGCGCAAAACAGAAAAGTTGATATTACAATAAGATAGCGGCAAGACGTTTCAAAGGTAGTAAAAAGCGGCGCGTGGCAATTGCTACGCGCCGCTTTTTTTGGTAAAATTAGCTCAATTATTAAATATTTTTAGGATTTTAAAAATGAATAAACCGTCTGCAAAAATTAGAGCTGAATTTTTAGATTTTTTTAAAGAACAAGGCTGCAAAACAGTTCCGTCGGATTCGTTAATTCCGTCTGGCGATAAAACTTTGTTGTTTACTTCCGCCGGAATGGTGCAATTTAAACAGCACTTTTTAGGACAAAGCAACGATACTTTTACCCGCGCGGCAAGCTGCCAGAAATGTTTTAGAACTTCGGATATAGAAAACGTAGGCATAACTTCAAGACATTTAACTTTTTTTGAAATGCTCGGCAATTTCAGTTTCGGAGATTATTTCAAAAAAGAAGCTATAGCGTGGGCTTATGAATTTTTAACAAAAAATATGTCGCTTCCGAAAGATAAACTTTATTTTACGGTGTATAAAGACGACGACGAAGCCGCGGAAATTTGGAAGAAACTTGTTCCTTTCGACAGAATTATAAAAATGGGCGAAGATACAAATTTTTGGAATATGGGCGACACCGGCCCTTGCGGACCGTGTTCTGAAATTTTAATTGATCTCGGCGAAGATATGAGCTGCGGAAAGCCGGACTGCGGGCCTGCATGCAGCTGCGACAGACATCTTGAAATTTGGAATTTGGTGTTTACTCAATTTGATAAACAACCGGACGGTTCTTTGAAACCGTTGCCCAGAAAAAATATTGATACCGGAATGGGTTTGGAAAGAATAGTTGCGGCGGCAAACGGCAAAAAAAGTATTTTTGAAACAGATTTGTTCATGCCTATAATAGAAAACGCGGCGGACATTTTAAAAATTAAAGCCGAAGGCAAAAATATTTCAAAATTAAGAATGATTGCAGACCACTCGCGCGCCGTAACGTTTTTAATTTCCGACGGAGTTTTGCCGTCTAATGAAGGGCGCGGTTATGTTTTGAGAAGAATTTTAAGAAGAGCTTTAAGAGCCGGAAAACTTTTCGGTTACAATAAACCTTTTATATCCGATTTGTCGGATTCCGTTTTTAAAATTATGGAACCGGCTTATCCGGAGCTCTCTTCCAAACTTGCAAACATAAAATCCATAATAAAAATAGAAGAAGAGAAATTTTTGGAAACGCTTGAATCCGGGTCTAACGTTTTAAATAATATTATAAATGCGTATCAAGCTAAAAAAGCTTCGCAGTTAAGCGGCGAGGATGTTTTTAAACTTTACGACACTTACGGTTTTCCTTACGATTTAACAAAAGAAATAGCGGCTGAAAGCGGTTTAACGGTGGACGAGAAAGGTTTTAAACGGCAGCAAAAAGCGGCTCAAGAAAAATCTCGCGCGGCGTGGGGCGGAAGCGGCGAGAAAGACGTAACTTTCTATTCCATACTTCATAAAAAAACCGGCGACACGGAATTTACGGGCTATAATCATTACACGTCGTTATCCAAAGTTTTGGCCGTCATAAAAGATTCAAAAGAAGTTTCTGAAATTGCATCCGGCGATACGGCCGAGGTTGTTTTTGATAAAACTCCTTTTTATGCGCTTTCCGGCGGACAAAGCTCGGATAAAGGCTTTATTTTAAACGATAATTTTAAAGCTGAAGTTATTGACGTAGTTAAGCCTATAGGAAATTTATTTGTTCATAAAATAAAAGTTTTAGACGGCGTTTTAAAAACCGGCGATAAGGTTAATGCCGATATAAACATAGAGCGCAGAAAACAAATTGCGCGTCATCATACCGCTACGCATTTGCTTCACAAAGCGCTTCGCGAAGCTTTCGGCGAGCACATAACGCAGGCCGGTTCTCTTGTGGCGCCGGATTATTTACGTTTTGACTTCACGCATTTTGCGCCGGTAAAAAAAGAAGATTTAATAAAAATTGAAAACAGAATAAACGCGGTAATTCGCGCAAATATGCCCGTAAATATAGAAAGTATGGATATAAACAAAGCCAGAAAACACGGAGCAATGGCGCTTTTCGGAGAAAAATACGGCGAAGTAGTTAGAACCGTTACAGTTGTTGATAACGACGCAAATTGTAATTTCTCCATGGAGCTTTGCGGCGGAACTCATATAGAGCGCACCGGCGACATAGGGTTTTTTAAAATAGTTTCGGAATCTTCCGTGGCGGCGGGCGTAAGAAGAATAGAAGCCGTTGCCGGTTTTGCGGCTGAAAATTACGTTTTAAACGAAGAAAATAATATTTTAAAAACCGCAGAACTTCTCTCTGTTTCCAAAGATGAAATTTTAAATAAGACGCAAAAAATTCTTGCGGATTATAAAAAGCTTGAGCAGGAATTAAATACTTTTAAAAGCAGTTTAATATCTGCGGATATTGACAATTACGTCAAAGAAGCAAAAGATGTTAACGGAATAAAATTTTTAACCGTCCGCGTTGCGGACGTTGACGTGAAATCTTTAAGAGACATGTCGGATAAACTAAAAGAAAAACTTAAAAGCGCGGTTATTTTAATAGTTTCAAAAAGCGCCGATAAAGCCTCTTTTATAGTTTCAGTAACGGCTGACAACGTTGACAAGGGGTTTAATGCCGGCAAAATTGCAAAATCTTTTGCCGCAGAAATAGGCGGCTCCGGCGGCGGAAAACCGGACTTTGCCCAAGGCGGAGCAAAAGATTTGTCAAAAATAGACGTCGCGATAAAAAACGTTGAAAAGTATTTGAAATAAAGTAGCAAGTAGGAAGGAGTAGGGAGCAAGTAAAAAATAATAGGTAAAAGGTAACAAATAGCAGGGGCGGTTATATCAATAAAATTATCTTTTAATATCCAAAAGAGGAATATTATGTCTAAATACGTTTCTTTAACTGCAATCGGTAAAGATAAACCGGGAATTGTCGGCGCAATAACAAAAGTTTTATACGAGCTTAATTGTAATATTGAAGATTCCACAATGACAATTCTTTACGGGCAGTTTGCAATGATTCTCATTATAAAACTTCCCGCAAAGTTTTCTCAAAAAACTTTGTCTTCAAAACTGGCAAAACTTAGCGGACTTTCTTTTTCCTATTCAAAACTTTCTTCCGTTACGGATAAAAAAACAAAAAAACAAAACGCGTTTGTAATTTCGGTTTACGGAGCCGATAAGCCCGGCATAGTTTATAAAGTAAGCGAATTTTTAGCGGGTAAAAAAATTAACATAACGGACGTCCAGACTATGGCGTCTAAAAAAACTTACATAATGCTTATAGAGGCTCAATTCCCAAACGCTCTTTCCGAATTGAAAGTTTCAAAAGAACTCTCCGCTTTGGCCGCAAGTCTTGGCGTAACGGTATCGTTAAATAAAGCAGAGCTTTCCCGGATATGAGCGTTTTGCCGATTATAACCATTCCCAACCCTTTGCTGAAACAAAAATCTCTTCCGGTTGAAAATATAACGGAAGAAGTTAAAGAGCTTGTTGAGAATATGCGCGAGACAATGCTTTTTCATAAATCTTGCGTAGGCATTGCAGCCGTGCAGGTTGCGGCATTATCAAGAATAATCATTGTAGATGTTTCTCTTGCGCAGACGCCTCACAGAAGCTCGGGGCTTCTTGTTATGATTAATCCCGTTATCGCTTATTCGTCGGGAAAATCAAGTTCTCGGGAGGGGTGTTTAAGCGTTCCTGATTTTATCGGTTCGGTAACAAGAAAAAAGAAAATTGAAGTTGAATATTTGGATATCAACGGGCAAAAACAGCGTTTAAAAACAGAAGGCTTTGAAGCGGTCTGCATTCAGCACGAAATAGATCATCTTGACGGATACGTTTTTTTAGACAGAGTTACTTCGGTAAAAACCGACGTATTTAGAAGATAAATAAAAAATGCGCTCATAGTCCAATGGATAGGACATCGGTTTCCGGAACCGACGATTCCGGTTCAAGTCCGGATGGGCGCTTGCGATAAATATGAATTTTGAAAAAAATATAGAAACTTTGTTTTCAATGCAGGACGCCTGCGTTATTTGTCCTAAAAAGTGTAAAGCTAAAAGAAACGCCGGACAAAAAGGTCTTTGCAAAACTGCCGATAAAATATTTATAGCAAGCGCAAACGTTCACACGGGTGAGGAGCCGCCTATTTCCGGCAGCCGCGGTTCGGGCACAATATTTTTTTCAAACTGCACGCTTTCTTGCGTTTTCTGCCAGAATTATCCGATAAGCAGTCTTGGCAACGGCAATGAATTTTCGCTTGAAGAGCTTGTAGATAAAATGTTGCTGCTGCAGGATAAAGGCGTTCATAATATTAATTTTGTAACGCCTACTCATTATAGCGCGCATGTTGCAAAAGCAGTTTATCTGGCAAAAAAGAAAGGTTTGACAATTCCGATTCTTTCAAACAACAGCGGTTATGAAAGCGTTGAAACTTTAAAGCTTCTGGAAGGACTTATAGATATTTATCTGCCCGATATAAAATATGCCGATAACGAAATTGCGTTAAAATATTCCGGCGTTAAAGATTATGTTGAAGTAAATCGCGCGGCATTAAAAGAAATGCAAAGACAAGTCGGAAATTTAGAATTTGACGAAAACGGCATAGCAAAAAGCGGACTTTTAATAAGACATATGGTAATGCCGGAAAATTTAGAAAATACGCGCGCTTCTTTAGAGTTTATATCGCTGCGGCTTTCGCCGCAAACTTATGTAAGCCTTATGGCGCAGTATCATCCGGCAAATAAATCTTACAATTTTAAAGAACTTTCAAGAGGACTTACAAAAGAAGAATACGATAAAGCTGCAGAATATTTAAAGCTTTACGGTTTGGAAAACGGCTGGATGCAGGAATTGGAGAATTAATAATGTGGCGATATTTTTTAGCTGTAATTCTTACTTTGTTTTTCGGGCCCGGCGTTCCCGGCGTTGGGCATTTGGTTATAAGACAATATAAAAAAGCAATTATTTTAATTTTGCTTTCCATAGCGGTTGTTTTTATAATGTCGGCGTATTTGGTTTCATTTGCAGATTTAACTCCTCTGGAAACGGGAGTTTTAAATTTTTCATCCATGATGGAATTTTCAAAAAAACTTCTTGCCGATAATTCCGACAAGATGTTTTATTCTAACATAGCTCTTGCCGCAATTTGGGCATACGCTTTAGCGGACATAATTTGGAATGCGGTTATCGCTTTTAGGAGTCAACGAAATGAAAAGTAAAATTTTATTTATCGCGGCTTGTTTTTTGTTTGCCAGCGGCTGCGCTTCAAAAGGAGCGGAAACAGTGAAATACGATAACGGGCTTACGGCTGTTTTTTTATACAATCAGGAAAGTTTAGCGGCTTCGGTAAACGTTTTTGTTCGCGCCGGAGCAATAGACGAAAAACCGTCTCAGGCGGGGCTTTCGCATTTTTTAGAGCATTTAATGTTTAAAGGAAGTAAAAATTATCCGGGCGACGCTTTAAGCAGAAATACTGAAAATCTCGGCGGATACATAAACGCCATGACTTCTAAAGATTTTACAAGGTATTACATTAACATACAAAAAGACGGCGTGCCCGAAACAATAAAAATGCTTGCCGACGCAATGCAAAACCCGTTATTTCCGCAGGAAGAAATAGACAAAGAAAGCAAGGTTGTTATTGAAGAAATAAAAATACATTTAGATAATCCCGTTTCCGTTCTTTACGATAAATTTTGCGATATGATTTACGAAAAAAGCGCTATGAAAAACAGCGTTATAGGAAGAGCCGAAGTTATAGCAAACGTAAGCCGCGATGAAATTTATGAGTATTATTCTTCGCATTATGTTCCCGAGAAAATGCTTGTTATAATAGCCGGAAATTTTGACGTTAAAAAGGCGCAAAAACTTGTGGCGCAAACTTTCGGTAAATTTGAAAAAAAGGCGCCGCCTGCGGAACCTAATCTTATAGAGCCGGTTCATCCGTCTAAAAATTACGTTAAAAAAAGCGATGTTGAAGTTTCGTATATGGTAAACGCATTTTTAGGTCCGGACGATTCTTCCGACGATATGTTTGCGGGCGATATAGCTTCCATAATTTTGGGCGGCTCAAAATCTTCGCGTCTTAACATGGTTTTAAAAGAAGAAAAACAGCTGGTTTATTCTATAGGTTCGGCGTCTGTTTCTTCAAAAGGGACGGGAGTGTTTTATATTTACAGCGTCTTTGACGCAAAAAATATGGACGCTATAAAAACGGAAGTCAGAAAACAAATTGAAAAAATTATTGCGGACGGCGTTACCGACGAAGAACTTAACAGAGCAAAAATTGCGGTAAAAACAGGCTGGAGTTTTTCTCAGGAAAAACCGTCGGATATTGCTCACGAAAGAGGATACTGGGCGGTTATAGGAAAGCCCGATTATCCGGATGTTTATCTTTCCAAAATAGAATCCGTTACTTCGGACGACGTTAAAAACTTTTTTACTAAATATTATTTGCCCGACGCAGTTACAAATACCGCGCTTATACCGGAGAAAACAAAATGAAAAAAATATTGACGGCTGTTATTTTTTTGCAAATTTTGTTTGTGTCCGCAGCGTTTGGAGGAGAAATGGAAACGTTTAAATTAACAAACGATATAAAAGTTATATTTGATAAAACAAACGGACCTAAAGTAGTTTCGGTTAGAGTTTTTACGCCTGTTTCAGCAGTTTGCGAGAATAGTAAAAATTCCGGAGTCTCTGCTTTAACGTCAAGGCTTATGACAAAATCAACGCTCAACCGTTCTAATGAAGTTTTGGCAAACGATACGGATAATATAGGCTCTGATATTTATTGCGACATAGATTATGACTACGCAAATATAGGGCTTAACGTATTGGCTGAATACTTTGATAAAGGCGCCGAACTTTTGGCTGATGTCGTTATAAATCCGGCGTTTAACGATAAAGAGCTTGAGTTTGAAATAAAAGACGCCGTTGCGGGGCTGAATTCAAGAAAAGACAGCATTAACGCCGTAGCGACGGATAATTTTACAAAATTGTTTTACGGCGGGCTTCCGTATTCTTTGCCTGTTGCCGGCAGCGTTTCTTCAATAAAAAAAATAACTTCTCAAGATTTAAAGCAATGGCATAAGTATTCTTATAACGCTTCAAATATTTTTATTGTTGTTGCGGGCAATATTGATAAAAAAACCGTTAAAGAAAATTTGGAAAAATATTTTTCTGATATAGAAAAAGGCGAGAAATTTCAGAAACCTGTTTTTGAAATAGAAAAACCTTCTAAATCCGTCCGCAGGATTAAAGGGAAATTTAATCAGGCTTATATTTATAAAGGTTTTCTTGCTCCGTCGGTGTCGGATAAAGAGTTTTTGTCTCTTAAGGCTGCGGGAGCCGTGCTTGGCGGTAAAATGTCCAGCAGGCTTTTTGTTGAGCTTAGAGAGAAACTCGGTCTTGCTTACAATGTAAGCGTGGCGTATCCTACAAGAGTTGAAGACAGCTATTTTGCAATATACATAGGTCTTGATAAAAAAAATATCAATTTAACCCTTCAAAAAATTGACGAGATATTAAAAGATTTTTGCGAAAACGAAGTAGGCGCGCAGGAATTGAAAGATACAAAAACTTATGTTGCCGGCATTTACGCCTTGGACAGGCAAACCGTTAACAATCTTACTTATTACTACGGCATTCGCGAAATTTGGGGGCAGGGGTATAAGTACGATGAAAAGTATATAAAAGATTTTAATAAAGTAAGTTCAAAAGATATAAACGCCGTCGCAAATTTAATTTTCAAAAGGCAGCCTCTTACGGTTGTAATTGATTAATTTTACAGGCGCCAGCCGTTAACATAATAATGTAATGAAAAAAATATCGGTTTTAATTTTATTTTTTCTTTTAGCTTGCTCGCCAAAGGATTTTGAAAACTCCGCTTCGGAAAATTCTTCCGAAACTCCTTCTTACGGCGACGTTTATGTTATGGCAAATTTAAGCGATGCGTCTTATTTAAATCCTGTTCTTGCAGCCGACACTTCATCCGGAGTTGTGTTGGAGAAAATTTTTAACGGACTTATAAAATACGATAAAGATTTAAAAATAACCGGAGATTTGGCGCAAAGTTTTGAAGTGTCCCAAGACGGGCTTGAGATAACTTTCCATTTAAGAAAAAATGTCAAATGGCACGACGGAAAACGCTTTAGCGCCCGCGATGTGTTTTTTACTTATAAGACTTTGACGGATCCGAATACAAAAACCCCATACTCTTCCAATTTCACTATGATTAAAGAATTTAAAATCATAGACGATTACACAATTAAAGTTGTCTATCACGAACCTTTCGCCCCCAACCTTGAAAGCTGGGGAATGTATATAATTGCGGAACATGTTTTTAAAGGACAAGATATAAACACCGCGCCGGCAAATAGAAAACCTATAGGAACCGGCCCCTATAAATTTAAATCGTGGGAAACGGATCAAAAAATAGTTTTGGAAGCAAATCCGGATTATTACGAGGGAAAACCTTACATAAACGGATTTGTAGTAAGAGTTGTTCCTGATCAGTCAGTGCAGTTTTTAGAGTTAAGAAGCCAATCTTTAGATTCCGTTTCTTTAACGCCTGACCAGTGGAACGCATACGATTCTTTTTTCAAACATTACAATAAATACAGAGAATCGGTTTTTGCGTTTACATACCTTGGTTTTAACATGAAACGCAAACCTTTTGACGATAAAAAATTCAGGCAAGCCGTTCAATACGCGATAAATAAAAAAGATATTATTCAAGGCGTTCTTCTTGGAACGGGAAAAGAAGCCACAGGCCCTTATCCGCCGCAAAGCTGGGCTTATAACAATAAAATAAAACCGTCCGAATACAACCCTCAAAAAGCCGTTGAAATTTTGAAATCGCTTGGTTTTGACGACGTAAACGGCGACGGATATCTTGATTATAAAGGCAAATCTTTTGAATTTACAATAACTACAAATCAGGGAAACAGGCAGAGAGAACTTTCCGCGCAAATTATTCAGGAAAATCTGAAAAAAATAGGCTTGAAAGTAAATATAAGAGTAATAGAATTTTCTGCATTTTTAAATCAGTACATAGCAAAAAGAGATTTTGACGCCGTAATTATGGGCTGGAGTCTTACTCTTGATCCGGACCAATACGCTTTATGGCATTCCGCGCAAACGGCGCCGAGAGAATATAATTTTATGTCTTATAATAATCCGGAAGCGGATAAACTTTTTGAAGAAGGCAGAACAACTTTTAGCCAAGACGAGCGAAAAAAGAAATATTTTAGAATACAGGAAATTATGGCTGAAGACATTCCGTGCGTTTTTTTGTATTACCCTGAAAATCTTACCGCTTTGCACAAAAGATTTCACGGAGTCAAAGAAGCGCCGATAGGCATAGGCTACAACTTCATAAAGTGGTGGGTGCCGAAAAATCAAATAAAATATTCGTTTCAGGAATAGAAATGTATAAATACATATTAAAAAGACTTCTTTATTCAATACCCATAATTGTCGGGATAACGGTTATAACTTTTGCCGTTATGTTTTTTACTCCCGGTAAACCTACCGATGCAATTACCGATTTTAATACAAAAATTACGTCGGAATCCAAAGAGCGTTTATATCAACTTTACGGTTTGGACAAACCTGTTTACGAGCAATACTGGAACTGGTTTAAAAGAGTAATAGTTTTTGATTTCGGACAATCGTTTAAAGACGGTCAGCCTGCGTCTGAAAAAATAATTCAAAGACTTCCCGCTACAATATTGTTAAACGTTTTATCAATGCTGCTTATGTTAATTGTGGCTGTTCCCGCAGGCGTGTATTCCGCGGTTAAAAAATATACCGCAGGCGACAGAGTTCTTACGTCGTTTATGTTTATATGTTTTTCCGTGCCTGCGTTTTGGGTAGCGTTAATGCTTATGATAGTTTTCGGGCTATGGCTTGGCTGGCTGCCTATATCGGGAATAGTTTCATTTAATTTTGATCGGCTTTCTCTTTTGGGGAAAGTTTGGGATTTAAGCAAACATTTAATTCTGCCTGTCTTTGTTTCGTCGCTTGCATCGTTTGCCGTTTTATCAAGATACGTGCGTTCCGGAATGCTTGACGTTTTAAAACAAGATTATATTAAAGCGGCGTATGCTAAAGGGTTTAGCCGTAAAGATATAATTTTCAAGCACGCTTTAAAAAACGCTTTGCTTCCTTTAATTACAATAATTGGCTTGTCCATACCCGCTCTTGTCGGCGGAAGTTTTATTATAGAAACGGTTTTTTCTTATCCGGGCATGGGGCGTTTAGGTTTTGAAGCCATTATGGCAAGAGACTATCCCGTTATAATGGGTATAGGCGTAATTTCAGCGTTTTTAACGCTGGCGGGAAATATCGTAGCCGACGTTTTATATTCCGTTGCCGATCCGAGGATTCGCTACAAATGAAAAAATTATTAAAAAATAGAGCGGCTTTCACAGGACTTGTTTTTTTGACGGTTGTAATTTTAGCCGCTGCGTTTGCGCCGTTAATTACGCCGTATGATCCCTCGTCGCAGGATTTAACTCAAAGGCTTGCTGCGCCGTCCGCAGCGCATATTCTTGGAACCGACGACTTGGGAAGAGACGTGCTGTCGCGAATAATTTACGGCGCGAGAATTTCAATTTCCGTCGGTTTTTTTGCGGTTCTTTTAACCGTTATAATAGGTTCTCTTGTCGGAATGTTTGCCGGATATTTCGGGGGAGTTGCCGACAGCGCGCTTATGCGTTTTACAGATATTATGCTTTGCTTTCCGACGTTTTTTTTAATACTTCTTGTAATAGCTTTTTTTGAGCCTAATATTTATAACGTTATGATTGTAATAGGAATAACTTCGTGGACGGGTCTTGCAAGAATTGTGCGCGCTGAAGTTTTGTCCGTGCGTGAAAGGGAATTTGTTTTGGCGTCAAAGATGCTGGCGGTTAGCAAGTTTCGTCTTTTTTTCAGACATATTTTGCCAAACGTTATTTCTCCTATAATAGTTTACAGCGCTATAGGCGTGGGAAGCGCAATACTTACGGAATCGGGGCTTTCGTTTTTAGGGCTTGGAGTTCAGCCGCCTACGGCGTCTTGGGGGCAAATTCTTATGCAGGGTAAAGATTATATTTATGTCGCGTGGTGGTTGTCTGTGTTTCCGGGCATTGCAATACTTTTGACGGTACTGTCTTTTAATTTGCTCGGGGAAACTTTAAGAGACGTTTTAGATCCTAAGGATAATACATGATAATTCTTGCGGTAAAAAATTTATCCGTTGAATATAATATTTCTTGCGGAACCGTTAAAGCCGTAAGAAAAATTTCCTTTAACGTTAAAAAAGGGGAAACGTTTGCCGTTGTGGGGCGTTCCGGAAGCGGAAAAAGCAGCGTTGCGTCAGCCGTTATAGGTTTGTCGGATATAGACGGAGCAATAATAAAATCCGGAAGTATAACGTATGATAAAAAAGATTTTCTGAAATTGTCTTTTGAAGATAAAAGAAAAATTCGCGGCAAAAAAATATCTATGATTTTTCAGGATCCGCAGTCTTACTTAAACCCTGTTGTAAAAATAAGAAAGCAGATGGAAGAATCTTGGACGGCGCATAATCCTAAAGCCTCAAAAAAAGAAATAAAAACAAAAGTAAGCGAAGTCCTGAAAAAAGTTCGGCTTGATGACGCTGAAAGGATTTTAAACTCTTATCCCCATATGCTTTCAGGGGGGCAAAAACAGAGAATTTTAATAGCTATGGCTATAATTAACGAACCTGAAATCTTAATTGCCGACGAGCCGACAACAGGGCTTGACGCGGCTATTCAAAAACAAATTTTAGATTTGTTAAAAGATTTGAAAAAAAGTTTAGGGCTTACTATGATTATAATAACGCACAATATGAAGGTAGCAAAAAAATATTCGGACACAATAGCGGTAATGCACGCCGGCAAAATAATAGAAACTGGCGCTACTGCGAGAATTTTTAAAAATCCTAAAAACAATTACACAAAGCTTTTAATTAATTCTTAAAAGGAACGCATGCTTTTAGAAGTAAAAAAATTATCTAAAATATATTCCGAAAAAAGCTTTTTTAAAGAAAGCCGCTTTCTTGCTTTAAACAAGGTAAGTTTTAATCTGCAGGAGGGAGAAAGTCTTTCAATTATAGGAAGCTCCGGCTGCGGAAAAACTACTTTAGGAAAAATTCTGGCAAATATTATCTCTTTTGATTTAGGAAGCGTTCGTTATCTCGGAGAAGATTTAAAAAAATATCCCGTTGCGCGTTTGTCTGAAACAGTGCAAATGGTATTTCAAAACCCTTACGCTTCTTTAGACCCTAAACTTAAAATTAAATCTTCTCTTCTGGAAGCTTTCGGCAATAAAAAACCGGCAGATGCCGATAAAATTATGGCCGATACTTTAAAAAGCGTTGGGCTTGACGCTAAAATTTTAAATAATTATCCTCATCAGTTTTCCGGAGGACAAAGACAGAGAGTAGCCATAGCCAGAGTTCTTATAAAAAAGCCTAAACTTATAATAGCCGACGAACCTTTTGCGTCTTTGGATATCTATTCGCAAAACCAGATAACCGATATTTTTAAAAATATAATTAAAACCACAAACACGTCTATAATTTTAATAACGCACGATATTTCCGCCGCCGCAAAATTTGCAAAAAGAATGATAATAATAAATGAAGGCAAAATTATAAAAGACGATACCGTAAAAAAAGTTTTTGCGGAGAAAAAAGATAAATATATAGTTAATCTTTTTTCTTCAACGGAGTTTTAATTTAAATACTATGGAAAAATTAATAAAAACAATTAACGGTTTATCCGGCGGCTGCGAAGTTTACGGCGTAGGCGGTTTTGCGCGCGATTTGCTTTTAAAGCGCAAACACGAAGATATTGATTTGGCAGTAAATAAAAACGCGCAAAAATTTTCTAAAAAACTTGCCGTGTCGCTGAAAGCAAAGTTTGTGATTCTTGACGATAAAAATAAAATTTACAGAATAATGCTTTCTAAAGATTATCCCGTAAAAAATATAGACGTCTCTCTTTTTGACGGCAAAACTATCAACGAAGATTTAAAAAACAGAGATTTTACGATAAATGCCGCGGCGTTTAAACTGAAAGATTTTGCAAGTTATAAAAAAAATCTTTTAACGGTAAACAATAAAGTATTAAAAGATTTAAAAACAAAAACCATAAGAGCGGTTTCGGACAATATTTTTAAAAGCGATCCTTTAAGAATGTTAAGAGCTTTCAGGTTTTCGGCGGAACTTAAATTTGCGCTTTCAAAAGATACTTTATCATTAATAAAAAAATATTCAAGCTCTGTTTTAAACTCCGCGCCCGAAAGAATAAAAAATGAGTTTTTCAGAATTTTATCCGCCGGCAATTCGCGCGAAATTTTAGAAGTTATGGATAAATGCTTGCTGTTGCCTGCGCTTTTTGACGCAATTTCGCACATGAAGAAAGCTTCAAAAAAACACTACTATCACCCCGGCGGACTTTTTGAGCATTCTTTTGAAACTATGTCTGCTGCAGAAAATATTTTAAATAATCTGCGCAAGTATTTTCCGGAAAATGCCGCAGAACTTAAAGAACATTTTTTTAAAACCGGAGAGTATTCTGAAAATATTACGCGAGCTAACCTTTTAAAGTTTGCCGCTTTATTTCATGACAGCGCAAAACCGGAAACTGCAAAAAAAGAAGGCGCAAAAATGAGGTTTTTCGGTCATGAAGATCTTGGCGCTAAAAAAATATCCGATGTAATGAAATCTTTGAAAATGGGGAAAAAAGAAATTTCCGCCGCGTCTTTTCTTGTGTCCAAACATATGAGGCCTTCAACTCTTACAAAAAATAATATAGTTACAAAAAAAGCCTCCTTAAAGTTTTTCAGAGATATTGAAGACAACACGCCCGATTTGCTTATTTTGTCTATGGCTGACTGGCACTCGTATAAGAAACTTAAAATTCATTCAAAAAAAGAACTTAAATTTCAGGAAGATTCCGTCAGAAAACTTCTTAAAGAGTTTTACGAACTTAAAAACAAAAAACCTCTTTCAAAAATTATAGACGGACACATCGTTATGAAAAAATTTGCATTAAAACCCGGTCCGTGGATTGGCGACCTTGTCAATCTTGTTCTTGAAAAGCAATATGAAGGAAAACTTGCGGATACTGCCGCCGCTCTTAAGTTTCTTGACTCAAAATTGACACAAATTAAGAAAAAATATAAACTTTGACATTATTGCGGGTGTAGTCCAATGGTAGAATGAAAGCTTCCCAAGCTTTAGACGTGGGTTCGATTCCCATCACCCGCTATTTGTTGTTGCAAGGAAACCTGCCTCGTAAGGTTGTAATACGAGGTGAATGCCCCAGAGTCTGCGAAGTGGACGAGGTATTTGTCTTTAATTCATAATAGTTGTTTCTTACCCTCCTACCATCTTAACTTCCTACCCTCTATTTTCTTCTTGTTTTTTTCAAACAGTTAGGTTATAATAAAGAACAAAATTTTATTACATTTAAAAAAAGAGAAAAAATATGATTTATAGACAGACAGACAGACAGACAGACAGACAGACAGACAGACGCACCCTTTAAATACTTCGTTGGTGTTGTTATCCGAAAAAAACATCCTTGCTGTCAATTCCAATAAAATAGAATGCGCTGAATGCCAAACGGCAGTCAGTGTTTTTTCATTTATAAAACAAAAAGTAAAAATACAATTTGAAAGAGGAAAAAAATGAAAACAATTTTACGAGCAGTCATTGCATTTTTTGTATGCGTCCGTCATACCGTGCTTGGCACGGTATCCATGTTAAATAAAAAACGGATTCCGATTTTCAACGGAAGCAGGAAAGCCGTTACTTTCTCCTTACTCCTTGCTACTTTTTCCTTGTTTTTGGCAGCGCCAAAAGCCTACGCCCAAACGTCTGTAAACAACTTTGACAATTTTATAGCCATAACAACCGTAACAAACAATTACAACATATCTTTAACCGGCAATATCTTATTTTCCACCGGCGGCTTTAGCGTATTAACCGGCACAATTACCGGAAACGGATATGCGTTAGACGGGCAAAATGCAAACGCCGGAATTACTCTTTCTTCCGGAAACAGTTTATTTTTTTATGGACCCATAACATTTCAAAATTTTAAAAAAGTAATAAGTAGTAGTGGAAGCGCAGCGCAGGGAGGAGCATTATTTGCAGCAGGGGCATATAATACCTATTCAAACAGCACAACCATGTTAGATTTTACAAATGCAACAGTAAACTTTACAGGCAATACGGTAACAACTGTAAGCGATTATATCTATGGAAGCGCAGCGCAAGGCGGAGGACTATTTGTAGGCGGAGCGGTCTCTGCAGGGGCATATGGTGGAATAGCCAATTCCAGTAGCGGCACAGCAGTAGTAAACTTTACATCATCAATAATAAATTTTACAAGCAATACGTTAATGAGTGGAGCTATCGGAAGCGTAGCGCAAGGCGGAGGGCTATTTGTAGGAGGAGCAGTCTCTGCCGGAGCATTTACCGGTGGAACCAATAACTCCAGCAGCGGCACAGCGGTAGTAAACTTTACATCGTCAACAATAAATTTTACAAGCAATATGTCAACTTACACGATTGGAACGGTGAGAACAGTAGGGCAAGGCGGAGGATTATTTGTGGGCGGAGCGGTCTCTGCCGGAACAAGGGATACCGGAGTAAACAATTCCGGTAGCGGCATAGCGGTAGTAAATTTTATATCATCAACAATAAATTTCACAAGCAATACAGTAACGGGTAAAAATGCAGCGCAAGGCGGAGGACTATTTGTAGGCGGAGCCTCTGCCAGTGGAGAAAATAACAATTCCAGCAGCGGCACAGCGATAGTAAATTTTATATTGTCAATAATAAACTTTACAAGCAATACAGTAAATGGGGCAAATGCAGTGCAAGGAGGAGGCTTATTTGTGGGAGGCGCGGTGTCTGCCGGCGCGGCATATCAGTATAATATTGGTGTAAACAATGCCAGCAGCGGCACAGCGGCAGTAAACTTTACATCATCAATAATAAACTTTACAGACAATATAATGAGTGGTCAATCCGCCTCGCAAGGAGGAGGGCTATTTGTAGGCGGAGCCTCTGACAGTGGAGGACATGACAATTCCGGCAGCAGCGGCGGCACAGCAGTAGTAAACTTTACATCTTCAACAATAAACTTTACAGGCAATACAGCATATGCTAGAAGTGCGCAAGGAGGAGGATTATTTGTAGGCGGAGCAGTCTCTGCCGGAGTATGGTACGATGATGCAAATTCCAACAGCGGCACAGCGGTAGTAAACTTTACATCATCAACAATAAACTTTACAGGCAATACGGTAAAGGGTGCAACTATGGGAAGCGCCGCGCAAGGCGGAGGGCTATTTGTAGGAGGAGCGGTCTCTGCCGGAGCATATGGTGGAATAGTCAATTCCAGCGGCGGCACAGCAGTAGTAAACTTTACATCGTCAACAATAAACTTTACAAACAATAAAGTAACTTTCAATATTGGAGAGGGGGGAACAGCAGGGCAAGGAGGAGGATTATTTGTAGGCGGAGCGGTCTCTGTCGCAGCATTTGCTAGCGGAATAAACAATTCCAGCAGCGGCACAGCGGTAGTAAACTTTACATCATCAACAATAAACTTTACAGGCAATACAGTAGCGAGTGGATACAGAGCAACCGTAGTACAAGGAGGCGGACTATTTGTAGGCGGAGCGGTCTCTGCCGGAATATGGGCGGCAAACTCAAACACCAGCAGCGGCACAGCGATAGTAAACTTTACATCGTCAATAATAAACTTTACAGGTAATGCGATAAATATGGGATACACTGGAAGCGCCGCGCAAGGCGGAGGGCTATTTGTAGGTGGAGCGGTATCTGCCGGAGTAGGTAGGACTGTAATAAACAATTCCAGTAGCGGCACAGCGGTAGTAAATTTTACATCATCAATAATAGACTTTACAGGTAATATGGTACAGGGTGGACGCACTGGAAGCGCCTCGCAAGGAGGAGGGCTATTTGTAGGGGGGGGCAGTTTCTGCCGCAATATCTGATGAGGGAGCAAACAATGCCGGCAACGGTATAGCGGTAGTAGATTTCACATCGTCAATAATAAACTTTGCAAGTAATACAGTAGAAAATAGAATGAATGGAACCGCAGCACAAGGCGGCGGGCTATTTGTAGGTGGAGCGGTATCTGCCGGAGCATATGAAGAATATACCGATGATACAGCAAACAATTCCAGCAGCGGCACAGCGGCAGTAAACATTACGTCATCAGCAATAAACTATATAGGCAATACGGTAACGAGCGGAGGCACTGGAAGCGCATCGCAAGGCGGAGGACTATTTGTAGGCGGAGCGGTCTCTGCCGGAGTAGCTGGTTCCGGAGCAATCAATTCCAGCAGCAGCGGCACAGCGGTAGTAAATTTTATATCATCAACAATAAATTTCACAAGCAATACGGTAACGAGCGGAGGCAATGGAAGCGCCTCGCAAGGAGGAGGGCTATTTGTAGGCGGAGCAATATCTGTCGGAGCATATGATTCCGGAGCAAACAATTCCAGCAGTGACACAGCGATAGCAAACTTTATATCATCAACAATAAATTTTACAAGCAATACGGTAACGAGCGAATATATAGGAAACGCCGCGCAAGGCGGAGGGTTATTTGTAGGCGGAGCGGTTTCCGCCGGATTATATAGTAACGGAGCAACCAATTCCAGCAGCAGCGGCACGACCGTAGTAAACTTTATGTTGTCAGCAATAAACTATATAGGCAATACGGTAACAAGTAGAAACGGGGGAACCGCCGCGCAAGGAGGAGGGCTATTTGTAGGCGGAGCGGTATCTGCCGGAATACGTAATGGTGGGGACAATATTTCCCGCAACGGAACAGCAGTGGTAAACTTTACATCATCAACAATAAATTTTACAAGCAATGTGTTAGCAAGAGGAATTAACGGAACAGCCGCGCAAGGCGGAGGATTGTTTGTAGGCGGAGCGGTATCTGCCGGAGCATATAATGTTGGAATTAATGATTCCGACAGCGGCACAGCAATAGTAACTTTCACAAATTCAAAAGTTAATATAAATAATAACACAGCGGAAGAAGGCGGAGGAATATTTGCAGGCGGTTCAGTGTCTGCAGGGTCATCAGGAATAGGGACCAATGCTATAAATCTCGCCTTTTTCGGCGTTGCGGAAATAAATTTTAAAGGTTCAACGGTAACAATAAACGGCAACACAGCAACAACCGGCGCAGGAATATATGTAGCCGGAAATTATATGGACTTCTTCAGCGGCAACATGGCTGCGGGAGGACAAGCAAAAATAATATTTGAAGATTCGCAAGTGGCGCTTAATTATAACACAGCAAGTTCAACCGGCGCAGCAGTATATGCCGACGACGCAATAGTAACCCTCAAGAACACAGTAATGACATTTATGAATAATAAATCGTTAATAGGCGCAAGCATATATGCAAGCAATAATTCAAGCATAACATTGTCCGGAAAAGGAAACTTCACAGGAAACCAAGCAACAACAGCGGGAGGGGCAATCTACGTAACCGGAGGCAGCACAGTAACAGTGGAAGCCGCAAGCGGCAATATATTATTTACAGGCAACAAAGCAGGCAGCGCGCCAAACGATATATATCTTGATAACAATAGCTTGTTGAATTTAATAACGGCAGGAACAAACACAATAAGTTTAGTCGGCGGAATACAAAGCGCAATCAGCGCAACAAATATAGCGGTTAACAAAACAGGAGCCGGCGATTTATACATAGGCGGCAACAACCAAATTAACGGCGACTTCACAGCAACAGCAGGAAAAGTAGCGCTGTTAGAAAACGCAACGCTTGAGGCAAACAACCTGATATTTAGAGGCGCAAAATTTGACATGACCGACAGCAACACGCATGTAAACGTAGCAACAGCAACAACGTTGTTTGAAAGCGATACAAACTTATTGATGGATATATTTGCAAACGGAGAAAACGACCAAATATATGCAAGCTCGGCGCAAGTAGGAGGGAATTTGCATATAAAAGCGCGTTTTGGCTTTTACAATAACAGAGAATATAAACTAATAATGTCCGGCAACAACGTAGTATTTGGAACGTTTACAACAACAACGTTTGATTACGTAGGAACAAGCAGCTTTTCGTATGAAATAAAATATAACGATATAACAGACTGGACAGGAATAGTAAGAATAATAGTAAGCGGAACAAGCGCCGCAAATTTCCAAGAGCTGCCGAATTTAACATATAACCAAAAAGAAACAGCAAGAACGTGGGACGCGTTGTCGCTGGCGCCGGAAATAGGAAATGATTTGATGAATGTAATGTCGGAAACAGCGGGCTTGGCAGAGAAAGAGCAGAAAGAAGTTCTGTCGGCAGTATCAGGATATTTTGTAAGCAACGTAATAAGAAGCGCAGCGTTAGACAGCGAGAATATTGAGCTGTATGAGAGAATAAAGAAAGAGAATGGAGTAGAAGAAACAACCACAGCAATGTGGGTGCAGGCAATAGGGGCAAGCGCAAAGTTTGGAAAAGATATAAACAGCATAGGTGAATATAAAGACAGCGGATACGGAGTAGCGGCAGGTTTTGACGTGTATTTTGGACCAACAAGCGGATTAAATAAAACAACGTTGGGAGCATATGTAAAGTATAAAGGCAACAGTATAAAAGAAGAAGCAAATAAAGCAACGCTAAATAAAATAGGCGGAGGAATATACGGCGGCTACGCGTCGGAGAAGTATGAAATAAAAGCGACGATAAACGCAAGCAAAGACAGCTATGAAACAACAAGAAATATAGAGCTAAGCAAATATTTCCCCGGGTATGAAGATAGAGAAGCAAAAGGAAGTTACGCAGGAATGACAATAGGCGGCGACGTGGAAGGAGCGCTAAAAATAAAAATAGCAAACAATACAATCTTCAAACCATATATAGGAGCAGAAGTAAAAAACGCAAGTTATGAAAGCTTTAAAGAAACAGGAGCAAACGGACTAAACTTAAATGTGGAAGCAGGAAATTATTTCAGAAGCGCAGGACGAGTAGGAGCGGGAGTAAACTACGAGAATGAGAAATGGGCAGGATATGTAAACTTGGAAGGAAAATATTTGCTTGCAGGAAACAAATACGAAATAGAAAGCGCATTTGAAGGAACAGAAATAAAATTCCAAAGCCGAGGATATGAAGAGAGCGGCGTGATATTGGGAGTAGCAATAGGAGGAAGCGTAAAAGTAGCGGAAGGGTTGAAAATAATAGCAGGAGCAAACGCATACACAGCGGATAATTACACAACCATTAACGGCAACGCCGGATTAAGATATAACTTTGGCGCAGCAACAAACAAGATAACAAGCAAAGAAGAAGCCCAGGCAACCCCTGAACCGACAGCCGCCGCCGAAACGCAATTATACGAGATGAACGATTTGCCTGACGAGTTACAAAATGCTTTAAGATGATGACAGGAAGCGATGATGGTAAGAAGTTAAGAAGATAAGAGGGTAAGTAACGACAAGAAACAACAATTACAAATTAGAAACAAAAAGAAACGGCAGATTTCCGGCTTAACCGAAAATCTGCCGTTTGCTGTTGTAGTTAATTACACTTTTCACTTTGCAGTTAAACGCTTTCTTGCCATTGCCGTGCTAAAATAGTAAAATTCTATTATGTCTATTTCAAATAAAGAAGAAATAAAATGCTCTTGCGGACATGTTTTTGAAGCGGAGCTTGTTTCTGCGATAAGCGTTTTCGATAATCCGGAGCTTAAAGAAGCTTTGATTGCCGGAGAAATAAATCTTGTAACATGTCCTGCCTGCAAGGAAATGTTTTACGCGGAAAATTTTATTTTGTATCACGACAGCGAAAACGAACTTATAGCCTTTGTATATCCGCTTTCTTTTCAGAATCAGGCGGCGCAATGCAGAAAAAAAATGCTTGCGGACTTTGCGCAGGCTGTTGAAAGTTTTAGCGAAAAACAAAAAATAAATTACGACCCGCTTCTTATTTTCGGCGTTGAAGATTTAACTCTGTTGTTAAAGAGCGAACATGAAGCCGAAGACGAGGAGATGGTTTTAACTTATACGGCTCCCGAGATTTCTCTTGATATATTTAAAATATCTCCGCATGCCGCAAGAAAGTTTTCAATGCCTAAAGTTTTGCCGGTGTTAAAAGGCGATAAAAATCCGAATTTAAAATCAGTCCTTGCCGCTTTGCAAGTACTTCTTAAACACAATTCCAATCTTCTCCACTATCACGCTCTTCTTGAAAAGCTGTCAAAAAATAAAACGCTTTTTGAAGAAATTAAGAAAAAGGCAAAATAAAAATGCCGGCTCAAACTGGAAGTTCGTATGCAAGTTTTATCCTTGGAGTTATACTTATAATAGCGAACTACCCGCTTGGTTGGGTAGGGCTTGTGTGGCTTTCTCATTTTGCAAGCAAGACCGGTAAAAAAATCTACTATTTTTATGCTGCATTTGTGTATGCCGTTTCATGGGCTTTGCTTTTTGCAGGCATATATCTTTGCGGAAAAGAGTATGCCGCGGCGCTTTTTAGAGAATATCACACATATATAATAGCAGGCACTGTTATTTTTATAACCGCAATAGTTGCCCTCAATCTGTTTTTCTACAAAAAAGGACTCAAAAATCAATCAAAACATTCAATTGACAAGAAAGCTTAAAAAGTTGTAAAATTGTTTGAAAAATATAACGTTTTTTGGAGAAAAAAATGGATTTTCTTGTAATATTTATATATGTTGTAGTTATACTTTTTTCTGTTATTATTCATGAAGTAGCGCACGGGCTTGCCGCATATTGGCGCGGAGACGATACGGCAAAACTTGCCGGCAGATTAACTCTTAACCCTATTGTGCATATAGATTTGTTCGGCAGTATTATATTGCCGGCAATGTTGATATTGCTTCATACGCCTATATTTTTTGCGTGGGCTAAACCTGTTCCGTTTAACCCCGTAAAACTGAAAAACCCGAAAACGGATATTCCGCTTGTATCTGCGGCGGGTCCGCTTTCAAATATATTTTTGGCTGTTTTATCGGGACTTATCATAAGAATTGTAAATGCGTTTCCGGAATTATTTGCGGGTTTTGCCTCGTCAATAACGGAATTTTTCGGCTTAATGCTTATGATAAATATAGTTTTGCCCGTTATAAATTTAATTCCGGTTCCGCCGCTTGACGGTTCAAAAGTGGTTACTTATTTTATGCCGCGCGAAATTGCCGTGCGTTACATGAATATTAATCCGTATTTAGGTCTTTTGGTTTTGTTTGTTTTGCTGTATTCTGGCGCGGTGTGGAAAATTATCGCTCCGTTAATAAATTTTTGCGTAACTATTCTTAGCGGGCAACCGCTTTATTATTAAAGGTGAAATATGCGTAAAACAGTTTTGTCGGGAATGCGTCCTACGGGAAGACTTCATCTTGGGCATTATTTCGGCGCTTTAAACAATTGGGTTCAAATGCAAAACGAATACAACTGTTACTATATGTCAGCCGATTGGCATGCGCTTACCACAGATTACGCCGACACTTCAAACGTTGCCGGAAATATTTTGGAAATGGTTGCGGACTGGCTTACCGCCGGGGTAGATCCGCAAAAAGCAGTTTTGTTTAAACAGTCTGCCGTCAGCGCGCACAGCGAACTTTTTTTGATTTTGTCTATGATAACGCCGCTTGGCTGGCTTGAAAGATGCCCTACGTATAAAGAGCAAAAAAATGAAATAAAAAATAAAGATTTAAATAATTTCGGATTTTTAGGATACCCCGTTTTAATGGCGTCAGATATTTTAATTTATAAAGCAGATTACGTTCCCGTAGGAGAAGACCAGCTTGCGCATCTTGAATTTTCGCGAGAAATAACAAGACGCTTCAACAATTTTTACGGAAATGTTTTGGTTGAACCGCAGGCAAAACTTACAAAGTCCGCAAGAGTTCCGGGTCTTGACGGAAGAAAAATGTCAAAATCTTACGGAAATTCCATTTTTCTCGGGGAAGACGACGATTCTATCAAGAAAAAAGTTCAGACAATGTTTACAGACCCTTTGAAAATAAAAAAGGACGATCCGGGTCATCCCGAAGGCTGCGTTGTTTTTGCGTTTCATAAAATATTCAATAAAGATTTTAAAGTAAGACAAGAAGAATGCAAGGCGGGTGCGGTAGGCTGCGTTGCGTGCAAAAAACAGATTATGGAAATGCTTAGCGAATTTATGAAACCGCTTGCGCAAAAAAGAAAAGATTTGATAAGCGATAAAAGTTATCTTCAAAAAATTATTGACGAGGGCTCGTCAAAAGCAAACGAGACCGCGCAAAAAACTCTTGCCCAAATACGCAAAGCGTTGAAGTTTTAAAAAGGGAAAATATGGTTTACGACATACATCTTGACGTTTTTGAAGGTCCTTTAGACCTTCTATTACATCTTATAAAAAAGAACGATCTTGAAATCGGCGAGATAAAAATTGCAGATATCACGGCGGAGTATCTTTCTTATCTTGAACTTATGAAAGATCTCAACATAGACATAGCCGGCGAATTTCTTGTTATGGCGTCAACGCTTATGCAGATAAAAGCTAAAACTCTTCTTCCTTCAAACGGAGAAAAAGAGGACGGCGAAGATCCGTTTGATCAGCTGAAAAACAGATTAATTGAATATCAGAAATACAAAGAAATAGGGAAACTTTTATCTTATAAAGCAATAGAAAATTCCCAAATTTATTACAGACCGGCGCCGGTTATAGACAAGCAGGATTTTGTTTTAGACGCGACGATGTTTGACCTTATAGGCAGCTTCCGCGAGGCGCTGACGGCTCTTCCTGAAAATATAAAAGAAATAATGTATAAAGAAATCCCCATTGAAACTAAAATCAGGGAAATTCTTGACGTGTTGGAAGGAAAACAATACGTTTCTTTTACTGAAATATTAAAAATGCAAAAAAGCAGAATGGCGCTAATTGTTTGCTTTATGGCTGTTTTGGAACTTGTTAAAAATAAACAAATCGCCGCCAAGCAGTCCGAGCTGTTTGACGAAATAAGAATATATAAAATATATAACGAAGAAACCGAAGTTAAAGAAAGCGAGGAAGTATTTGAATTTATAGAAAAAGACGAAGATAAAAAACAGGAACCCGTTGCCGAAAGTTTGGAACTGGTTTCCGAAAATAACGAGGATAGCGATGGAAACATCTGAAATTAAACGCGTTTTGGAAGCGTTGTTATTTGTCTCTGAAAGACCGTTGAGTCTTAAAGAGCTGAAAAATATCGTGAAGGAAGATTACGAAGATTCGGCTAATCTTGAAAATATTTTAAACGAGCTGAAAACGGAATACGAAGTTCTTAACAAACCGTATGAAATAAAGTTTGTCGCAAACGGCTGGACTTTTTCTACAAAAGCTTCTTATTCTCCGTGGATAAAAAAACTTTTGAAAGAAAAATCCGTTTTAAAACTTTCTCCGTCCGCGCTTGAAACTCTTGCCATGATTGCTTATAAGCAACCTATAACAAGAGCCGAAATAGACGAAATAAGGGGCGTAGAATCTTCAGGAGTTATAGACACGCTTCTTGAAAGAAAACTTATAAAAATAACGGGACGCAAAGAAGCTTTGGGAAAACCGCTTCTTTACGGAACCACGCAGGATTTTTTAAAACATTTCGGTCTTGCGCATTTAAGCGAACTTCCTCTTATAGAAGATATGCCCAAAGAAGTTCAGCAAACAGAAAACGCCGCCGAGCCGGAACTTCCTTTTTCCGCACAAGAGCGGCAGGAACAAAGCTTAGACGGACATAGCGACAAGCAACCATTGCAGGAAACTTTGTCGGCTCAAGCCGTGGAAACGGTAAACGATAATAACGCCTCGGAAGACGCAGAAGAAAATAAAGAGTAGTCCGGAGAAATACTCCATGAAAATTTTAATGGCAGCTTCAGAATGCGCGCCGTTTGTGAAAGTAGGCGGGCTTGCAGACGTTCTCGGCACTCTTCCGGCATATCTGAAAAAAGCCGGACACGACGTGCGCGTCATTATTCCGAAATATAAAGCAATAGACGAAAAAAAATACGACTTAAAGCCTGCCGCGCAGGGGCTTTCCGTTAAAGTTTCAGGCGATGAAGAGTTATTTGCCGTTAAGCAGTGCGTAACCAAAGACGGCGTTAAAGTTTATTTTGTTGAAAGCCGCCGCTTTTTTGACCGCAACGGCGTTTACGGCGAAGGCGGATACGAATACGGCGACAGCAGGGAAAGATATATTTTTTTCTGCCGCGCGGTTTTTGAATCTCTGAAAGCCGTAAATTTTATTCCCGATGTAATTCATTGCCACGATTGGCAAACCGGGCTTATTCCGGCTTACCTTAAAACAGTTTTAAAAAACGATGATTATTTTTCAAAAACCTCAAGCGTTTTTACCATTCACAATATAGCTTATCAAGGTTCGTTTCCTGCAGACACGGTGGTTGCAGCCGGGTTTTCCTGGGAAGATTTTACGGTGGATAAACTTGAGTTTTATGATACCGTAAATTTTATGAAATGCGGTATTCAATTGGCGGACGCTGTTTCTACCGTAAGTCCTACTTATGCTCTTGAAATACAAGATTTTAACGGCAAGGGAATGTCGGTAGTTTTAAATTCGCGCAAAGATAAAATTTACGGCATACTTAACGGAATAGATTACGATTATTGGAATCCCGAAACAGATAAAAATATAATTTCTAATTTTTCAAAATACGATACTTCCGGAAAAAGTTTTTGTAAGGCGGATCTTCAGGAATTGTGCGGTTTTGAAGTTAAAGAAGACGCATATCTTTTCGGGTGCGTTTCAAGACTTGATAATCAAAAAGGTTTTGACATAATTACGGACGCGCTTTACCATCTTAAAGATAAAAATATGCAGTTTGTGATACTCGGCTCCGGCGATCCGTCAATAAAACGGGCTTTGGAAGACGCCGTAAGAAATATGCCTAAAAAAGCCGCGGCGTTTTTTGAATATAACGAAGCGCTTGCGCATAAAATATATGCCGGCGCAGACGCTTATATGATGCCGTCCAGATTTGAGCCTTGCGGCTTAAGCCAGATGATAGCGTTGGCATACGGCGCAATACCCGTAGTAAACAGAACCGGGGGGCTGTCGGATACTATAGTTTATTACAACCATTACACACATGAGGGCAACGGTTTTGTGTTTAATATAACGTACGGCGAAAATTTTGTTGAAACCATTTTAAAGTCCGAAAAAATTTTCAGAGATAAAGCGTCTTGGAGTCCGCTTATGCAAAACGCTTTTAACAGCAATTTTTCATGGGATAATTCCGTTATTGAATATATAAAGATGTATAAAAACATTCTTAAGGCAAAGAGGTAATCTTATGAATGAAAATGCTGCGGTAAAAGCTTGGTCAAAGGTTGTTAAATTTTTTGCGCTTGCAGCGTTTTGCGCGTTTAGTGTTTTATTTGCGGATCATTATTACCGCGTTGATAAATACGCCAAAGATATGTCGGAAAATCTTGCAATAACGGTTTTTTTAAATAAGAATGTTAATAATTCAAACGATGTTGCGTCCGCAATTGAAAGTTTAGGATATGTAAACGTTAACGAATATGTAAGCGCGGAGCAGTCATATTACAGAGCCGTGAAAAAAAATCCTTTCCTTAAAGACGTTTCCGTTCCGGGAGATAAAGATTCCTTTGCCGCTTATTTTAAAGTTTCTCCCAACATTCTTCCCACGGATCAATTTTTAATAGTTGTGCGCAACGCCATGGCGCAAATTACGGGGGTAAACGATGTTGTTTACGACGCGGACGGATATAAAAAATACATTCAGGCTAAAAGAACTTTAGAGTTGTATGAAAAAATAAGTTTGATATTTGCTTTAACTATCTTTGCGCTTTTTATTATTAAAATTTTATTTTTATATTACGGTAATAATGTCGGCGCAAAAAAACTTTCCAAGGATTTTGTTATTTATTTATTGTCTGCCGCCGCCGGATTTTTGGCGGTGTGGAGCGCGGGTATTTTTGTATTTTATCCTCTTTTAATAAAAGAAGCGGCGGTGTTTGGCATAATTGCAGTTACCGCGGCTTTAGGAATAATTTTCAAAGATTAAAATGAAAATAAGAATTGTTGCATTTACGTTTGCATGTTTGTTTTTTTTCTGCTGCGAGGTTTTTGCCAAGCAGGCGGGCGTTCAGTCGCAGTCTGCACAGCTTTCCGACGTAAACAAAAAAATTCAGGCCAAAAAGCTTGAAAAAAACAAACTGATGCTTCAGGAAAAAAATGTTAAAAGAGAACTTAAAAATCTTAACGATTCAATAGCAAGAAACGAAAAACGCCTTCAAAAAATATCGGGCGATATAAAAATTGCGGAAGGCAATCTTGCGACCGCTTCAAAACAGTATAACAACGCTTTTGCAAAAAGTGCCGAAGTAAATAAAAAAATGCGCGCCGAGCTTGAACTTTTTCACAAGCAATCAATGTCTTTGTCTTATGAAACCGACCCCGTGGAATATAAGATACGAAAAAACGCGCTTGAGGCAAAAAAAGCTAATTTTGAAAAAGAAAGAATAGCGGCGTCTGTATCTGCCGCCGCCGTAAAAAAATGGAACGACGCAAAAAAAGAACTTTTGCGGCTGCAAGATCAGGAAGACTCTCTTGCGGCAGAGAAAAGAAATCTTATAAAAGAAAAAAACGAGCTTCTAAAAACTACGGCCGGAAAAAGAGCCGAAGCCGAAGAAGAAATTAAAACGTTAAATGAAAACGCTAAAGCTCTTCAGGCTCTTATAAAACAGCTGTCGTCTTCTAAAAGAAAAAAAAGCAATGGAACCGTTATCCGAGCGTCAACGCCGAAACATAAAAAAAATCTTCCGTGGCCTGTTGAGGGGAAAGTTGTTGCGCAGTTCGGCAAGAGTAAACATCCTGAAATGGATACATATATTATAAGCAACGGCATAAAAATTAAAGCTTCTGATTATGCCAAAGTTAAAAGCGTAGATTCGGGAACTGTTATATTTGCAGGCAATTTCCGTTCTTACGGAAAAGTTGTTATAATAGATCATAACGACTCAACTTTTAGCGTTTACGGGCAGTTAGATAAAATACTTGTTACGGACGAGCAGAAAGTTTCAAAAGGTTCAACGCTTGCGCAGCTTGGCGCCGGTCAGGAAAATGTTTTGTATTTTGAAATCAGAAATGAAAACATTGCTGACAATCCAATGCTTTGGCTTAAATAAAGCTAAATAGAATTATATCGGAGAATTAAATGAAAATTGTAAGAGTAAAAATTTTGTCCGCTGTCTTAATTATTTCTTTGTTTTGCGCAGGTTCTGTTTTTGCCGCGGACGAAACATATGAGAAACTTAAAACCATGATAGACGTTATGGAAATTATTAACGTCAACTATGTTTCCGAAACAAAAAGCGCGGATTTGGCGGTAGGGGCAATTAAGGGCGTTGTAAGAACGTTAGATCCGTTTTCTCAATACATGGAAGAAAAAGCTTACAAAGATATGAAAAACGAAACCGAAGGAAACTACAGCGGCGTAGGTTTGCGAATTATGGAAAAAAACGGATTTATTACTGTTGTTTCGCCGATAGTTGGAACGCCGGCTTTTAAAGCCGGAGTTTTACCGGACGACAGAATTATAAAAATAGATAAAAAGTCGGCGCAGGGCATGTCTACAAACGAAGCCGTAGATTTAATGCGCGGAAAAGCCGGCAAAAAAGTTAAAGTTATCATACGGCGCGATAACGTTGTTGAAGATTTGGTTTTTGACCTTGTCCGCGAGAAAATAAAAATAGAAACCGTGCGCTCAACTATGCTTGAAGAAAATATAGCTTACATACGCCTTAGCGAATTTAACGCTCAAAGCGCGGCGGATGTAAAAAAAGAGCTTTCGTCTCTAAAAAAAGAGGGCGCTCAAGCCGTAATTTTAGATTTAAGAAATAATCCCGGCGGACTTTTGGATTCCGCAATAGACATAATAAGCGCATTTGTAAAAGAAAAAACGCTTGCTCTTACCACAAGAGGAAGAGTGGAAGGTTCCGAGAAAAAATATTACACGCACGGCGTCGCGGAATTTGCAGACATTCCTTTTATAATTTTGGTTAATAGAGGCTCTGCCTCGGCTTCGGAAATAGTTTCCGGCGCTTTTCAAGATTTTAAAAGAGCTTTAATAATAGGGCAAAACACGTTCGGCAAAGGAAGCGTGCAGACAATATTTCCTCTTTCCGACGGTACCGCGTTAAGGCTTACAATTGCAAAATACTATCTGCCGTCAGGAAGACCTATTAACCGCTCCGACGATGTTAACGCTAAAAACGGAATAACGCCGGATATAGAAATAAAAGTTTCAATTGAAGACGAAATAAAACTTTATACGCAGGCGGATATGGTGTTTGCCAAAGATAGCGAAAAAAAGAGCGATGTAAAAACCGATGATAAAAATAAAGTTGAAGACGAGGCTTTAAAGAAAGCAATTGAAATTATCAAAGCAGGTAATGTTGCGGCCGAAATAGAAAAATCCGCAAAACAGAATAGTAAAAAATAAATAAGCGGAGATTGTTGTGTCCGAAAAAGAAAAAAGAAAAGAAAGTTTTGTAATTAAAATTTATATAGTAATTTTGTTTTTGCTGGGCGTGGGAGTTTGGCTTTCAGTTCATCCGGACAGCAAAGAAAAAATTTCTCTTGACGTAGAGCTTAACAAAAGAGTTGTTAACGCGCTTGTGGCAAACGGCATAAAACAGGAAGATATTGTAAGCGAGTATCAGCGCGAAAGAGATACTTCGCGCGCGTCGTGGATAGAATTTTACAAAACGATAAAACTCCAAAAAGGCAAAAGCGCGCAAAGTTTTGAAACAGGTTTAAGAAGCGTGGCGCGTTCGGTAAAAGTAGGGTTGCAAAAAACAGAAAATTCGCAGGAAGGTTCCGTTACATATAAATTTTTTGATAAAAACAGAAGTTATTCCAACGTAACTTTTATAAGTTTTCCAAACATAAAATAGGTAAAAACTTTGAATATATTAGCGATAGAAACTTCATGCGACGAAACGTCGGCTTCCGTAGTTTCAAACGGAACGGACGTTAAGTCTGCAATTATATCGTCGCAAATTGCCGTTCACGCTAAATTTTTCGGCGTTGTTCCGGAACTTGCAAGCCGAGAGCATATAAAAAATATAAATCCTGTAATTGCGGCTTCTCTTAAAAAGGCGGGGTTTTCTTTTGACAATATAGACGCTATAGCTTTTACCTCGGGGCCGGGTCTTGCGGGCGCGCTTCTTGTTGGCGCAACGGCGGCTAAAACCCTTGCGTCCGTTTATTCAAAGCCGTTAATTCCCGTTAACCATCTTGAAGGACATCTCTATTCTTCGTTTATAGAAAATAAATCACTCCGTCCGCCTTTTTTAAGCGTGATAATTTCCGGCGGGCATACCGAACTTATCGTTGTGCAAGATTTCGGAAAATATAAAATTTTAGGCGCTACAAGAGACGATGCCGCCGGCGAAGCTTTTGATAAGGCGGCTAAAATGTTAGGCTTGTCTTATCCCGGAGGGCCGGTTATAGATAAAAGAGCCGCCGACGGAAATCCTGAAGCCGTGCATTTTACAAGACCTTACTTAAAAGGAAGCTGGGATTTTTCTTTCTCCGGAATTAAAACGGCTTTGTTAAACTACCTCAAACAAAACCCCGTTAAAAACGAGCGGTATATAAACGACATTTGCGCTTCTTTCAGAGCGGCAATAGCCGAAACTTTATGTTTTAAATCTTTTGAAGCCGCAAAAACTTTTGGGCTTAAAAGAATTGCTCTCGGCGGCGGCGTGTCTTCCAACGCTCTTATAAGAAAATTATTTTTAGACGTAGGCAAAAAAAATAAAATAGAAGTTTTTATTCCTTCGTCGCTATATTGCACTGACAATGCCGCCATGATAGGCTGTGCGGCGTATTTTAAGCAGCGCGTTTTGGGGTTTAAATATAACGCGCAGCAATTGAAATCTTCTTCGTCTTTACAGCTTACGAATTGGAAATAAACTTTATTTATGAAAATTAAAATAGGGAATGTAACGCTTGATAATAATATAGTTCTTGCGCCTATGGCGGGAATAAGCGATTTTCCCGTAAGACTCTTGGCGAAAGCCGGAGGAGCGGGCCTTGTATATACCGAGATGGTTTCCGCTAAAGCTTTACTTCACGCCGACGCAAAAACAAGAAAACTTCTTTACAGCGAGAAAAAAGAAAAGCCGGTTGCCGCGCAAATTTTTGGGGCAGACGCTTACAGCATGGGCGAAGCCGCAAAAATAATAAGCGGTTTAGGCGCTGATATAATTGACATAAATTTAGGATGCCCTGTTAAAAAAATTGCAAAAGCCGGAGCGGGGGCAAAGCTTTTATCAAACGCGTCGCTTGTGGCGAAAATTCTTGAAAGCGTAGTTGCAAATTCAAGCGTTCCGGTGACGGTTAAAATAAGAATAGGTCTTGTTCCCGGGCAAAATGTGGCTCCTGAAATTATAAAAATAGCGTATGAAGCAGGTATAAAAATGGTTGCCGTCCATGCGCGTCCCGCCTCGCAGGGACATTCGGGAGATCCTGATTTAGACGCTTTTGCGAAATCCTGCGACGGGGCAAAAATTCCCGTTTTTGGAAACGGCGGTATTACGGACGAAGAAACGGCGGAAAAATTTTTAAATATTTCAAACTGTTGTGGAATTATGATAGGACGCGGGGCGATAGGTAATTACGATATTTTTAAAAGGCTTGAAAAGTATTTTGCTTCCGGTAAAATACAAAAAATCCCTTCTGCAAAAAAGAAAATATCATGGTTTAAACGCCACGCAAAACTTTCCGTTAAACATTACGGCGAGAAAAGAGGTTTTGTGCTTATGAGAAAAACCGCTCAATATTATATAAAAGGGCTTCCCGAAGCCTCAAAAATAAGAGATATGTTTAATAAAATTGAAACGTTTAAAGAGTTTGATAAAGTTTTAGAGATTTTAGAAAATTCTGCAAAATGATATAATTTACAAAATGCATTTAAGGAGTATTTATGAATAAAGATTTATTTAACGAAAATCAGGAAACTTTTGTTTCTCCAAACGCTAAAGCTTTTGTAGTTGTGCCTAATCTTCCGGAAATTCTTTCTCCGCTTCTTGCCATAGCAAATAACGTTTGGTGGTGCTGGAACTCCGACGCCGTAGAACTTTTCAGAAGACTTGACAGAGATTTGTGGGAAGAAACTTATCATAATCCTAAAGCTATGCTTGGCATGATAAAACAGGAAACTCTCGCCGCGCTTTCCGAAGACGACAGTTTTGTGTCTCACATGGAAAGAGTAAAAGGCGAACTTGATAAATATATGTCCATGAATACTTGGTATCACGATTCGTGTTCGGATTACGCCGATATGAAATTTGCGTATTTCTCCACGGAGTTTGCAATACATGAAAGCCTTCCGATTTATTCCGGCGGGCTTGGAATTTTATCGGGCGACCACTTAAAATCCGCAAGCGATATGGGTTTGCCGCTTGTGGGCGTAGGACTTCTTTACAGATACGGATATTTTAAACAGTATTTAAATTCCGACGGAATACAGCAGGAAGAGTATAACGAAAATCATTTTGAGCTTATGCCTCTTGAGCTTGTTAAAGATAAAAAGAACGAACCGCTTATAATAACCATAGATATTCCTAAAGAAAAAATTTCCGCGCGGGTTTGGAAGCTTCAAGTCGGAAGAGTTCCTCTGTATCTTTTGGATACCGATTTCAGTAAAAATTCAAAAGAGGTAAGAGAGATAACCGGCGAGCTTTACGGCGGCGATAGAAATATGCGCATTCGTCAAGAAATTTTGCTTGGCGTGGGCGGAGTAAAACTTCTTAAAGCTTTAAATATAGACCCGGGCGTAATACATATTAACGAAGGTCATTCGGCTTTTTTGCTTCTTGAAAAAATGAGGGAGTACATAGAAGACGAAGGGCTTTCTCAGGCAGAAGCGTTCCAGCTTGTGCAAAGCGGATGCGTGTTTACAACGCACACGCCTGTTCCGGCGGGAAATGAAATTTTCGGCGCGGATCTTGTTACAAGATATTTTGAACCGATGTATAAAAAACTGGGTTTTTCCGCAGAACAATTTTTAGCGCTCGGATCGTTTCCGGCAAAAAATTTGAAGATGGGAAATCCTTCGGATTTTTCTATGACCATTCTTGCTTTGAAAATGACAAACAAAGCAAACGGCGTCAGCAGACTTCACGCTACCGTTGCAAGAGAAATGTGGTCGGGCATATGGCCGGGTTTGCCCAGAAAAGAAATTCCGATAACGCACATAACAAACGGCATACATACAAATACGTGGATATCTTACGAGTTTGCCGGACTTTTTGACAGATATCTCGGCGCGGCGTGGAAAGACGAGCCGGCGGATCATACAATATGGCAGAGAGTGGCTCATATTCCCGATGCGGAACTTTGGAGAAGTCATGAAAGAAGAAGAGAAAGGCTTGTGTCTTTTGCCAGAGCGCGCCTTAAACACCAGCTTAAGCGCAGAGGTCTTTCCGAAATTATGTCAAGTTACGCCGACGAAGTTTTAGATCCGGAAGCGCTCACAATAGGTTTTGCGAGAAGATTTGCTTCCTATAAACGCGGCAATTTAATTTTTAAAGATTTGGAAAGAATTAAAAAAATTATTACCAGCAAGGAACACCCCGTCCAAATTATTATCGCCGGAAAAGCGCATCCGCAAGACGGCGTTGGAAAAGAAATAATAAAACAGATAGTAAGCCTTGCAAACGATCCCGAACTTAAATATAAAGTAGTGTTTTTGGAAGATTACGATATGAATGTGGCGCACTATCTTGTGCAGGGCGCCGACATATGGCTTAATAATCCTCTGCGTCCGGAAGAAGCGTCGGGAACGAGCGGTATGAAAGCCGCGGTTAACGGAGCTTTAAATTTCAGCGTTTTAGACGGCTGGTGGTGCGAAGGATATAACGGTGACAACGGTTGGACTATAGGTTCTATAGACGAATATTCCGACAGAGAGTATCAGGACGAAGTTGAAAGCAAAGCCATTTACGACACTCTTGAAAAAGAAATTGTTCCGCTGTTTTACGCCAGAGGCATAGACGGCATTCCAAGAGGCTGGACAAAGAAAATGAAAATGTCCATGCAAACGCTCGGACCCGTTTTCAACACAAACAGAATGATTGAAGAGTATGCTAAAAAGTTTTATATAACTTCGGCGCTTTCGCATGAAAAATTGAAAAAAAATAAATTTGAAGCGGCTAAAAAGAAAGCCCAGTGGCTTATAAACGTGCGCAACAACTGGAAAGACGTTCACGTCGTAAAAGTTGAAGATAACATAAACGGCGAAATAAGCGTTTTCGGCGATATGTCTGTTACAGCGAGGGTTTATATAGGCTCTTTAAATCCTGAAGACGTCAGCGTTCAAATTTTCAGCGGTTTTATAAATTCAAAGCAAGTTGTAAGCTCTCAAGAAACTTATGAAATGAGGCTTGTTTCAAAAGAAGGCAACGATTTTATTTTTGAAGGGAAGGTTTTTGCCGACAAAGTCGGACGCTGCGGATATACCGTTAGAATTCTTCCGCAATGCGGCGGAGAAGTGCAGTATATATCCGAACTTATAAAATGGCAATGAAAAAGAAGATGAGATGTTAGGAAGATAGGAAGTTAAGTAACGGCGAGCTATATGGAGTAGTAAGGAGTAAATTTTGTTAATTCCGCTTTTTACTATTTATATTTCACTTTGTGTTTAAAAATGAGCTATGAATTTTTAATATTTGATTTAGACGGGACGCTTGTAGATTCGCAATACGATTTGACTACGGCCGTAAATTTAATGAGGAAAGATTTTGGACTTGCGCCTTTTCCCGTTGAAAAAGTCAGTTCGTATCTCGGAAGCGGCGTGAATGCTTTAATAGCAAAAGTTTTGCCTGAAAAGCCAGATAATGTAAATGAAGCGCTAAGGCTTTTTACGGAGCATTACAAAAAGCATTTGCTTGACACTACAAAACTTTACGATGGCGTTAAAGAAACTCTTGAAAAATTAAAAGATAAAAAAATAGCGTTGCTTTCAAATAAAACAGAAATTTTTTGCAGAGAAATTTTAACCCGTTTGGACATTGCAAAATATTTTTGCGAAATTTTCGGCGGAGATAGTGCCGGCGTAAAAAAACCAGATCCGAAACCTATTTTAGATTTAATAAAACTTAGCAACGCAGATGCGCGTAAAACGGTTATGATAGGCGACAGTGCGAACGATTTTAAGGCGGCAAAATCTGCAAACGTAGATTCTATAGCGGTTTCATACGGATATTTAAATTTAGAGGGAATAAAAACTTTTTCTCCGACCTACATAGTTAATAAGTTTGACGAAATAATAAAAATAACAGAGAAGCAAGGAGGGAAGAGTGTTTATAGTAAAAATACTTAAAGATATTTTTAAAGTTCTTCAAACCGACGTGTCACCCAATCAGGTTGCGTTCGGCGCGGCGTTAGGAATTTTTCTCGGTTTTGTTCCCGGAGTTTTGTGGAAGTGCATATTTTTCTTTTTAATAATGATACTGCGCGTAAATATCGGCGCGGCGTTTGTTTCGTGGACGGTGTTCGGGCTTGTAGGTCTTTTGTTAGATCCGATAGCGGATAAAATAGGGTACTTTATTTTAAATTTAGGTTTTCTTTTTAATTTATTTACTTCGCTTTATAACGCAGATATTGTTCCGTTTACAAAATTCAACAACACGGTGGTTATGGGCAATCTTGCCCTTGGCGTTATTCTTTTTTACCCTGCGTATTTCTTCTCGAAAAAATTCATACTTTATTACAGATCTCACTGGCGTGAAAAAATTGCCAAATGGAGAATAGTAAAACTTCTTACGGCAAGCTCAATTTCTTACACGATTTTTAAATAGGCGGTATAAAAATGAAAATATTCAGAACGGCTTTTGTAATTCCTGCTGTTATAATAGTAGTTTTAGTGTGGGTTTTCTTCGCGTTTTATTTTGATTTCTATTTAAAGAAAGGAATTATTGCCGGCGGCGAAGCGGCGTTTGGCGCGAAAGTTGAAATAGGCTCTCTTAACACTACGTTTACAAAACTTTCAATAAATATAAACGCAATGAAAATAGGCGATAAAGACGACGAGTTTAAAAATCTTGCCGATATTGACAATATAAATTTTAAAGTCAGATTTATTCCTCTTTTGTCAAAGAAAGTGATAATAGACAACATGAGCGTTAGCGGGTTTAAATGGTCAACCGCAAGGAAAACTTCGTGCAAGCTTCCGGAAAAAAAGAAGAAGAAGAAGTCCGATGAAAACAGCTTGCTTGCCAAAACCATGAAACAGATAAAAGATAAATCCGAAGCGGAATATAACGCATTGCCGTCAGTGCAAAAATTCGGCGAAATACAAGAGCAGATAAAGGATTTTTCGCCGGAAGGCGCTATAGATATGGCGGGCATAAAATCCGTCGGCAAACTTAAAGATTCTTATGTTGGCTTAATGGGTAAATACGATTCTTACTCAAAAACCGTAAACGGTCTTGACACTCAAAAGCAGATTGATTCCGTAAAAGAATCTATAGATAAACTTTCAAAAATAAGCGTTAAAACTCCGGCGGACATTGCTGTTTTGCGCGAAAATATTACGCTTCTTAACGAACAAAGAAAATCGCTTGAAACCACATATAACGATTTAAAAAATGTGCAAGCAGGTTTGTCAAAAGATATTGCAGACCAGCAGAAAGCGCTTAAAGATGTAAATGCGCTGATAAATCAAGACGTTGACAATATAGCTTCAAAACTATCTATTCCGTCGCTTGATTTTAAAAATGTCAGCAGAACGCTTTTCGGCGATGTGTGGGTAAATAAAGTTGACTCTGTTCTCTATTATATGAGTATAGCCAGAAAGTATATGCCGCAAAAATCCGAAGAAGATAAGAAAAAAGCTCAAGCGCAGGAAAGATTAAAAGGAAGAGAAATAACTTATCCTTTGAAGGGAACGCTTCCGTCTTTTTGGATAGCAAATATTTCCATGTCGGGAACATCCGGCGGAGAAGGTAAAGATATTCCAAACCCCGTAAGCTTTAGAGGCGTTGTGCAAAATATAACTTCCGATCAAAAACTTATAGGTAAAGCCATGACTTTTGAGCTTTACGGAGATAATACAAACCAAACTTTTAAAATCAACGGCAAGTTTGACCGTCTTGGAAATGTCGCGCAAGATGTTATAACGGTTGTTATGGACGGCGTAGATGCCGCCGCTCTTGGGGTTGCGGATACGGATTATACGCCTTCGTTTGCAAAAGCGAAAGCTAAAATTAATGCGGAATTTGCTTTGAAAGGAAACGATTACACAACTAAAGCCGGAGTTGTTGTTACGGGTTTAACTTATGACGCGGCTTCTAAAAATTTTAGCGGCGCCAACGCAGCTACCGTAAAATATGTAAACGCTTTGTGGAACGGCATAGATTCCGTAAGCGTTCAGGCGAAAACGGAAATTATTGAAAATAAAGGTTTTAACATGAGTTTCACTTCCAACATAGATTCTCTACTTGGTTCAAGATTTTCAAATATTATAAACTCTGCCGCAGGAGACGTAAAAGATAAAATAAGACAGGAAGTTACAAGCTATGTAAACGATCAGAAAAAAGTTCTTCAGTCTGATGCGGATAAATATAAATCCGGACTTCAGTCGGAACTTGAGCCGAAACTCAGAGATGTTCAGAAACAAATTGACGATGCGAAATCGTTGATAGCGCAGAAAGAAAACGAGATTAAAAAACAAGCCGTTTCTTCTTCAGGGCTTGGGTCTTTGTTTTCAAAATAAACGGCAGACTTTATAAAACGGGGCGTCTTTGAAGAAAGACGTCCCGTTTTTTTTATTTACTCTTGATACCCCAATGGGGTATATACTATAATATAATCATGAAAGAAAAATATAACATAACGGGAATGAATTGCGCCGTTTGCAGCGGGCATGTTCAAAAAGCCGTATCAAAACTTATCGGGGTTAAAAACGCCAAGGTAAACTTGTTGCAAAATTCCATGTCTGTGGAATATGACGAAAGTAAAACCGGAAAAGAAATTATAATACAAGCTGTTAAGAAAGCCGGATATGGCGCTTCTTTGCAAGCTTATGTTTCCCAAGCCAATACTGTTGAACTTGCCGAAACCGAGAAAACAAAAAAACAGCTTGTATGGTCCGTAATATTTTTAATTCCGCTTTTATATTTATCTATGGGGCACATGGTTGGGCTGCCGGAATTGAATTTGCTCTCTTCGCATCATAATTTTTTGTATTTTGCTCTTGCCCAGTTTTTGCTTGCGCTTATCATAGTTTTTATAAATAGAAATTATTTTCAAAGAGGTTTTAAAAGTTTAATAAATTTAAATCCTACGATGGATTCTCTTATAGCTATAGGTTCGTCGGCGGCTGTAATTTACGGAATCTATTCTATTGTAAAAATATTCGCAGATAATGCGGCGGCTCATTTTGATTTGTATTTTGAATCTGCCGGAACAATTCTTACTTTTATTACAATCGGCAAATTTTTTGAAGCGCGTTCAAAAGTAAAAACCAACGACGCTGTGAAAAGTCTTATTAAACTTGCGCCTAAAACCGCGCTTTTGGATAAGGGCGGGAAAGTAATAGAAATAGCCGCTGAAGATATATCTGTAGGCGATATTCTAATAGTTAAGTCGGGAAGCGCCGTTCCGGCGGACGGCGTAATTACGGAAGGTTCGGCTTTTATAGACGAGTCGTCTATTTCCGGAGAAAGCGTTCCCGTTGAAAAAATAAAGAGCGGTAAAGTAACCGGCGCAACAATAGTTAAATCCGGATATTTTAAAATGAAAGTTTTGCGCATAGGCAAGGATACGGTTTTGTCTCAAATTATTAAGCTTGTTGAAGAAGCGGGTTCAAGTAAAGCAGACATAGCTAGACTTGCAGATAAAGTAAGCGCGGTTTTTGTGCCGGTTGTAATTGTAATTGCATTGGCGGCATTTGCCGCATGGCTTATAATCGGCGCGGGTATAGAGTTTGCAGTTTCCATAGGAATTGCAGTTTTGGTGATAAGCTGTCCTTGCGCTTTGGGGCTTGCAACTCCTACGGCTATAATGGTGTCTATGGGCGTAGGCGCCAAACGCGGAATTCTTTTTAAAAACGCGCAAAGTCTTGAAACCGCCCGCTTAATAAACGCTGTAATTTTAGATAAAACGGGAACTCTTACCGACGGCAAATTAACCGTAAGCGGAATTTATCCGTATGAAAAAACATCGGCTAAAAAACTTTTATCCGTTGCGGCGTCCGTTGAAAGTTTGTCCGAACATCCTCTTGCAAACGCCGTAATGCGTAAAGTTGCAAAACTTAAAATTTCTTATGCAAAGGCGCGCAAATTTTTTCAAATTCCCGGAAGAGGCGTTAAAGCTGTTGTCGGCGGAAAAACTGTTCTTGCCGGAAATGCCGCGTTTATGAAAGATGAAAAAATAAAATTTAAAAATGCAGCCGATGTAAAGGGAACGTCTTTATTTTTTGCGGAAAATAAAGTTTTTCTCGGAGTTATAACTTTTTCGGATTCCGTTAAACGCGAAAGCGCAAATGCCGTTAAAAAACTTAAATCTTTAGGATTAGACGTAGTTTTGCTTACGGGAGATAACAAATACAGCGCAAATGCCGCTGCAAAGCAGGCGGGTATAGATAAAGTAATTTACGGGGTTTTGCCGGCAGATAAAGAAAAATATGTGAGAAGTTTGCAGGCTGAAAATAAAAAAGTTGCCATGGTGGGCGACGGAGTAAATGACGCGCCGGCGTTAACTGCCGCGGATTTGTCAATAGCCATAGGCGCGGGTACGGATATTGCAATAGACAGCGCGCAGGTTGTTCTTATAAAAAACGATTTAAACGATGTTGCTGCAGTTATAACTCTTTCAAAAGCAACTGTAAAAAATATAAAGCAGAATTTGTTTTGGTCGTTTTTTTATAATGCATGCGGCATTCCTCTTGCCACCGGAGTTTTTTACGGCGTTTTGGGATGGAAATTAAACCCTATGTTTGCGGCGGCAGCTATGAGCTTATCTTCAATATTTGTAGTTACAAACGCGCTGCGTTTAAGATTTTTTAAATCATAAAAATAAGGGGAAATAAATGAAAGCCGATAAAAAGAAAGTGCTGCGTCTTTTAAATACCGCCCGAGGGCAAATAGACGGCGTAATTAAAATGATTAATGACGATAAGTATTGCGTGGATGTGGTAAATCAAATTATGGCAAGTTCGGCGATTTTAAAAAAAACCGCAAAAGATGTTTTGGAAGGACATTTAACTTCATGCGTTGCGGAATCTTTTAAAAGCGGGAAACAAAGCGACAGGGAAGAAAAGATTGAAGAGATAATAGATATTTTTTCAAAATTAAGTAAATAAACGCTGTAAAACAAAAGAGCCTGAAACTTTAAAAAGTTTCAGGCTCTTTATTTATAGCTTTAAGAAGCGTTTTGCCAAACTCTTCTGCAGTTTCGTAATTTGCCGCTGTTATAATGTTGCCGTCTGTTTCAACGTTTTTTTTGCTGTAAATTGCTCCGCCTTTTTTTAAGGCTTCTATTCCGTCAGGGAAAACCGTAGCTTTTTTGCCTTTCAGTATTCCTGCATTTGCAAGTATTGTAGGAGCTATGCAAATTGCGGCTGTAATTTTTTTATCAGTATAGAAACGGTTTGCAAGTTTTAAAGCGCTGCCGTCTTCAAAAAAAACGCTTGCTCCGCTACCGCCTATGTAAACTATAGCGTTAAAATCTTCCGGTTTTACGTCTTCAAGAAGAATATCGCTTTTAGCTTTTAAACCGAATTTGCCCGTTATTTCCCCGGTTTTATTGCTTGCCGTAATTACTTTAACTCCGGCATCTTCAAGAATCTTTTTAGGTATGTCGTATTCTTCGTCTCTGAAAACTTCAGGGGCGGTTATAAAAACTGCTTTTTTCATAACTGCGTCCTTATTTTTTCTCTATAGTTACGCTTTTCAATATTATAGGTTCTATAGGTTTGTCCGAAAAATCAACTTCGGCTCTTGCAATTTTTTTAACAACTTCAAGGCCTTCTACAACTTCTCCGAAAATGGTGTGGTTGCCGTTAAGCCATGGTGTTGAAACTTCGGTTATAAAAAACTGAGATCCGTTTGTGTTGGGACCTGCGTTTGCCATTGCCAAAAGTCCGGGTTTGGTAAACTTGAGCGCTGGGTCTATTTCATCTTCAAATTTGTAACCCGGTCCGCCGGTTCCCGTGCCGAGAGGGTCTCCGCCTTGTATCATAAATTGGGGTATAACTCTGTGGAAAATAAGTCCGTCGTAGAATTTCTTCTTTGTTTGCTTGCCTGTTTTCGGGTCTGTGAACTCTCTTGTTCCTTCGGCAAGCTCTACGAAATTTGCAACAGTTTTAGGCGCATTTTCGGGAAACAGCTTAATTTTAATGGTTCCGTAAGACGTGTTAAAAATAGCAAACATTGCTTTTTTCTCCTTAGAAGCATCTTGTTTTTTTGTCTGCGCAATTGCAGAACCTGCGAATGTAAAACTCAATACGGCTGCAAATAAACATAAGAAATATTTTTTCATTTTTTTATTATACAAATCTATCGCGCATTTTGCAAAAGAGCAAGCCGTTTTATTTCAAAAACGAGCAAATTTTTGTATAATCTACAGATTGTTTTTTAATATTTTTTATAGTAAAGGAACAAAGGCAACATGGAAAAAGTTTACGATTCAAAAAGCGTGGAGCAGAAGTGGCGTAAGTATTGGATAGAAAACAAAACGTTTTCTGCCGTCTGCGATAAAAATAAAAAACCTTTTACAATAGTTATACCTCCGCCTAACGTTACGGGTTCTCTTCACATGGGGCACGCGTTAAACAATACTCTTCAGGACATTATAATAAGGTTTAAAAAACTTTCAGGATTTAATACGCTGTGGGTTCCGGGAACAGACCACGGCGGAATAGCCACGCAAAACGTAGTTGAAAAACTTCTCAAAAAAGAAGGTAAAACAAAATACGACCTTGGCAGAGAAAAGTTTTTAGAAACTATGTGGAAGTGGAGAAACGATACCGGCGACACAATTTTGCAGCAGCTAAAACAGCTTGGCTGCGGTCTTGATTGGGACAGAACCGCTTTTACCATGGATGAAAGCCGCTCAAAATCAGTAAAAAGAGCTTTTATTGACCTTTTCAATAAAGGTCTTATATACAGAGGCAAAAGGCTTGTAAACTGGTGTCCTCGCTGCGCGACGGCTTTATCCGATATTGAAGTTGAATACGCCGACGAAAAAAGCAATTTGTGGCATATAAAATATCCTTTCAGAGATAGCGAGGGTTATGTTATAGTAGCCACAACTCGTCCGGAAACTATGCTTGGCGATACTGCCGTTGCGGTAAGCCCTGACGATGAAAGATATGCAAACGTTGTCGGACAAACTATAAAACTTCCTATAGTAAACAGGGAAATAAAAATTGTTTCGGATTATATTGTAGAAAAGTCTTTCGGCACGGGCGCGGTAAAAGTTACGCCGGCTCACGACGCAACGGATAATGAAATATCTAAACGCAATAATCTTGAAATTATAGAAATTATAGACGCCGACGGAAAAATGATAAACGTTCCGGAAAAATATAAAGGGCTTTCGGTAAAAGATGCAAGACAAGCAGTGGTTAAAGATTTGGAAGAAGGCGGATTTTTAGTAAAAATTGAAGACTACTCTCATTCGGTGGGAAGATGTTACAGATGTTCTACAACCATAGAACCTTTGATGAGCGAGCAGTGGTTTTTAAATGTAGGCGACATGTCAAAAAAAGCCGTTTCCGCGGCAAATGAAGAGAAGACAAAATTTTATCCGTCTTCGTGGAAAAAACCTTACGTTTTGTGGCTTGAAAATTTAAGGGACTGGTGCATAAGCCGCCAAATTTGGTGGGGGCACAGAATTCCCGTTTATTATTGCGTTGACCAAAAAGGCAATAAAAATACAAATTGCAAACCTATAGCAGCCGCGGAAACTCCAAAAGAATGTCCTAATTGCAAGGGAATAAAATTTGTTCAGGATGAAGACGTTTTGGACACATGGTTCTCATCGGCGTTGTGGCCTATTAGCGTGTTTAATTGGGGAGAAAATCCGGATAATGAAGATTTAAAATATTTTTATCCTACTTCTGTTTTGGCTACAGGGCATGAAATTTTGTATTTGTGGGTTGCCAGAATGGTGCAGTTCGGGCTTGAATTTATGAAAGAAGTCCCCTACAGCCATGTTTTTATTCACGGAATAGTTCGCGATAAACAGGGCAAGAAAATGTCAAAATCGCTTGGCAACGTTATAGATCCGCTGACAATTATGGAGCAATACGGCACCGACGCGTTAAGGTTTGCTTTGGCGCAGGCGGCCGCTCCCGGAAGAGATATGCAGATTTCCGACGAGTCGTTTTTAGCCGCAAGAAATTTTGCAAATAAAATATGGAATGCGTCGCGCTTTATAATAATGAATTTGGAAGGCATTGATAAACTTGATGAAACCGTTAAACCGTCAGAGCTTGCCGACGAATGGATTTTGGCGGAATTTGAAAACGCGCGCAAAAAAATAAGCGCCGCTTACGAGTCTTACGATATGGACTGCGCCGCCAGAGAACTTTACGATTTCTTCTGGACAAAATACTGCGACTGGTATATAGAACTTTCAAAAATAAGAATGATGTCGGAAGATATTGCCGTTAAAAAACAGGTTCTTTCAATACTTATAAAAATATTAAAATCTGCGTTGCAGCTTATGTCGCCGGTAATGCCGTTTATTACGTCTGAAATATGGGAAATTTTAAATAAAAAAGATTCTGCCGTTATTGCGGAAACAACTTTGCAGGACGCTTTTGAAATTCCTAATAAAGAATCCGTCGTTGAAAAGATGTCGTTAATTCAGGACGTAATAACAAAAATAAGAACGTTGAGAAGCGAAATGAATATTTCTCCAGCGGTGCAGGTTGAGGCAATATTTAACATTTCAGACTCGTCAAAAGAAAATATTTTAAAAGATAACGAAAGCTACGTTAAACAGCTTGCAAAAATAAGCGCTGTAAAAATAGGTAAAAATTTAAAACGCCCTAATAATTCCGCGCTTGCGGTAGCGGGCGGTTTTGAAATATTTTTGCCGCTTGAAGGGCTTATAGATATAGAAAAAGAAAAGGCAAGACTTGCTAAAGAAATACTTGCTGCCCGTCAGGAAATAGACAGAACTAACGCGAAACTTTCCAATGAAAATTTTATAAAAAGAGCGCCTGCGGCGGAAGTTGAAAAAATAAATATAAGGCTTAATGAAGCAAAACTTAAAATAGAAAAAATAGAAGAAAGTTTAAAATTTTTAGGATAAAATTTAAAAAATAAATATTGCGGGGTAGTATGAAAAAAATTGTATTAGGCGTTTTTTTATTTCTTGCGGCTGTTTGCGCGTCGTTTGCCGACACGGTTATAGTTGACAGTTTCACTTATTTTAACGAGTCCGTAGCGGAGGCGGTAACGCCAAGAACCATAGAGCTGTCAACTTCAATAATTGCGGATTCCGCGTTTAATTATCAGGGCGCTGACGACCTGACAATTTTCGGAAACGGTTTTTTTATTGACGGCGCGGGTTTTGGTCTGTTTGTAAGCACCGGAATCGGAAAAAGCATAACTTTTTCAAGCGTTACCCTTTTAGGATTTGCAAACTCCGTTGCTGCAGATTCGGACTCTTATTCTTACGGCGGCGCGCTTTACGCAGGCGGTTTTGCAAATATTTTTGACGCTGTTTTTACAAGCAATACGGCTATAGCTTACATTACTTCAGGCACTGCGGTTGCATACGGCGGCGCAATTTACAATGCGGGCACAACTACAATTACAAATTCTTATTTTGCTTTTAACACAGCCGTAAGCAGCGGCGGAGGGCAGGCTTTTGGCGGCGCAATTTATAACGCTAACGGCTCAACATTATATGTGGTTGCCAACGGCACAAACACGGTTTTTGAAGGAAATTTTGCAAACGGAAGCAGAAATGCAATTTATAATTCAAGCGAAGCTTTGATATATTTAAACGCAGCAGCGGGAAGCAGCATTATTTTTAACGACGCAATAAATGGAAACGCGCAGGCGGGGGTTCACGGAGCGGTGCATATTAACAGCAACACAAACTCTCTTCCATACGGCGGAGATGTTGTTCTAAATAATTCTTTAATCGCCAACGATATCTATCTATATTCCGGCACATTAAAAGTTGGATTATTTAACGGAGTATCATATTACGACAATGTGGCAGAAACTACGGTAACCGTTATCGCTGGTTCAAGAGGTTCAATCGGCGCAAGCGGGCTTGAAAACAGAGGCACGTTGTTTTTAGGAAACGGTTCTGTGTTAGATATGGCAAACGGAGTAACGGGAGATACGGTTTATATCTCTACGCTTACGGTTGACGGAACGGCTAAAGTTAATATAGATGTAGATCTTGCAAGCGCCCGCGACGGTTATGTAAGAAATTTAGACATTATAGAATTTCCAAATTTAAATACTGACGGAACCGGAACTCTTGATTTTAGAGGCATAAAAATAATCTCTGATTTTACCTCGGGTATAACGACAAATTTTCAGGTTTTTAGATACGACCCTGCAACTGATTTGCTTGCCGGTACGCCGGACTTTTACACAAACAGAGGAAGCGCCACTTACTATGTAACAAGGTTTAGCAGTTCTATTTTCAATATCACCCTTGAAAGTTACAATCCTGACGTTTTCCAAAACTTTGTTTCAACGCAAACGGGAAACCGCGTTTACTGGTCTTCGTCAAGTTATTATACTCCTCTTCTATATAGCGGAGTAGTTAACGATGGCGAACTTTGGATTAACGGCGGCACGGACGCAAGCAGTAAAACTTTTTCAATAAACGGCGCAAATATAAACAGAATTTTTAATATTAACAGCGACAACGTGGTTTTGGAAATAAACGACATAACTCTTTCAAACGGTTTGTCGCCGGCTGGTTCGGCAATTTTGAACTCTTCGGGAACAGTCAGATTGTCAAATGTTACATTTCAAAGCAACGTGGCAAAATCTACCGAAGAAATTTCTTATGTCGGCGGCGGCGCGCTTTATAACTCAAGCTATACATATATAGTTAATTCTGCTTTTAACGGAAATTCCGCGGCGGGCATAGCTTTCGGCACTGCTGTTGTATCTGCATACGGCGGAGCAATTTACAACGACGTTGGCGCAGAGCTTACTATTATAGATACGTCATTTAAAGATAATTCGGTTTCAGGCAGCGGCTCTTTGGGCGGAGCAATTTACAACGCCGGAGAAATCAATATCATTACCGCGGGCAGAAATTCAGAGTTTGAGCAGAATTCGGCGCAGGGAGTTTCAAATGCAATTCATAATGCCGGACATGCAACATTAAATTTAAACGCCGGCGCAGGCGATATTATTTTTAGAAGCAATATCACTTCTTCGGGAAACGCTAACATTATAAATATTAACGCCAGCTCTACTTCGGTTGCAGGCGCGCCTGTAAACGGCAATGTGTTAATTGCCGCCGATATGTCCGGTTTTGGAAATATCAACGGGGAAATCGGAAACACTGTAAATTTTTATGCCGGCACGCTTTCTGTTGACAAAGGGGCTGTTTTGTTTGAAAACGCGCAGTTTAATATGTATGCCGGTTCAAGACTTAATTTGCAAAACGGATCTTTTGACAGCGTTAAGTTTTCAGATTTTAACTTGTCCGGTTCAGGCGATGCTTTTGTGGGTATAGACGTAAATTTACATACGCGGCAGTCGGATAATTTTGTTGGCAGCGTTTTAACTGCCGGCGGCGCAAATTTTGTAATAGATAAAATTTCAATATTGGAAGACGCGGGCAATCTTGATAAAGTTGTTAATATTCTTATAGCCGACAACGCTAATTTGCAAAACTCCATAACTCTTTCCGACGGCGTAAAAAAACTTATGGGACCTATTTTCGTATATGACGTTTCTTACAATAACGGAACGCTGTCGTTTGCATACACTCAAGATTTTAATCCTGCGGTTTTTATAGTTCCCGTTACTATGTATGTGGGCGGATACGTTGAGCAGCTTAATTCTTATAAACAAACTTTTGACGTTGTTGAAAACAGAGCTCTTGAGAAAACTCAAAGCTCTTTCTGGATAAGACCATACGGTTACCGCGAAGAAATTAATCTTTATAAAAATCTTAAAGTAACCCATGAAACTTACGGCGCTTTTATAGGATATGACACTCCCGAGTCGGAACTTTCGGGACTTAATCTTGCGTTTTCAATATTCGGCGGGCTTAATTCTTCGTCGCAAAAATACGACGGAGCGCATATAGATCAAATCGGCGGTATTGCAGGCGCAACGGCTGTATTATACGGGGAAAATTTTTGGACTGCGTTAAGCGCAAACTTGGGCGTAACCAGCGAGCACGGGGAAGGTTCTTACGGCACTGAAACTTTTATGATGTACACAAAAGGAATAGCTTCTAAAACAGGGTACACGTTCTCGCTTGATTTTGATAACAAATATAAACTTGTGCCTGCGTTGATGCTTGCCGCTTCGTTTATAGATATGGCGCCCTTTGGAGAAGATCAAAACGTAACCGTAACATCCGACGGGGTTTATCCCATAACGGTTGAACCTTCCGTAAAATTTCTTGCCGATGTAAGCGAAGATTTCAGCGCGTATGTAAATTTAAATTTTGTTTATTCTATTCTTAACGACCCTAACTTTAAAGCCAACCATGTAATTTTGCCGAATTTTTCAATAGACCCTTATGTTCAATACGGATTTGGCTGCGTTAAAAAGCTCAGCGATATTGTAAGCGCAAGAGCCGAGGTTTTTGGAATAAGCGGCGGCAGAAGCGGCGTTGGCGGACAGCTTAACGTTCAGTTTAAATTGGGCGGCGGCAGCGAGAACAATTAAAATGATAGACGAAATTATAATAGCTACGGGCAACAAACACAAAGTTGAAGAGATAAGCGCAATTTTAAAAGATTTAAACATTAAAGTTATCCCCATGTCCGAATTGCAATCTTTTCCGAAAACCGTTGAAGACGGGGATACTCTTAAAACGAATGCCGAAAAAAAAGCTAAAGAAGCGGCGGCGTTTTTTAAGAAATGGGTTATTGCCGACGACACAGGTCTTGAAGTAGATTATTTAAACGGCGCTCCGAGCGTGTATTCGGCAAGATATGCCGGAGAAAATTGTTCTTACGACGATAACAATAAAAAATTATTGGCGGCTCTTAGCGATGTTCCTCAAGAAAAAAGAACTGCAAAATTTAAATGCGTTATAGCTGTTGCAAGCCCTGAAGGCAAAACTTATTTTGCAGAAGGTGAAATTTTTGGTATAATAACCAATGCTTTATCAGGAACAAACGGTTTCGGTTATGATCCGGTTTTTTTTGTTCCTGCTCAAAACAAAACTTTTGCAGAACTTAGCGCAGATATAAAAAATAAAATCAGCCACAGAGCCCAGGCTCTGCAAAAAGCAAAAAAAATTATTGAAGCAATTAAAAATTAAATTTGTCGGTTCCTTTAATTTCTCATTTCTAATTTCTAACTCATAATTAGTTAAACCGGGGAGTAGCGTAATTGGCTATCGCGCCTGCTTTGGGAGCAGGAGGCTGCAGGTTCAAGTCCTGTCTCCCCGAAATTTGTGCAATTTGGCTTTGTTGAAATTATTGATGGAAAACTGACGGAAAGTATTGAAAACGTTCTAATTTTTAAAAAAAATAAGTAACATTTCATATCATATCTTGTAAAATTTATTTTAAAACAGCAGAGGGCAAAAGAAATGTTTCCAATGATATTTAATCAAATATATTTGACAGCTAAACCGGAAATATTTGAGCATTTAAATATTAATGAAATAAAGACTTGTTTGCCGCTAAGCAAGCAAGCAAGCAAGCAAGCAAGCAAGCAAGCAAGCAAGCAAGCAAGCAAGCAAGCAAGCAAGCAAGCAAGCAAGCAAGCAAGCAAGCAAGCAAGTATAACAATAACTCTATCCTTAAAACTTCTTTAAAAAAATTTTTTTCAAAACATCTTCAAAAATTTTCCAAACAGCATAAATTTTTCCCCAATATCATTTGCTATTGCCCTGTCATATTATTTCATAACCCTAACCTTAATTCAGTATCTACCGCCGTTAAATTCCCCTTTTGCAAAAAGAGTGCGAGTGCGCAACAAATAAGAAGCACAAACCACCAACAAGCACAAAACGTGAACGCCGCCGTTAAATTCCCCTTTTGCAAAAGGGGTGGCAAGGTCAACAACCTTGACGGGGTATTTCCGTTGTTGCCTTTGCCGTTAATTTCAAACTCCTCATTTCTAATTCCTAATTGTATTCCAAATTATCAATATACCTGTAATTCAAACCCTCGTAACACTAAATACATTGCGGGGTTTTTTTATATTTCTTTACAGTTAAATAAAATACCAAACAAAACAGAGAGGAAAAAATGAAAAAACTATTTTTGTTGCTCATTCCATTGCTTGTGCTGTTGTTTACATTAAAAGCGAACGCACAAACAAACGTTTCAAGTTTTACATATTTAAATGCCCTTATTATGCAAAACAGCGCGCAAAATATAAGGTTGAATGGAACAATTATCTCAGGCGCTAACTATGGTGTAGTGGGTTCAGGTTTAAAGACTATTGACGGCAACAATGCTGTTCTTAATGGAAGTAAATTTGCCGGAATTAGAAGCAACTTGGCTGCTGCTAATACTATATTTACAAGTGGAATTACATTTCAAAATTTTGCAGCTTATGCTGGAGGAGCGCTATTAAGCGCTGGGAATATAAGCTTTAATAATGCAACGGTAAAATTCACAAGCAATACCGCTCAATATGGCGGAGGGTTAGGTAGTTATGAGTATGCAACAACAACGCAATTCATTAACAGCGCAATAACATTTACTAGCAATACGGCAGTACAAGGAGGAGCGCTATATTCAGGTGTAAATAATCAAATAATGAATTTTAATAATAATACTATTAATTTTGACCGGAATATTGTGAGATCTACTGCTACAAATGGCGATCCATCAGCAGGCGGCGCGATATTTACATGGAATGCTACATTAAATTTCAGCAGCAATATAGTAAATTTTACAAATAATGCCGCACAATCAATTGGTTTACAGAGCTACGGCGGCGCTCTATTTTTACACAATACAATAGCAAATTTCAGCAGCAGTACAGTATTGTTTTTTAATAATAATGCAGTGTCTGAAAATGCTGCCTACGGCGGCGCTATCTTTGTTGAATATTCTACGTTGAATTTTGTAAATAGCGATATAAATTTTACAAGTAATTCTGTAACTCAAAATATTGGTGATAGCACCGGCGGCGCAATATATGTTAAGTTTGGATTGGTCAATTTTAGTAGTGCAGTTGTGAAATTTGAAGGAAATAGTAGTATATCTGCCACTACCGATGGCGGTGCGGCGCTCTCTGTCCATAACTATAGTGTGTATAGTTCTAATAATAGCAGGATAGATTTTAAAAACAATATTACACAAAACACTACGGGTAATTTATATCTGGGAACAATGAACTTGGTTGCTTCAAGCGCAAGCTTTTCAAAAGATGTGGTTAATTTTGATGGAAATAAAGCAACATCCGTTAATAGTAATGCAGTAAACGGCAGCGGGTTTAGTGTTTTGGGGTCTCAAATTAGTTTTAACGACAGTGTGATAAATTTTATAAATAATAAAAGCGAGAGCACTTTAGGACAGCTTCTGGGAGGCGGATTTTATAATACACAAGCTATTTTCAATGCTAAAAACAGCACAATGACTTTTATAAGTAATGAGTTGATACAAACAGATCCAAGCAATATAAATACCGCAGAGGGAGCAGGGCTATATTTCTATACTTCATCTGCAATGTTTGAAAATACTTCTCTTAATTTTACAAGCAACGTTATAAATGCGGTAGATGTTGGCATGGGCGGCGGAATGTTTTTATTAGATAGCACTGTAACTTTTAAAGGCGTCAATGCAGATTTTACGGGAAACACCGTTAACAGTTTGTCAAACAGCGCATTCGGCGGAGGTATATCAACTTTTTTTAATCCGGCTACAATAGGCGTTACATTTTTCAACGTAGAAAACAGCACTATAAATTTTACGGCAAATAAGGTTGTTTCAGCATCAAATCATGGTATAGGCGGAGGAGCATTTTTTGTATTATCAGTTGTTAATTTTAACAATGTGGAAATGAATTTTACAAATAATATTACGTCTGGCGCCGTCGCCGCCGCCGGCGGGTTATATGCGCACCAATCTAATATAAACTTTGTTGATGGAAGAACAGTGTTTGAAGGTAATAAAGTATTTTCAACATCCGGCACAGGCAACGGTTATGCAAGAGCAGGCGCGGCAGAGGCATATCTATCTACAGTAGCTTTCATTAATAATTACACAGAATTTTCAGAAAACATCGCTCATTCAGGAGGCGCGTTATTTGGCAACATCGGGTCAACAATTATTTTTAGCAGCGGAACAACAAACTTTATAAATAATAAAGCATATGGCAATGACGGCGGAGCAATATTTTCTGTTGACGCAAATATAAATTTTAGTAGCGGCATTGTAAAGTTTGAAGGAAATAGCGTCATAAATAATACTACTTTTATAGGTGCTGGAATATATGGTGAGGGCGCTGCAATAGCTGATATGAATTCAATATATACCTTTAACAATAATACAATAGATTTTAAAAACAATTTTTCGCAAGGGTTTGACTATGCGCATGGTGCTGTCTTGGCACATAAGTCAATAATGAATTTTACCGGTAATATTATTAACTTTGAAGGAAATATCGCAAAAGATTCTGCAGCAGGCGGGTTAGGATCTGCAAGCGGCGGAGCGTTGCATGCCTATGCGTCATACTTAAGTTTTAGCAGCAATATAATAAATTTTACAAGTAACACTGCGCAAGGATCTAATGCTTCTTCCGGCGGAGCAATATATATAGGAGATAGTTCAACAATGAGCTTTACAGGAACAACGGTAACATTCCAAGGAAACAGCGCGCAGCAAGGGGCGGCAGTATCTGTTGTTAGAAATTCAAGCATGATTTTTACGGGCGGAGCAGTAGAATTCTTGTGGAACAATACAACAAACGGAAACGGGGTAGTGTATTGGGACACAAGTTCATACGTTGGGTTAGAGAATGCAAAAATAACAAAAGCAATAGGGAACCAAGCCAACAACGGCGGATTTTTATATTTGGTAAACCAAGGAACGTGGAGCTTTGCAAATATAGATATGTCGTCAAACACAGCGCGAAGCGGATACGGAGGAGCGTTGTATTTGAATAGCACAACAGTAGTATTTAGCGGAACAAATACAATTAGTTATAACACAGCAACAAACAACGGCGGAGCAATATATTTAGCAGATAGTTCAACAATGAGCTTTGCAGGAACGGCAACATTTGACGGCAATAAAGCAAGCGTAAACGGCGGAGCATTGTATATAACCGGCAATACAAGCCAGATAATTTTTGCAGATGGAAGCACAATAACGTTTACAAATAACAACGCGCAGCAAGGCGGAGCAGTATATGCAACAGCCGGAGCAAACGTGGTATTTACAACCGGAGCGCATTACGCAGTAAGCAACAACACGGCAACCTACGGCGGATTTATAGCGGTAAATAATGCAACAGCAACGTTTAAATCGGGAGTAGATTTTAGCTTAAGCAATTCAAGCGCAACTTACGGCGGATTTTTGTATGCAACAAATAATGCAATAGCCAATTTTGAAAATGTATATGCATCATCAAACAGCGCAGCGTTAGGCGGATTTATAGCAGCGGAAAGCGGAGCAATAATAAATATTACAGGCTCAACAATATCGGCTAACGTAGCAACAAGCAACGGAGGAGCAATATATTTAGCAGATAGTTCAACAATGAGCTTTGCAGGAACGGCAACATTTGACGGCAATAAAGCAAGCGTAAACGGCGGAGCATTGTATATAACCGGCAATACAAGCCAGATAATTTTTGCCGATGGCAGCACAATAACGTTTACAAATAACAACGCGCAGCAAGGCGGAGCAGTATATGCAGCAGCCGGAGCAAACGTGGTATTTACAACCGGAGCGCATTACGTAATAAGCAACAACACGGCAACCTACGGCGGATTTATAGCGGTAAATAATGCAACAGCAACGTTTAAATCGGGAGTAGATTTTAGCTTAAGCAATTCAAGCGCAACCTACGGCGGATTTTTGTATGCAACAAACAATGCAATAGCCAATTTTGAAAATGTATATGCATCTTCAAACAGCGCGCAGCTTGGAGGCTTTATAGCAGCAGAAAGCGGAGCAATAATAAACATAGGAAGCGCAACAATAACCGGCAACGTGGCAACCAGCAGCGGTGGAGCAATATATTTACAAACCAGCACAGCAACATTTGACAGCACGGGCGGTTTGATATTATTAACGGGAAACACGGCAAATGGAACGCCGAATGATATTTATGCTGAAGGTTCGTTTATAAATTTCAACGCAGAAAATAACCAAATAAGAATAGAAGACGGCATATACGTAGGAAATGCGCAAAACACAATAAGCAAAACAGGGCTTGGGGAATTGTATATAAGCGGAAATAATTATATGCAAGGCAACTTCAACGTAACGGCAGGAAGCGTGACAATAGAAAGAGCAACGTGGACATTTGAAAACGGAAATTGGAACGTAACAACATCGTCAGGGGTAAGAATAACAAGCTCGGTAGTAACGATAGCAAACAGCGTAACAAGCGCGTTTGAACAAAATCAAGGTTGGGCAACAAGTATAATAGACAGCACAATAACATTCAACGCAGCAGTGAGATTTTCAACAAACAGCGGAGCGATATCTGCATTAAATTCGCAGATAACGTTTAATGATAATATTGTTGTAGAAGGGCATAGCAATGCAATGGTAGTGACAGGCTCGTCAATGTCATTTAACGGAGCGCTAAAAATGTTTGTAGGAAGCGGAGTAAGTTCTACAGGGGTTGGCGGAGGAGCAATAAGTTCGTCAAATTCAGTAGTATTATTTAAAAACGGAACGAGTAATTTTATAAATAACAATAACAATGCGTCATATGCCAGCGGAGGAGCAATATATGCAGAAGGCTCAACAATAAGTTTTACAAATGAAAGAGTAACATTTACAAGCAACGCAGTCACAACCGGAGGCGGAGGAGCAATATATTCTGACGGATCTTTAGTAGAGTTTATAACATCAACGGCGATATTTGCAGGCAATAGAGGCGATTACGGAACAGGCGGAATATACGCGTATAATAACGCTATAGTAAGATTTATAAATAGCAACGCAGAATTTACCGAAAACAAAATAACTTCCGGCAGCGGCGGCGCAATGAATGTGCGAGGATTATTATATGTTGACGGCGGGAAAATAAGTTTTACAAGTAACACAGCCAACAATTATGGCGGAGCGATATATACATTAAATGACAGCTCAAATGTGTTTGTAAATACGGAAGTAAAATTCACAAGCAATAATGCAACAGAGGGCGGAGCAATATATGCCAATACGAGAAGCACAATAACATTTACAGCAGCGCCGGTAATATTTGATAATAACATAGCCGCAGTAAACGGAGGAGCAATCTACAGCAACTTGGCGAACATAACATTTAACAACGGCAGCGCAACGTTTACAAACAACAAAGCGCTAACGGGAAGCGGAGGAGCAATCTACGCGGTGGACGATTTAGTCTTTGACGGAGCAAACGTAGATTTCACCGGAAACGAAGCGTTGAGCGGAAACGGAGGAGCAATATTTGCCGACGACACAATACTAACAATAAAGAACGCAGTGATGACGTTCATGAATAATAAATCGTTGCTTGGCGGAGCAGTGTACGCAAGCAACAATTCAAACATAACATTGTCGGGAAGAGGAAACTTCACAGGAAATGAGGCAGCAACAAATGGAGCAGCGGTTTACGTAACAGGCGGCAGCACAGTAACAATAGAAGCCGCAAACGGCGATATAATATTTAGCGGCAACAAAGCCGCCGGAACGCCAAACGACATATACGCAGACAACAATAGCCGACTAAATTTAATAACCTCCGGAACCAACACAATAAGTATAGCAGGAGGAATATTAAGCAACACAGCCGGCACGGCAATAGAAGTAAACAAAACGGGAACAGGAACGCTCTTTATGGGCGGTGACAACGAAGTCTGGGGCGATTTCACAGCGACAGCGGGAAAAGTGGTGCTGTTGGAAAGCGCAACGTTTAAAGCAAACAACATAATATTTAACGGAGCCGAGTTAGACATGACCGACGCCGACCTGTATGATAACTTGCACGTAAACGTAGCAACGGCAACAACGATGTTTGCAAGCGATACAAGCTTGTTAATGGACATATTTGAAAACGGAAACAACGACCAAATATTTGCAAGCTCTGCGCAAATAGGAGGGAATTTGCAAATAAAAGCGCACTTTGGGGTGTATAACAATCAGGAATACCATTTGATAATGTCGAGTGAAAACGCGATAAACGGAACGTTTGCAAACGCAACGTTTGTATATGTAGGAACAGGAGCGTTTAGCTATCAAGTAAAGTATAACGATATAACGGATTGGACAGGCGTAGTGAGAATAATAGTAAACGGAATAAACAAAGGGGACTTCCAAAACTTGCCGAAGTTAACGTTCAACCAAAGCGAAGTGGCAAAAACGTGGGACGAATTATCAATAATTCTGCCGACAAACGACTTGAAAGAAATAATGGAAGCAACGGCAAACTTAAGCGACCAAGAAGAACAGAAAAGCGTGCTGGGGATAGCGTCAGGCTACTTCCACAGCAACGTAATAAAGTCAGCAGCATTAGATAATGACAATAACGAAATATACGACAGAATAAAAAACCACAGCACAAAGGAACACACAAACAGCGCAATATGGGCGCAAGTAACAGGAGCGCAAACAAAGTTAGGCGGCGACGAAAACAGCCTTGGCGAATACAAGGATAATAGATACGGAGTAATGGCAGGGTTTGACATATACTTTGGAAGCATGAGCAGCATAAACAAAACAATGTTGGGAATATATGTAAACTATAAAGACCAAAGCATGAACCAAGAAGCAAGCAAAGCAACGCTAAATAAAATAGGCGGCGGATTATACGGCGGCTACATAGAAGAAAAATACGAAATAAAAGCAATGATAAACGGAAGTAAGGATAGTTACGAAACAACAAGAAATATAGCAATAAGTCAGTATCTGCCGGTGCCGCCATACGCCGACAGAAACGCAAAAGCCAACTACGAAGGCTTCACGTTAGGAGCAGACGTGGAAGGCGCATTGAAATACAAAATAGGAAACAACACAAACTTCAGACCATACGCAGGAGCAGAATTAAAGAACGTAAGCTACGACGGCTTCACCGAAACCGGAGCAGAGGGACTAAACCTAAAAGTAGAAGCAGGCAACTATTTAAGAACAACCGCGCGAGTAGGAGCGGGAGTAAACTACGACGATAAGACATGGGCAGGATATGTAAACTTGGAAGGAAAATACTTATTAACAGGAAAGAAATACGAAATAGAAAGCGTATTTGAAGGAACGGAAGTGAAGTTCTTAAGCCGAGGCTACGAAGAAAACGGGTTGATATTAGGAGCAACATTAGGCGGAAGCGTGAGAATAACCGAAGGTCTAAAATTCTTCATAAACGCCAACGCCCACACAGCCGAAAAGTTCACAAACCTCTACGCCAACGCGGGTTTGAGATACAATTTCTGCGGAATAACGCATAAAGAAAAAGAAGAACCCGTCCCCGCGCCGGTGGTGGTGGTAGAACAGGCGAAGCCTGAAATAATAGAACAACCAAAGCCTGCTGTGGAAGCAGGCAAGAAGCAGATACAGCCATACAGATCAAGGGCAGTAAACTTTGACACAAACAAATATTTGTTGAAGAGCAATCATATAATGAGCATAAAAGAGCATGCGGAATATATAAAGCAGCATGAGTATAAGAAGATAACAATAGAAGGACACACAGACAGCACGGGAAATGAGAAAGTAAATCAGCCGCTGTCGGAAAGAAGAGCGCAGAGCGTGTATAATGAGTTGGCAAACAACGGAATACCAAAAGAGAAAATGGAAATAGTAGGACATTCGTCAAAGAACCCGGTTGATACCAACAAAACAAAAAAAGGAAGAGCCAACAACAGAAGAACAGAAATTGTTGTTGAATAACAAAAACGGCAAAGTGAAAAGCGACACGAAGTGTCATCCCGGAATGTCTTAATCCGGGATCCACGTTTGCTAAATATTATACGTGTTCATTATTTAACGGTGAAGTGAGAAGTGAAAATAACGGCAAAGACAATTACAAAAGACAAATCTCGCCGCGCCGCAGGGACGAAGCTGCAAAGACGGGTGAGAAGTGGAAATAAAGGCAAAGGTAATTAAAAATTATCAATTACCAATTAATGACAAAAACAAAACGGCAGATTAAGTTCACAAAGACAAAAACACAAAAGAGTCGCGCATATTATGCGCGGCTCTTTTGTGTTTTTGTAATTTGTAATTGTTGTTTAGCGGTTGCCGTTAATTTCACGTCTCACCCGCTTTCAGGGCTTCATCACTACAGCACGGCAGGCTTTCCGCCTGTCTTAAGGGATTTGCTATTGTCCCTACAACGAGGCAAGCTTTGTCGTTATGCTGCACAGCGCCTGTTATAGTTTTCATTGCAAAATCTGCGATTTTCAACTATACTCCTTGCATGTTTAGGATAATTTCAATACTGTTCTTTATTTTTGTTTTTGCTCAATTCGCGTTTGCGGATTTGAAGGTTACTTCCGTTTCTCAAAACGGCGGAAAGTATGCTGTTGTTTTTAATAATAGTATAAAAATTTCAAACCTTTCCTTAAATCAAAACATTGCCGCCCGGGTTGAATTTCCATCATATAAAGGCAAAAATAAACAATACAAACAGTTCTCGCTGTTAAAGAGAGATTACGCGTCTTATCTTGCCGGCGTTTTAAAATCCCGCTCTGCCGACGGTTCTGCAGACTTGAAAACGGATTTTAAAATTAATAAATTTGACGCGCTAAAAAAGAAATCTTCAATTAAAGCTTTTGCGTCGATAATATTTGAGGATACCGTTGAAGTTGAATGCAGAGTTATGGACTCCGGACGCGGGTTGTGGATTGCGTGGCCGTCCCGCAAAGAAGCGGGAAAGCGGGTAAAAGAGTTTGAGTTTACCGACAAAAATTTAAAAATAGAAGTTGAAACCGCTTTAGTAAGGCGTTATAAAGAAAATGATACAGCAAAAGAAAAATGATATTTTTTTAGATTTAATTTCAACGGTAATACTTCCGGTTGCAGCCGGAATATTTTTTATTGAATGGGCGTTTGACGCTTTAAACGGCTCGGATGTAATTTTTCCTTTGATAGGGCTTTTGGTGCTTCTGCTTTATTATTTTTCCGGAAGTTTTTACAGCGGAATTATTATGTTGGTTTCCGTAATATTTGCAGGTTTTACGGCTTTTGTAATTGAAGATTCTCCGAGAACATATATTGTTCTGCTTGAATGCGGCGCGCTTGCGTTCTTTTACGTTGTTTTGGAATCTTATAACGATTATTATTCGTCCGTTAGAAATTCAATGGAAGAAGAATACGATGTGCTTGACATGGAATCCACTATAAAAGATTCCGAAATAGCCGAAAACAAAAGAGTTTCTTCGGTAATTTCCGACAAAATGGACAACTTTAAAAAAATCGGGCATATGATGCAGAGCTTTGAATCTTCCCTTGATGAAGAAGATATAGTTTATAAATCCGGAGCGCTTGCATCGCAGTTTATGGGCAGCGGGGAATGGAATCTTGTGAAAAATTCCAAGGGCGACGAGTTTGCTAAATATGTTAAAACCACCGGTTTTCCTCTTGTGTCCGGCGATCTGTCGCAAGACAAACGCTTTAGCGGTAATTTTACAACGCAAATGTCCGTTATAGCCGTTCCCGTTGAAATTGACGGAAATTTTTGGGGAATCATCAGAGGAACAAGTTCGGCAACCGACGCTTTCGGCGATGCCGATTTGAGACTGCTTTCAATTTTGTCGGGCGTTGTTTCAAACGTTATAAATAACGCGAATTTATATAAAAGAGTTCAGGGGCTTGCCGTTACCGACGTGCTTACCGGACTTTTTACGCAAACTTATTTTAAAGAACGAGTCCGCGACGAGGTAAAGCGCGCGCATACCGGCAAATTTTCTCTATCGGTCGCTATTTTAGACGTGGATTATTTCAAAAAAGTAAACGATACTTACGGACATCAGGCGGGCGACGCAGTTTTGCGCCAGATAGGCGCTATTTTGAAAAAAAGATTTAGAGAAACGGATTTAATTGCAAGATACGGCGGGGAAGAGTTTGCTGTTTTAATGCTTCACACGGGCTGCAAAGAGGCTCGCGTTGTTTTAGAGCGTATAAGAACTACAATAGAAAATGAACAGTTTACTGTTTCTTTGGGGGAAGCCGTTTTGCAAACAACTACAATTACAGTAAGCATAGGCGTGGCTTGCGCCTGCGAAGAGACGGTTATACAAAAGGCGGACGCGGCGTTATACGAAGCTAAAAATTCAGGCAGAAATAAAACCGTAGAGTATCGCGATGATTAGAAAAATAAACACAATTCTTATTGCCGCCATAATACTTTCCGTTTTATATTTTTTCTTAAGCGGAGGGAAGCATTTTATTGTGTGGGCATATTTCCTTGCCGTTTGCGGACTGTATCTTTCCAAATGGTTTAAACATATAGTTTTAATAACAAGCGTCGCCGGCATATTCATAGCTTTGAGATTTTTTTACGTAACTCCGGCGGAAACGGCTCTTGCCGTAGTTTTGTTTATTTTCATAATTCCCGTTCCCTATTATCATTCCTACGAAGCGAAGAAAACCGCTAAAGAATTGCGCGAAAAAAATAAATTTGCAAAAGACAAATATGCGCAGATTATTTCCGAGCACGCTTTATCTTTTGACGAAAGAAAAAAGCGCGAAGAAGATATTGAAAAAATAATGCAGCTGTATATAATAGGAAGAGAGCTGTCTAAAAAAATGTTTTTTGAAGATTACGCAGACACAATTATAAGAGCGCTGTCCAACAGAAACGGCGTAATATCCGTAACCGTTTTTGACAGAACTAACGGTTTTTGGAAAACAATAGCTTCTTCAAAAACTTTTCACCAAAACGGCTGGCAGGAATATGTTGCGGCGGATAATTCGCTTGAGGCAATGAACTTGTGCGCAACGGTTAAAAACCCTGTTTTTATAGGCGATGAAGAAAGCACTGTTTTTTGGCCGTTAAAAATTGAAGACGAACTTCTTGGCGCAGTTGCCGTAGTGTGCGGCAAAAAATTTGCCGGCGATTATGTAAAAGAGGGCGCCATTTTTGCGCCTCAAATAGCTTTAAACGCAAAAAGAGTTAAGCTTTTCGTAGAGGTTAACGAGAAATCAAGAAACGACGGGCTTACAGGGCTTTTGCGCAGAAGTTATTTTTTGGACAGACTCGGGTATGAAATACGAAGAGAAAAAAGATATTCCGGCGGATTTTATATTTTAATGCTGGACATAGACTTTTTTAAAAGCGTCAACGATAAATACGGACACCTTGAAGGAGATAAAGTTTTGCATTCCGTAGGCGGCATTTTGTCGGATTATGCGCGCCGTGAAGATTTGGTTGCAAGATACGGCGGGGAAGAGTTTATAATATTTATGCCTCAAGTAAAGCGCTACGAAGCAATTTCTGCCGCCGAAAATATAAGAAAAGCCGTTGAAAAACAAAAATATTACGTAAAAGATTCGGAATTTTCCGTAACTATCAGCGTTGGAATAAGCGGATATCCTGACGATGATTCGTCTCTTGAAAAAATAATTAAGGATGCCGACGACGCTTTGTACAAAGCCAAGCAAAACGGCAGAAATCAGGTTGCTGTTTACGGCGATAATCCGGCGTAGGCTTGAGGTTTGCATATTTCTTGACTTAACCCTTGTAAAAGTGATAAAATAGAAAAACTGATTATAAGTTGAAAAATAAATATATTTCATATTGAAAATTTACGTTTGGGGGAGCAATGGCAAGCATAGTTTTAAAAAATGTATGGAAGCGTTACGGTGACTTAGATATCGTTAAAAATTTTAATATTGAAATTCCGGATAAATCTTTTTGTATTCTCGTAGGTCCTTCCGGATGCGGCAAAACCACCACTTTAAGAATGGTGTCCGGTCTTGAAGAAGTTTCCGACGGCGAAATATACATAGACGGAGTTAAAGTAAACGATATTCCTCCTAAAAATCGCGACATAGCCATGGTATTTCAAAGCTATGCGCTTTATCCTCATATGACCGTTTACGACAATATGGCTTTTGGTCTTAAATTGCGCGGATTTAGCAAAAAAGAAATTCAAAAACGCGTAAATGAAGCGGCGGAAATTCTTGGCATAGGGCACCTTTTAGACAGGCGTCCGAAACAGCTTTCCGGCGGACAAAGACAAAGAGTTGCCGTAGGAAGAGCCATTGTAAGAAAGCCTAAAGTATTTTTATTTGACGAACCGCTCTCAAATCTTGACGCAAAGTTAAGAGGGCAGATGCGCACGGAACTTAAAAAAATTCACGCAAAACTTCAAAGCACAATGATATACGTTACCCACGACCAAACGGAAGCTATGACAATGGGCGACCGCATCTGCGTTATGAAAGAAGGCATAATACAGCAAATAGCAGGCCCTATTGAACTTTACGATAATCCCGCCAATAAATTTGTCGCAGGTTTTATCGGCAGCCCCGCAATGAACTTTTTTGACGTTGAGATAATCAATAAAAACGGCGCGTTGTATTTAAACGAAGGCGCTTTTGAAATAGTTGTTCCTAACGAACTCAAAAGCAAAGTTGCTCCTTACGTAGGTCAGAAACTTACGGTTGGTATAAGACCTGAAGATATATTTGATAAACTTTTCTACAACAGACCCGATAAAGACGTCAACAGTTTCAGCGCTACCGTAGAAGTTGTAGAACCTTTGGGAAGCGAAATTTACCTGCATCTTAACACGGGCAAAAACGAATTTGTCGCAAAAGTTGATTCTCAAAACAGAGCAAAACCTAATCAGGTTATAGAGCTTGTGTTTAACATTGCAAAAACGCATTTGTTTGACTCTAAAACAGGCGTCAAAATTATATAATTAATTCTGCCGGGGGAAAGTTTTGTTTGCTTTTCCCCGGAGCATTTAAAGTTTTATCTTAAAAGATAAAACTTTTTTTATTTAACAGAGGATATACAAAATGCCCAAAGCAAACGTTAAAAAACTTTTAAAATCGGCAAATGTCCCGTCCGCGCTTGCAAGAAAAATGCATCCTTTTTACAAAGGAAAAATTGAAGTTGTTCCGAAATGCCGCGTAAAAGATTTTAATGATTTCTCAATTTGGTACAGCCCGGGAGTAGCCGCGGTTTGCACCGATATCTATAAAAACCCCGAACTTGTTTATGAATATACCAATAAAGGAAACAGCATAGCCGTAGTAAGCGACGGCACAAGAGTTTTAGGTCTTGGCGATATCGGTGCAGAGGCTTCAATGCCGGTTATGGAAGGCAAGGCTCTTTTGTATAAATACCTCGGCGGCGTGGACGCATATCCTATTTGCCTTGGCACAAAAGACGAAAAGGAAATAATACAAACCGTAAAAATTTTACAGCCGTCTTTCGGCGGAGTAAATTTAGAAGATATATCGTCCCCGAAATGTTTTAACGTTTTAGACACTTTAAGAAAAGAATGCCGCATTCCCGTTTGGCACGACGATCAACAGGGAACCGCTCTTGTAACTTTGGCGGGTCTTATTAATGCTTTAAAGGTAGTGGGTAAAAAAATATCAAAAATTAAAATTGCAATGGTCGGCGCGGGCGCGGCAAACGTGTGTATTGCAAAACTTCTAATGCGCTACGGAGCAAACCCCGGAAATATTATTATCTGCGATTCAAAAGGAACTTTGCACAAAGGCAGAGAAGATTTAAAAAATAGCAGTCATATTCAGCAGTGGAATTTAGCCAACGAAACAAATTCTCAAAATATTCAGGGACACATAAAAGAAGCTATGGAAAACGCGGACGCGCTTATAGCGTTGTCGGCGCCGGGTCCCGGAACAATTAAAAAAGAATGGATAAAGGGCATGGCAAAAAATTCTATAGTTTTTGTATGCGCAAATCCTGTTCCTGAAATTTGGCCTTGGGAAGCCAAAGAGGTCGGAGCCGCAGTAGTTGCAACCGGTAGAAGCGATTTTGAAAATCAGGTAAACAATTCTTTGGGTTTTCCCGGAGTTTTTAGAGGCGTTTTGGATGTTCGCGCTACGGCAATTACGGATGATATGTGTATAACTGCCGCTGCGGAACTTGCGTCTTGCATTGCCGGTAGTAAAATAAGACCGAACCAAATTCTGCCTACAATGAGCGATTGGGAACTGTTTCCGAAAGTTGCCGCCGCTGTAGGCGTAAAAGCTATAAAAGAAAAAGTTGCCGCAAAAAAATTAAGTTATGATAAACTTTACGCGCAGGCAAAAGAAATAATAAAACGCAGCCGCGCAATTACCGAAACAATGATGAGCCGCGGTTACATAAAAAAATACAAATGAGAATAATCAAATCATCACAAATTACCAAAGCCGTAGAGCGTCTTTGCGCCGAGGCAAACTATAATCTTCCTCATGACGTTTTAAATGCCGTTAAAAAAAGCGCCGCCAAAGAAAAAGGCGTTGCAAAAAATATCCTTACGGAAATTATTGAAAATGCAAAAGTTGCCTCCAAAGAAAATATTCCGCTATGTCAGGATACCGGCACGGCAAACTTTTTTATAAATCTTGGGTCAAGCGTTAAAATTTCAGGCGCAGATATTTATAAAGCGGTTAACGACGGCGTCGGTAATTCTTATAAAAAAAATTATTTACGCAAATCTATAGTTTCAGACCCGCTGACAAGAAAAAACACCTGCAACAATACGCCCGCAAACATATATATAAATATAGTTAGCGGCGATAAAATAGAAATAACTTTTTTGCCCAAAGGCGGAGGCAGCGAAAACGCAAGCGCGTTAAAAATGCTTGCGCCGTCGGCAGGCTGGCAGGGCGCAAAAGATTTTATTTTGTCGGCAATTAAAGAAAAAGGCGCAAACGCCTGCCCCCCTTTAATTATAGGCGTTGGCATCGGCGGAGATTTTGCATCCGTAGGAAAACTTGCCAAAGAATCGCTTCTTAGAAAAATCGGTTCTAAAAATAAAACGGCGTTTTACGCAAAAAAAGAAAAAGAGCTTTTGGAAGAAATAAACAATTTAAATATAGGCCCTATGGGGCTTGGCGGCCAAGCTACGGCGCTTGCGGTTTTTATAAGCGTTAAGCCGTGCCACATTGCGTCGTTTCCGGTGGCGGTAAGCATTCAATGCCATTCAAACAGACGTAAAACCGTGTTAATATGAAAATAACAAAAGACGAATTAATAAAAAATATAAATAATGTCCAAGCCGGCGACAAAATTTATTTGTCGGGCGTAATTTATACCGCGCGCGACGCGGCGCACAAAAGAATTGTCGCTGCGTTAAATTCCGGCGGGGAAACTCCTTTTGAATTAAACGGCGCCGCAATTTATTATTGCGGACCTTCTCCGGCGCGCCCGGGTTCGGTTATCGGCGCATGCGGACCCACAACGTCGGCAAGAATGGACGCTTTTACTCCGAGAATTCTTGCCGAAGGCGTAAAAATTTTAATAGGCAAAGGCGCTCGCTCAAAAGAAGTTGCGGAAGCTATAAAGAAAAATAAAGCCGTTTACCTTATAGCTACGGGCGGCGTTGCGGCGCTGCTTTCAAAAACCGTCAAAAAAGCAAATCTTGCGGCATTTAAAGATTTAGGACCTGAAGCCGTTTACAAACTTGAAGTGGAAAACATGCCGCTTACGGTTGCCGTGGATGCAAACGGCAAAAATATTTTTAATCGTTAAATTTGGAGCATTTATGTTTTTAGCCATAGACATAGGCAACACAAATATTACCCTCGGACTTTTTGACGTAAAAGGCAAGAAAATTTTATCCGGCGCAAAAAAAGTTTGGAGAATGTCCACTATAAAAGGACAAACTTCCGACGAATACGCCACAATGCTTATGGACATGTTTTACTATTCCGGTTTTGACGCAAAAAAAGTTGAACAGGTTGCAATAGCAAGCGTTGTTCCGTCGTTAAACAGAGTTTTTACGGAACTTGTTGAAGATTATTTTCATAAAAAAGCTTTTTTTGTAAACCATATAAACAGCGGCGGTTTAAAGTTTGGAAATGTAAACCCTAAAGAAGCCGGCGCCGACAGAATTGCAGACGTTGTTGCAGCTGTCGCGCTATACGGCGGCGGGTGCATAATTATAGATTTTGGAACAGCCACAACTTTTGACTGTGTGGACTTGCAAGGAAAATACGTCGGGGGAGCAATAGCTCCGGGGCCGGCAATTTCAGCGCAGTCTTTAAGTTTAAAAACCGCCCAGCTTCCTCAAGTTGAAATGAAAAAACCCGCTAAAGCAGTAGGAACGTCCACGGTGGAATGCATACAATCCGGTCTTTATTTCGGCTATATCGGGTTGATAAAAGAAATTATCGCAAGAATTAAAAAAGAAATGAAAATAAAAAATATAATTTCTACCGGCGGGCTTGCGGGGCTTATGACGGAAGAAATTAAAGAAATAAAAATTAACGCTCCCGATTTAACGCTTGAAGGGATAAGAATAATTTTTGAGCGGCATTAAAAAAAAGGTTTGGGGAAAAAATGAAAAAAATAATAATCTCTTTTGTTTGTCTGTTTGTTTTTGCGGTATCTGCGTTTGCTCATCCTTATGAAATGGTTAATTTCTTTATGAATAAAGCCGTTACCGGCGACGCGCAGGCAAAAAGTTTGCTTTCTGAATTTGCAAAAGACGTAGGTCAGGCTATCTCCGGAGGCGCTTACGGCGTCGGTGGAAATTTAGATACGTTTGGTTTTACTTTGAGCATAAAAATGTCTTACCAGCAGCTTCTAACAAATGACTTAATAGCCACAAGGCTTGGAGATTCCGCGATAAATTACCCTATAATCCAAGGCGAATTTTTGCTCTCTGAAAACCTTACGGGAATAGGACGTATTTCTTACTCAAACGATTCTTATGTTATCGGCGCCGGCGCAAGATATTTGGCGTATGAAGGCTACGACTATATACCTACAATTTCGGTGCAATCTGTTTTTAATTATATGATAGCGAACGTTCCCGTTCAGGACGCGCGCGCGTATGTTCCAAATCAAGGCAGGGTGGAATTTCACTCGTGGAATTTAAAAACAGCGCCGACATTTTATTTTCAGGATGTTCCTTACGTGCAGCCTTATTTCTTTGTCAGCTTTGACGTAACGGAGCTTAATCTTTTAAGTTCGGACAGAAGCGGCCTTTCAACTTACGCTTACGGAGTAGGCTACGGTTTGGGGGCGCAGGCAAAAATAGAGCCTCTCAATCTTTCTTTTACATTGTCGGTTTATGAATCCAGACTAAATTATAACTTCGGCGTATTTGTGGGTTTCTAACATACTTGACAAAAAAAGGCAGTAGTAGTATAATTGGCACTCAGCAGGTTTGAGCGCCGATTTTAAAAAATAGAAGAAATAAAAAAAATAGGAGGGCAGAAAAAATGATTAGACCGTTAGGCGACAAAATTTTAGTTAAGCCTTTAGAGGCTAAAGAAGTGGTTAAAGGCGGAATTATTATTCCCGATACCGCAAAAGAAAAACCGCAGGAAGGCGAAGTTATAGCCGCAGGCAAAGGCAAAACAACCGAAGACGGAAAAGTTATAGCTTTAGACGTAAAAAAAGGCGACAAAGTTCTTTTCGGAAAATATTCCGGAACGGAAGTAAAAATTGATAACGTTCAATATCTTATAATGAGTCAAGACGATATTCTTGGCATCATTGAATAGTTATTAAGTTGTCGCCTGTATCCATGTTTAATAAAAACGGATTCCGATTTTCATCGCAATGACAAGCGATGCAACATAAAGAAAACTTACACTAACACAGGAGAAAGAATATGGCAAAGCAGTTAATTTATAATGATGAAGCGCGCAAGGCTATGAAAGCAGGGGTTGATAAACTTGCAAACGCCGTAAAAGTAACTCTCGGACCCAAAGGCAGATTTGTGGTTTTAGATAAAAAATTCGGTTCGCCTACCGTAACTAACGACGGCGTAACCATTGCAAAAGAAATAGAACTTGAAGATCCGTTTGAAAATATGGGCGCTCAGCTTGTAAAAGAAGTTGCGTCAAAAACAAACGACATTGCCGGAGACGGAACAACAACTGCCACGGTTTTGGCTCAATCTTTAATTAACGAAGGTCTTAAAAATATCACAGCCGGCGCAAACGCAAACCACATAAAAAAAGGCATTGAAAAAGCGGTTGCCGCAGTTATTGAAGAAGTAAAAAAGATTTCAAAACAGGTAAAAAATAAGGAAGAAATAGCGCAGATTGCTTCAATTTCCGCAAGCGATAAAGAAATAGGGACGCTTATCGCCGACGCAATGGAAAAAGTCGGAAAAGACGGCGTAATTACCGTTGAAGAAGGCAAATCTTCAGACACAACTTTAGACGTTGTTGAAGGCATGCAGTTTGACAGAGGCTACATCTCTCCGTATTTTGTAACCGATACCGAAAGAATGCAGGGAATTTTGGAAGATCCTTACATAATAATAACCGATAAAAAAATAACTTCTATGCAGGAAATTCTTCCGTTGCTTGAAAAAGTTGTGCAGACAGGAAAAGCGTTTATTATAATTTCGGAAGATATTGAAGGCGAAGCGCTTGCAACTTTGGTAGTAAATAAAATTCGCGGAACGCTTAAAGTTATGGCGGTAAAAGCTCCCGGTTTTGGCGATAGAAGAAAAGATATGCTTCAAGATATTGCAATTCTTACCGGCGGAACGGTAATTTCGGAAGAAACCGGACTCAAACTTGATAAAGCGGAACTTGATATGCTTGGTCAGGCAAAAAGAGTTGTTGTTGACAAAGAAAACACAACTATAGTTTCAGGTCTCGGCGATAAAAAAGAAATTGAAGCCAGAATTTCACAAATAAGAAAACAGATTGAAGAAACAAAATCAGATTACGATAAAGAAAAACTTCAGGAAAGACTTGCAAAACTCGTCGGCGGAGTTGCGGTAATTAACGTAGGCGCGGCAACCGAGTCTGAAATGAAAACGAAAAAATTTAAAGTTGAAGACGCGTTAAACGCAACAAGAGCCGGAGTTGAAGAAGGCATAGTTGCCGGCGGCGGCGTAGCTCTTCTTAAAGCGCAAAGCGTTTTGGAAAAAGTTAAAGCCAACGACGCGGACGAAGCTACCGGAATTGCAATAGTTCTTAAAGCTCTTGAAGGCCCTGTAAGAATGATAGTTGAAAACGCGGGAATTGAAGCTTCCGTAGTTGTAGAAAAAATCAAAGCTTCAAAAGACGCGGCTTACGGATATAACGCCGACACAAACGAATATGTAGATATGATAAAAGCGGGCATCGTTGACCCTGCGAAAGTTACAAGAACCGCGCTTGAAAACGCAGCTTCAATAGCGGGTCTTATTCTTACAACCGAAACGCTTGTAACGGATATTCCCGAGAAAAAACAGGCGGCGCCAATGGGCGGCGGAATGCCTCCGATGCCGGAATATTAAAAGATAAACGTTATTTTATAAATAGCAACGCAAGGCTTCGGCAAATTCAGCCGGAGCCTTGCGTATTTATACGCATAAATTAGTATTCCAAAAAAATCAAAAATATGCTACAATTACAAGCAAAATTATGATATCGGAAAATATCAATTTTATTAGAAAATCAATAGATGCGGCAAGCTCTGTTTACGGGCAAAATGTAGAACTTATAGCGGTTACAAAAACGTTTCCTTATACGGATGTTTCGCAGGCTTTAAAATGCTCAATTAAACATATAGGCGAAAGCAAAATTCAAGAAGCTATTCCAAAATTTGCCGCGCTTAACGGCGAGCTTAACGGTATTTGGAAACATTTTATCGGACACCTTCAATCCAACAAAGCAAAAAAAGCCGTAGAAAATTTTGATTTAATACACTCTCTTGACAGTTTAAGCCTTGCCCAAGACATTAACAGACACGCGCAAAATATAAATAAAGTTCAAAATTGTCTTATAGAAGTTAAAGTTTCAAAAGAAGATACCAAAACCGGAGTTCGCCCCGACGACGTTGAAAGTTTTTACAATAGCTGTAAAAATTTATCCAACGTTTCTATAAAAGGGCTTATGGTTATAACGCCGCTTGGCTCAACGCCGGAAGAGTCAAGAAATTATTTCAGAAGCATTCACTCGTTATTTAAAAAACTTCAGTTTGACAACGCAAATTTCGGAATTCTTTCGATGGGAATGTCTGACGATTATATAACAGCGGTAGAGGAGGGCGCCACTATGGTTCGCGTAGGTTCGGCTATATTCGGCAAAAGAGATTATGGAAATAAGTAAAAAACTTTTTTTTATCGGTTCGGGAAATATGGCGCAGGCAATTATTTCGGGGCTTGTTCAGTCTAAACTTGTGCGTCCTGAAAACATTGTTTGCAACGACGTAGTAAAAGACAAACTTGAAGCCGTCGCGCAAAAATTTGCAGTTGCAATAGCTGAAAATAAAGGCGAAGCAATTATTGGTTCCGACATTATATTTCTATCGGTTAAACCGCAAAACATGCCGCAAGTTTTTGAAGAAATTAAACATTTTGTGAAAAAAGGCGCAATAATAATTTCTATAGCCGCCGGAATTACCACAAAATTTATTGAAGATTCCATAGCCAAAGAAGTCGGCGTTATACGCGCAATGCCAAACACTCCCGCGCTTGTTTTAGAGGGCACTACGGCGCTTTGCAAAGGCAGATACGTTTCCGACGAGCAGCTTATTAAAGCCAAAACGCTTTTTGAAGCTATCGGCAAAGCGGAAATTTTGCCGGAAGATAAATTTGACGTTATCACTGCGTTGTCCGGCTCCGGCCCGGCTTATGTTTTTTATCTTTGCGAACTTATGCAGAAAGCCGCCGAGAAATTGGGTCTTGACGCCGCAACCGCAGAAAAATTTGCCGTGCAAACAATTTACGGAGCCGGCAAAATGTTAGACATAACAAAAACTCCCGCTGCAAAATTAAAAGAAATAGTAAAATCTCCAAACGGCACTACGGAAGCGGCGCTAAAGCATTTTGAAGCGCAAAAACTTGAAGAGATAGTTGAAAAAGCAATGTCCGAGGCCGTTAGAAGATCCAAAGAATTAAGCAGGTAGCACAAAAGGCACTTTGCCTAAAGGCGGCACAGCAATGATTATAAAAGTCAGAGTTATTCCAAACTCCAAAAGAAACGAAGTAGTAAGCAGAATCGGTTCAATATTAAGAGTAAAAATTTCACCTCCCGCGGTGGAAGGCAAGGCTAACGAAGAGCTTTGCGAGTTTCTTTCCGATTTTTTTGACGTAAGGCGTTCAAATATTTTCTTAAGAAAAGGCGAACGCGGACGCGAGAAAACAATTGAAATAACAGGGCGCAGCGAAGAAGAGCTTGAAGAAGTGTTAGACACAATACCGTAAACTGTAATTTGTTAACCGAAAGGATGCGAAAATGTCAGAAACCGAGAAAAAAGATTTTTCACAAACCGTAAATCTTCCGAAAACAGATTTTCAAATGAAAGCCAATCTCTCTCAAAGGGAACCGGCTTTTGTTGAAAATTGGCAAAAGGAAGATATCTATTCTAAAATTTGCGAGAAAAATAAAAACAATAAAAAATTTATTTTTCACGACGGGCCTCCTTACGCCAACGCGCACATACATATAGGCACGGGTTTAAATAAAGTTTTAAAAGATTTTATTTTGAAGTTCCGCTCAATGAACGGCGACTACGTTCCGTTTACGCCCGGCTGGGATTGCCACGGGTTGCCCATAGAACAGCTTGCTTTAAAAGAACTTAAGACGGATAAAAATAAAGTTGACAGAATGGTTTTTAGAAAACAGGCGGCGGATTTTGCGAGAAAATTCGTTGAAATTCAAAAGAGCGAATTTAAACGTTTGGGCGTTTTTGCCGACTGGAATAATCCGTATTTAACGCTTGACCCTAAATACGAGGCGTCAATAATAAAAGTTTTCGGCGATCTTGCAAAAAAAGGTTATATATATCGCAAGAAAAAACCGGTTTACTGGTGCCCCACGTGCGAAACCGCTTTGGCTGACGCGGAAGTAGATTACGCAGACCACGCTTCCGATTCTATAATTGTAAAATTTAAAATAAATTCTATTCCTCAAACGCTTAAAGATAAAGAAAATCTTTTAAGCGGTTTTTCGGTTTTAATTTGGACAACCACTCCGTGGACGCTGCCCGCAAACGTGGCGCTTGCGTTTAACGGCGAGTCTGATTATATTGCCGCCGTTTATAAATTAGAAGACGGCAGAGAAGAAAAACTTATAGTTGCAAAAGCTCTTGCCGACAGCATTAAAGAAAAAATAAAAGCTGTTGAATATAAAACCGCAGCAGAGGCTAAAGGCGCGGATTTTGTAAATCTTGAAGCGCAAAACCCTTTGGTAGAAAGAACGTCGCGCGCTATACTTGCGGATTTTGTAAGCATGGAAGACGGCACGGGAATTGTTCACATAGCTCCCGGTCACGGACAGGAAGATTATCAGGCCGGTTTAGATTACGGTCTTGAAGTTTTGTCCCCCGTAAACGACAGAGGACTTTTCACAAAAGAAGTTCCGGAGTTTGAACACGTTCATATATTTAAAGCAAATCCTTTGATAATAGAAAAACTTGAAAAAGAAGGAAAAATTCTTGCGAAGTTAAAATTAGAACATTCTTATCCTCACTGTTGGAGATGTAAAAAACCCATAATATTCAGAGCTACGCCGCAGTGGTTTTTAAGCGTTGAACACAACGACTTAAGAGACAATCTTTTAAAAGCCATAAAAACTGTTAACTGGATACCAAAATACGGCGAGAACAGAATAACTTCAATGATAGAAAACCGCCCGGACTGGTGTTTAAGCCGCCAAAGACTTTGGGGCGTGCCTATACCCGTGTTTTATTGTAAAGATTGCGGCGAAGCTTTAATAGACTCTGAAATAATCTATCACATATCAAAACTGTTCGCGCAAAAAGGCTCGGACGTTTGGTTTGAATTAAGCGAGCAGGAATTGCTTGCCGGCGCCGGCGCAAAATGTTCGTCGTGCGGTTCTCAAAATTTCAGAAAAGAAGAAGATATTTTAGACGTTTGGTTTGATTCCGGAGTTTCGCAGGAAGCCGTTTTATCAAGCGGAAATTATAAAGACTTGCAGTTTCCGGCGGATTTGTATCTTGAAGGAAGCGACCAGCACAGAGGCTGGTTTCAAACTTCTTTGATACCGTCCGTAGCCGTAAAAGAAAAAGCGCCTTATAAAAATGTTTTAACTCACGGATTTGTTGTGGACGGCGAAGGCAAGAAAATGTCTAAATCTCTCGGCAATTTTATTTCCGCCGAAGATATGATAAAAAAATACGGCGCGGATATTTTGCGCTTGTGGATAGCGTCAAGCGATTACAGAGAAGATATAAGAATATCCGATGAAATAATAAAAGGCTTAAGCGACTCTTACAGAAAAATAAGAAACACCGTTCGTTTTCTTTTAGGCAACGTCGGAGATTTTAACGTTAAAACCGCTCCCGCTTACAAAGATTTGCAAGAAATAGATAAATACGCGCTAAGCCGTCTGCAAGATTTAATAAGCCAGACCGCGGCGGCTTATGAATCTTACGAGTTTCACAAAGCTGCAAATGCCGTAAATAATTTCTGCACGGTGTTTTTAAGCGGATTTTATCTTGACGCGTTAAAAGACGTTCTTTATTGCGATAAAAAAGACTCTGCGCAAAGAATAAGCGCGCAAAGCGCAATGCTTGAAATATGTTCCGTAATAATACGGCTTGCGGCGCCTATTCTTTCGTTTACGTCGGAAGAAGCGTGGAAAGAAATATCTAAAATAATCAAAGACGCGCCTAATTCCGTATTTTTAGCGGAGTTTCCTCTTGTAAACGAAAAATATATTTTGCCTGCGGAAATTATTTTAAAGTGGGAAAATATTCTTTTTGTCCGTCAGGAAATTTCTGCGGCTAACGAGCTTTTGAGAAAAAATAAAGAGATAGGTTCAAACCTTGAAGCCGCTCTTAAAATTAAATACGGCGTAAAATACGCAAACGTTTTTGAAAACAAAGCGTTGCTAAATCTTGCGCTTGGCAGCTGGGATATTTCTTACGAAGCGCTAAAAGAACAAGATTTGCTTGAGGTGAAGTCCTCAAAATCACAATACTTAAAATGCGCAAGATGCTGGCGCCATATAGAAAACGTTAAAGAAGATTTATGCCCCAGATGCGCTCAGGTAGTAAAATGAAAAAACCTTTTATTGTCTGCGCCGTTATTCTTGCGCTTGACCAGCTTATGAAGTTTTTGGTTGAAAAATTTATTCCGTTAGGTTCTGCGGTTAAAGTAGTCGGTTTGTTTGATTTTTTTAATATTACGCATGTTACAAATACCGGCGTTGCGTTCAGTTTTTTTCAGGGCAAAAATTTTCTGTTTGCGTTAATAATTGCCGTATTTTTAATTTGCGTTTTAGCTTGGGTTATTAAAAATAAAGAAAAAATTACAACTTTGCAAAAATACGCTTTTTGCTTAATTATTGCCGGCGGCGCGGGAAATTTAATAGACAGAATTTTCCGCGGCGCAGTGGTAGATTTTTTGGATTTTGGAATAAACTCTTTAAGATGGCCGTCGTTTAACGTGGCGGATTCTTGCGTGTGCGTTGCTGCCGCGCTTGTGTTTGTTGATATGTGTAAGTCTTTTAAAAAAGGGAATAAATAATGTATCCTATACTTATAAAAATCGGAGAATTCTCAATATACTCTTACGGTTTTTTTGTGGCTCTTGGCTTTCTTTTTGCGGTATTGTATCTTTCAAAAGTTATTAAGAAAACAAAAATTATTTCCAAAGACGAATTATATTCGCTTGCCGTTTATTTAATTATTGCGGCAGTTGTAGGCGCAAGAGTTTTATACGAACTTGTAGAAAATTTCAGCGGTTTTATTTCAGACCCGTTAGACGTTTTTAGAGTTTGGCAGGGCGGTCTTGTTTTTTACGGCGGCTTAATAGCTGCGGTTTTAGTTTTTATTTTCTACGCGGTTAAAAATAAAAAACCTCTTTTAAAGTTAAGCGATATTTTTGCCCCTGCCATAGCTTTGGGACACTTTTTCGGAAGGCTCGGCTGTTTTTTTGCCGGCTGCTGCTACGGAAAACCTACAAGCCAACCGTGGGCTGTAGTTTTTACAGATCCTGAAACTTTAGCGCAGCCTGTTGCAGGGCTGCACGTTCACCCTACGCAGCTTTATGAAGCGCTGGGAAATTTTGCGCTGTTTGCAGTTCTTGCGCTTTACAATAAAAAAGAGCATAAAGCCGGAAAAACGCTTGCGTTTTATCTTACAGGGTATGCCGTTTTAAGATTTATAATTGAATTTTTCAGAGACGATTACAGAGGCGGAGATTTCTTGGGGCTTTCCGTATCGCAGATAATTTCAATATTTATGTTTGCTGCGGGAATTGCCGTTTTGTTGAAGTTAAGATTTAAAAATAAAAAATAAAGAAGTTTGTCATGATAAAAAAATCTGCGCAAAAAATAACATATGAAAAATTTGAAAGGGAACGAGTAGATTCTTTTCTTGCGGAAACTTTTAAAGATTACTCCCGCTCGTATTTTCATAAGCTTATTGTCGGCGGAAAAATTTTTGTCAACGGCAAAACTGTTTTGCCAAGCGCTAAATTAAAACATGGCGACGTAATTGAATTTGAGTTTGCAAAAGAGCAAACGTCGGGCTTTATAAAGCCTGAAAAAATTCCTCTTGATATAATTTTTGAGGATGCCGATATAATAATTGTCAACAAACAGCCCGGTATTGTTGTTCACCCGTCTTACGGTCATGAATCGGGAACGCTTTTGAATGCTTTAACGGCTCACGCAAAAGGAAAATATAATCCGTATCTTGTTCACAGGCTTGATAAAGACACGTCGGGGCTTATAATTTTTGCAAAAAATGAAAAAGCAAAAATAAGCATTTCAAAACAGCTTCAAAACAGAGCCGTCAGAAAAATATATAATGCCGCCGTTAAAGGCACCATTGTTGAAAATCAGGGAAGAATAGAAGCGCCTCTGGGGCGTTCTCCGCAAAACAGAAAACTAATGACGGTAAATCCTACGGCAAAAAAAATGGCTATAACCGAGTTTAAAGTTATTGCCCGCAGAGACGGATACACTCTTGTAGAAGTTCATATTATTACCGGAAGAACGCATCAAATAAGAAGCCATATGAAATATATCAACCACCCCGTAATAGGCGACGCGCAATACGGCGGTCCGGAAACTGTTGACGGCAAAACATATAACAGGCAAATGCTTCACGCTTATAACGTAACTTTTACTCATCCCCGCACATGTAAAACCGTTAAGTTTTTTGCTCCTTTGCCAAAAGACATAAAAGAAATTTTTGATGCCTAAAAGTACTTTGTATTAAATTTATTTTTTTGTATAATCTTTATGTGAAAATATTAGCTAATTTTGCTATGAAGAAGCGCTTGAGAAAAACAATGAAAACACAACACAACACAACACAACACAACACAACACAACACAACACAACACAACACAACACAACACAACACAACACAACACAACACAACACAACACAACACAACACAACACAACACAACACAACACAACACAACACAACAATACTCCCTTAAATGCTGCTGTAAATTTTTCATATACAACAATAGAAAGCTGATTGCATTTTTAATGCAACCGGCTTTTTTCATTTATAAAACAAAAAGTAAAAATACAATTTGAAAGAGGAAAAAAATGAAAACAATTTTGCGTGCAGTCATTACATTTTTTGTATGCGTCTGTCATACCGTGCTTGACACGGTATCCATGTTAAATAAAAAATGGATTCCGATTTTCATCGCAATGACAAATAAAAGGTCTGTCACCCTGAGGGCAATTGCCCTTCAGAATATGCTGTTGTTGTTTGCCATTATTGCGGGGAAGCTTGCCGCGTTGAAGCATATCGGAAACAGGAAAGCCGTTACTTTATCCTTACTCCTTGCTACTTTTTCCTTGTTTTTGGCAGCGCCAAAAACCAATGCCCAAACATCTGTAAATAACTTCGCGGATTTTATAGCAATAACCACTACAACAAATAATTACAACATATCCTTAACCGGCGATATCTTCTTTTCCGGCGGTAATTTTAATGTTTTAAGCGGAACAATTACCGGAAACGGATACGTGTTAGACGGGCAAAATGTAAATGCCGGAGTTCTGCTTACTTCCGGAAATAATTTATTTTTTTATGGCCCCATAACATTTCAAAACTTTTCAAAAGCATCAGTTAATTATGGACAAGCATCGCAGGGAGGAGCGTTATTTGTAGCCGGAGCATATAATGTGTATTTAAATAGCACAACTATATTAGATTTTGCATCGTCAATAATAAACTTTACAAGCAATACGTTAACGAGCGGAAGCGTTGGCGGATTAGCAATACAAGGCGGAGGGCTATTTGTAGGCGGTGCGGTCGCAGCCGGAGCAGCAGCTGGCGTAGTCAACAATTCCAGCGGAGCAACAGCGATATTAAACTTTGCATCGCCAATAATAAACTTTACAAGCAATACAGTAATGAGTATAGGCTCCGGCGGAGTAACAATACAAGGCGGAGGACTATTTATAGGCGGTGCGGTTGCAGCCGGAGCATTTAATGCCGGAGCAAACAATTCCAGCAGCGGCACAGCGGTAGTAAATTTCACATCGTCAACAATAAACTTTACAAACAATATGGTAACGATGAGCGGAGGTGCCGGAACAGCAGCACAAGGCGGAGGACTATTTGTAGGAGGAGCGGTTTCTGCCGGTGCGTATATGGGTAATGGAGCAAACAATTCCGGCAGCGCAATAGCGGTAGTAACCTTTACATCGTCAACAGTAAACTTTGCAAGCAATACGGTAGCGAGTGGAGCTAGTGGAAACGTAGCGCAAGGCGGCGGGCTATTTATAGGCGGTGCGGTTGCAGCCGGAGCAGGAAGTAATGTAGTCAACAATTCCAGCAGCGCCACAGCAGTAGTAAATTTCACATCGTCAACAATAAACTTTACAAGCAATACGGTAATAATTGGAGGTTATGGAACAGCCGCTCAAGGCGGAGGGCTATTTGTAGGCGGTGCGGTCGCAGCCGGAGAAAATAGTTCGAACAATGCCAGCAGCGCCACAGCAGTAGTAAACTTCACATTGTCAACAGTAAACTTTGCAAGCAATACGGTAAGAAGTGGAGGTTATGGAACAGCCGCACAAGGCGGAGGACTCTTTGTAGGCGGTGCAGTCTCTGCCGGTTCAGCTTACGGAGTAAATGATTCCAGCAGCGCAATAGCGGTAGTAACCTTTGCATTGTCAACAGTAAACTTTACAAGCAATATGGTAGTGAGTGGAGACAGAGCAACAGTAGCGCAAGGCGGAGGACTGTTTGTAGGAGGAGCGGTTTCTGCCGGGGCATATGCTTCCGGAGGAACTAATTACAGCAGCAGCGGCACAGCAGTAGTAAACTTCGCGTCGTCAACAATAAGCTTTGCAAATAATACAGTAACGAGTGGAAATAATGGAACAGCTTCGCAAGGCGGAGGACTCTTTATAGGTGGAGCAGTCTCTGCCGGCGTACATAATTCCGGAGCAGCTAATTACAGCAGCAGCGGCACAGCAACAGTAACTTTCACAAATTCAATAGTTAACATAGGTAACAATGCAGCGCAAGACGGCGGCGGGCTATTTGTAGGCGGCTCTGTGTCAACAGGCGCATATACTAACGGTGTAAACACAGCCACCAATGGCATAGCACAAGTAACGTTTGCAGGGTCAACAATAACAATAACAGGCAACACCGCAAGCGCCAGCGGCGGAGGAATATATATAGCGGGCAACTATGGCAACGGCGCCAGCGGAGGGCAAGCAAGCCTAATATTTGAAAACGCAAACGTAACAATAGCAAGCAACACGGCAACAAACGGAAGCGCAATATACGCAGTAAACGGAGCAAGCGTAGTATTTAATAACACAAACATAGAATTTTTATGGAACAAAAGCGCCGGAAACGGAATAGCGCATTGGGACGCAAGCTCATATGTTGGGTTGGAGAATGTAAAAACAATAAAAGCAATAGGGAACCAAGCCAATAACGGCGGATTTTTGTATTTGGTAAATGGCGTTACAGTGTTTACCGGCGAGGCAATTTTTGACGGCAATAAAGCAACTACAAACGGCGGAGCATTGTATATAACCGGCAATACAAGCCAGATAATTTTTGCAGATGGCAGCACAATAACATTTACAAATAACAACGCGGCGCAAGGCGGAGCAGTATATGCAACAGCCGGAGCAAACGTAGTATTTACAACCGGAGCGCATTACGTAGTAAGCAACAACACGGCAACCTACGGCGGATTTATAGCGGTAAATAATGCAACAGCAACGTTTAAATCGGGAGTAGATTTTAGCTTAAGCAATTCAAGCGCAACTTACGGCGGATTTTTGTATGCAACAAACAATGCAATAGCCAATTTTGAAAATATATATGCGGCAACAAATACGGCGGTATCAGGCGGATTCTTGTATGGGGCAGCCGGAGCAATAATAAATATTGCAGGTTCAACAATAGCGGCAAACGTAGCAACAAGCAACGGCGGAGCATTGTATATAACAGGAAATACAAGTCGGGTAATTTTTGCAAACGGAAGCACAATAACGTTTAAAGGAAATAAAGCAACGCAAAACGGCGGAGCTATATACGCAACAGCGGGAGCAAAAGTAGTATTTTCCTCAGGCATGGGGCAGTTAGTAGTTGCCGGAAACACAGCGGCCAGAGGCGGCTTCATAGCGGTAGATAACGCAACGGCAACGTTTGACGGCGGGAATTTTAGTTTCAGTAATTCAACGGCGTCGGTATCCGGAGGCTTCTTGTATGCGGCAAACAGAGCAAGAGTAAATTTCGGAGGAAGCCTATACACGTCGTCAAACAGCGCGGCATTAGGCGGTTTTGCAGCAGCAGAAAGCGGAGCAGTAATCAATATAGGAAGCGCAACAATAACCGGCAACGTAGCAACATCTTCCGGAGGCGCAATATATTTGCAAACCAGCACGGCGAATTTTAACAGCGCAACCGGCGCAATAGTATTTGCAAGCAACACGGCAAACGGAAAAGCGAATGATATTTACGCAGCGGGTTCGTTTATAAATTTCAACGCGGTAAATAATCAAATAAGTTTATTTGACGGAATATATGTAGGAGCCGGCGGAAATAATAGAATAATCAAAACCGGCGCCGGAGCATTGTATATAAGCGGCAACAATTATATACGAGGAACATTTAATCAAACAGCAGGAACAACGTTGATAGAGACAGCAACGTGGACATTTGAAACCGGAAGTTGGAACGTAACAACATCGTCAGGCGTCCGTGTAACGACGTCGGCGGTAACAACTACAAACACGGCTGTGAAGTTTGATAAAAACATAAATACCGACGGAGGCGCGTTGTACGCTTATGCGTCAACAATAACATTTAACGGCAACACAGTAATATTTGAAAGCAACACAGCAAGAAATTTCGGAGGAGCGCTATACACAGAAAATTCAAGCGTAACGTTTAATAATGCGCAAATAAATTTCACAAGCAACGCCGCAGTAAGCGGAGGAGCAATCTACAGCAACTTGGCGAACATAACATTTAACAACGGAAGCGCAACGTTTACAAATAACAAAGCAACAACAGGAAGCGGAGGAGCAATCTACGCAGTAGATGATTTGGTATTTGACGGAGCAAACGTAGATTTCACCGGAAACGAAGCGTTAGCTGGAAACGGAGGAGCAATATTTGCCGACGACACAATACTAACAATAAAGAACGCAGTGATGACGTTTATGAACAACAAAGCATTGCTTGGCGGAGCAGTGTACGCAAGCAACAATTCAAATATAACGTTGTCGGGAAGAGGAAACTTCACAGGAAATGAAGCAGCAACAAATGGAGCGGCAGTCTATGTGACAGGCGGCAGCACAGTAACAATAGAAGCCGCAAACGGCGATATAATATTTAGCGGCAACAAAGCCGCCGGAACGCCAAACGATATATACGCAGACAACAATAGCCGACTAAACTTAATAACCGGGGGAACCAACACAATAAGTATATCCGGAGGAATATTAAGCAACACAGCCGGCACGGGAGTAGAAGTAAACAAAACCGGAACAGGAACGCTCTTTATGGGCGGGGATAACGAAATATGGGGCGACTTCACGGCGACAGCGGGAAAAGTGGTGCTGTTAGAAAGCGCAACGTTTAAAGCAAACAACATAATATTTAACGGAGCCGGGTTAGACATGACCGACGCCGACCTGTATGATAACTTGCACGTAAACGTAGCAACGGCAACAACGATGTTTGCAAGCGATACAAGCTTGTTAATGGACATATTTGAAAACGGAAACAACGACCAAATATTTGCAAGCTCTGCGCAAATAGGAGGGAATTTGCAAATAAAAGCGCACTTTGGGGTGTACAATAATCAGGAATACCATTTGATAATGTCGAGTGAAAACGCGATAAACGGAACGTTTGCAAACGCAACGTTTGTATATGTAGGAACAGGAGCGTTTAGTTATCAAGTAAAGTATAACGATATAACGGATTGGACAGGCGTAGTGAGAATAATAGTAAACGGAATAAACAAAGGGGACTTCCAAAACTTGCCGAAGTTAACGTTCAACCAAAGCGAAGTGGCAAAAACGTGGGACGAATTATCAATAATTCTGCCGACAAACGACTTGAAAGAAATAATGGAAGCAACGGCAAACTTAAGCGACCAAGAAGAACAAAAGAAAGTGCTTGGTATAGCGTCAGGCTACTTCCACAGCAACGTAATAAAGTCTGCAGCATTAGATAATGACAATAACGAAATATATGACAGAATAAAAAATCACAGCACAAGGGAACACACAAACAGCGCAATATGGGCACAAGTAACAGGAGCGCAAACAAAGTTAGGCGGCGACGAAAACAGCCTTGGCGAATACAAAGATAATAGGTATGGGGTAATGGCAGGGTTTGACATATACTTTGGAAGCATGAGCAGCATAAACAAAACGATGTTGGGAATATATGTAAACTATAAAGACCAAAGCATGAGCCAAGAAGCAAGCAAAGCAACGCTAAATAAAATAGGCGGCGGATTATACGGCGGCTACATAGAAGAAAGCTACGAAATAAAAGCAATGATAGGCGGAAGTAAGGACAGTTACGAAACAACAAGAAATATACCAATAAGTCAGTATCTGCCGGTGCCGCCATACGCCGACAGAAACGCAAAAGCCAGCTACGGAGGCTTCACGTTGGGAGCGGACGTAGAAGGCGCATTGAAATACAAAATAGGAAACAACACAAACTTCAGACCATACGCAGGAGCCGAGCTAAAGAATGTGAGCTACGACGGCTTCACAGAAACCGGAGCAGACGGATTAAACCTAAAAGTAGAAGCAGGCAACTATTTAAGAACAACCGCAAGGTTAGGAGCGGGAGTAAACTACGACGATAAGACATGGGCAGGATATGTAAACCTTGAAGGAAAATACTTATTAACAGGCAAGAAATACGAAATAGAAAGCGTATTTGAAGGAACAGAAGTGAAGTTCTTAAGCAGAGGCTACGAAGAAAACGGCTTAATATTAGGAGCAACATTAGGCGGAAGCGTGAGAATAACCGAAGGCCTAAAATTCTTCATAAACGCCAACGCCCACACAGCCGAAAAATACACAAACCTCTACGCCAACGCGGGATTGAGATACAATTTCTGCGGAATAACACACAAAGAAAAAGAAGAACCCGTTGTAGAAAAAGCAGCCCCCGCACCGGTAGTTGTAGAGCAACCAAAACCGGAAATAGAAGAACAGGCAAAGCCTGCGATAGCGGAACCTGCAATAGCGCCTAAAGCAGAAGAAACAGCAGAGATAAAAGAAGAAGAGCAACAAAAGAAAGAAGCGTTGGCAAGAAGAGAACGCCCGATGATAAAGAAGTTTGATATGAAAGCGGCAAGCTTTGCCTTAGGGAAAGCAACGCTAACGCCGAGAGCAAAAGCAGATATAGCGAACATGGCAAACGAAATGAAGCAATACAAATATACGTCGATAACAATAGAAGGACACACAGACAGCACAGGAAAAGCAAGAACAAACAGAACATTGTCAAAAGCAAGAGCAAAAGCAGTGTATGACGAGTTTGTAGTCAACGGAATAAGCGCAGCAAAAATGTATTACATAGGCTTTGGTCACACAATGCCCACCGACACAAACAAAACAGTACAAGGTCGAGCCAACAACAGAAGAGTAGAAATATTTGTAGAATAACTAAAACGGCAAAGTGAAAAGTGGAAAGTGAAAAGTGAAAATAACGACAAAAACAAAACAGCAAAGTGAAAAGTGACACGAAGTGTCATCCCGGAATGTTGTTTATAAGAAGTTCTTCCACAGCAGCCTGCACCGTAGTGTCTAAATACGGTGGGATCCACGGTTGCTAAATATTAGATGTATGCATTACATCTTTAAAAGTGAGAAGTGAAAATAAAGGCAAACAAAAAACCGGAAGGGTTAAAACTCTTCCGGTTTTTTTATTTAAAGCGGTTTCTTTTCTGGGATTCCGGTTTTTCTTGGGTATTGCTGCGGGGTGTTTTTGTGTTTTTTAAACACCAAAAGGCAGTAGTCTAATTCTTGATTTGGCAGTTTGTAAGGTATAACTTTTTCTAATTTTGCGCCTAATTGTTTTAAAGCATTCTCTACCGATGGTAAACCTTCCTCTAAACTTTCAGCGGAATTTTTTGTTTTATGAACTATAAAATATCCGCCTATTTTTAAAAGCGGAATTGCAATTTCAAGATTGGGGGAAAGTTTGCTTACCGCGCGCGACAAAACAAAATCTATTCTCTGGCGGTAATTAGGGCTTTGTCCTATTTCTTCGGCACGCAGATTTAAAACTTTTATGTCAAAACCGAGTCTTTTATTTGCGTCTTCAAGAAACGTGCATTTTTTCGTTATGGATTCCACAAGAGTCATATTTAATTGCGGCAGTGCAATTTTTACAGGTATTCCCGGCATTCCCGACCCGCTTCCCAAATCTACGACTTTTATAGATTTAACCGTATTAGAAACTGCAGATTTTGAAGCAAGGGGCAATAACCCTTGTTTCAGAGCCTGTTGTTTGCTCAATATTTCTGTTATCACTTTTGCGCTGTGCAAACTGTCTGCGAAATGTCTGTAGAGCAGTTCTTCATCCGTTTTAAAATGGATAAGATTAAATTTTTCATTCCATTCTTTAAGAGCGTCAAAATATATTTTGAATTTTTCAGTCTGCTGTGCCGTAAAAGCAGACAGTATATTCTGCTGAACATAGCGCTCAAAATCGTTAAATAGTTTAGTGTTTATCATTATTTCACTTTCCACCCGCTTTTGAGCGCGGCAAGCTTTTTACTCTTGGCTTTGTAGTTTTATCGTATTTTATTTTTAAAATAATTTGAATAACGGCAAGCGCAAATATTACGCCGTTACTTATAAATATTGAATACTTGCCAAAAATTATTCCGTATGTAATCCATAAAATTGTTCCCGTTCCAAAAATTATAAACATGGGCATAGAAACGTCTTTTGCGGATTTTGTTTTCCATGTTTTATAAACTTGTGGAACGAAGGCTATTGTTGAAAACGTTCCGGCGGCAAAGCCGATTATTTCAAGAGAAAACATTCGCTGACCTCTTTGTTATTTAACGCTTTGTAAACTTTTTTCCCTGTTACAAGAGAGTTTAGCGCTCTTGCGGGACAGTAAGAAAAACATCTTAAACACAGCTGACATTTATTTTTATTAAAAACAGGATATCCGCCGGCAATAGTTATTTGTCCAACGGAGCAAATTTTTGCGCACAGTCCGCATTTTGTGCATTTTGTTTTATCGGTTTTAAATCTTATTATGTTTTGCCAAAATTTAGTTTCCCATAGAGAAGTTATGGCGCTTGTCGCAAGAAAACAAAAATTAAAAAATAAATTCGTTTTTTGCGCATAAGCCGAGGAGTGCGCAATATCTAACGCAAAGTTTTCAATTTTTCGCAAAGCTTTCTCTTTTTTTGCGGCATTTTTTTCTTCGCTTTGCACGCCAAGCCAATTGTTTGGCATTTTAAACCCTTGCGCGGCAATAGGAACGTAACCTTTGTTTTTTAGAATATCGGCAACGGTTTGCGCGGCTTTTAGCGACGAGTTGCCCATTGTGGTAAATACAAAAACTTCCGCGCCGTTTCCGCTCGGCAGAGATTTGATAAATCTTCTTACAAAAGGGTAAGTGTTCCAGCATGCTATTGCAAAACCTAATCCTATAGTTTTTGATAAATCTATATTTTCAGGTTTTGTATTTTCAATATTTGCAAGACGGACTTTATGCTCGTGCTGCGTTAAAACTTCCGATATTTTTTTTGCGGCAAGATAGGTGTTGCCCGTGCCCGTAAAAAAATAAATATCAACGTTTTTGTTTTTCATTTTTCTTCTCTTTTCTTTGCTTCTCAAGATATATTGTAAGTATTGCAATATCCGACGGTTTTATTGAATGTATCCTTGACGCCTGCCCTATTGTTTGCGGACGAACTTCGCTTAAACGCGCTTTTGTTTCGGCGGATAAAGAGTCAAGTTTGTCGTAATTAAAATCTTCGGGAATTCTGCGGTCTTCATTTTTTTTCATTTTAGCTGCCATCTTTTCCTGAATTTCAATATAGCCTTTATACTTGTTGTAAATTGCAACTTCTTCTTTAACTTTTTCCATAGACCACGGATTAAGTTCTTCGTCGGTGGGAAGGGCTTCGGTGTTTCCCTCGTAAACGTCCGTTAAAGTTTTTCTGTAAAGTTCAAACTTTTTATACGCGGCGTCGGAAATAAGCCCTATTGAACGACCTGTGTCCATAAGGCGCAAATCGGTGTTATCGTTTCTTATTGAAAGTCTGTATTCCGCTCGGGATGTAAACATTCTGTACGGTTCGTCCATGCCTTTGGTGGTTATATCGTCAATAAGAATGCCTATGTAAGATTCATTGCGTCCGAGTATAAGCGGGTCTCTTCCCAGAACTTTTAAGCCTGCGTTTACTCCGGCAACAAAACCTTGCGCCGCCGCTTCTTCGTATCCCGTTGTTCCGTTAATTTGTCCGCCTAAAAATAAGCCCTCGGTAGTTTTTGTTTCAAGAGTTTTTTTAATTTGCAGCGGGCTTGAGTAATCGTATTCTATGGCGTAGGCGTATCTTATAATTTTGCAATTTTCCAAACCTTTAATTGAGTGAAGCATTTGATCTTGCAATTCAAACGGAAGCCCCGTGTATAAACCGTTTAAATAAACTTCATTTGTGTTGTATCCTTCCGGTTCAACAAAAATGTGATGGCTTGTTTTTTCGGGATAGCGTTGAATTTTTTCTTCAATTGCCGGACAATATCTTGGGCTTTTGCTTTCGCCGTTGCTTATCGGTATGGAGGATAAATCTATATTGTCTGCTATAACTTTGTGAGTTTGGGCGTTTGTGTAAGTTAGCCAGCACGGCAGCTGTTTAAGATTTCTTCTCCATTTTTCAACTTCCGTAAAATGTGAAAAAGGTATAGGGTTTTCGTCGCCGGGCTGTATTGCTATTTTTGTGTAATCTATGGAGTTTGAATTTATTCTCGGAGTAGTTGTGGTTTTAAATCTTCCGAGCTTTAGTCCGCAGTCTTCAATTAAAGATTTTGAAAGATGCGCCGCTTCTCTTTCGTTAAATCTGCCGCCGCTAAAAAAGAATTTTCCAAGATGTATTGTGCCTTTTAAAAAAGTCCCCGTTGTTACTACAACGGCTTTTGCTTCAACCGTTTCTCCGGTTAAAATTCGGACTCCGCAAACTTTTCCGTTTTTTACTATTAACGACGTCGCTTCGGATTGTAATATGTCAAGATTTTTTTGGTTTTGTAAAGTTTTGGACATTAGCACGGAGTAAAGCTCTTTGTCGCATTGAGCTCTTGGCGACCAAACTGCGGGGCCTCTTGAGCTGTTTAAAATTTTAAACTGCAGCCCTGCATGGTCTGTATTCCAAGCCATTTCTCCGCCCATGGCGTCTATCTCGCGCACCATTTGACCTTTGGCTATTCCTCCGACGGCGGGGTTGCACGGCATTCTTGCTATAGAATCTACGTTTAAAGTTATAATAAGCGTTTTTAAACCCATTCTTGCCGTTGCAAGACATGCTTCGCAGCCCGCATGTCCGGCGCCTATAACTACAACATCGTATGATTTTTCCATAAAAGCCCCTTATGTTTTTGTAAATTTTTTATTTTTTCAAGTGAATTTTACCTTTTTAGACGGTTAATTGCAAGATTTTGCCTTTAAAGATGATACGGAATTTAAGAAGAATAAAACATTTATATTTTGCTTTACTTTTCAGTCGTGTTTTTAATATAATGTAACGCTATGAAAAATACCCAAAACAAGGGAAATATTATAGTTGTGTCCGCGCCCTCGGGAGCCGGCAAAACCAGCATTTGCGACGCTACGGTTAAAAAATGCGCAAATGCCGTTTACTCTATTTCTTATACCACAAGAAAACCAAGAATAGGCGAAACCGACGGGAACGAATATTTTTTTACCGACGACGTTTCTTTCAAAAAAATGGTTAAAGCCGGCAAATTTGCGGAATGGGCTAAAGTTCACGGGCATTATTACGGTACTCCGAAATCTTTTCTTGAAAAAACTTTAAACGCGGGGAAAAATGTTATTTTAGACATAGACGTTCAGGGCGGATTAAAAATAAAAAAACATTATCCGCAAGCGTGCATGATTTTTGTAATGACTCCGGATTTAAAAACGCTTGAAAAACGTCTTACCGGAAGAAATAAAGACAGTAAAGAAACTATAGCAATACGCATGCAAAACGCCAAAAAAGAATTAAAATACCTCTCCAAATACAACTATCTTGTAATAAACGATAATTTGCAAGACGCAATATTTTCAGTTAACGTAATAATAGAATCTTTAAAATACAAGATACAAAAAGACAAAAAATATTTTTAGGAGAATGAAATGGCACTAACGCAAGCGCAGTTGGCACAAGCCGTAGCAACGTCAAAAATCGGCAGATACGAATTAGTAAAATTGGCGTTAGAATGGGTAGAAGTTAAAAAATACGACGAAGAATACAGAAAACTTTCTCAAGCCGAATTAATATCTAAAGTTTTGGACGATGTTGTTGAAGGCGTAGCGACTTCGGCTGCAATAGAAGAACTTAAGAAAAAAAATAAAACCAGAGAAAATAAAGCGGCGGCAGAAGAAGGCGGCGCTGCGTCAGAGGCAAAAGCGTAATAATGAGTTTGAAAGGCAAAAATATTATCGTCGGCATAACCGGTTCTATTGCGGCGTATAAAGCCTGCGACGCCGTGCGCGCGCTTGTTAAACTTGGCGCTAACGTAGAATGTATTCTTACAAAAAACGGCGCGGAATTTATTACCGCGCTTACGCTTCAAACTTTATCAAAAAATAAAGTTCACGCTTGTATGTTTGAAACTCCAAAGGAGTGGGAAATAGACCACATATCGCTTGCGAAAAAAGCGGACGTTATCGCCGTTGTTCCCGCCACTGCGGATATTATAGCAAGACTTGCCGTAGGAAGAGCCGACGATTTGCTTTCGTGCGCAATTCTTGCGTCTAAAGCCAAAATAATAATTTGCCCCGCGATGAATTCTAATATGCTCCGTCACAAAGCCACAAAGAAAAATATTGAAACTTTAAAAAGCTACGGATATAAATTTGTAAACAGCCAAGAAGGCGAACTTGCCTGCGGAGACAAAGGCGACGGACGCCTTGCTCCGGTTGACGAAATAATTAAGGTTATATTAAAGGAAGCGTAATATGACTTCCTCTAAACGTTTAACTTTCCTAATAACTTCAGGACCTACGAAAGAATATTTAGACCCCGTCAGATTTATAAGCAACGACTCGTCCGGCAAAATGGGCGCGGCTCTTGCCGAGGCTGCGTTAAAAAAACATCATAACGTAATTTTTGTTACAGGTTGCGCAAGTATTAATCCTCCAAAGGCGGCGCGAGTTGTAAATGTTGTAAGCGCCAATGAAATGTTTAGCGCCGTTAAGAAAAATTTTAAGAAAGCCGATGTTATTATCGGCGCTGCGGCGGTTGCGGATTTTGCGCCTGCGGTTTTTAGTAAAAATAAAATTAAAAAAAGCGGCAAACTTCCCGTAATAAAACTGAAAAAAAATCCGGATATAATAGCTTACTGCGGTAAAAATAAAAAAAATCAAATTGTCGTAAGTTTTGCTCTTGAAACGGAAAAGCTTTTAGAAAACGCCGCTTTAAAATTAAAAAATAAAAATACGGATTTTATAGTTGCAAATTCCAAGACGTCAATTTGCGCAGATAAAAGTTCGGCGCATATAATTTTTGCAAACGGGTTGAAAATAAATTTAAAAAAATCGGACAAAAAAATAATAGCAGGGAAAATTATAAATGAAACAATCGGATTATTTGAAAGTATTAAAACTCGCAAAAAGAACTCTTGAAGAATCTCAAAACTGGGGCGAAGACGAACTTTATAAAGCTCCGGTTAAAAATATTTCTTTGCCCGTACAACCGCAGGCAACGGAATTGAAAAATAATAATAAACTTTCCGTAGAAGAATTAAAAAATAAAGTGTTAAATTGTAAAGATTGCGCGCTCGGCAAAACTCGTTTAAACGCAGTTTTCGGCGAGGGGTCTTCTTCTGCCGAAATTATGTTTGTCGGCGAAGGTCCCGGCTTTGATGAAGATCATCAGGGCAGACCTTTTATCGGCAAAGCCGGACAATTTCTTACAAACCTTATTGAGCTTATGGGCTACAGCCGCGACAGCGTATATATTGCAAATATAGTTAAATGCCACCCCATGAAAGATCCGTCAAACCCCGAGCTTCGCGGAAACGACAGACCTCCCACGGATTTGGAAGTGTCGGAATGTTCAAAATATCTTGAAGCGCAAATTGCCGCAATTAATCCTAAAGTTATAATAACTCTGGGGAAACCGTCCGCGCGTTATTTTCTTAAAACAGACATGGCTATGGGCGCAATACGCGGACAATTCAGAGATTATAACGGCATAAAACTTATGCCCACTTATCATCCGTCTTACCTTATAAGAAACGGCTGCGTTTTCGGCAAAAAAGATCAGGGGCAGGAAGTTACAAAACTTAAAAAAGAAGTTTGGACGGATCTAAAAAAAGTAATGGACTATCTTAAAACAGGCAAGATATGATTGTCATAAACGTTGCGGTTGCGGTACCTTTAAATAAAACGTTCTACTACCTGCCTCCTGAAAATATTTCCCCGCAAGACGTGGTCGGCAAAAGAGTGCGCGTGCAGCTTGGCGGGCGCTTTATTACTTCTTATGCGTTAGAAATTACGCAATCCGAAGATTCAAACCTTAAATTAAAACCTATAACGGAAGTTATTGACGACGACGTTGTTATAACTGACGAGTCTGTCGCGCTTGCAAAATATATTTCCGAAAATTATGTGTGCACGATAGGAGAGGCTCTTGCCTGCGTAATACCGCCCGCAATGAAAAAACCTAAAAGAAAAATAAAAGATGTTGAAATAATAAATGAGGAAAGTTTGCCTTACGGCTTTTCTTTAACTGCCGCCCAAAAAAATGCCGTTGATAAAATAAATAAATCAGTAAACTCAAATGCCGCAAAGACATTTTTACTTTACGGCGTAACGTCTTCCGGAAAAACAGAAGTTTATCTTCATGCTATAGAAAACGCTTTTAAACAAAATAAAAGCGCAATAATGCTTATTCCGGAAATATCTCTTACCGCGCAGTTTGTTGAAATAGTTACAAAAAGATTCGGCTCCGCCGTAGGCGTTTGGCACAGCGGTATAAGCGCTATAGAAAAATACAACCTTTTTATGAAAGCAAAAAGCGGCGAGATAAAAATTATGCTCGGCGCGCGTTCGGCAATTTTTACTCCGTTTAAAAATCTCGGATTAATAATAATAGACGAAGAACACGAGCATACTTACAAGCAGGAACAAAAACCGTCTTACGACGCGCGTGAAATTGCTTTTTGGCGCGCAAAACGCAATAAATCTTCGGTTGTTTTGGGTTCCGCCACGCCGTCGCTTGAAAGTTATAAAGACGCTTTAGAAAATAAAACAGAGCTTATAAATCTTCCCGAAAGAATAGATAAAAAACCAATGCCGAAAATTGAAATTTTATCTTTAAAAAACAAACCTTTCGGCGGAAGTTTGTTGACCATTGAAACAATAAGAGCCATATCAAACGTTCTTTCAAAAAAAGAGCAGGTTATAGTATTTTTAAACCGCCGGGGATATTCTCCGTCTATAATGTGTAAAAACTGCGGAAGCGTTTACCAATGCCCTAATTGTTCCGTTTCAATGTCTTATCATAAAGCTCCGGAAAGTTTGAGATGCCATTATTGCGGCGAAACAAAAAAGCTGCCGGCGGTTTGCCCTGTATGCAAAAGTAAAGAAGTTTCGGTTTTCGGCGCGGGAACGCAAAAAGTTGAAGATGAGCTGGGGAAACTTTTTCCGAAGGCAAAAATTTTTAGATTAGACGGCGACACGGCGTCGTTAAAAGAAAATTACGTTAAAGCTTACAAAGGCGTTAAAAACGACCGGTACGATATTTTGGTAGGCACGCAAATGATTGCAAAAGGTTTTGATTTTCCGCGCGTAACGCTTGTGTGCGTTGTTGACGCCGACACGTCTTTATATCTGCCCGATTTCAAATCTTCGGAAAAAACTTTTCAGCTTATCACGCAAGTCTCCGGACGCTGCGGCAGGGGAAGTATTCCCGGAAACGTTATACTTCAAACAAGACACCCCGAGCATTACGCAATAACTCACGCTAAAGCGTATGATTTTCATTCTTTTTACAAAGAAGAATTACTTCAGAGAGAAAAACTTTTTTATCCGCCGTATTGCGATGTGGCAAAAATTGCCGTGCGAAACAGAGACGAACAAAAAGCTTTGCAAGACGCTGAAAAGCTTTTTATTTTTTTGGACGGACTTGCAAAATCTTTTGAAATACACGTAAAACTTTTGGGGCCTGCAACGCCTTACATAGCAAAACTTCACAATACGCACAGACGCCACATAATAATTAAAGGCGATAAAAAAAATATTTTAAAGCTTGCCGAATTTGTTCAAAATTATAAGCAGTTGCCGGGCACGCATGTAAGCGTAGAAATAATGCCGTCGGATTTAATATAAAATGCAGAGGTAGAAAATATGTTGAAAAATGCAATTGCCGTTTTTTTAGGCGGAGCTTTTGGTTCGCTCTTTCGCTTTTTGATAAGCGAAGCGTTGCCGGTTGTTAAATACGGAATTCCGTTTACGGTAATATTTATAAATTTCGCGGGATGTTTTATTATGGGCGCCGCGGACGGTGTTTTTGAAATTTGTCAGCCGGCAAAAGTTACAAAACATTTTTTAACAGTTGGACTTCTCGGCGGGTTTACGACTTTTTCAGCTTTTTCGCTTGAGTTTTCAACTCTTATAAAAAGCGGTTCATACGGCGGCGCGTCTTTATACTTGCTGATATCAATTTTTATGGCGTTATTGGGTTTTTGGCTCGGCTATTTTCTTATTAAATTTGTTAAACTTCATTGGTAAACTAAAGTTTGACAACGGGCTGACTTTGTGATATAATCATTCAGCTTTAGTTGGTGTGTCTTTGAATAAATTTTTGCGGTAATTCGGGGGGTCGTGGTGTAGCCTGGTTTAACACACTGCCCTGTCAAGGCAGAGATCACGGGTTCAAATCCCGCCGACCCCGTTTTTACTTCGTTTTTTGAGTTTATATTTTATTATGCCGCTTTTTATTGTATAAAAAGGGACACCCAATGCGAAGACTGCTGCTTATATCATTCATATATAGAAATGTTTTATAAAAAAACCTGTTTCATTTATTTGAAACGGGTTTTTTTTGTTTATGGGTACTTTGCATTTTGACAGTAAGTTTAGCTATCGTTAATTGCCGTCAAATTAAAAATTATATGTCCCAAATAACAAGGGGTAAAAAATGAAGAAATCCATGCATTCAAAATGGAATCCGTTTATTTGCATGTTGCTTTCCTTCTGTATGACCGTGTATGCCTTTTCTCCTGTCTATGCCGTTAATGTAACTCAATCGTCCGATTTTGCTTCTAACTGGAACAGCGCGGTATCCCCCATTGTAGTGGTTGGCGCTCCAATAGACTCAAACGGCAATTACGGTATAATACTATCCAATTACCTAAATGCGATCGGAACAAATATGTCTCTTGTGGGTTATTCCGGCTCTCCCGACGGAGAAATGCTTGTGCTTGGTCAATACGCGCTTGCTTTTGCTCCGGGCTGGAGCAACGATATCAACGTTAATATTTCAAGTCTTAGTATAAGCGGCGCAACCAACGGAGCTGTTTCTTTTCAAGGAAACGGAACAGGCGCTCATAATTTATCGGTAAGCGATATATATTTTTACAACAACCAATTTGCAAGCGGCAACGGCGGCGCGATAAATGTAGGAACTCAAATTCAAAGCGTCGCAAATAACAAATTTATTTTGACTGATAACGATTTCATAAGCAATAAGGCGCAAAACGGCGGCGCAGTGTATGTGTCGGCGGTTAACGCCTATCTTTCATCTTTGCTGCAGCCTGTTTTTTCCGTAATTGACACCACAAACAATAACGGACATTATTTTGCTTTCAACCAGGCAACCAACGGCAACGGCGGCGCGCTGTATTTTGCTTCTCAAAATGCCCAATCTACGGTTGTAAATCAATTTACCGCACAAGGATATTCATATTACGCCAATTATGCTTCAGGTTTGGGCGGAGCTATTTATAACGGCGTTTCAAACGGCAATTCTCCCGCAGTAAACGAATTCAATATCAGCAGCGGAGTTTTTTCAAAAAACCAAGCGGGAAGCGGCGGAGCGGTAGCCACAACCGTTAACGGCGGCAATACTGCCGTAAATGTTGTCATAAACGGAGAGTTTTATTCAAATGCGGCTACAAACGGCGGCGGAGCTGTTTATAATTTCGTCGGCGATCAAAGTTCCCCTTACGGCGGAAATATTAATTTTAACGTTAACGGAATTTTTGACGGCAATAAAGCCGTAAACGGCGGCGCTATTTACAATAATATTCAGCCCGGACAAGCAACTATCGTAACTAATGCCGGCGGCTCTTTTACAAACAATTTCGCAAGCGGCAACGGCGGAGCAATCTATAACACTGCAGGCTTAAATACGGCTATATTAAATATTGCGGACGGCACTCTTTTTTGGGGTAACGGCGCAAGTTACGGCGGCGCAATTTTTAATTCGGGAAGCGGCGTAATCAACTTAAACACCGTTTCAGGTAATGCCATAACGTTTGGCAATAACTATGCTGCAAACGCTTTAAACGGCGCCGACATTTATCAAGATTCCGCAAATGCCGTTATAAATATAACGGGAAGCGGCACAGTTAATATAAACGACGGCTTTGGCGGAATAGGAACTATAAACCAGCAAACCGGAACAACTCTTAATCTAAATGCGCCGGGAATAAACAGCGGTTTTACCGGAACTTTTAATCAGGCGGTCGGCTCAATATTAAACGCCTCAGGCGTTATGTTTGGCGGGCAAAACAACATTGGCGGCACGGCAAACATAAATTCTTCGCAGAACTCTTTTTATTTTAACGCTAATATGCTCTCCGGCGCAACTTTAAATTTTACATCAGGCTCTAATGACAGAGTGTCAATCGGCGTCGCCTCAAGCGTTTCTTCTCCCGGGATTCGCTTTCAGGGCACAGGCGCCTCCGTTGGGTTTAACTCAAGCGTTTCATCCGGTTCGGCATATAACTTGATGCAGGATATCAGCAACGGGCAAAGCAATTCCGTTAATTTCAATAACAGCAATGTTACATTCGGTTCTACTCAATTTACCGGCGCAACTGCATATGGATTCTATAATAACTCCGTAATAAACCTTGCCGACTCGTCTTCAAACTATCAGACTTATAATTTTTCAACTTTGACTACCGACGGCAGCGGAGTTATGAATTTAAAAATCGGCAACGATCAAAACGCGTTGTTGTCCGATGCCGTAAACGTGCAAAACGGCGGCGGCAATATTGGACTTGGCAAAATATATATAAACGATGAAGAAGGATTAATTACCGGTTATATGCGTATAATTTACGGAGGTCCGTTAAAATTTGTAAACGGATTAACGCAATACGTTGCGACAAGCACGGGAACATACACAATAACAACCGCTAACGATTATTATGTTCAATTTAATTCTATACCTCAAACGCCTCCCAGCGGCGGCGTTGTAGTAAGCACCGCGGGCGCGGGCGGCGATACGAGCAGCACCATAAATAATATTGACGGCAGCACCACAACCGTAAATACAAACACCGACGGCAGCGCAAGCAGCACTACAAATAATGTTGACGGCAGTTCTACGACCGTAACTACGGGCACTGACGGCAGCGCAAGCGTAACCAATACGGGCTCCGGCGGAACAGATACCAGCGCAAGCACAACAAATCCTGACGGCAGCACATCTACCACAGTTACAAACCCTGACGGCAGCACTACAACAGTAACTACAAACCCCGACGGCAGCACATCTACTACAAATACTAATGCAGGCGGTACCACTACCAGCCAAAGCACAACAAATCCCGACGGCAGCACAACAACTACAATTACAAACCCCGACGGCAGCACCGTAACCACTACAACAAATCCCGACGGCAGCACTAGCGTAACGCATACTGATTCCACAGGACAATCTACAACCGTCGTGACAAACCCCGACGGCAGCGCGGTTATAACTAACCCTGACTCAAGCACTACGCCGATAAACCCGGGAGACTCTACAAGTGTAACAACGCCCGATGGCAGCACCGTTGACGTTAACGCCGGCGGCGACGGAACTACTACTACAAATGTTACCCCTTCCGGCGGAGGAAATGCCAGCGCTACCACAAATCCGGACGGCACTACAACCAGCACAACAACGGATGCAGACGGCAATGTGATAAACAATACGACAGGCTCCGACGGAACATCTACTACTACGGACACAACTGCAGGCGGGGGAACCGCGGGCACTACCACAAACCCGGACGGAACTACAACCAGCACAACAACAGATTCTAACGGAAATACTATAGATTCCTCTACGTCATCCGACGGAAATTCTACTACAACAAATACTACGCCCGGCGGAACGACCACTATTACTACTAACCCCGGCGATAATACTACCGTTGTAACTGACTCGGGCGGAAATACTACTACGGTTATAACAAATCCCGACGGAGGCGGATCAAGCGCATCTTTGCCTGACGGAACAACAACGTCAACTACTGTAGATAACGGGGACTCCACTGCGCAAATAAATACGCCCAATAATCAGCCGTCTTTGGTGTTGGTTCTAAACGATGTAAATGCCGTATCCGTAGCTGCATTCGGCGCCGGTATTTCTTCTTCAACGCCGCGCTCGTTTCAGATAGGCGCAAATGAGACATATTATAATGATGCGAATCTTGACGCTATGGCGGGCGGCGTATTTACCGTGTTTGGCGCAAATCCGGGCACAAGAACGTCAATTCTTTCAGGGCTTAATGCAACGGATTTGACGACGCAGCAATCTCTCTTCAATATAGCGTCAGACAGCATAACGTTTACATTGGAAGATTTGACTATAACCAATGCATATGCGGCAAGCGGCGGTTCCGTGCTTAATATGAACGCCGCAAATTCTTCGGCATATCTTGGTAACCTGCTTATAACGGGAAATTCATCAGGCGCCGACGGCGGAGCTATTAATGTTTCAAACGGCTCGGTTTATATAACAGGCGTTGATTTTATAAGCAATTCTGCTGCCGGCAACGGCGGAGCAATATCTAACGCCGGCGGAACCGTTGTGCAATCAGGATCGTTTATTGGAAACTCTGCGGTAAACGGCGGCGCAATTTATAATACGGCTTTGGCAGCTGCGCCAATGTCTATATATTCGGCAACGAGCAATTTGTTACTTTCAAACAATACGGCGGCAGCCTTGGGCGGCGCAATTTACAATGACGGTTTTATGACTATAGGTTCTGCAACCGGCGCGGATATTGTATTTAGCTCAAATACAGCTAACGGCGTTGCAAATGATATCTATAACTCAGGCACTCTTAATTTTGCAAGCACCGGCGGAAACATTTTAATAACCGGCGGCATAGCGGGAAGCGCGGCAGGCATAATAAACAAGAACGGATTGGCTGATGTAGTCTTGGCAGCAACCGCGGATAACTCGCAGTATTTAGGCGCGTTTAATATGACTAACGGTATTGTGGACGCTAACGGCAAATTCTTCGGCGGACAAAGCACGGTGCAAAGCGGTATTTTGAATTGGAATGCCGGAGCTTCAAAAGAAGAGTCTGCAATTCTTGCGGTAACCGGCGGCGTAATAAATATTTACGGCAATTTAATTCTTGCCAATGCCAATGATGTTATAGGTCAATATGCAAATTTAAATTTGTTTTCAGGCGGGTATTATGAAGTGGCAGGCGGTTCTGTTTTCATAGATTCCAACGATATGCTGGTAGCGCCGGACGGCAGTTACGGCTCTGCAAAAATGAGCGACGGACATTTGGTGCTAAACGGACAAGGATTAGTAGTTTATTCAGGCGCCTATAATCAGACAGGCGGAGTGCTTCATGTTGAAAATCAGGCAGTTACTTATACTATTTATGAAGGCGCGCAAAGCAATAACGGAATTTTAGGCGGGGATATCTCTATAACGAACGCCAGAGTTAACGTTCTTTGGTACAATTTCAATATTAGTTCGGGAACAGGTTCTATTATACCTACAAAAGGTTCATTGTCTATGGGAGACGGCGCGCTTTTCTATACGGTTGACAATACCTTGCAAACGCATACTTTTGCCGGCGATTTCGCATTGTTTTCCGCTGTGTCTGCTTTTAATACAGCTGCCAATTTTGAAGTTGATTTAGACGCGCAGGCGCATAAATCCGATATTCTCGTATTTGGCGGCACCGCTGCTCCCGGAACGATAGTTTCGCAGGGAAATCCGGCTGCCGGTATAGCAGATGTAGTTGCTTCAAGCGGAGTAGTTAATCTGTCTGGCATCAACTTTATCAACTCTCCAAAAGATGCGGTAGTGCCGTTTAGAATTATGGACGCGCCGTCATTTGACGCCGGTATAATATTTTCCGCGACTACAAAACGGTATTACACGCCTATCGGAATATATGACCTTTACTCTTTTGGCGAAGGAAATTACGAGCTGCGCATGGATTCTTTAAACCCAGTAACGCTTCGCGCGGAAGCCGCTGTCTTGGCAATGATTGACGCGCAGAACGTTTCAAACAGCGTTTTGTTTGATCACGTATTTTTTGACAGCAATCAAATGCTTGTTAACGCAAATAAAAACGAATATCGCTTTTTACCAAGACAGTTTTTAAAAGAAAACAGAGAAAAAGATTATTGGATAAAAACTTATTACGAACACGAAGCTTTCTCCGTTATTGATAATACGGATTTGAAAAATAATCTTTACGGAGCAATTTTGGGTCTTGATTTTACCGCAAGCGATATAGGCGAAAATTCATATTTTATGCCTACCGTGTTTGCAGGTTATACCGGCGCGTCGCAAACTCTTGATGCGGCAAGTATGCATCAAAACGCAGTAAAAGCCGGTTTCATGGCTTCCGCAATGGTTAACGACGTTTACACCGTGTCGGCTTTAGTTTACGGCGGATTATATCAAAACCATATGGAAGTTGACGGAGCCGAAGACAATCTTAACAACTGGTTTGCCGGCGTGTCCGTAAAAAACGCTTACGATATGTATATTGATAATTTCGTTTTACAGCCGTTTGTTACTTTTTCTTACAACATTTACGGCAGTCAGAAATGGAACTCTTCTTACGGCAGTATTGCAATGCAAACCGACAATGTTGACGGCTTTAACGCCTCGCCCGGGGTCAATATTATTTACGGATTAGACACATGGAATTTCGTTATCGGCGAAGCTTATGTTTATAATTTAGGCAATAAAATTTCCGGCAAAATAGGAAATATAGAGCTTCCGGATTTAAATAACGGAATCGGCTATTTTGAATGGACGGCAGGCGCGTCTAAATTATTCTCAAAACAACTAAACGTTTGGCTGCAGGCGGTTTATAAAACAAACAGAGACGCGGATATCGGAGTAAAAGCCGGCGCAGGGTGGAGGTTCTAAAATGAAAAATAAACATACTTTGAAACTTCGTTTGAATATTTACTTTGCGGCTGCAATTTGTTTGAGTTTGTTTTTGTTCGTTTCGTCTGCGTTTGCGGTTGAAGAGCTGGTTTCTCTTGCGGCATTAAATAACGCCGTTTTAAAAGCCGGAAGCAATTCGCTTAATAAAAGGCTTGGAGATTTAAGAAGAACTCCGGAAAGCGCGGCGGGCGTTTGGTTTCGGGGATATTATAATGAAACGTCTCGTTACGGCGCAATAGATCTTGACGCAAATATTTCCGGCGCAGAAGCGGGGGTAGATGCGCTGCTTTCTTCCGACGCTTCGCACAGATTTTACATAGGCGTTTTGGGCGGCTATATGGGCGCGGATAATTATCAGGATATTAACAAAATTCAGTCGCGCGCGCCGTTTGCCGGTTTATACGGAACATGGTTTAACGATGCCGGCTGGTTTGTAGATGCAACCGCAAGATACTTTTTCTATGAAACGAAAGATATTTTAGCGGAAGAAAAAACGAACTGGGGCATGTGGGCCGTAAGCGCCGAGGCGGGAAAAGAGTTTAAAATGCCGATAAACGCACGGTCATTTTTTAAGCTGGAACCGAAAGTTAAATTTATTTACGGGCAAATATCGGCGGAAACATTAAACGCTATTGATTACGTGGCGTCCAATGTTTTCTTTATCCGTCCGGCATTGTATGCGGGCTATGCGGCAACCGTAAGAAACGGCGCAATTGTGGAACCGTATATTGAGTTTGGTTTCAACGGAGATTTGTCGTCGGATTTAAAAGTTAATTCCGTTGCGTATAATGTGAAAGGCGGAAGTTTTGATATTGGCGGCGGAGTAAATTTTATAGTAACCGACATCATTTCGCTTTATACTTACGCAGGATATGAAAAAGGCGATAAAATTGCAAATTTGGCAACCAATGTCGGCGTGCGTCTTGCGATTGCAGGCGTAAAACACAAAGAAAAAACTAATGCGGATACTGCTGCGGATGCTGCGGTTGCGCAGTCGTCGGCAGCTGCGTCCGATTATTATGTAACAGCTTCCGGTTCGTCTTTAGCGTCGGCATCTAATGATAATGCGTCTGCGATGTCTGCGAAAAATTCAAATTCCGGCGAAGTAGTTGCTAATGCTTCAAATGCGAACACTGCGGAAAAAACTGCCGCAACTTCCAATGCAGCGGCAACTTCTGCAAACGGAAAAACTTCCGATGCCGCGGCAGCAGCAGCTAATAATAATGTTGCCGGCAATATCAATGGCGCTGCCGGTAATTCTGCAGACAGCAACGTTATACCGCCTGCATATTCCGGAAGCGGAAGTTCGCAATCTAACGGCGTTAACGCTTCAAAAAAAGTACATTTTGAATTCGGAAAATATGAGATAACGCCGTCGTATGCAAAATATTTACAATCGCTTGCGCCTTCGTTAAAAAATAATCAACAAATTGAAATTGACGGGCATACGGATAGAACCGGTCCCGCCGAATATAACCAAATTCTTTCCGAACATAGAGCAAAAGCGGTTTATGACGAACTTGTAAATTTAGGCATTGCGAAAGAAAAAATGATATATAAGGGTTATGGGTTTACTCGTCCGTTAAATAATGCTCATACTCGCGAAGCCGACGCTGAAAACAGAAGAGTTGAAATTATTATCGTTAAATAGTAAATAGTTAAATAAAATATATACGTTTTGATAAGCGTAAATTGAAGGATTGAGAATGAAAAAATTAAATATTTGTTTTTATGTTTTTATTGCAGCTGTAATTTTTATTTCCGGCTGTGCGGTTAAAAAGATTTCGCAGCAACCGCAGATTTCGCAAAGCGAAATAAAACAAGTTGAGTCGCAAGCGGCAGATTTAAGCAAAAGTTCTCCGCTTCAATTCAAGGAAGTTTTGGGATACTATGTTAAAAACAGCGTGAAACTCCCTAAAGATATAAATTTTACTGTAATAAATTCCGCAAAAAATTTTGACACAGTGCTGGCAAGATCAAAAACCGCCTCGTTTGTGTCGGCAGAACCGAGTTTTAAAAACAAATTTGCGGCGGTTATTGCTGTAAAGCCATCGGTTACAATAAACTCTGTAAAAATAAATAATGTTTATGCCGTAGGAAGCGATGTATATGTAGATTATGAAGTTATCTCGCAGGGATATGCCGGCGTAGGTTATTTTGTTTCAAATATGAAAGCGCTTGAAATTGTAAAGCCTAACCCTATTACAAATATCTGTTTTATTTCTGCGGGGAAGGTAAGCGAAGTATTGCCTTACGGAAACAGAAGCCAAAATTCTCCGGCAAGCGTTGATGATTTGCAGAAAAACTATACGGGAATTTTCAGCGGAACAATTCCGTCGGCAAGCGGTTTGGGAATGACAATTACTTTAACGTTAAACTCCGATTTTACTTTTGCTCTGCGTCAGATATATTTAAATAATCCCGACAGAAGTTTTGATTCTGCCGGCAACTGGATGCCTTCGGAAGACTTATCTTCTTTTACGTTAAATTACGATAAAGATGTTTTGTCGCAAATGAAATTTTATTTCACCGATAAAAACGCCATAGAAAAACTTGACGAAACAGGCGAAAAAATAAATTCGCAACATAATTACAGCCTAACAAGACAGGCGTTGCAATGAAGTTTTCAAAATATGCCCAAACCGCTCTTGCGGCGGCAAACGCCGGCGCTGATGTTCTTATGAAGTATTACCAAAAAACGCTTAATGTGGAATATAAAGGTATTACCGACCCTGTTTCGCAGGCTGATAAAAATTCACAAAAAGCCGTAATTAAAGTTATCAAAGATATTTTCCCGCAGCACGGAGTTCTTGCCGAGGAAGACGGCGTCAATGAAATAAAAAAAGATTACTGCTGGATTATAGACCCGCTTGACGGAACCGTAAACTTTGTGCACGGCGTTCCGCTATTTTGCGTATCTATAGGATTAAAATATAAAAATGAGATTATCGTCGGAGTTATTTATTCTCCGGTTATGAAAGAAATTTTTATAGCTGAAAAAGGCAAGGGCGCTTACTTGAACGGTAAAAGAATTAAAGTTTCCGATACCTCTAAACTTATACGCTCGCTTGCCGTAACAGGTTTTCCTTACGAACTTGAAGGCAGACGCAAAAGAGTTTTCGGCAATTTTGAAAATATAGTTTCTTGCGCACAGGGGATAAGGCGTTTAGGTTCCGCGGCGCTTGATATGGCTTATGTTGCGTGCGGGCGCTTTGATTTTTTCTGGGAAGAAACGTTAAAACCGTGGGATATTGCCGCAGGAATAATTATTGTTAAAGAAGCCGGCGGCATTGTTACCGATTACAACGGCACAAAAAATTATTTTTCATCTTCAACGCTTCTTGCCGCCAATAAAAAACTACATAAACAGGTTTTAAAAATTTTAAATGAAACAAAATAAAAAAGAATACGTTGCGGAAATAATAAAACTTTTGCTTAAAAGTTATAAAAAAGTAAAATGCGCTTTAAATTACAAAGAGCCTTACGAATTGCTTTTTGCAACCATATTGTCTGCGCAGTGCACCGATGAACGCGTAAATAAAGTTACCGAAGAACTTTTTAAAAAATACCGCGCTGTAGCCGACTATGCGAATGCGGATGTTAAAGAGCTTGAAGTTTATATTCGCTCCGCCGGCTTTTATAGAAATAAAGCAAAAAATATAATTAACAGCGCAAAGGTTATAATAGAAAAATACGACGGAAAAGTTCCGCAAAGCATGCAAGAGCTTCTTGTTTTGCCGGGCGTGGCGCGCAAAACCGCCAACGTTGTTTTAGGAAACGCTTTTAATAAAGCCGAAGGCATTGCCGTAGATACGCATGTTATAAGAATTGCAAATCTTTTAAAACTTACCAAAAGCGACAACCCCGTAAAAATAGAGCAGGATTTAATGGAAATTGTTCCTAAAAAATATTGGACGGAATTTTCTCATCTGTTGCAAACTCTCGGAAGGCGCGTATGTAAAGCAAGAAATCCGAATTGTTCCGGTTGTTCTTTAAAAGAGATTTGCCCGTCTGCAAAAGCATAGTTTGACATATTTCCGGCTTTTTGTTAAAATAACCGAACATGAATTTAGATACCGTAATAATTATTTGTTCAATATTGGTAACCGCCGCAATAGTCGTTCTTGCGGTTTATTTAATTATTTCTCTTGTGCAGATAAGAAAAACCGCGCAGGAAGCAGAATCTGTTTTGAAAAAAGTAAATGAAGATCTTGAAGTTGTAAATAAAGTTTCAAGCAAAGTCGCGGAAGTAACGGACAAAATTTCTTCTCCTATAATTGCGGCGGCTTCTGCTGTTTTCTATATCCTCTCGGGGATAAAAAAAAGAAAAAATGAAGACGGGGAGGAATAAAATGTCTGATAAAAAAGACGCTTTGTTAGCTTTTATTGTAGGCGGAGTAATCGGCGCAGCCATTGGAATATTGTATGCGCCCAAATCAGGTAAAGAAACAAGAAAAGATATTAAAAAGCTCGGCGACGAGTTTGCAGATACAGTTGGAGATTTAAGCGACGAGGTTAAAGAAACCGGTCGTAAAATTTACGAAGAAGGTCGCGAAAAAGTTTTATCCAAAAGAGATAAAATAAGCGAAGCTTTAGAAGCCGGAAAAAAGGCTTTTGAAAAATACGCAAAAGAAGATTAACGTATGCTGGGGTAGCTCAGTCGGTAGAGCACAGGTCTGAAAAACCTGGTGTCGACAGTTCGATTCTGTCCCCCAGCATATTTTTTATATATATTTAGGTCATTTTTAGGTCATCGGCTAAAAACCGATGACCTAAATATATAATATGCTTAAACGTTTTATAAGCGCCAAATTAAACAAATGCAATTTCCGCATCTTTGATACTGCTTCTTTGAGAATTGTCGGTAACGCCTCCACTAATGAAGAAAATCGGTATTCTTATTCTCTCTTCGGCTTTTTGCATCACGATTTTTGCTTCCAAAATTTTAGCTGAATATATTGCTGATTCCGAAGGTTCAATTTCTTTATACCAGAATTTGAGTCAGGGGAGTTTTTTTATTTACCATAAATGGTATAGTCTTGACGCCTCTGTTTTTCCTGTAGCTTTTACGCCTATGTTTTATAACGATGCAAGCGAAGATTATTCGTTAGATCACGAATATTTTGAAGAGTTTGATTACGCTCCCAACGTAAAAATAGACATACTTGCAAATGTTCATAGTACAAATACATACCATATTCCTTCCGAAGGCGCCGCGGTTTTTAGCGTGCAATACACCGATATTTACGAAAATCCTCCAAGCGCGGGATACCCTAAACTTGAGCTTATTTATCCGGACAGTTCAACCCAAACGTATTCTTTAGAGTCAACTTCCGACGCGGCTGTATTTTCCAAATCTCTTAATCTTCCGATGGGCGCTTACCAATATAAATATTACACCACAAACGACGAGTACGAAAGAGGTTTATACGAACTTTCCGGAAACTGGTATGCCACCACAAGACCTTATAATTTTTCAAAAACTAACCCGATAGATTTTGTTGAAAATTTGCCCGACAACGTCCAGTTTGCATGGACTGTAACTACCGACGAGCCCGGCGATATTTTAACGTATGAGCTTTATATAGGAAGAACTCCGGAGCAATCTTCGCTTGTAAAACATACCGACGATCCGTCGCCTAACGCAGTTTCTTTTACAATTCCTCAGCTTGAACATAAAAAGCAATATTATTGGTATATGGTTGTAAAAAATAAATACGGAGCCGAGCTTGTAACTCAAGTGTATAATTTTTACACGGGCGGTATGGTGCAGAAATTTTACAATGCGCCAAATCCGTTTAACCCCGCTACAGGCGTTAAAACAAAATTTGTTTTTCCTATGCCCGAAGACGGAACCGCAAAAATTACTGTTTATTCCGAATACGGCGATAAAGTTTGGGAATCAAACTCAATTAACGCCGCAGGCAACAGCTCCGTTGAAGTTGAATACGACGGGAAAGATAATTCGGGCAAAATGCTTTACAACGGAACTTATCTTGCGATACTTACAAAAAAATACGGCGGAAAAACGCAAACCGAAAGATGCAGAATACTTATAATAAAATAACAATTTTACTTATCATTACGCTTCTTTTAAGCGCGCAGTTTGCAAGCGCGGCTTCGGGAAGAAGGAAGCATTTCTTATCGCACGGTCCAAGCGTTAGCGCGTTTGGCGCCGGCGAAACGCTTTTTAGCGCATACCGAGATCCGTCTGTAATTCAGTATAACCCGTCGGTAATGTCATATTTTGATGATAATGCTCTTACTCTTTCGCGATATAATTTATACGAAGGAAGCTCATATAATTCCGGCTCAATAGTTTTCGGGCTTGGCAAAAGATATTTTCTCGGCGTGTCTGCGGCAAATTTATCAAGCGGAGATATTGAACTGCGCGAAACAATTTACAGCGACGAAAAAATTGCAAGCATTAACACATGGAATTTTCTTGTATCGTTTTCAGGGTTTTTAGATTTTCTCGGGCTTTCTTACGGCGCAAATGTAAAATATTTGTATTACGATTTATATCTTAACAAAGCCGGAACTTATATGTTTGACGCAGGGCTGTCAAAATATTTCAGAGGCCCTGAAATATTCAAAAACACGTCAAGAATTAAACTTGGGCTTGCGGCTCAAAATTTTTTTCACGGGGAACTTAAAGCGGACAAAGAAGCCGATGAAATTCCCGCTATTTACAGATTAAGCGCGGCAATATCTTTGCCTGTATATTACAGATTTTCAACGCAGGATATTTTAAGTTTATATTCCGACATAAAATATGAAGACGAATTTGCGGATTTTAGCGCCGGAGTAAGTTATTCTTTTGCGGATAAATACGCGCTGCGCGCAGGATATTATCCTCAACATATTACTTTTGGTTTTGGCGTAGATTTTTATGCCTTCACCGTAGATTACGCCGGAGATTTCAGCGAGATAGATTTAATACACAGACTTGGTCTTACATACAGATGGGCAAATAAAAAAGATTACGAACTAATGAAAGAAGCGGAAGAAGCGCTTGTAAAAGAAAAACTCGGGCTAAAAGAAGCCGAACAGAAATTTAAAACCGCAAAAAAACTTTACGGCAAAGGCGAGTATCTGCGCGCCACAGACATGCTTGCCGATATAATAGTGTCTTATCCTAATTTTGAATCTCCGCTTCATTTTTATAAAAATATTAACGAGTCAATGAATGAAACGGCTTATTCAAACGACGAGCTGGATTTCGGCAAGCTTACTTATGCAAGAGGATATTGCGCGTATTACGCGTCTAACTATCAGGAAGCTTTAAACGAGTGGAATAAGTTCATTCATTTTACCGACGGCACGGAAGAAGTATTTGAATATAAAAATAAAATTGACGACGCTATAAAACTTCAGCAGCTTCAGGCTCGCGAGGCGGAGCTTGACGCAAAAGCAAGCGAAATATTCAATGCCGGCGTTGCAAATTTTAATGCCGCAAGATACGTTCAGTGTATAAAAATTATGGAAAATTTGCAGAAGTTTGTAACCGATAATAATTTTTCAAAAACTGTAGAATACTACGGCAAAGCTAAAGAGTGCATAAATAAATCCGTGGCGGAACTTGCAAAATCTCTAAAGAAAAAAGAGCCTGTGCCCGTTAGCGAAGTTAAAGAAGAAAAACCTGATATAGACGAATCTTCCGCCGATAAAAAATACAATGAAGGTTTAATTCTATACGCTCAAGGCAAATATTTAGAAGCGGAACGCGCGTGGGAATTAACTTTACGCCTAAACCCCAATCACCAAAAAGCCAAAGTGGCGCTTTCAAAAATAAGAAATAATGAGTAAAAGGGAGATATTTATGAAAAAGATATTTTGTTTAGTTTGTATGATTTTTTTAAGCGTCGGAATAATTTCTTGCTCGTCAGGTTCATCTGAAAATAAACAATCTTATTTGCCGCAAGAGCAAAATGAAATTAATGCTTTTAAAAAACAGATTAACTTAAAAGACATAAATGCCGTAGATGTCAACGGCGACACTCCGTTGCTTTTTGCTGTAAAAAATGAAAAGTCAGACGCTGTGATAGATTATTTAATTTCACAAAAAGCAAACATAGAAGCAAGGGATAAAAACGGATATACTTCTCTTATGATTGCCATAAGAAAACATTATAATCGTCCTAAACTTGCGCTGGCTTTAATAAAAAATGGAGCTGATGTAAATGCAGCGTTTGACAAACCTTATGATAAAGAAGATAAAATGACGCCGCTGATGTATGCTGTAAGCGAATATATTTACACACGCCCGGAAGTTATTCAAGCATTAATTGACGCCGGCGCGGATGTTAATGCTAAAAATGCCGAAGAACTTACTCCATTGTTAATTGCTGCAGGAGATTCAAGAAATTTTGAACATATCAATATACTTGTTAAAGCCGGAGCAGATATTGAAGCAAGAAGTAAAACCGGACGCACTCCTTTAATGAATGCAATAAGACTAAACGGCAGGTGTCCTGAAATTGCAATAGCGTTAATATTAAATAAAGCAAATGTAAACGCAACTTACAACAAACCATACGACAAAGAAGATAAAATGACGCCTTTAATGTATGCAACCGACAAGGGGGCTATGACGATAAAATCAACAGTTCTGCAGGCGCTTATAGACGCAGGCGCAAATGTAAATGCTAAAAATGCAGAGGGAAATACTCCATTGTTGCTTGCTTCGCATTATGCAAGTGACCCTGAAAATATTGAAGTTTTACTTAAATCCGGAGCAAATATAGAAGAGCGTGATAAAAATGGATATACTCCTTTGATGATATCTCTTTGGAATGGAGCTTTCCCTGATATAACATTAACATTAATACGAAATAAAGCGAATGTAAATGCCGCAGGTATAGATGAAAAAAAACGCACAGCGTTGCTTATAGCTTTAGATTATTATACCGCTGCTCCGGCAAAAATTATTAAAGCTTTAATAGAATCGGGAGCAAATGTAAATGTAAAAGATGCTGACGGCAAAACCGCTCTTATATATGCCGCAAAAAATACAGATGATGAAAGAGTTAAAATTATTATAGATACCAATAAAGTAGATTTATACGCTAAAGATAAAGCGGGTAAAACAGCTTTTGATTATGCAAAAATAAACTCGCGTTTAAAAGAAAAAGATTTAAAAAAGTTAAAATAAAAAGGGGAAAATGCTATAATGATTAACATGAAAAAAATATTGTTAGGATTTGCATTTGTTGCGGCAATTTTTGCCGTTGTTTACGCAGAAGTGCCAAATGAAATACGTTATACGGGAAGATTGAAATCTTATCAAACGCCCGTTAACGGTTCAAGACAAATGAATTTTAAATTATATAATGCCGCCACAAGCGGAACAATGCTCTGGGAGACAGGCCCAAGGACTGTTGTTGTTAACGACGGAATTTTTGTATCTACCCTTTCCCCTACCATAGAGTTAGGCACTTTCCCTGACCTTTGGTTAGAGATCACTATTGACAACAAAACCCTCTCCCCAAGAGAAAAAATTATGGCTCAGGCTTATGCTCTTCATTCTCAATCCGCTGAGCTTCTATCCGTTTCCTCCGGCGAGATTCAAGTTAAAATAGGCACTTCTACCGCTTTTATAGGCATATCCAAAAATAGACTCTATGTTAAGTCCCCTACTCCTTTAGGTAATGAATATATAGGCGTTCCGGCGGGCACCGTTATTGCTTTTGCAGGCTCCAACATTCCTGTCGGTTATTTTGAGTGCAAGGGCGACTGGAAATTCATTGCCGAATACCCCGAACTCTACTCCGCTATCGGTTCTACTTACAATGACGGCGAATCCCGTTCCGGTCAGTTTAGACTCCCTGATTTTCGCGGCATGTTCCTTCGCGGTAACGGCTCTTACAAAGACGGTCTTCCCATTCCTCATCCTTCTTTCTCTACTTCCACTATCTACGTCTCTGCTCCCCTTGGCTCCCTTCAGGGTGATTCTATTAGAGGGATTTATGGGGTTGTTGCGAATGTTCAGTCTCAACAATCTGCTACTGTACCGACCCCAGCCACAAACCCGCCAAATGTTTTTACTTCGGTAGTTAGATATACAGGAAATTCAGCAGGAGGTTCTCCCGCTTACGACCTATATTTTAATGCATCTAGAGTCGTCCCAACAAGTAATGAAAATATACCCATAAATTACTCTGTAAATTACTACATCAAATATTAGGTTGAGAATGGGTAAAGTTAAAGAAACTACAAGAAAATTTAGAAGATCTTTTGGAAAGTTTTTATTTGATAAACGAAATAAGTCATTGAAAACTTTAGATATGAACAATGTGAAATCTATTTTGTTTGTCAGATATGATGATAAAATAGGTGATATGGTAACTGCAACAAGCCTTTTTAGAGAAATAAAAAAGAAATATCCAAATGTTAAAATCAAAGTTTTTTGTGGGGTAAAATCTGCCGAAGTAATAAAAAATAATCCTAATGTAGATAAAATTTATCTAATATATAAAAGATTTTGGGATATGTTTACATATCTGGAAATTAGGAATAAAATTGATATTGCTTTTGACTTTGACAGCGTTGCGCCAAAGTTTTCACATCTACTGCGTTGGCGTATTATAAAACCCAAGCTTATAATTGGCTTGAATAAAGAAGATTATAATATTTACGATTTATCTATTAATCTTTCTGACGATGAAATTTATAACAAGCACATAACATACAGATATAAAATATTTTTATATGCGTTTGGAATTCAAGCTTTAAACTTTGATTATGATATTTTTATCCCACAAGAAACAGACAATAAATACAGAGCAATTGTTGCGGAATTTAATGATAAGAAAAAAATTGTTATAAACCCTTCAGCAGATAATATTGGAAAATGTTTGAGCAAAAATCAAATTGAAGGGTTGATTAACGGTATCTTAAAATCACAAGACGCTCATATTTTTTTATTGTGTTTTGGTAAAATTTACGAGGATATAAAATATCTTCAGTCAAACAAAGTTAACATAGTAAAAGTTAGTTCAATATTAGAATCAGCGTCAATAATTAAGCACAGCGATATGGTTATTACGCCTGACACATCTATAGTACATGTAGCTTCTGCTTTTAAGAAAAAAACTATCGCATTGTATTGTCAGTGGGCTGCCAATCAAATTATTTGGGCGCCAAATAACCCTAATGCTATTGTTTTAACTCCGGAATTAAACAATGGCGATATTGCAAATATAGTGCCAAGTATAAAAGTTGAAAAGATTCTGGATGTGTTAAAGAATTTTATATAGAACACAGTATTTGTACAGCTGCTAAAACTTCCTCAACTGTTATATCTTTTATATTTGTATTAACAATAATTTTAGAATTAATGCCTTTTTGATAATTGCCTGAAAAAGGCATATGTCCGCCGCTATTCATTAATATAACTCCGAAAATATTCAAAGCATTAGCCAAATGCGCCATTGCGGAATCTATACCTATAAAAGCATGCGCTCCCGCTATAATATCTGCGCTGTCTTGAATACTTTTTAAACCGGTTTTGTCAATATAATTTTTATAGCGCTTTTTTATTGAAGGAAATAATCCCAATTCAACTATTTTTATATTAGGAAGTATTAATTCTAACTGTTCAATTAATGATTGCCATTTTTCTATTGTCCAATCTCTACGCCATTGTGCTGACACAGTGTGAATTGCTATATATTTTTCATTAATGTCAAATTTATATTGTTTGTCTTTTGGCCTGCGGTAAAACATAGGCGCATCATTAACAGGTTTAATTCTTGCAGCCCGCGAAAAAACATCAACAAGAGAATTTCCTTTGCTTACCGAATTAATTTCAGGATCATTATCGTTTATATAAACTTTACCTCTGTCAAGAATATACGCTCGTTCTCTGAAATGTAGATCAACTATAGTAACGGATTTTGATAAATTTTGTTTTAAAGTAATCCATTGAGAAACGCTGTTTATTTTAATAACACTCTTCAAGCATGGGTTATACTTTATAACGTCTGCATACTGCGACCCTATAATCCAATACAAAGGTCTATTAGGATACTGCTGTTTCATTCTTCTTGCAACAGGTTCACATGCAATAATATCCCCAAGTGATTCAAATAGAGCAATTATAACAGCATTATCTTCTATCTTTATCTTGCTAAAATTAACATTAATTTTTTTTGTACACAATTTCACTAAATACTTACCTGCTAAACCAAGAAATTTTTCTCTATTTCCAAAGGGAAGTTTTGATAGCAAGATATAAAAGATATATTTCAGTAAAAAGTATATTTTCATTTTATTCTTGAAAACTTTAATATTTGATGTAGTAATTTACAGAGTAATTTATGGGTATATTTTCATTACTTGTTGGGACGACTCTAGATGCATTAAAATATAGGTCGTAAGCGGGAGAACCTCCTGCTGAATTTCCTGTATATCTAACTACCGAAGTAAAAACATTTGGCGGGTTTGTGGCTGGGGTCGGTACAGTAGCAGATTGTTGAGACTGAACATTCGCAACAACCCCATAAATCCCTCTAATAGAATCACCCTGAAGGGAGCCAAGGGGAGCAGAGACGTAGATAGTGGAAGTAGAGAAAGAAGGATGAGGAATGGGAAGACCGTCTTTGTAAGAGCCGTTACCGCGAAGGAACATGCCGCGAAAATCAGGGAGTCTAAACTGACCGGAACGGGATTCGCCGTCATTGTAAGTAGAACCGATAGCGGAGTAGAGTTCGGGGTATTCGGCAATGAATTTCCAGTCGCCCTTGCACTCAAAATAACCGACAGGAATGTTGGAGCCTGCAAAAGCAATAACGGTGCCCGCCGGAACGCCTATATATTCATTACCTAAAGGAGTAGGGGACTTAACATAGAGTCTATTTTTGGATATGCCTATAAAAGCGGTAGAAGTGCCTATTTTAACTTGAATCTCGCCGGAGGAAACGGATAGAAGCTCAGCGGATTGAGAATGAAGAGCATAAGCCTGAGCCATAATTTTTTCTCTTGGGGAGAGGGTTTTGTTGTCAATAGTGATCTCTAACCAAAGGTCAGGGAAAGTGCCTAACTCTATGGTAGGGGAAAGGGTAGATACAAAAATTCCGTCGTTAACAACAACAGTCCTTGGGCCTGTCTCCCAGAGCATTGTTCCGCTTGAAAAGGTATTTGCCGTTTCCCCGAGCAAAATTTCCCTCTGATGGGAAATTTTGCTCGGGGGGATATGCTTTTTTTGACCTTGGGAATAGGGGTTTTTGATAGCAGGTAAAAATTTTGTATAATACTTATTCGTAAAAACATATATTTTCAAACAGGAAGAATAAAAATGAAAGAAGAAAAATCTCTTGATACTTTAAGACATTCTACGGCTCATATAATGGCGGCAGCCGTTACCGAGCTTTTTCCGGAAACAAAAGTTGCAATAGGTCCGTCAATAGAAGACGGTTTCTATTATGATTTTGACCGCCCGGAGCCTTTTACGCCGGAAGATTTGGTAAAAATTGAAGAAAAAATGAAAGAGATAGTAAAAGCAAACTATCCTTTTGAATGTTCTTCCGTCTCAAAAAGTGATGCTGTAAAAGAATTTACATCTAAAGGCGAAAAATATAAATCTGAAATAGCTTCCGGTATTACCGACGATAAAATAACAATTTACAAGTCGGGAAATTTTACGGATTTATGCAGAGGTCCTCACATTGCTTCTACGGGCGAGGCTAAAAATTTTAAACTTTTATCCGTAGCGGGCGCTTATTGGAGAGGGGATTCTTCAAAAGAACAGCTTCAGAGAATTTACGGCACTGCTTTTTGGACAAAAGAAGATTTAAAAGATTATTTAACTAAAATTGAAGAAGCGCAAAAGAGAGATCATAGAAAGCTCGGGAAAGATTTAGATTTATTTAGCATTTCAGACGCTGTCGGCGGCGGGCTTGTTTTGTGGCACCCCAAAGGCGCCTTATTGAGAAATATTATTGAAAATTATTGGAAACAGCTTCACTTGGATAACGGATACGACTTGCTTTTAACGCCCCATATTTCAAGCGAAGAACTTTTCAGAATAAGCGGACATTTACAGACGTATTCAGAGAATATGTATTCAGCAATAGAAATTGAAGGAAACCCGTATCGCGTAAAGCCTATGAATTGCCCGATGCATTTGATGGTTTATAAAACAAGACTTCATTCTTACAGAGAACTGCCTATAAGATATGCGGAACTGGGCACAGTTTACAGATTTGAAAAGTCGGGAGTTTTGCACGGACTTCTTCGCGTGCGCGGGTTTACGCAGGACGACGGTCACGTTATAGTAGCTCCGGAAGAACTTGAAGAAGAAATGCTGCGCGTTTTCAATATGGCAATAAATTTGCTTAAAACTTTTGGTTTTAACGAGTATAAAATTTATTTAGCCACCCGTCCTGAAAATAAATACGTCGGTGAAATTTCAGATTGGGAAAAAGCGGAAAACTCCATAAAAAACGCTTTAGAAAAAACAGGTTATGAATACGAAGTTGACGAGGGCGGCGGCGCTTTTTACGGGCCGAAAATAGACATAAAAATAAAAGATGCAATCGGCAGATTATGGCAGTGTTCAACAATTCAGTTTGATTTTAATTTGCCTGAAAGATTTGACATATCTTATGTGGACACTACGGGAAAAAAAGCAAGACCTTACATGATTCACAGAGCATTAATGGGTTCTTTGGAAAGATTTATAGGCGTTTTGCTTGAACACTATGCCGGCGCTTTACCGTTGTGGCTTTCGCCTGAACAGGTTGTTGTTGCAAATATAAATGAGAATCAAATAGAATATTGCAAAACTGTCGTAAAAAAATTAAAAGAAAACGCAATAAGAGTGCGCTTTGACGACAGAAATGAAAAAATAGGGCACAAAATAAGAGAAAACGCTATGCAAAAAGTGCCTTACATTATTGTAGCCGGCGATAAAGAAAAAGATATAGATTCCGTAGCCGTTCGCGCTAGAGGCAATAAAGATTTAGGCGTAATAAAAATAGACGATTTTATAAATTTAGTTAAAAGCAAAAATGTTCCCGGAGTAAACGAGCTTTAAAATTAAACAACAAACCCAACGGCTGCAGCAATATTTCAGCCGTTGGGTTTTTAATTGGACAATAATAAAATGAAAAAACTTTTAAGCATTGTAATAATGTCGGTAATTATATTGCAAAGCTGCACGGCGGTAAAAGAATATACGTCGTATGGAATAGATAAGGCGGCAACGTCAGCGGGAATAGATAGCCGCGCAACAAATGCAGTAAAAAAAGCAGTAACGCCTGAACAAAAAAGCTGGGACTACGGGGACAGCTTTGCTGATATGGATATTGTTTATAATGCGTCCAAATCGCAAAAATATCTAAGTGATGTTTTTAATAAGCTGCAAAAACAAGCAAATGTCAAAGATGTAAGCATATACATGTTGAGGACAGCGCGCGTGCAGGCTCTGGCAGCTTGGGGCGTTCAGGTCAAAATAACGCGCGGTATGTTTAACATGATAAACGACGAAGCGGAGCTTGCCGGCTTGATGGGGCACGAAATAGGACACATAGCATTAAAACACGGAGAAACAAGAAAAGAAACAAGACAAATAGCAAATAAAACAAATGATGTTATAGATAAAGTAACAGACAGCAGCATACACAGAAGCGTCTTAAAAAAGCAGCAAAAAACGTCATTTGAAACAGGCAGAAGCAGAAAAGAAGAAAAAGATGCAGACAAATATGGAGCAGAGTTAGCGGCTAAAGCAGGTTATGACCCGTATGCATTATGTGATTTGTTTGAAAGATTATCGCAAAGAGTAGATTTAGGATTGGCGTATAAAATCCGAAAAATGGAAGGAAGCCACCCTGCATTAGACGACAGAGCGCAATCATTAAGAGAGTATCTGCAAAAGAAAGGGTATAAACAGAACCAAGGGAAAAGAAACAGAGAGCAGTATGTAGAAGGAATGAGCGATTTGCTTTCTATGCACACAGGGGAAGGCAAGGAAGAAAATAAGCAAATACAAAAAGAGGTAAATGAAGAAGGGAAAAAAGATTTAGAGAAGTTAGAAAAGATATATAAGGAAGTAAATAGCAGCAAATCCATAAGCGCAAAAAGGTTTATGGAAATAATGGACGAAGTGTCGTCGTTATGCCAGAAGTATGGCATAAGCGCAGACGATGTGTTCTTTGATAAAAGTAATAAAAGTTCATTCATGGAAGAGTCTATAGTCCAAGACGAGCCGTTTTGGAATATATTCGCAAGCATAAAAGATGCGGTAAGCGGGAAAGTCGGACAAATATTAAACACATTAGGACATGTGGCAATAGGAGCAATTCCGGTAGTAGGCGACGTAGTAGATTTGTATGAATTGATAAGCGGCAGAGATGTATTTACCGGAGAAAAGCTTACTGCAAATGAAAGAATGTTAACAGCATTGGGAATACTCGTTGGGAGCGGAGGTCAATGGCGGGCTTTTGCAAAAGGGTTAGATGGAGAGATTTCAAGCCTCAGCGTCAAAGAAGCAAAAAGTAGTTTAAATTCAGCTGTTGGAAAAGTTGAAAAAGTTTCAGGTAGATTAGGATATGATACTACAGAATCTGTGTTTGACGTTGCAAAATCTGGTGGTGTACATAGCGGAACTTATAAACAATATGTAGGTAAAAGTAATAAAGAGTTAGAAAAGAGCATAAAGAGCTATGAAAAATTGATTGAAATTCACACTAAAAAAATTTCAAATCCTGAATTATTTTATCCTGATTTTCAATTGTTAGATGCAAGGCAGCAATATAGTTTGATAAGTAAAAATTGGCCACAAGAAATACAATTGTATAAGGAGCAAAAAGAGGTAATAGAAGGTATTCTTAAGGAAAGAGGAGTTTTATAAGTATGTATAACCTTTTTCTTAGTGATTATATTGAAAGTATACAATATTCGTACAACGATAATTTTAAAACAAAAGATGAGTATGAGCAAGGTATATTGCAAGGATACACAAAAATATTATCCGTTATAAAAAATCTGTTGCTCAAATATGGATATATTGATAAAAAATATAATATTGTGCTTCCTGAAGATGGGCATATTATAAGTAAATTTTTCAATAATTCTTTGCTTTTGAAAAAATATAAAAAGAATGTAAACGAAGAAATGCTTATAAAGTTGACAAGGGAATATATAACTAAAATTCAAGAATTCTATAACATTGCTTTTGATAATAAGTCTCAATTTTCAAACGGTGAAGTTGTGGCATATTACGTTGTTCTTGACAGATTGGATAATCTGTTGAAATTATGGGGATTTAAGAAACGATTTAAAAATGTACAAATTGCAATATTTCTAACAAAGAAATTTGGGAAAGTCTGAGATTTCAAGTCTGCAAATATAGTTGACAAAACGCAAAAGTTATTATAAAATTAACGCATATTAATAATAAAGAAGCCGTCCCGGCTCACCTTTACCGTAGGGGAAAAGGTTACTCAAACTTAAAAAGCAGAATATAATTCTGTTATTTTATATTTACGGGGCGGAAAGCAATTTCCGCCCCGAATTTTATTTATGGCAGGAGGGTGTCATAGACAACAAAAGATTTCGTACAAACCAGTTTATCAGAGTGCCGGAAGTAAGGCTTATTGATTCCGACGGAAGTCAGGTGGGCGTTGTTAAAACGCCGCAGGCTTTAGCTATGGCTCAAGCCAAAGAGTTGGATTTGGTGGAAATATCTCCGCAGGCAAAGCCTCCGGTGTGTAAAATAGTTAACTTCTCAAAATTTCGTTACGAAACGGAAAAGAGAGAAAAAGAAGCCAGAAAGAAACAAAAAGTTTATCAGGTTAAAGAAGTGCGCGTAAGAACAAGAATCGGCGAGCACGATTTGGAAGTTAAAATAAAGCACGCCAGAGAATTTATAGAAGACGGAAACAAAGTGCAGCTTACGGCGATGTTTTCCGGCAGAGAAATGCAGCACAAAGATTTAGGCATAAAAATTATGAACAGAATAAAAGACGCTCTTGCCGATATTGCCGAGCCGGAAGGAAGAACGTCTTCAATGGGCACAAGAGTGTTTTTAACTTTAGCTCCTAAAAAACAAACGGTTACTAAATAAAATATATATCGGAGGACGTAAAATGCCAAAAATGAAAACGCATAGCGGCGCGAAAAAACGCTTCAAAGTTACCGGAACAAAAAAAGTGAAATTCAAAAAACCCGGACAGAGACATCTTTTAACCGGAGATTCCGGAAACCAAAATAGAGCTTCCAGAAAGTCTTCTATCGTCTCAAAAACAGATATGAAAATAATGAAAAAATATTTGCCTTACGAATTCTAAATTTATTTACAAATAACACAGGAGAAATTTATAAATGCGTACTAAAAGCGTAGTTTACACAAGACAAAGAAAGAAAAAAATATTCAGGCTTGCGAAAGGTTCTTACGCAACGAAGAAAAATCGCTGGAGAATGGTAACGCAGCAGGTTCAAAGATCTTTGGCGTATGCTTATGTCGGCAGAAAAGATAACAAAGCAAACTACAGAACTTTGTGGATTATCCGTTTGAATGCCGCCGTTAGAGAAGAGGGAATGTCTTACAACAGATTTATTTCCGGACTTAAGAAAGCAAATATAGTTATAGACAGAAAGATGCTTGCCGATATAGCCGTTAACGACAACGCTTCTTTTAAGCAACTTGTTGCAGCAGCAAAAGCCGCTTAATAAATAAAAATGAATTATTCTCCGACAAAAATCCTTATGTTGTTTTTTCTCGGATTAATAGCCGCCGGGGCGGCTCTTTTGTCGCTGCCTGCGGCAAGAACTTTAGAGAGTTTTTCATTTATCAATAATTTATTTACGTCTGTTTCCGCCGTATGCGTTACAGGTCTTTCCGTTGTAGATATAGGAACGTATTACACTAAATTCGGACAGATTGTAATTCTTCTTTTAATGCAGCTTGGCGGAATAGGATACATGTTTGTTTCTACCGTCATTACTCTTTTAATAGGGAAGATGGCTCTTAAAGACAGGCGTATAATGCAGGATATGTTTGACATAAGTTCTTTTGCAGGGCTTAAAAAACTTCTTTTGAAGGCTATTTTTTTTGTTCTTGCCATAGAATTTATAGGCGCAATAATATTGACGTTGTTTTTCTTGAAAGATTTCTCGTTTTTAAGAGCTTCTTATTACGGAGTATTTCACTCTGTTGCGGCTTTTTGTAACGCGGGGTTTTCTCTTTTTCCGGACAGTTTGTCAATGTTTGCAAACGCGCCAGTTGTGTTATATGTTATTTCCGCTCTTATAATTTTGGGCGGGCTGGGCTTTTTTGTAATAGTTGATATATACGACACATACAAACAAAAACGTTTGCATCTTACAACTCATACTAAAACCGTTCTTGCGGTTTCCGCCGGAGTTCTTGCGGTTTCTTTCGTAATGTTTCTTTTTTCATGGAGCGCGCCGGATAAAGGTTTGTTTTATTTTATAAACAATTCTTTTTTTCAGGCTGTCAGCTCAAGAACCGCAGGTTTTTATTCTCTTGCTATTGTAGATTTTAACGAGTTCGTTGAAACGGCGCTTATATTTATAATGTCTATAGGCGCAGCTCCGGGAAGCACGGCCGGGGGAATAAAAGTTACTACGCTTGCGCTTATTTTTGTATTTATAAGAAGCGTATTAAGAGGCGATGAAAGCTACGTTTTGTTTAAAAGAAGAATACCTGCGGATATTGTAAAAAAAGCGATTACAATTTTTATAATATTTTTTGCTCTTGCGGCGTTGTTTTCCGCGGCTCTTGTTTTGTTTGAGAGTTATTTAAGACCGTTAGACGTTATTTTTGAAACTATTTCGGCTTTTGCCACGGTGGGGCTTTCTTTCGGGATAACCGAAGATTTGTCTCTTGGCGGGCAAATAGTGGCTATAATAGCTATGTTTGTGGGAAGAATAGGCATACTTACAATACTTATGTTTATGCTTTCTCCGTCAAATAAAGTTAAAAGAATAGAATATCCTGAAGCCAGAATACTTGTAGGATAGGAGTTTTTATGAAAGCAAAACAGTTTGCTGTTATCGGGCTTGGAACTTTCGGTTATAACGTTGCCGTAGAACTTGCCAAAAAAGGCATACAGGTTTTAGCTATTGATAATGACTCTGAAATAGTAAACAAAATAAGCCAGTTTGTAACCCAGTCGTTAATTGCCGACGCTACCGATGAAAAAGCTATGGCGGACGCCGGCGTTGCCGACTGCGACTCAGTGGTAATTTCAATAGGCGAAAGCATAGAAACAAGCATTCTTACAACATTAATAGTAAAAGAGCTCGGCGTAAAAAATATTATAGTAAAGTGCTCAAGTTTGTGGCACTCAAAAGTAGCGGCTAAACTTGGTGCCGACACTATAGTTTATCCCGAGTTTGAAATGGCCAAAAAACTTGTTGACAGTATAGTAACGCCCAATATTTTAGAACAAATAGAATTATCAAAAGATTATAATCTTGTTGAAATAGTAGCCCCTCAAGAGTTTTGGGGAAAATCCATTAAAGATTCAGGCATACGAGGGAATTACGGCGTTAACGTTATAGCCATAAGAAAACGCGTGCCCGTAATATCGGACGCCGGAGAAAGCGATATAGGCGAAGAGTTAAATATGGTGCCTGGTCCGGATGACGAAATATCCCGCAACGACGTGCTTGTGGTAATAGGTCCCGAGAAATCGCTTGAAAAATTAAAAAAACGCAAATAAAGGAATTTGAATGGGCAGTAAAAATATAGAAAACGAAACAGCGTATCTTGAGTTAGGTAAATTTTATTTTATGAACGATAAGCAGGACGAAGCCGTTTTGGAATTTAAAAAAGTTTTGGAATTAAATCCGGAAAATGCAGAAGCGTATTACAACCTTGGGCTTATAAACGAAAGCGCCAACAAAATTACCGAAGCTAAAAACTTTTACGCGAAAGCCTTGCAGTTTCGCGCAGATTATAAAAGCGCAAGAGAAAGATTAAATAAACTCATAGGACTTGAAGATGAATAATGTGGAACAAATTACCGCCGAGGCTCTTGAAAAAATAAATAATGCCGACGCTGCCGCCATTGAAACTTTAAAAACGGAATATATCGGAAAAAGCGGAGTTTTAACGCAGATTTTAAAATCTCTTGCGAATTATTCCGTGGAAGAGAAAAAGAAAATAGGCGCCCAGGCTAATAAGGCTAAAAGCGTTATAGAAGAAGCTCTTGAAAAAAGACAGTTGTTGTTAAAAAAAGCTGCTCTTGACGAAAAACTAAAAAAAGAAAAAGTTGATTATTCTCAGGCGTTTTATTTTCCTTTTGCAAAAGGAACTCTGCACCCCGTGCTTGAAACAATTGAAAATATCAGCGATGTTTTTAAGTCGCTTGGTTTTGCGGTTGCGGAAGGTCCGGAAATAGAAAACGACTGGTATAATTTTGAAGCGTTAAATATTCCCGCAGATCATCCTGCAAGAGATACTCAGGACACGTTTTATCTTGACGGAATTAAAAATTTGCTTAGAACTCACACTTCTCCCGGGCAAATTCACGCCATGGAAAAACAAAAACCGCCTATTAAAGTTATAGTTCCGGGAAGAGTTTATCGCAATGAGGCTTCCGACGCTTCGCATTCTTCAACGTTTCATCAAATAGAAGGTCTTGCCGTAGGAGAAAATATAACTTTTGCGGATTTAAAAAATACGCTTGCAAAATTTGTTCACAAATTTTTCGGAAAAGATTTAGATATACGTTTCAGACCGTCGCATTTTCAGTTTACGGAACCTTCCGCCGAGGTAGATATGCAGTGTTTTTTCTGCAAAGGCAAAGGATGCAGAGTTTGTAAAAATTCAGGCTGGATTGAAACTTTGGGGTGCGGAATGGTTCATCCTAACGTTTTAAAAGCCGTTAACTACGACCCGGAAAAATATACCGGCTATGCTTTCGGCATAGGCGTTGAAAGAATTACAATGCTTAAATACGGCATAGACGATATTCGTTTATTTTATGAAAACGATTTAAGATTTTTAAAACAATTTTAAACGACAGGCAACGGATAAAAGGTAAAAATTAAAATGAAACTTTCTTATAATTGGCTTAAAAAATTTGTTGATTTTAGTTTGTCGCCGCAAGAGCTTTCCAAAGTTCTTACTTCAATAGGCATTGAAACTTCCGTGGTTTCGCACGGCGCAAATTGGACGAGCGTTATAACCGCCAAAGTTTTAAGCAAAGAAAAACATCCCAATGCGGATAAACTTTCTCTTTGCTTGCTTACCGACGGAAAAAATAATTATTCGGTAGTCTGCGGAGCTAAAAACGTAGATGCGGGGCAAATAGTTCCTCTTGCAAAAATCGGCGCTGTTTTGCCGGGAGATTTTGAGATAAAAAAATCAAAAATAAGAGGCGTTGAGTCGGAAGGCATGATATGTTCCGAAAAAGAACTGGGGCTTAAAGACAGTTCCGAAGGCATTTTAGTTTTAGACGAAAAAACGGAAACAGGCGTCCCTCTTGAAAACGTTTTAGGAGATATAGATTCTGTTCTTGAAATAGAAATAACCACAAACAGAGGAGATTGTTTAAGCCATCTCGGAGTTGCAAGAGAAATAGGCGCAAAACTAAAAAAACAGGTTGTGCTGCCCGTAATTAAAACTCCAAACTCCGCGCAGGCAAATAACGTAACCGTAGAATCGCCGTTGTGCTCGCGCTATATCGGCTGTCTTATTAAGGGCGTAAAAGCGGCTCCGTCGCCGAAATGGCTTGCGGATTCTCTTGAGAAGTGCGGCATAAGACCTATAAATAATATTGTAGATATCACAAATTACGTAATGCTTGAAACAGGACAGCCGCTGCACGCTTTTGATATTACCAAACTCTCGTCTGAAAAAGTTATAGTCCGCGCCGCCGCTAAAGATGAAAAAATAACAGCCCTTGACGGTAAAGAATATAAACTTGATGCGGATATGCTTGTTATTGCAGACGAACAAAAGCCCGTTGCAATAGCCGGAGTTATGGGCGGAGAATATTCAGGCATAGACGACAAAACCGAAACAGTGTTTTTGGAAAGCGCAATATTTGCTCCGTCTTCAATAAGAAAAACTTCAAAAAAATTAAATCTTTCAAGCGATTCTTCATACAGATACGAAAGAGGCGTTTCTTGGGATATTTCCCAGTATGCGTCGTGGAGAGCCGTAAATTTAATACTTGAACTTGCAGGAGGACGTCTTGAGTCAAGAGGAGACGTTCGTAAAGTTGAGTATGAAAAAACAAATATAATTCTTAGAATAGACAGAGTGTCAAAGCTTTTGGGATATAACGTAGATGAAAAAGAGATAACCGAAATTTTAAGATATTTAGGCATAGATTTAGAGCCTAAAGGCGAAGTAATACTTTGCACGGTTCCGTCGTGGCGCAACGATATAAAAGAAGAAGTTGATTTAATTGAAGAAGTCGCCCGCATACACGGTTATGAAAATATTCCGGCGGTTAAAGAGCAGGACGATGCCGTATTTGTAAAAAATAATTCATTTTTTCCTGAAATCGTCGCCGCGTTTAGATCAAAACTTTCCGGACTTGGTTTTAGCGAAGCGTTAAACTACAGCTTTTCTGAAATTAAAGAGCTTGAGCTTTTTGATTTGAAATACTCATATAAAATAGCAAACCCTATATCAAAAGAGAATGAAGTTTTAAGGCCGTCTTTGCTGCCTTCTCTTTATAAAAATCTTTCGTTTAACGCCGGACAGGGCGCAAGCAGAGTGGCGCTGTTTGAATACGGCAAAATTTTTACCGCTAAAGGCGAGAGAAAAACTTTTGGCGCTGTAATGTATGGCAGCGTATGGCAGGAATGGTGGAAGTGGTCTGAAAATAAAATAAATCCGTCCTTTGATTTTTATTTTGGCGGCGGAATAGTTAAAAATATTTTGCCGTCCGAAGATTTTATTATATCGGAAAATTTAAATCCCGAGGGTTATTATCACCCGGGTAAAACGGCTGCCGTTATTTACAGGGGAAAACCTGTGGCGCAGTTTGGCATTTTAAAACCTTCCGTAAGCGCAGATTTAAAAGGCGAAGTTTTTTATTTTGAGTTTGATATTGAATCTGTGGCTGGCGTTTATGAAAGTTCCGCTTCGCTCTATAAACATTTTACAAAATTTCCGTCGGTAAAAAGAGATATATCCGTTACCGCGGATAAATCTTTGCAGTTTGCAAAAATAGAAAAAACTATTAAAAGCATTATGAAAGCCGGAAATATTTTGAAAGATTACTCGCTGTTTTCGGTTTACGAAGATGCCGCCAAACTCGGAGAAGGCAAAATAAGCTATTCTTTCAGACTGTCTTATAAAAATGACGAAAAAACTCTTACCGATAAAGAAGTAAATGACGATATGAATAAACTACTTGAAAAATTAGACGGCGAGCTGTCGGTTAAATTAAGACAATAATTAAGTGAGCTTGTAACTAAAAGCCAAAATAACGACAGATCCTGAACTTATTTCATGACCTGTCGTTTTATTTTAGACTTACCCAAAAATATGAAAAAACTTTTAATTTTATCATTATCAATATTTTTCTTTTTATCTCCGCTGTATGCCAACCAAGCCGCTGCGCTGCAAGAAAATACCGCTGAAACAATTATTGCCGAATTTGACGCTTATGCGCAAAGACTTCAAAAAGAGTGGAACATTCCCGGTATGGCTGTTTGCGTTGTTATAGACGGAAAAATTACGTATAAAAAAAGTTTCGGCGTAAAAAAAGTTGACACGTCTGACACGGTGGACGAAGAGACTGTATTTCAAATAGGTTCATGCACTAAAGCTTTCAGCGCGGCGTTGGTTGCAAAACTTGCGGACGAAGGGTATTTGAAATGGGACGACCCCGTAATAAAGTATCTTCCCGATTTTGCTCTTTACGACGACAGTACAACCGTAAATATTACCGTTGAAGATTTATTATCGCAAAATTCCGGACTTCCGTCGTATTCTCAGCACTTTATGATGCTGTTCGGGTATGATAAAGATTATATACTTCATTCAATGAGATATATAAAACCCGTCGGAGGTTTTAGGGAGAAATACGGTTATCAAAATAATATGTTTTTGCTTTTAGGCGAAGTTGTAGAAAGCGCTACGGGCAGAACGTGGGCTGAAAACGTAAAAAAATATATTTTAAAGCCGTTAAAGATGAAAAAAACTTCTACGGACTATAAAAGTTTTCTGAAAAATAAAAACAGAAGTTTCGGACATTATTACGCCGGCGGAAAATTGCAATATATGCCGGAAGATTCTTCTTACGGTCAATGGCCGTATTTGTTTGCTGCCGCCGGAGCCGTAAATACAAATATTAACGATATTTCAAAATGGCTTTTATTTATTACAAACGAAGCGTCTGCAGGCAAAAAGAAAATAATTTCCGACGAAAATTTTAATAAATTATTTGAACCTAAAGTTTACGTAAATAAAAATTCTTTTGATACAAGCAAAAAGAATTATTATTGTATGGGCTGGCGATACAGCGAATATTATCCGCAGTCCTATTATTGGCACGGCGGCGCTACCGACGGGCAGGGCGCTTATGTGTCTTTTCTGGAAAACAGAAAAGTTGCAATAGCGGTTCTTATGAATTTGCCTAACGGCAGAATGGCTGACGCTTTAACGAAGAAACTTTATGATTTGTATCTTGGAAATCAAAAAACAAATTGGAGCGCTTTGCAAATGAAAGAAGCCGCAAGATCTGCAAAAGATAAAAATTTAAAAACCAAACCGGCAAAACCGTCGGCGCATTTGGAACTTGAGAAATATGCCGGAAATTATCATAATATTTTATACGGCGACGCGGAAATAAAACTTGAAGACGGCAAGTTGAAATTTTCCGCCGGAGCAAAGCAAACGTGGATAACGTTAAAACATTTTAACGCGCACTCTTTTGACGGAACGGGCGTTCCCGGATGGAGTTTTAAACGCCCTATGTTTGTTTTCTTTGTAAGTAAAAAATCCGATGTGGAAGGTTTTATAGTAGAAAATATGACCGACGGCATAGAAGGCGTTTTTAAAAAAGTAAAATGATAATAAAAAAAGATAAAGATTTAATACAAAATTATTTTGAAGATAACTCCGGCGTTACGGGAGCGCACGCTTCTTTTGCGGCTATAGCTGAAAATGAAAACGATGTGCCGCGGTTTTTAAAAGAAATGTTTGAGTCAAAAACTCCGGTTACGGTAGCGGGAGCGCTTACCGGCAACACCGCTTCAGGGCTTGCTTTCGGCGGCGCTGTGTTATCTCTTGAAAAATTAAATAAAATTGGCGACATAATAAAAATTGATTCTGCGACGGCAAAAATTTTTGCACAGGCAGGGGCAAGACTTTCGGATATAAAAGCTAAAGCGGCGCTGTCCGGCTGGATGTATCCTCCCGACCCTACTGAAAAAAACGCCACTATCGGAGGCAATGTTTCAACTAACGCTTCCGGCGGAAGAGGTTTTAAGTTTGGCGTTACGCGCGATTATGTGTTAGCTTTAACAATAATTTTTACCGACGGTTCAAAAGCTTTTGTGGAACGCGGAAAATACTTTGCAGACGCAAACGGCGAAATAGTTTTTGAAACGGACTTGGGAAAAAAACGCATAACGCTTCCCAAATACAAACTTCCCAAAATAAAAAATGCGGCGGGTTATTATAATTATCCGAAAGCCGATTTGATAGACGTTTTTATAGGTTCCGACGGCACTCTCGGCGTTATAACCGAAGTTGCGTTAAAGCTTATTCCTAAATTTAAAGAAGTTTTCGGCGGAATAGTTTTTTTTGACACTCGCGATGGGGCGTATAATTTTGTCAACGCCGTAAAATCCGTTTCAAAAAAATCAGCAGCGAAAAATTTGAAAGACGAAATAAATGCCATGTCTTTAGAGTATTTTGATAAAAATGCTTTAGCCGTTATAAAAAACGATTATCCCGTAATACCTGACAATGCTGCCGCGGGAATTATGTTTGAACAAGACGTATATGAAAATAATTTTGATGTTCTAATGGGAAAGTGGGTTGATTTTTTAGAATCTATCGGCGTGGACGCGGCTAATGTATGGTTTGCGTCAAACGAAGCCGAGCAGGAAAATTTCAGAATATTCAGGCATAAAATTCCGGAGCGCGTAAACGAACGCGTTAGAAAAAATAAAATCCCGAAAGTAGGAACAGATTTTGCGGTTCCCGAAGGGAAGCTTGCGGATATGGTGAATTTTTGCGAAAAAGAGTTTGAAAAAGCGGGTCTGTTTAATTTAACTTTCGGACATATCGGCGAAAATCATCTTCATGCAAACATTATAGCTTCAAACAAGCTTGAGTATGAACAAACAAGAGAAATGTATGCCCGTATAGCCCAAAAAGCGGTTGAACTGGGCGGAACGGTTTCCGCCGAACACGGCATAGGCAAGCTTAAGCACATATTTTTAGAAAAAATGCTCGGCGAAGAAGGCTTTCAAGAGATGGCAAAATTCAAGAAAAGTCTTGATAAAGCCGCAATTCTCGGGCAAGACAATATCTTCCCTAAAAAATACCTCTAAAATCGTTAATTTTTCATAGCATTTTTAATTTTTTAATTTTATTGACATTTTCGGTCATAAAATTATAAAATATGTTATGGATAATTTTGACGTTTTGTCTGCAAAAATCAAAAAAACAGCTGAAAAACTGAAAAGATTAAATAATGAAAATTTGCGTCTTAAAGCTGAAAACGAATTCTTGAGAAAAGAGAGCGAACTTAACAGACAAAAGTCCGGCGAATACGCCGTTCTTAAAGATAATGCAAAAGAAGCTGTTGTAAAAATAGAAAGAATTTTAAAGAAAATTGACACCGTGAAGGAATAGTATGGCAAACGCTTACGGCAAAGTATTTGGCTGGGATGTGCCGATAAATATAGACGATATGGATGAACTTAGCCTTGCCGGCGTGGTAAGTTTTGTAAATGAGCAATGGCAGGAAACCAAAGAAGAAAATAAGCAAGTGGTGGACACTCAAAAAATAGCGGCGTTGACGGCTATAAAAATAGCCAAAGAGCTGCTTAAACTTAAAGGTTTGCAAACGAATATTTCAGATAATTATGAGAGAAAAATTAAAGAACTCATTAAACAGTTAGACGAAGCCGAAATTTCCGGCTGAAATATTTCTATGTTTTTCCTGCAGTGTTGGTCACGGTTTTAAGCGTACTTATTCCTACAAGTCCATTTCAGAGAACAGCAGGCGAGCATCTGCTCGTGGGCGTATGCCACTGTATCTCACTTAAAAAAAGGGCTATAAGTCGCTTGAGGTCAACGGCACTGCGGGTTTTTTTTATTTTTAATAACTGCGTTGTAGGGACAAAGTCCCGAAAATGAGTAAATGGTTTGATTATAACACGCAGCGTATAAGCATTCGGTAATAAAACATGAAACAAACAAATTTTCTTGAAAATGCCGCAAGTCAGAAAAATAAACCTTTAGCGGCAAGAATGGCTCCTAAAAGTTTTGAAGATTTTATGGGGCAGGATAATATTGTGGGCGCAGGTAAACTTTTGCGCCGTTCCATAGAAGCGGATAATATCAGTTCCGTAATTTTCTTCGGACCTCCCGGAACCGGCAAAAGCGCTCTTGCAAGAATAATTGCCTCTAAAACAAAAGCTTATTTTGAAGAAGCAAATGCCGTTACAATAGGTATAGCGGACATTAGAAAAATTATAGACCAAGCAAAAGCGCGCGCGGAAATGTCGGGCAAAAAAACAATACTTATGCTTGACGAAATACATCATTTCAACCGCTCGCAGCAAGACGCTTTGCTTCCGGACGTGGAAAGAGGAACTATTACGTTAATAGGCATTACCACCGAAAATCCTTTTTTCTACATTAACGCGGCAATTATTTCAAGAAGCACGGTTTTTGAATTTACGTATTTGCCTAAAGACGCTCTTTTAAAAATTTTAGTTTCCGCTTTAACCGATAAAGAAAACGGTTTGGGAAATTATAAAGTAGAAATGTCCGACGAAGCTAAAGAACATTTAATTTCTAACTCCGGCGGAGACGCGAGAAAACTTCTCAATGCTTTGGAAATAGGCGTTCTCTCAACGAAAGTTAACGAGAAAGGCGTAAGGGTTTTTGACATAAGCGTAGCTCAAGAATCTATGCAGAAAAGAGCGGTTCTTTACGACCGTTCCGGAGACGCGCATTACGATCACATTTCTGCTTTTATTAAATCTATGAGAGGAACAGATCCCGACGCGGCGGTTTATTGGATGACCAAAATGCTTGCCGCCGGCGAAGATCCGCGTTTTATAGCAAGGCGCATAGTTATTTGCGCGTCGGAAGACGTAGGCATGGCAGACCCCAGAGCGCTTATGTTTGCGGTTTCGGCTTTACGCGCCGTGGAATTTGTAGGAATGCCGGAAGCCAGAATTATTTTGGCGCAGGCCGCAATATATGTTGCAAGCGCTCCGAAATCTAACGCTTCGTATCTTGCGGTTGAAAGCGCGTTTGCCGAAGTAAAAAGCGGGAAAACACGCAGCGTTCCAAATCACTTAAAAGATGCAAATCTTGACGGCGATAAACTCGGGCACGGCAAAGGTTATAAGTATCCGCACGATTTTGAAGGGCATTGGGTAGATCAAATTTATTGGACTGATCCCGTGGAGCTTTACAAACCTACAAATGAAGGTTATGAGGGGAAAATTCGTGAACGACTTGCTGGAATCGGAAAAAAGAAAAGTAAGATATGAGTTTTTAACTTTGCGCAACAGGCTTGACGCTTTAAATATATCGTCATACAGCGGCATGATTTTTGCGAAAATTTGCGAGCTGCCTGTTTATCAAAAAGCTAAAACCGTTATGTTTTATTTGTCTTACGGATCGGAAGTTTTAACCGACCCTATGATAACGTCGTCTATCGGGTCCGGCAAAAGCGTTGTTGTTCCGGCTATAGCAAGTCCCGGGGACGCTCAAATGACGGCGGTTAAATTATCAAATATTGAAGCCGCAAACCAGTTTGTTTATGGCGTCCGACAGCCGGAAATAGATGAAGAAAACGTAGTCGCCAAAGAAGACATTGACGTTGTTTTTGTGCCGGCGATAGTTTTTGACGTAAACGGTTACAGAACAGGTTACGGAAAAGGTTATTATGACAGATGGCTTAAAGGCGTTCCCGTTGAAAAAACCGTAGGGATAGCTTTTGATTTTCAGGTTGCAGATAAAGTTCCGTTCGGTGAGTTTGATTTGCCGGTAGGGACCATAGTAACAGAGAAGAGAATTATTTACGCGAACAAAATCAAAAAAAATTAAACTGAGGAGAACTTAAGAGATGGAAAATTTTGTTGTGATTATTATAACCGCAATTGCCGCATTTTTGCTTGGCTTTGTGCTGCGCTTTGTATATGCAAAGCTTAATGCAAAATCAGCAGAACACGTGTCTGAAAGAATTATATCGGAAGCCAAAATGATGGCTGAAAGCAAATCAAAAGAGGCGCTTCTTGAAGCAAAAATTATTGTAGATAAAGAAAGAAAAGAGTTTGAAAACGAAATAAGAGAAAAGAAACAATCCGTGCAGATTCTTGAAAACAGAGTAAACCAGCGCGAAGAAAATTTGGACAGAAAGTTAGACGTTGTGGATAAAAAAGAGAGAGCGCTTTCAGAGAAAGAAAAAAGCGTGTCGGACAAAGAACAAAACTTAAAAGTTAAGTTTGACGAAGTAGAACAAATTAAAGAAGAACAGAAAAAAACTTTAGAGAGAATTTCCGCAATGACAAGGGAAGAAGCAAAGAAAACTCTCATAAGTTCTATGGAAGAAGAAGCAAAGCAAGACGCGGCAATTCTTGCTCAAAGAATAGAGCAGGAAACGCGCGAAACCGCCGATAAAAAATCTAAAGAGATACTTTCTATAGCTATACAAAAAGTTGCCGCAGACCATACGGCAGACATTACCACCTCAACAGTGGCTATTCCAAACGACGAAATTAAAGGAAGAATTATCGGAAGAGAAGGCAGAAACATAAGAGCGTTTGAACAGGCTACCGGAGTAGATTTAATAGTGGACGATACTCCCGAAGCCATAACTGTTTCGGCTTTTGACGGCGTGCGCAGGCAGATAGCAAAAATTGCGCTTGAAAAACTTATTGCCGACGGAAGAATTCATCCTGCAAGAATTGAAGAAGTCGTTGAAAAAGTAAAAAAAGAAATGGAAGAACATCTTAAGGAAATCGGCGAGCAGGCGGCAATAGATGCCGGCGTTCCCGGACTCAATTCCGAAATTATAAGACTTCTGGGAAAACTAAAATACAGAACTTCTTACGGGCAGAACCAGCTTCAGCATACGTTAGAAGTTACATGGCTTGCCGGCGCTATTGCAGGAGAGTTGGGGCTTGACGTAATGTTTTCAAAAAAAGCTGCGCTGCTGCACGATATAGGCAAAGCGGTAGATCATGAAGTTGAGGGAACTCATCACCAGATTTCCGCCGATATTGCAAAAAAGCACGGCGAATCTCCTAAAATGATAAACGCTATTTTGTCGCATCACGAAGGTTTTGAAACTCCGCAAAGCGCGGAAGCTTTTGTAATAGCTGCAGCCGATGCAATTTCCGCCGCAAGACCCGGCGCAAGAAGAGAGTCGGTTGAACTCTACTTGAAGAGACTTGAAAAACTTGAAAAAGTCGCAAAAGATTTTAAAGGCGTTTCAATGGCTTATGCAATTCAAGCCGGCAGAGAAGTTAGAATTTTGGTTGAACCCGAAAACGTTGATGACAAGCAGGCTCAAGTTTTAGCCCGCGACATAGCTAAAAAAGTTGAGCAGGAACTTGAATATCCGGGACAGATAAAGATTACCGTTATACGCGAAACTCGTGCTCAAGACATAGCGAAGTAGAAGGTAAGAAGTTTGGCAGTTTAGAAGTTTAGCGGAGGTATTATTTAGCTGCTAAACTTCAAAGCTTCCAATCTTCTAAACTTCTTAATTGGAGCATACATGTCCGAAGAGTTAGAATTAAATTTTAACTGCGCAAACGAAGAAGAGGGGCGTTTAATTTACACCGTTTCTCAAATTAGCGCCGAAATTAAACAGATTCTTGAGAATTCTTATCCCGGCGTTTGGCTGCGCGGCGAGATATCTAATTTTAAATTATATAATTCCGGACATATGTATTTTAATATTAAAGATGAAAATGCCCAGATAAAAGCGGTAATGTTTGCCGGCTCAAACGTTTCTTTAACTTTTGCTCCCGAAGACGGAATGCAGGTTTTGGTTTTTGGGCGGGTAAGTTCTTACCCTGTGCGCGGCGATTATCAAATTATTGTCAGCAATATGGAGCAAGCCGGACAGGGCGCTTTGTTTGAAGCTTATGAAAAGTTAAAAAAGAAACTTGAAGCCGAAGGTTTGTTTGACGAGGCGTCAAAAAAAGAAATTCCGCAAATTGTAAATAAAATAGGCGTTGTAACTTCCCAAGACGGCGCGGCGCTTTGCGATATTTTAAAAGTATTGGAAGATTTAAACGCATGCGCGCAGGTGCTTATTTATCCCGTAAGAGTTCAGGGGAAAGAAGCGGAAAAAGAGATTCCCGAAGCTATAGAGTATCTTAATAAAAATTATAAAGATTTAGATGTTTTACTCGTCGGTCGCGGTGGCGGTTCTATGGAAGATTTATGGGCTTTTAATACAGAACCTGTCGCAAGAGCAATTTTTGCTTCAAAAATCCCTGTGGTTTCCTGCGTAGGACACGAAATAGATTTTTCAATTGCGGATTTTGTCGCAGATAAAAGAGCTCCCACGCCTTCGGCTGCGGCTGAAATGGTTGTGCGTCAAAAAAGCGAATTAAAAAATAAGCTTGAAAATTTACGCGTCGCGCTTAGTTCAAATATAGAGTTGGTTTTTAACGATAATAGAGCAAGGCTTGAAACGCTTGCGGCTTCAAGAGCTTTTACAAAACCTCATCTCATTTACGAAGATAAAATAGCATACGTTGACGAGCTTGACGGACAATTGCGGCATTCTTTTAAACATTTGCTTAACTTAAAAGAAACAATCCTGAAAAACGTTTCGCACAAGCTTGATATTGTTTCGCCGCTTTCGGTATTAAAAAGAGGTTTTGCAATCTGTAAAAATGAAAAAGGCGAGATAATAAAAAGCAGCGTTCAAACCTCTGTCGGCGAAGTTGTAAATATAAAACTTTTTCAGGGCAGCATAAGCGCCGAGGTAAAAAACAATGACTAAAAAACCCGCATCTTTTGAAAAATCTTTGGAAAGACTTGAGGAAATTGTTTCGCAAATGGAAAACGCCGATCCGGATTTAGATAAAGCGCTGGCATTGTTTTCCGAAGGCGTTGAACTTGTTAAATTGTGCAGCGCAAAACTTAACGATACAAAAAAGAAAATAGAAATTTTAATTGACGGAAAAAAAGAGAATTTTAATGATTAACTTAAAAGATTATCTTTCAAAGCAGGCGGCGTTTGTTAATTCTTCCTTAAAAAAATATCTTCCAAAAGACAATTCAATTATTTCGCAAGCAATGCGCTACAGCGTTTTAGCGGGCGGAAAAAGATTGCGCCCTATTTTTGTTATTTTATCCGCAGAACTTTTCGGAGCGAAAGCTTCAAAAATTATTCCGGCTGCATGCGCGCTTGAATACCTTCATACGTATTCTTTAGTTCACGACGATTTGCCGGCTATGGATAATGACGATTTGCGCCGCGGAATGCCCACAAATCATAAAAAGTTCGGCGAGGCGGCCGCAATATTGTGCGGCGACGCGCTGCTTACGGAATCTTTTAACTTGCTTACAAAAGCAGACGCTAAAGAAAAAAATATAAATGAAGCAATACGCATTCTTGCGGATCTTTCAGGTTTTAAAGGAATGATTGCCGGGCAGGCGGCGGATACTTTGGAAGCAGGCAGATGGAGCAAAAAAAATAAAGCTCTTTTAAAAAAGAAATTGAGATTTATACAGCTTAATAAAACCGCCGCTCTTCTGACCGCAAGTTTAAAAGTAGGCGCAGTTTTAGCCGGCGCGGATAAAAAAAGCGTTAAAGCTTTGGAAAATTACGGAAGAAATATAGGTTATGCTTTTCAAATTGCAGACGATATTTTAGACGTGTATGCCGACAAGAAATTGCTCGGCAAAAAAGGAAGCGACCGCGATAACGATAAACTTACAGAACTTTCTTTATACGGAAAAGAAGCCGCCGTAAAACACTCGGAAAGTTATGTGAAAAGCGCAAAAAATGCAGTTAAAATATTTGGTAAAAAAGCGGATATTTTAATTGAGCTTGCGGACTATATGACTAAAAGGGCATATTAGTGAAAATACTTGATAAAGTAAATTCTCCGGAAGATTTAAAAAAATTAACAAAAGACGAGCTTCCTGCCCTTGCAAAGGAAGTCAGGGAAGAAATAATATCCTCCGTTTCCAAAACGGGCGGACATTTGGCGTCAAGCCTTGGCGCCGTAGATTTAACAATAGCTCTTCATTACGCATATAACGCTCCCAAAGATAAAATAATTTGGGATGTCGGTCATCAGGCGTATGCTCATAAAATACTTACCGGACGCAAAGATAAATTTAAAACGTTGAGAACTCACGGCGGTTTAAGCGGTTTTCCGAAACGTTCGGAGTCGCCCTATGACGCTTTTGGCGCGGGACATTCTTCCACGTCTATATCGGCGGCTTTGGGTTTTGCGGTTGCCAGAGATTTACAAAAAGAAAAGTTTGAAGTAGTTTCGGTTATCGGCGACGGTTCAATGACCGGCGGTCTTGCTTTTGAAGGGCTTCAAAATGCGGGACACTTAAAAAAAGACATGCTTGTTATTTTAAACGATAATCAGATGTTTATATCCCAAAAAGTAGGCGCTGTCGCCGGATATTTCGCAAAACTTTTAACGGGCGGAAAATTTAAAAAAGTAGAAGAAAAAGTTATGAAAACCGTAAGCAGATTTCACAGCTTCGGTTCGCCTTTCGGAAAACTCATTAAAAGAGTTAAGGTTATGCTTTTTCCGGGAATGCTTTTTGAAGAAATGGGTTTTACTTATATTGGTCCGGTGCAGGGGCACAATATAGATAATATAATTACAATTCTTACAAATATTAAAACCATGAAAGGTCCTGTGCTTTTGCACGTTATCACAAAAAAAGGCAAAGGCTATGAGCCTGCGGAAGAAAATCCCGAGAAGTTTCACGGCGTCGGCAAGTTTGACGCGGCTACAGGTAAAACGGTTAAAAGTAACGGAGTAACTTATACAAAAGTTTTTTCCGACGCGCTTGTTAAACTTGCGGCTTACGATAATAAAATTGTCGCCGTAACGGCGGCAATGCCGGAAGGAACCGGACTTGATAAATTCGCAAAGAGTTTTCCCAAAAGATATTTTGACGTGGGAATAGCCGAAGAACACGCCGTAACTTTTGCCGCGGGCATGGCTGCCGACGGGTTAAAACCTGTTTGCGCAATATACTCTACTTTTATGCAGAGAGCTCTTGATAATATAATTCACGACGTGGCGCTGCAAAACCTTCCGGTAGTTTTTGCTTTAGACAGAGCGGGGCTTGTAGGGGAGGACGGCGGCACACATCACGGCGCTTTTGATTTTTCATATCTTAAATTTATTCCCAATCTTATAGTAATGGCTCCGTCGGATGAAGATGAGCTTTCGCGTATGCTTAAAACAGCGTTACAGTCAGGAAAGCCGTGCGCGTTAAGATATCCCAGAGGAGCGGGCGCTGGCGTTGAAGTAAATAACAACGCTACGGTTTTACGCATAGGCAAGGCGAAAGTTTTATCCGAAGGAAAAGACGTTTGTATTCTTGCAATAGGAAACCATGTTAGCACGGCGTTAGCGGCGTCAAAAATTTTAAAGGAAAAAAATATTGAAGCAGCCGTTATAAATATGAGATTTCTTAAACCGTTTGACGAAGAAGTAATTTTTTCAATGTTGGCAAAAACAAATAAATTTATAACTGTTGAAGAAAATGCGCTCTCGGGAGGTTTTGGCGAAAGCGTTAAGTCCGTTTTATCCGGCACCGGAGCCATTGTTAAATCAATAGGACTGCCTGATAAATTTATAGAGCACGGAAATATCCGAATTTTAAGAGAAAAATACGGTCTTACACCTGAAAATATAGCAGAGACCGCAGTAAATGCGATACATGGAAAAAAATAAAAAAAAACGTCTTGACGTAGCGGTTTTTGAAAAAGGGTTTGCCGAAACGCGCACTAAGGCGCAGGCGTTTATAATGGGCGGCAGCGTTTTTGTTAACAATGAAGTTCAATATAAGCCCGGAATTTTAGTTGGCGATGAAGATATAATTGAAGTAAAAAATACTAATCCTTACGTTTCGCGCGGCGGTATAAAACTTGAATCTGCGCTTAACGCTTTAAATATAGATGTGTCAGGGTTTACATGTCTTGACATAGGCGCATCAACGGGCGGTTTTACCGATTGCATGCTTCAAAAAGGCGCGTTGAAAGTTTATGCGGTTGACGTGGGCACCGCGCAGCTTCATTATAAGTTAAGAAACGATCCGCGCGTAGTAAATATTGAAAACGTCAATTTCAGGTATTTTGACACAGCGCTGCTTAAAGACGAAATAAGTTTTGCTACAATAGACGTGTCGTTTATATCGCTTGATAAAATTTTACCGTCGGCGTTTAAAGCCGTTAAAGAAAACGGTTTTGTTTTAGCTATGATAAAGCCGCAGTTTGAACTTGAACCGTCGGAAATAAAAAAAGGCGTTGTGCGCGATGAGAAATTGCGTCAAAAGGCGATAGATAAAATAAAAAACTTTGCAATAAACCTCGGTTTTAAAATAATTTCAGAAGCAGATTCGGGTTTAAAAGGTCCAAAAGGAAATTTAGAGCACTTTGTGCTTTTAAAGAAATAGTTGAGAGGAATTATGTCAGATTATAATCACGGCGAAGTTGAAAAAAAATGGCAGAAAAAATGGGCGGACGATAATATTTTTAGAGCTGTTGAGCGGGAAGGAAAAGAAAAATATTATTGCCTTGTTATGCTTCCTTATCCGTCGGGAAATTTGCATATGGGGCATGTCCGTAATTACGGCATAGGCGATGTTTTTGCGCGCTTTCACAAAATGAAAGGTAAAAACGTTATTCACCCTATAGGCTGGGACGCCTTTGGGCTTCCGGCGGAAAATGCCGCAATTAAAAATAAAATTCATCCGGCAAAATGGACAAAACAAAATATAGCGCGCATGAGAGAGCAGCTTAAAACTCTCGGCATTTCTTACGATTGGGACAGAGAAATTGCAACCTGCGACCCCGAGTATTACAAATGGAATCAATGGATTTTTATAAAGATGTGGGAAAAAGGTCTTGTCTTTAAGAAAAAAGCTAATGTAAACTGGTGCCCGTCTTGCAACACCGTGCTTGCCAACGAACAGGTTTCGGAAGGAAAATGCTGGAGATGTTCAAGCGTTACGGAGCGTAAAGATTTGGAACAATGGTTTATAAAAATTACGGATTATGCCGATGAACTTCTTGAAGGTCATAAAGAACTTTCAGGCTGGCCGGAGCAGGTTTTGTCTATGCAGAAAAATTGGATAGGCAAAAGTTACGGAGCGGAAGTTGACTTCAAAGTGCAAGCGGGAAGCAGTAAGGATGAAAGAACAAGCAAAGACACGAAAACTTTAAAGATTTTTACTACTCGTCCGGATACGCTTTTTGGAGCAACTTTTATGGTGGTGGCTCCTGAGCATGAAATTATTCACGAGCTTGAAAATAAAATTAAAAATATCGGCGAAGTTGCAAAATATATAGAAGCTACCGAGGCGAAATCTAACATAGAGCGTTCGCAAAGCAAAGAAAAAACGGGAGTTAAACTTGAAGGGGTAGAAGCCGTTAATCCTGTTACGGGAAAATTAATTCCTATTTTTACCGCGGATTATGTGCTTACCGGTTACGGCACGGGCGCAATTATGGCGGTTCCCGCGCACGATCAGAGAGACCACGATTTCGCAAAAAAACACAACATACCTATTGTTGAAGTTATAAAAGGCTCTGAACCTTTTGACGTGCAGGAAAAGGCTTACGAAGGCGAAGGCGTTCTTGTAAACTCGGGAGAGTTTAACGGAGTAAAATCTACGGACGCTTTTAAAATAGTTTCAGAGTGGGTTCAAAAACGGGGCTTTGGCAAAAAGACAATAAATTTTAAACTTAAAGATTGGCTTATTTCCCGTCAGAGATATTGGGGAACGCCTATACCTTTTATACATTGCCCCAAGTGTGCAACCGTTCCCGTAAATGAAAAAGATTTGCCTATAACTCTTCCCGAAGACGTGGAGTTTACTGGTTCCGGAGAATCTCCCCTTAAAACAAGCAAAAGTTTTTTAAACGTTAAATGCCCGAAATGCGGCGCAAACGCGCAGAGAGAAACGGATACCATGGACACGTTTGTGGATTCTTCATGGTATTTTGCAAGATACTGCGACGCTCATAACGACAGCGCTCCGTTTGACGGTAAAAAATTAAATTATTGGATGCCCGTAAATCAGTATATCGGCGGAATAGAACATGCCTGTATGCATTTGATATACTCAAGATTTTGGTATAAAGTTTTAAGAGATTTAGGCTTGGCAAGAGATAACGAACCTTTTACAAATCTTTTAACTCAAGGAATGGTAACTCTCGGCGGAAGCGCAATGTCCAAATCGCGCGGAAATATTGTAAGTCCCGACGAAATAGTTGAAAAATACGGCGCTGATACCGCAAGACTTTTTATATTGTTTGCCGCGCCTCCGCAAAAGCAGCTTGATTGGTCTTCCGACGGCGTTGAGGGCTGTTGGAGATTTATAAATAGAATATGGAGACTTCAGGACGTTGTAAATACAAAATCTACAAACGCCGCTGCGGATAAAGATAAAGCGGATTTGCTTAGAATTATGCATAAGACAATTAAAAAAGTTACCGGCGACATTGAAAAAGAGTTTCAGTTTAATACCGCCATATCGTCGGTTATGGAACTTGTCAACGCGCTCTATTCCTATAAGTTTCATTCAAACGACGGCGGCGTTTCCAAGGAAGTTTATAAAACAATTATTCTTTTAATGACTCCGTTTACTCCGCATTTATGCGAAGAAATTTGGTCGCAAATCGGCGGCAAAGGCTGTATTTCAGCCGCGCCGTGGCCTGTTTACGACGAGAAAATGATAAAGGAAGACAGCGTGGAGCTTCCCGTCCAAATAAACGGAAAGATAAAAGCAAAAATCACGGCAGCTGCCGACGCTTCGCAGGAAGACGTGGAAAAAATAATAAATTCCGACGAAAAAATATTGCAGCAGCTTAAAGACAAACAAGTTGTAAAATTTATTTACGTTAAAAATAAAATAGTTACAATAGTGGTAAAATAAACGTAAGCGCCGTTGCAAAATTGTTTGCAAAGACGCCAATAGAGGTTAAAATGAAAAAATTATTATTAATGTTTTTGTTTACGGTTTTACTTTCTTCATGCGCCGCGCAGTATGATCCGGCTCCGCAGATTTTGCCGGACTACATAAAAAATATTTACATAAGACCAATTCTTAACAATACAAACCAGTTTGGTCTTGAAGCTAAATTTATGAACGCGGTGGTAGATGAATTTTTAAGCGACGGCAGGCTTTCTCTTGTAAATACTGAAAGCGAAGCAAACGGCGCCTTGTCCGTTACTATAAAAAAATATATTTTACAGCCGCTTACTTACGACGTAAACATGGTTGCCGAACAGTATAAACTTTGGATTATCGTCAGCGTTTCGTTTATAGATATTGAAAATAACGTAACGCTTTGGACGGAGCCTAATATGGAAGCAATTCAGATATACAGAGATATAACAAGAAGCAGCCAAAACAGCTATGGCTTGGGCGAAGGCATGAGCGAAGAAGAAGCAAGAGCAATTATCTGGGAAAAACTTTCCAGAGACATAGTTAAAAGAACAATTAAAGGTTTCGGCTCGGTAACAAGCGTTTCGGAACGCAAAGTTCCCAGTTAACGGCAAAGTGAAAAGCGGAATAATAAATTATAAGCCGTAGTCGTTCATTTCACTTTTCACTTTTCACTTTCCACTTTTTAATTCGGTATATATATGGCATTTATAAAATTTCAGGATTTTAACAGCGATAAATTAAATACTCCTCATGCGGCGTATCTTTTTGCCGGAGAAGAGTCTTTTCTTATAGACTTAAGTCTGAAAAAAATTGAAAAAATTATAGATGCGGGAGATTTAAACAGGGAAATTTTTTACGGCGGAGAGTTGTCCGCAGATGATGTTGTAAACGCGCTTCAAACTCTTCCTTTTTTAGGCGAAAAAAGGCTTATCATAATTAAAGAAGCTCATAAAATAAAAGCCGCAGACGCCGAAGTTATAACGGAGTATATTGATAATCCGTCTGACACGTCGTGCCTTGTTTTTTTATACGCTGCAAATTATAAAAAAGAAGGCGTGGCAAAACGAAAAGAGCTTGTTTCTAAATACTCTTCTTCAAAATTGTGCGTTGCCGTAGATTGCAGAAAACAGTATGAAAACGAGACGAGAGATTTTATTAAAACAGGTTTTGCCGACAGAGGTAAAAACGTTTCTTACGACGTTGTCTCAAGAATGATAGAAGAAAACGGCACGGATTTATTGAATATTTCAAATGAAATAGAAAAACTGTCTCTGTTTGCCGGCGGTAAAAAATCTATTACATTGGAAGATGTTGAGTATATAAGCGGTCATACAAAAGAAGCCAATGTGTATTCTCTCGCGGCTGAAATAGAAGCTAAAAATTTAAAGAAAGCGTTATTTGTTTTAGAAAAACTTTTGGTTGACGGGGAAGAACCCGTGGTAATTCTTTCTACAATCGTTTCTTGCGTGCGAAGACTGCTTGAAGCAAAAAGTATGATTGAAGAAAGAGGCGCAAGCTCTTCTGAAATTTCTTCGGCTTTAAGAATGCATCCTTACTTTGCAAAAACGTTTGTTTCTAATTTGCATAAGCACGATTTTAAAAGATTAAAAGATTCAATGAAAACTGTTTTGAAGGCGGACGCCGCCATTAAAACCGGCGCTTCGGACGCAGCTTCGGCGCTTGAAAAAGCTTTAATATTAATTTGCAGATAAACAAAAAGCCGGCTTCTTAAAAAGAAGCCGGCTTTTTTATTTTTTATATGTTTATTTTGTTTTTGAAAGAGAAGCTACTTTCTTTGAAAGTCTTGCTTTCTGGTTTGCGGCGGCTTTGTAATGGATTACGTTTTTCTTTGCGGCTCTGTCCCACTGTGAAAATGCGGTTTTAAGAGCGTCTTGCGCTGCTTTTAAATCGTTGGCTTTTACTGCAGCTTCAACTTTTTTCAACGCTGTTTTTATTTTGCTTTTTACGGCAACGTTTCTATCTGTTCTGGTTTTTGATTTTCTCGCTTCTTTAAGAGCGGATGTGTGTCTTCCTGTTTTAAGTTTTGCCATTAATAATTCCTCCGGAATATGTGAAACAAATTATATAAATTATTCATGGATTATACATTATTATAAGCTGTAAAGTCAATGTTGTAAAGCAGAGGGTGAGAAGTTGAGAACGGCAGGGGGTGAGAAGATAAGAGGGTAAGAAGATAAGCAACGTCTTTTTGAGTCTTTACTTACCATCTTATCCTCTTATCTTCTCACACTCTGCCTCCCGTGTCCTTAATTCCACTTTTCACTTTTAAAGATGTAATGAATACGTCTAATATTTAGCAACCGTGGATTGCCGATTACGGATTTCGGCAATGACGCATAAGTGTGTCACTTTTCACTTTGTCGTTTGCTGTTATTTGGTTTCTCGTCGTAAAAAAAAGACTTGACAAAGTAAAAATTGTTTTATATACTTTTGCCATATTAATAATAAACTGGCAAAGGCGCCAAAGAGAATTACTTTCTTTGGCGCCTTTTTGTTTTGGTAAGTTCATTGAAAACTTAATATTTTAAAACACAAAAAGGCAACGGCGCCAAAGATACGAAATATCTTTGTGCGCTTTTTTTATTTATAAAATTTCATAAGCGGTTGATAAATACAAAAGGAGGCATCAATATGGAACCAGCAACATTTTCTTCAGTGGACACATTGTGGGTATTGTTTGGAGCGGCTTTAGTATTTTTTATGCAGCCGGGTTTTGCAATGCTTGAAGCGGGTCTTACAAGAGCAAAAAACGCGGGAAACATAGTTTTGAAAAATCTTATGGATTTTGCGTTCGGTTCTTTGTGTTACTGGGCTATAGGTTTTGGAATAATGTTCGGAGCGGGAACGGCGTTTGTTGGCGTGCTTGATTTTTTTGTCCATGGAAATTACGCGCAGACATTTCCTACGCCGGCGTTTTTAATTTTTCAAACAGTTTTTTGCGCTACTGCCGCAACAATAGTTTCAGGCGCAATGGCTGAAAGAACTAAGTTCACCTCTTATGTTATTTACAGTATAGTAATAAGCGCAATAGTGTATCCGATTTCCGGTCACTGGATATGGGGCGGCGGATTTTTGGCAGAAATGGGATTCCACGATTTTGCCGGTTCTACAACAGTTCATATGGTCGGCGGAGTAGCCGCTTTTATCGGAGCTGCTTTGCTTGGCTCTCGTATAGGTAAGTATTCTAAAAAAGGCGAATCTCAGGCAATTCCCGGACACAGTATTACTCTTGCGGCTTTGGGCGTATTTATATTGTGGTTCGGCTGGTTTGGATTTAACGGCGCGTCAACGGTTTCCATGACCGGTGAATCTATAGTTTCTGCGGCAAGCATATTTGTTACCACAAATCTTGCGGCTGCCGCCGCTGCGGCTGCAACGCTTTTGTTAACGTGGGTGCGCTATAAAAAGCCTGATGTTTCTATGACGCTAAACGGAGTTCTTGCGGGGCTTGTCGCAATTACCGCAGGCTGCGACGCCGTTTCTCCGGAAGGAGCGGTTTTAATCGGGCTTATTGCCGGCGTTGTCGTTGTGTTTGCGGTTGAATTTATAGACAAGGTTTTGAAAGTTGACGACCCTGTAGGCGCTGTTGCCGTGCACGGAGTTTGCGGAGCGTTGGGAACGGTTTTAACCGGAATTTTTGCTCTTGACGGCGGACTTCTTTACGGCGGCGGATTGAAAATGCTGAGTGTTCAAGCTTTCGGCGTAATAGTTGTTGCGGCATGGATTTCCGTAACAATGTTTATTACTTTTTTTCTCTTGAAAAAAACTATAGGCTTGAGAGTTGATAAAGAAGAAGAAGTCGCGGGTCTTGATATAACCGAGCATGGAATGATAGGTTATGCGGATTTTATGCCTTCAATATTTGCGTCGGCTCTTGAAGACGAAGCCGGCAAAGATAAGCTTACTCCCGTTCCGCCGGTGCCTCATAGCGCGTTGCACAGCGGCATAAAATTGACAAAAGTTGTGGTTGTAATAAATCAAAATAAATTTGAACAGCTTAAATCTGCGTTGGATAATTTGGGCATTACGGGCATTACCGTTACTCAGGTTTTAGGCCGCGGAATGCAGAGAGGTCATCAGGAGTATTACAGAGGATCTCTTGTTGAAACCGCTTTGCTTCCTAAAGTAAAAGTTGAAATAGTTGTTGCAAAAATTCCCGTGGACGCGCTTGTTAACACAATTAAGCAGGCGCTGCATACGGGAAATATAGGCGATGGAAAAATATTTGTTTACGACGTGGAAAATGTAATAAAAGTTCGCACAAGCGAAGAAGGATATGACGCCTTGCAAGACGAGCAAGACGTTAAATAAATAAAAAAATGAGGCGGTCTTAAACGGCCGCCTCAAAAACAAGGGGGAGTAAAATGAAGAAAGTATTATTGTCTTTGGCATTGTTGGCGGCAGTTGCCGTAAACGGATTTGCGTATGATTGGTATGCAGGCGGAGCGTTTAATGTTGCTACGTTAAACGGAGATTCCGCCGTAATCGTATCGCCTGAAGTAGGTTATATTTTTTCGGACAAAATTGACGGAGGTTTAGGTTTTTCTCTTGATTACGTAAACGAAGCGGCAGGCTCGGTAACGTCGTATTCATTTATTCCGTTTGTAAGATACAAAGCTTATACGTCGGGAGCTTTTGCTCTTTACGCAAGACTTGACGCAACAATTTATGCGGGAGATGTCAAACCTGCGGATGCCGTAATTGCGGTTTCTCCCGTTGTAGAATATGCGCTCTCGGACAGATTTACTCTTTGGACGGTTCTCGGCGCAGCAAGTTATGTATCCGGCGGAGCAAGCGATGGTTTGTTTGACATCGGACTTGATTTTAACAATTTAACTATCGGAGTTGCTTACAATTTCTAAAAGCAATATTGCTATGCAAACGCCGGATAATACAACAGTCCGGCGTTTGCAATTTTAAGAGTTTTAAAAAAAGGCTTGCATTATAAAAAAACATTTGTTACAATTCTAAGCGTAAAGAAGAAAACAATAAAATAACGTTGAAAATGAACAACGAGGTTCAGAAAGTTTGATAATTGTGAAATTATCAAGATTCTAATCTCGTTTTTTATTATAAAAAGAGCTTTTAAGCTCAAAAAAATAAAAGGAGGAAGTACAAATGATTAATGTGGGAGACACAGCATTTATTCTTATTTGTGCGGCGCTTGTTTTCATTATGACGCCGGGATTGGCTCTCTTTTACGGAGGGTTGGGCCGCAGAAAAAACATGGTAAACAACATGATGAACTCTGTGTTCATCTTGGGTCTTGGAATTTCATTGTATGCTTTGATAGGCTACAGTCTTTCTTTCGGAGACGGAGGCGGTCAGATAATAGGTTCTCTTAAAAATGTTGCGCTTAACGGTATAACCAAAGACAGCATTTTCGGCGAAAACTTGCCTACGTTTGCATTTGTTGCTTTCCAGATGATGTTTGCGCTTATTACTCCGGCTATTATTACAGGTTCCGTTGCCGGAAGAATGAAATTTAAAGCGTTATTTATATTCATCGGTTTATGGTCTGTTCTTGTATATTATCCGTTGGCGCATATGGTTTGGGGCGGCGGATTTATTGGCGAAACTTTGAAAGCTTTAGATTTTGCCGGCGGCGATGTTGTTCACATCAGCTCTGGTTTAACCGGTCTTATTCTTGCTATAATTTTAGGCAAAAGACAAGGTTATGCGCAGACCTCTTACAGAGTTCACAATGTTCCTTTAATAGTTTTGGGCATGGGACTTTTGTGGTTTGGATGGTTTGGCTTTAATGCGGGTTCGGCTTTAGCGGCAAACGGTTTGGCTGCTCACGCGTTTATGACAACTGCAGTTTCTGCGGCAATAGCTTTGGTTACATGGTTGGCTATAGATGTAATTAAGCAGGGAAAAGCAACTCTTATCGGCGCTTGCACCGGTGTTGTTGCGGGACTTGTAGGAATTACTCCGGCTGCCGGCTTTGTAAGTATTACCGGAGCATTTGTTATTGGTATAACTACAAGCATAGTGTGCTATTTCGGCATAACGCTTATTAAAAAAGTTCTTAAAATTGACGACGCTCTTGACGCTTTCGGATGCCATGGTATCGGCGGAATTTGGGGCGGATTGTTGACCGGATTTTTTGTTGTTCCCGAACTTAATCTTACGGAAGGACTCGGCGGATTGTTCTACGGCGGCGGCTGGACGCAATTTATTGCTCAGGCGGAAGGTATTTTGGTAACAATTGCAATAGTTATAGTAGGCACTTTGATTTGCGCAGGAATTACGCGAATATTTACTCCTTTAAGAGTTGATAAAAAAGAAGAGCTTCAAGGGCTTGACGTTTCCGAACACGGTGAAAACGCATATCCTTCTTTCTTCGGTTTGGATTAATTAACGGCAAGATGTAAAGCGAAAAATTCAAAGTGGAATTTTTTAAAATAATACGGGAGGAAAAAAATGATTAAGATTGAAGCAATAGTGCGTGAAGAAAAATTAGAAGATATTAAAGAAGCTTTAAATAAAATTCAAGTAAACGGAATCACGGTTTCTCAAGTAATGGGCTGCGGCAAGCAGAAAGGTTATACGGAACTTGTTCGCGGAACGGAAGTTGCAATAACCATGCTTCCCAAAGTAAAGTTTGAAATTTTAGTTTCTTCGCCGGCATGGGAAAAGAAAACAATTGACGCTATTCTCAAAGCGGCATACACGGGAAAACCCGGCGACGGAAAAATTTTCAGTTATGATTTAAGAAACGTCGTGAGAGTTCGCACAAAAGAAACGGGAACCGACGCTATCAATTAGTATTTGGCGTTCGTTGTAAAATAAAAAAGACAGTCGCGCATATTTTATGCGCGGCTGTCTTTTTTGTTATTGCTTTATCTGTTGCTATGATAACATAGCCGTTGCTTACCTTCTTATCATCCTAACTTCCTATCATCATTTGTTCTTCGTTTTCTTAAAGATTTCGTCTCTGCAAATTGCATCGTCGGGTTTGCATTCTTCTGCGGCTATTTCGGCTGCCGCGGCAAGCAGGCTTTGCTCTTCAAGATCGTCAAGCAAAAGCGACGTAAGAGATTTTGCAACTTCTTCTTCCTCTATCGCGATTCCGGAAATGCCTATTTGTTTTAAATGTTCTTTGCTGTGAAGAAAACGCGCTCTTACAAAAATGCGCGCTTTAGGGTTTAGCGCCGCCGCAAGCGACGCTGTTGCGGAAGTTATGCTTAAAGACGGCACGGTTATTATAACGTAATCCGCGCTTGAAATGCCTGCGGCTTCCAAAATATCTTTTTTAGTTGAATCGCCGTAAATTGTGAAAAATCCTTTTGCGCTTAAACTGTTTACGGTGTCCACGTTCATTTCTATTATTATAGGGTGCACGTCATGCTCTAAAAGCATTTGCGTTATTTTTTGCCCCGTCGGTCCGTAGCCTATTATAAGCGCTGTTTTTTTTGCGAGATAATCTTCGGTAGGCAAAAGATTTTTTGCAAGTTCTTGATTTTTATTTCTCTTGCTGCCGCGTTTTTCCGCAACCGCATTTAAGAAGTTCCATAATTTTTCTTTTGAACGCAAGATAGTTTCAAAAGCGGGAATACGTGAAAATACCGCAGGGTTTAAAGTTATTGAAATTATCGCGCATATAACTATTGCGTTGTAAACGGTGTCTCCGGCGAGGTTTAATCTTTTTGCTTCCTGCGCTAAAATGAAAGAAAATTCTCCAACCTGCGCAAGTCCCGCGGCCACGGTAAGCGCCGTGCGTATTGAGTATCCTAAAATTGTAACAACAAACATTGCCGTAAGCGGTTTTACAATAAGAACTATCGCAAGACACGCCAATATTAGAAGAGGATATTCAATAAAATATCTCGGGTCAAAAAGCATTCCCACCGATAAGAAAAACAAAACGGCGAAAGCGTCTCTTAAAGGAAGAATATCTGCCGCAGCCTGATTGCTTACTTTGCTTTTTCCTACAACCATTCCGCCCAAAAACGCGCCTAAAGCAAATGATGCCTGAAATACTACCGCCGCTATCATAGCTGTTGCAAAAGCTATTACAAGAACCGTAAGCGTAAACAATTCCTGCGAGCGCGTTCTTGCCACTTTTGACATAATCCACGGAACAAGTCTTCCGCCTGCTTCTATTACCAAAATCCACAAAACGCCTATTTTTAAAACGGCAAACGCTACCGCTTCCACAATTTTCAAATTGCTTTCGCCGCCGCCGGCAGCGGCGGAATTGGCGCTGTTTAACATTCCTGCAAGAATCGGCAAAACTACCAAAATTAAAACAGTAAGAATATCTTCTACCACAAGCCACCCTACGGCTACGTGCCCATGGACTGTGTTTAAGGCGTCGTTGTCTGATAAAACTCTAAGCAAAACAACCGTGCTGGCTACCGCAAGCCCAAGACCTAAAATAAGTCCGGACTGTAAATCAAGACCTAAAAGCGTTCCTATATAAGTACCTATTACCGTAGCAACTGCGCTTTGCACAATTGCGCCCGGAATAGCTACGCCTTTTACGGCAAGTAAATCGTCTATTTTAAAATGTAATCCTACGCCGAACATTAAAAGTATTACGCCGGCTTCGGAAAGCTGGAAAGCAAGACTGTAGTCTGCGGTAAAAAACGGGGTGTTGGGGCCTATTAAAAAACCTGCAAGCAGATATCCTACGATAGAGGAAAGACCGAGTTTTTGAGTGATAAACCCGAATGCAAGAGCGAAAGCAAATCCTACGCCTAAAATGTAAAGAAGCTGGTATTCGTGCATTTTTTTCCGCCGGGAAGTTTTATTATAGCGGTATTATAGCATATTTTTATTTTATTATTGCTCCGCCTAAAACTACGTCGTTATCGTAAAAAACTACGCTTTGTCCGCTTGTTACCGACATTTGCGGTTCGTAAAAAACAACTTCCGCTTCGTTATTTTCAAGCGCGGTAACTTTTGCTTTTGCCGGAGCGTGCTGTTGTCTTATTTTTGCCATAACGTCAATTTCTGTTTTTGGCGCGGCAATAGAATTCCACAAAACTTTTTGCGCCGTAAGTTTTGACGAATATAAATCTTTTTGCTCGCCGACTACTATAACGTTTTGTTTTGCGAGAATATTTATTACGTAAAGCGGTTCTTTTGTTCCGCCGGAAAGTCCGAGACCTTTGCGTTTTCCTATTGTGTAATTCCAAATTCCGTTGTGCTTGCCTAAAATTTTTCCGTTTTTATCTGCGATATCGCCGGAGTTTGTTTTAAATTGCAAAATATCGTTGTAATCTCCGCAGTAAAAATCCTGACTGTCCGGTTTTTCAGCAACAGGAATGCCTGCGGCTTGCGCAATTTCTCTTACTTCGCTTTTTGTAAGCTCGCCGAGGGGAAATAAAGTTTCCGATAAATTTTTTTGATTTAATCTGTATAAAAAATAAGTCTGATCTTTTTTTTGGTCTTTAGCTTTGCAAAGTTGGAACATTTTTAAACTGTCGTTGTATTTTATATTTGCATAATGTCCGGTGGCAAATTTATCAAAAGATATTCCGGTTCTTTTTGCCGCTTGAGGTAAAACTCCGAATTTAATGTAAGTGTTGCACCACACGCACGGGTTTGGAGTGCGTCCGCTTTTGTATTCGTTTTTAAAGTTTTCAAGAACCACGTTTTTATATTCCTGACGGCAGTCTATAATGCGGTACGGTATTTTTAAAAATTCAGCAATTTTTTTAACCGACGCAATATCGTCTTCTTCTGGACCCAAACAAGCGTCTCCGCCTGTAATTTTAGGCGCGGCAATAGAACCGTCCCAAATAGACATCATGGCGCCGATAACTTCATGCCCCTGTTTTTTTAATAAGTATGCCGCCACCGCGGAATCTACTCCGCCGCTAAGCCCAACTAATATTTTCATAGAATTTCCTTGCTTTTTGAATTTCCTTTTCCTTGCGATATGCTTCTGCCTATTGAATTTATTTTACTTTCAATGCAAAATCTGCACTTATAAGGAGTGTCTGTAACGCAAATTTTTCCCGGATACAGTTCATAAAGTTTTCTGTATTCGCCCTCGGTGGCGTTAGGCATAACAACATTTGCCCCGCTTTGCAAAGCAATCATGCGTCCGTCAGGGTTCAACGTTTCCATAGCCGTGGTCGCAGGAATATTGATATCAGGCATTAATAATCTTAAAATAGCCATAACTTTCAGCGCAAGCTCAAAATTGTTTTGGTCGTTTGCCGTTAATTCAACTTTTAACTTTTCACTTTTCACTTTGTCGTTAAGAGGAGTATTCGGATTTAAAATAAACGGTCCAATTCCAGCCATATCAACGGGAATAGATTTTAAATAAAGTATATCTTTGGCAATGCTTTCAAGAGTTTGTCCGGGAAGCCCTACAATAATTCCGGAGCCTGTTTCATATCCGAGTTTTTTTATATTTTGAATGCATTCTTTTCTGTTTTCAAGGCTCATTTGCGGATCTAATTTTTCATATAAATCTTTGTCTGTGGTTTCAATTCGCAAAAGATATCTGTCGGCGCCTGCGTCTTTGTAGACTTTATATTCTTCAAAAGTTTTTTCGCCTATGCTTAACGTAACGGCAATGTCAAATTTTTTTATGGCCGAAATTATTTGAGACATAATGTCTGAAGTGTAATAAGGATCTTCGCCGGACTGCAAAACTACCGTTTGATATCCGTAGCTTTTAGCTTTTTTTGCTAAATCAATTATGGTTTCCGGTTCAAGACGGTAACGGTCAACTTTTTTATTGTCTCGTCTTAACCCGCAGTAGAGACAATTTTGTTTACAGATATTTGAAAATTCTATCAGCGCGCGCAAATGCACTTCGTCGCCTACGTTTTTTTTGCGGACTTTGTCTGCGGCGGCAAACAGTTTTTGCGGCTTATCGGTTTTTAAAAGTTCTAAAATTTCATTTTCGGTTAAAGAATTAGTTTTTAAAACTTTGTTTAATATTTCTTCAAAAATCATGAGCTTATTTTAGCAATATATAAGCATAAAAAAAAGTTCGGAGTTTTAAAAAACTCCGAACTTTTTTATTTAAGCTATTTCTTTAATCTTCTTCGTTTTTGAAAAATCCACGCTATTGTGCAAATAACAATCAGCGGGAAAGTTACAATTATTAAGCTGTTAAATTCAAACGCTCTTTCAAATTTGAAATGCAAAACCTGATAAACCGCTCTTGTAGTTCCGCAGCCTATGCATTCTTTGTCAAACAACAGTCTGTAAATACAAAGAACGGGCGCATCGTGTAAAATAAATTTTTCAGGTAAAGCGTAAAATAACAGCGCACAGCCTGCAACAATTAATAATCTGACTTTGTTTATTTTTCCAAAATATTTCTTTAAAAACTTATTTTGAAATAACATGACCTTTGGCGTCTGTAAACTTGTTGGTTGCTATAAGTATAATGTCTATAATCCACCATACTCCGCATCCGCCGCCTGTAAACAATTTCAAAAGACCCGTTCCGATTTTACCGACGTAGAATCTGTCAACTCCAAGAGTTCCGAGGAAGATAGACAAAAGAAAAAGAATAAGCCATTCGTTATTTTCTGCGCTTTTCTTGCTGACTTTTTTAACGGCGTTGTTTGCTTTTTTAGCCATGATAGCTCCTTAATAGAAATTGAAATACTCAAGGATTATATAAAACAAATGATAAAAATGCAAAAATTTTGTAAAATTGAAGAACTTCCGGATATGATATTTACTAAATCCGAACATTTGAAATTAGGAGAAAAACGATGGCGCAACTCCGTTTTAAACATCTTTTCAGAATATTTGAACACATTCGGCCTTTTTTAAGTTACTCTATTGCCGCCGATGATTCTCTCTATGACAGACGTATTTTGGTAATAGCTCCGCACCAATTAGATGAAGCCGTAGGCTGCGGCGGAACTATAATTAAGCACGCGCAAAACGGCGGGCATGCGGAAATTGTTTACTGCACGCACGAAAACCCCGAGAGAATGAAAGAGTCGGAGGCTGCCGCGTCGCTGTTGGGCTCTAAAAGAAATCATTTTTTACAATTTGCCGCCAGAAGTTTAAGCGGAAATAAACGTTTTGAAGAAACGCTGGCTTCAATAATAAAAAGAGTTAAACCTAACGCGGTTTTTCTTCCGTTTTGGTTTGATAATCATAAAGACCACACCGCCGTATCTAAAGCGCTCATAAAAATAAATAAAATTGTAAAACTTAATTTTACGGTTTACGCTTACGGCGTTTGGTCGCCTGTTATGCCTAATGCCATAGTGGATATCTCAAGCGTTTGGGAACAAAAACAGAGCGCAATAGAATGCTATAAAAGCCAGCTTGCTTCAAGAGATTATGTGAAAATTGCGCAGGGCTTAAATTCTTATTGGGCGGAAATAAAAAAACCGGGAATGAAATACGCCGAAACATTTTTTAAATTAAGCGCTCAGGAATACATAAAGTTAGGGCGCAAAATATTTTAACGAGAAAAAGTTTTCGTTATCCTAAAAAACAAGGCTAAACCGTGGCAAAAATTTTATATCCGTTTTCAATAGCGTATCGCGCGTTGTCGGCGCTTGACAGAAAAGTTTCTGCGCCGCGCTGTCTTGATGCGCCTGTTATAAGCGTGGGAAATCTTACATGGGGCGGCACCGGTAAGACTCCGCTTGTTATTGAGTTGTTGAAGTTTCTTGTAAAAAATAATTTAAAACCCGTTGTTTTAACGCGCGGCTACGGGCGCAGCGGTAAAATTCCGTTATTATTAAAAAACGGCGCGCCAAAAGTTAATCCGGCAAACTCGGGCGATGAGCCGCTGTTAATTGCAAAAAGCGTTCCCGAGGCTTGCGTAATTGTTGCGGCAGACAGATATGCGGCGGCGTTGTCGTTTAGAAATAAAATAAATCCTGATGTGTATGTTCTTGACGACGGTTTTCAGCATTGGAAAATAAAAAGAGATTTGGATATTGTCTGCATAAACGCTTCAAACCCGTTTGGAAACGGAATGCTTATTCCCGCCGGAAGTTTAAGGGAAAAACCGTCGGCGTTAAAGAGAGCCGGGCTTATAATTATTACAAACTCGGATACGGTTTGCGCAAAACGTCTTTTGGAATTAAAAAAGGAAATATCAAAATACTCAAAAGCGCCCGTAGCGTTTACGTATTACGGCGGTTTGCAGTATAAAAAAATAGATTTAAAAACAAATTTTAATTTTAAGCTGTTAAAAAATTCTAAAACAGCCGCAATAAGCGGCATAGGTTTTTCCGAAGGTTTTAGAAAGTCCGTGGAAAAAACCGGCATAGTTTGCGAAAAATTTATATCTTTAAAAGATCATAAAAAATACGATAAAAAAATGTTAGAGAAAATTTTTGCGTCCGCGGGTAAAGAAAGTTATTTTATAACAACTTCAAAAGACGCGGTTAAAATAAATGCTGTTTTAGACGAGAAAAACAAAAAACGCGTAGCTGTTCTTACGGCTGCGCCGCAATTTAAAAACGGAAAGGAAATATGGGAAAAAACAATTCTAAGAAAAATAAAAAAACGTTAACGCCGGCCGTGTTTTTAGACCGCGACGGCACCGTAATATTTGACAGAAATTACTTAAGCTCGCCAAAACAGGTGAAACTTTACGCTTATGCGGCAGACAGCATAAATAAGCTTCGCAATGCGGGTTTTAAAGTTATAGTTGTTACAAATCAATCCGGAGTGGGCAGAGGAATGTTTACGCAAAAAGATTTGAAAAAAGTAAACGACAAATTTATATTTCTTCTTAAAAAAAGCGGCGCAAAAATAGACGGACTTTATTATTGTCCTCATATTGACGAAGATAAATGCTTGTGCAGAAAACCAAACACGGGCATGGTTTTGCAAGCCGCTAAAGATCACGGCATAGATTTAAAAAATTCTTATACGGTGGGCGATAGCGTCAGAGATTATCTTTTAGGCAATAATTCCGGAGGCAAAGGCGTTTTGGTGTTAACGGGGCACGGAAAAAAACAGGTTGAAAAAGTAAAAAACGAGAAAATAAAACCTTTATCCGTGTGCAAAACGTTAAAACATGCAACGGAGCTGATAATAAATGATGCTAAAAAAACTTAGTTTAATCGCAATTTTAAGTTTGTTTGTATGTCAGGCTTTTGCGGCTACACAGCGCTCTTTTGTGTCTGAAAAACTTAAAGAAGAAAAAGCGAAACTTGACGCCAAAAGAAATGAATTTCAGTGGCGTAAACATGACGGCAGTCTTTTGCCGGAATTTTTAAAGCTACGGGAAAAATGCAGGTTTGGATTACAAACGACGACAAAAAAATTCCCGTTCACGTAAAAGTAAAAATTCCTATAGGTTCCGCCACGGCGTCGCTGGAAGCAATAGAGTAAAGTTGCCGGTTGTTTAGCGGTTTACGGGAGCATATTTTTTATGCCGCAAAAAAATGCAGCGTCCGCAGCAAAGCTTTCAATGGTTTCAAACACGTGTCTTACGCTTGGAAAGCTTATAACGGGTTTGCTCATAGGTTCAATTTCAATAATATCCGAAGCCGCTCATTCTTTAGTAGATTTGATAGCGGCTTTTATTGCTTTTGCAGCTATTAAAGAATCCGCAAAACCTGCTGATAACGAGCACCCTTACGGGCACGGAAAATTTGAAAATATATCGGGTTCTGTGGAAGCTCTTTTAATTTTTGCCGCTGCTGTGTACATAATTTATGAAGCTGTTTCAAGACTTATTTCGCCAAACCCGGTGCGCATGCCTTTGGTGGGCGCGCTTGTAATGTTTGTATCGGCAGCGGTTAATTTTTTTGTATCGCAAAGGTTATTTAAGATTGCAAAAGAAACAGATTCAATAGCTTTGGAAGCCGACGGCTGGCATTTGCGCGCGGACGTGTGGACGTCTGTGGGAGTAATGAGCGCGCTGTTAATTATAACGCTGTTAAAATTGTTAAAAGTCGGCGGAAATTTTGCATGGATAGATCCGGCGGCGGCGCTTGTTGTTGCCTTAATGATAATAAAAACGGCGGTTAAACTTACCGTAAAATCGGTCAGAGATTTGTTTGACGTTAGTTTGCCCGACGAAGAAGTTGCCGAGATAGAAAATATAATAAGAGCCCAGGCGCACATAATTTCCGGCTGTCACGATTTAAAAACAAGAAAGGCGGGAAACAAAAGGTTTGTGGAGTTTCACATACTTGTAAACCCTAAAATGACGGTTCTGCAGTCTCACGAAATTACAAGAGAGTTGGAAAAACAAATTTCTTTAAAACTGGAAAACTCTACAATAACCATTCACGTTGAACCCTGCGATTACACATGCACTCCAAAATGCCGCACGGGGTGTCTTGTAAAGATAATTGATAATTGAGAATTGATAATTGAGAATTTTACTGCTTTCGCCACTTAAACAACTGTTCTAAATTCAACCTGTCCGCATTCTCCGGTTCTTTCGGAGTTTCTATAATTGCGGCTTCGGCTGTGTTTTTTACTGCCTGCACAAAATGCTTTAATCCTTTAGCGCCTATCAAACCTTTTCCCAAATGTTCATGTCTGTCTTTTTTTGATCCGCATGCCATTTTTGAGTCGTTAAAATGAATTACTTTCAGTTTGTTCAGCCCTATCTTTGCGTCAAAATCCTTTAACATTAAATCTATTTTTTTAGGATCGGATAAATCATATCCGGCGCCGAAAGCGTGAGCTGTGTCAAAACATATCGCAATTTTTAATTTGTCTTTAACATCGTCTATTATTGCGGCAAGTTCCGTAAAATTAGAACCTATTTTTCTTCCTTCGCCGGCTAAATTTTCTAAAAGTAAAATAGTATCTATTTTATTTTGCGAATAAATTTTATTTATGGAGTTTGTAATTTTTTTAATGCCGTCTGCAATATTTGAAAACTCGGAATAAGACCCCGGGTGGACAACGTAATACTTTGCGCCTATTTCATTTGCCAAAAGCAAATCTTTTTGAAAAGCGTCAAAAGATTTTTTGTAGAGTATTTCGTTGGAAGTTGCAAGGTTTTGCAGGTAAAACGTGTGAACTATAAGAGGGAAAAGGTTTGCTTTTTTTAGCGAACGTTTAAAATCTGAAATTTCGTTTTCGGAATATTTTTTGCTGTTCCAAACCCGCGGGCTTTTTGTAAAAATTTGCATACTTTCACAGCCAAGCGACGAGGCTTGGTCTATTGCGTTTTGAAACCCGTTTCGCAAAGATGCGTGTATGCCAAAGCGTATCATAAAAGTTTGTTTGTTTGTGATTTGCCGAGGGCGGGACTTGAACCCGCACGCCGCCTAAGCAACTTGAGATTTTGAGTCTCACGTGTCTGCCATTCCACCACCTCGGCTTTGAGGAGCGAAGAGTATTCTATAATAAAAGGTGTTTTTAGTCAAATTGAAGATTATTTTTTTATATATTATGCCCATCTCATTGTGTGCGCAGTCGCAGAATGTGTAAATTATGCCTTTGTTGTTAATTTCACTTTTAACTTTTAAAGATGTAATGAATACGTCTAATATTTAGTAAACGTGGATTGCCGATTACGGATTTCGGCAATGACACACAAGTGTGTTGCTTTTCACTTTGCCGTTATTAAACACCTTGGGTATTGCATACCCAAACCCGCCTACTTTTTGCAAGCGATCAAAAAGTAGCAAAAACTCTGCCGCTCTCGCTGTGCTCGTTAACGCGGCGGCACGACAAAACGGCGAAGCGCTTGTTTTAGTTGGAATGTTTGATGCGTCTTATATAACACGCATTTCACTGCGAAGATTTTTGGGAAATTTAAAAAACTCGCGCACTACGTGCGCTCAAACACTTTAAATTTCTTATCCAAAAATCTTCTCCGTGAAATAAGCACGCGGCGGAGCGCTTTATGTGGAAGTAACGGCAAAAGCGCGAACGGAAAACAACAACGACAACGGCAAATCCTACGCTTCGCTCGGATGGGGTAAAAGATAACACTCGTCATTTAGCGGGGACAGAGTCCCTCGCAGAATCTACACATATGCTTTTGTCGTTAATTTCACTTTTCACTTTTAAAGATGTAATGAATACGTCTAATATTTAGTAAACGTGGATCCCGGATTAAGGCATTCCGGGATGACACTTCGTGTCACTTTGCCGTTATGCCGTTTACTTTCCTACTGCTTCCAGGCTTATTCTTTTTAATTCTGCGTCAACTTTTAAAACTCTTACTTTTATTGTGTCTCCTACGGAAACAACTTCGTATGGGTTTTTTACAAATTTGGAACTTAATTTTGATATGTGAATTAAGCCGTCTTGGTGAACGCCTATGTCAACAAACGCGCCGAAATTTGTAACGTTTGTTACGGTGCCGTTTAAAACCATGTTTTCCTGCAAATCTTTAATATCGGTTATTTGTTCGCTAAATTCCGCCGTGGAAAAATCTTTTCTCGGGTCAACGCCGGGTTTTTTTAATTCCGCAATTATGTCGTTTAAAGTTAAAAGCCCAATTTCAGGCGTTACGTAGTTTGCTGGGTTTATGTTTTTTATTAACGCGTCGTTTCCTATAAGTTCAGAAATTTTAACGTTTAAATCTTTAGCCATTTTTTCAACGGCTCCGTAGCTTTCAGGGTGGACGGCAGAATTATCCAAAGAGTTTACTCCGTCGGGAATTCTTAAAAAACCTGCGCACTGCGTAAAAGTTTTGTCGCCAAGTCCGGTAACTTTTTTAAGTTCCGTTTTATCTTTAAACGATCCGTTTTTTGTTCTGTAACTTACAATATTTTTTGCCACGGTTTTAGATATGCCTGAAATATACGATAAAAGTTCTGCGGATGCGGAATTTAAATTTGCTCCCACAAAATTTACCGCAGATTCTACCGTGTCGTCAAGCTGTTTTTTTAGCTGCGCTTGGTTTACGTCGTGCTGATACTGCCCTACGCCTATGGATTTCGGGTCAATTTTTACAAGTTCCGCCAGCGGGTCTTGCAGGCGCCTTGCTATGCTTATGGCGCCTCGGACGGTAACATCTAAATTCGGAAATTCCGCCACGGCAAGCGGCGACGCCGAGTAAACGGACGCGCCGGCTTCGCTTACGGTTACAATTTTCGGCTGAATTTTAAAAGTATGATTTTTTAAAACGTTATTTATAAAATTTATTGTTTCCCGCGATGCGGTTCCGTTTCCTACGGCTATAAGTTCTACGTAATACTCTTCTATAAGGTCAACTAAAACTTCTTCGGCTTCTTTTGTGCGAAGCGCGGGTTCGTGCGGAAATATTGCGTGATACTCTTTAAAATTTCCGTTTACGTCGGTAACCGCAACTTTGCAGCCGGTTCTAAAGCCGGGGTCTACGCCCATAATAATTTTATGTCCGGCGGGCGCTGCAAGAAGCAGGTTTTTGGCGTTTGTTGCAAAAACGTTTATTGCGTCGGCGTCGACGGATTCCATTTTGGATAAAAATATTTCAACTTGTAAAGACGGATAAAGATGTCTGTCGTAAGCCGTTTGAACGGCGGTAAAAAGTTCGGGGTAAAAAAGCGAACGGTTATTTTTGGCTACCGACGTTAAAATTAAATCTACGGCTTTATCGTCTTCAACGACTATTTTCCACGTTAAAACTTCTTCTTTTGTTGCGCGCCTTATTGCAAGAAGTCTGTGTCCGGGGACGGTTTTCAACGGTTCGGCGTAATCGTAATACATTTCAAATTTTGTTTTTATATTTGCCGCGGCTTTTGTGGCTTTAGAACGTATTTGCCCCGTGGAAGTTATAAACGTTCTTAATTTTCCTCTTATGTTGGCATCGTCGGAAATTTGCTCGGCAATAATATCTATTGCGCCGATAACGGCTTTTTCAATTGTGTCTATGCCTTTTTCTTCATTTAAGTATTTTTCAAGAAATTTTTGTCTGTCTTCTTTCATAGACAAAGTTTGCGCTAAAATTTCTACGGCTAACGGTTCAAGCCCGGCGGCTTTTGCAACTGTGGCTTTTGTTTGGCGTTTTGGTTTATACGGAAGATAGAGGTCTTCAAGTTTTGTTTTTTCTCTGCAGTTTTCAATTTTGGCTTTAAGTTCGGGGGTGAGTTTTTTCTGCTCTTCTATGCTTTTTAAAATTGTTTCTTTTCTTGCTTCAAGCTCTATATAGTATTGAAGTTTATCGGAAATGTCGCGCACGTTTACTTCGGTTAAATTGCCGGTTTTTTCTTTTCTGTAGCGCGAGATAAACGGCACCGTGTCGCCGTCTGAAAGCATTGAAACGGTATTTTTAACGCCTGCTTCGCCAAGAGATAATTCGGAAGAAATCCATTCTATAATTTGTTTAGCGCTCATCTCTCTTCTCCTATGTTAATTTTACAATGCAATGATTATAGCAAAAAGTCAAAGTCTTGGGTATTGCATACCCAAACCCGCCAACACCTTGGGCGTTGCACCCCAAGCCCCGCCTCACTTTTTGCAAACGATCAAAAAGTAAGCAAAAACTCTGCCGCCAGCAAGCATTCGCTGCGCGTTTTTATCGCAATTTCCGAACTCGCGCAATAACAACACATTAAGGAATGCGCTCAAACATGCGGAAATTTTTAGTGCGATAAAAACTCTCCGCTCATAAGACGCTTGAGGGCGGCAACGACTAACAGCTTACAATAATAAACAAAAAAAACCCTGCGGAGATAGCGCAGGGTTTTTTTGTATATTGAATCTTTAAAAGATTTGTCGTTTGTTTTTAATTTCACTTTTCACTTTAAAAAATGTAATGAACACGTCCAATATTTAGCAACCGTGGATCCCGGATTAAGACATTCCGGGATGACACTTCGTGTCACTTTGTAGTTTTTTTGTCGTTAATTACACTTTTCACTTTAAAAAATGTAATGAACACATCTAATATTTAGCAACCGTGGATCCCGGATTAAGACATTCCGGGATGACACTTCGTGTCACTTTGTAGTTTTTTTGTCGTTAATTTCACTTTTCACTTTAAAAAATGTAATGAACACGTCCAATATTTAGCAACCGTGGATCCCGGATTAAGACATTCCGGGATGACACTTCGTGTCACTTTTCACTTTGTCTTTACTTGGCTTTTCCTTGGTTGGCAACTGCTTCCATGGCTTTTTTTACGGCTTCGGGGTCGCCTATGTAATAGTTTTTAATGGGTTTAAGGTTTTCGTCAAGTTCGTAAACAAGCGGCATTGCCGTGGGGATGTTTAAATTCACAATGTCGTTGTCGCTTATGTTATCAAGATATTTTACAAGCGCTCTTAAGCTGTTGCCGTGGGCTGCAATTATAACTTTTTTTCCGGCTTTAACTTGCGGGGCTATTTCTTTTTCCCAATAAGGAACAACTCTTGCGACAGTATCTTTTAAGCATTCCGTAAGAGGAAGTTCGCTTTTGGAAAGTCCGGCGTATCTTGCATCTTTTCCCGGGTATCTTTCATCATCTTCTGTTAACGGCATAGGGGGGGTATCGTAACTTCTTCTCCAAATTTTTACCTGATCTTCGCCGTATTTTGCCGCAGTTTCGGCTTTGTTAAGCCCCTGAAGAGCGCCGTAATGTCTTTCGTTGAGTTTCCAATTACGGATAACCGGCACCCAGAGCAAGTCCATAACGTCGGTAACTGTCCAAAGGGTTTTTATTGCTCTTTTCAAAACTGAAGTGTATGCCAAATCAAAAGTAAAACCGTTTTTTTTAAGCTGCTGTCCTGCTTTTATGGCTTCTTCTTTGCCTTTTTCGGACAAATCAACGTCTGCCCAGCCGGTAAATCTATTTTCTTTGTTCCAAACGCTTTCGCCGTGCCTTATCAAAACTACTTTATACATTGAAACCTCCAAATAAAAATTTTGCATAAAATATCATATTTTTAAAAAAATTGCAAATATTGCGATGAAAATAATCATTGAAAAATAAAAGCGTTTTAACAAATATATTGACACGGGGGGGGGTATAAAAGCTATAATATCCGCGTTGTTGTAACTTCATAGCAAGGAGGTGAGACCGCTTTTACTTGTAACTACAGAAGCTTGTTTTGAAGTTGGCGTTGAGAAGTTAAAATTACAAAGGGGTAGGAAATGAAAAAACTTTTAGCATTGGCAGCAGTATTGGCTGTTTTCGCATCAGTTTCATCCGCACAGAATTTATCTCTTAAGAATTTCAAATTCTTTGGAGAAGGTCAGATTTTTGGAGCAAATAATACAAGTAAAGGCGCGATAATTTCTCCTGCCGTGAACAATCAGGGAGACATTAACGTTTTTTCAGTTCTCGGATTGACTTTTGACGTTGCAGACAACATTGGCGCTACAGTGGCTTTGGGATACGGCAGCACATGGGGAGCACAGTCATTGGACGGAGATAACCTTAACGGATATCTTAATACAATTAGAGTAGTTCAGGCAAATTTAACTGTTAATAAATTTGCTGATATTGACGGATTAAGCGCAACGTTCGGACGTCAGTTTTACGGTGAAGAAGACAGCTTTTCAGCATACTTCGGAGTTCGTCGTTTGAACGGTGATCAAATTGAAGCCATTACATCTCTTGATGCCGTAACTGTAGGGTATAAGAAAGATGGAATTTCGGCAAAAGCAATTTACGGACAGCTTGACAATGCCGACCATAGCGTTTACGGTTTGGACGTAAAAATTTCCAGCATTGCAGAAGGCGTTGACGCTCAAATTTACGTTTATGACGTAAATAATGATTATGCCAACAACGCCCCCACCCACGATGCAAGAGAATATGTATATGCCGGTATAAAGCCTACCGTTAAAATTAATGACTTGACTATAGCTGTAGAGTTTGCAAAAAGTTTTGCAGGCTACAAGGCTTTCTCAACTGATGTTGCAGACTACAGCTCAATGATTATCAAAGCTGACTTGGGTTATTCTGCAGATGATTTTGGCGCAAGATTAACATATTTCTCATTGCTTGAAAAAAATAAAGATTTTCTGTCTTTTGGAAACTATAATCCGGGACTTATCGGCGCCAACGACCTTGTCCAAGTATTTAATAGCCTAAATTTGATTGGATATAAGAACGTTCAAATTCTTAATGTGGGTTTTGACTATGCGTTAAACAAACAACTTGGTTTGAGCATTGACTATTTGCACTATACTCAAGCTCTTGAATTTGACGATGCTAACGGAGAATTAGACCTTACCGCTAACTATGCTTTGTCTGACAACGTTTCTTTATTTGGCGGAGTTGGAACATGGATTGCCAGCGATATTGACTTCTTTGAAATCAACACGCTTCAGGCAGGACTTAACTATAAATTCTAATATTTGAATTTGAATTTATAAAAATAAAAAGCCGGCGGAGAGATTAATCTCCGCCGGCTTTTGTTTGTAGCAGCTTATTTCAACTTTCTCTCAAAATTAAATTCAAAATCGTTTTGAAGCTGAATTTTGCCGGAATATGCGCCGAGCATGGTTTCAAAATAGGTTTTATTTGGTTTTATGTAAGATAAATCTATTATAAATTTTCTAATGCCCAACTTCTTTAGTTTTGATAATTTATTAAACAACATAACCGGATACTGCGGTAAAATTATTGTCTGCCCGTTTTTGTTTATAACTTTAAAATTATCTTTTTGCGATGAAAAATTTTCTTCCTGCCGCAAATCTTTATGAGGCGTCATTTTAGAAACCGCAAGCTGTGGAAACCCCGATAAGTAAAAAATTCCTTTGTCTGCTAAATTTTCTTTTGCCAAATCTGAAATATTGTAAAAATCATCTTCGTAACTGAAAACAAAATTTTCTATTTTGCGCTTAAACAAAAAATTTGCCGCAAAAGAATTCAACGAGTATAAAAACGCTCCGGCATTTAGTTTTGCCGCAGCCGGACTATTTTTAAAAAACCGGAAATGTCCGATGTTGTTTAGAAAGAAGGTTTTGTTTTTCAGTTTATCAATAGCCGCTTGAAATTGCGGCAAATCCGCTTCGTCAATAAAGGCGGGCAGTTCAAAATAATTTATGTTTTTTAACGCGTCAATTTTAGAGAGGTTTTGTTTAGCCAGTGAAAAAATAGCATTTGTATTACCTGATGGCTGTAATATGTTAAGCCAGTTTAAATCGTCAATTTTTACAAATAATTTTTCTTCGGATTTTGCTTTTGCGTGTTTTGGTTTTGGTATTTCTTTTTCTTTAATCTCAAAATTTTGTTTTTCTATTATGGCTTCGGAAGTTATTTTTTTTAGCTTTTCTTCAAACTTTCCGTCCAGAGTTTTAAATAATTCCATTCCTGTCTTTAAATCGGCGGAGTTTGTTTCTATTTCATAAGCGTTGCCTGTTTTATTTAAGTTTAAAATGTTTACTTTGAAATACTTGTCGTTTTTAGAATCTGCGGCTTTTAATGTGTCGCCGGAGTTTATTTGAACATCCGTTTTAACTTGTATTTTCCCGTTTTGAAATGATATTTTTCCAATATACGCGCCTATTTGTTTGGATGTTTGCGGCGCAAAAATGTCGTCTGATTTCTTTATAAAATTAAACGTTGTTTTTGCTCTTGCAAAATCTTGTTCCAAAAGCGCGCGGGCTTGGTTTGCGGTTTGAATGCCGTCGTCGCTTGCAAGCATTTTATAAGCTTTAACGGTTTTGTAAACGTATTGAGGGCTTTTCATTCTTCCTTCAATTTTTAACGATGAAACGCCGGATTGTTTTAACTCCCTTATATGCGCGGACAAATTTAAATCTTTGGGAGACATGTAAAAACCGCTTTTTGCGCCAATGTCATAACGCCGCCTGCACGGCTGCGCGCACATTCCGCGGTTTCCGCTTGCGCCGCCGATAAAACTTGACATTAAACAAACTCCGGAAACGCTAAAACACAGCGCTCCGTGAACAAAAACCTCAAGCTCTGCGTTTGTTTTTGAAGATATGCTTTTTATTTCCTGAAAAGATAATTCTCTTGCTAAAACTATTCTTTTAAATCCCGCTTTTTGCGCTTCTAAAACGCCGTAGCTGTTGTGTATTGCCGCTTGCGTGCTTGCGTGAAGCTTTAGCTGAGGAAAATATTGCTTAACAATATTTGCAACGCCTAAATCTTGCGCTATCACGGCGTCTGCGCCGCAGGAAGCTATAAAATTTATTTGTTTTATTGCGTCGGAAAGCTCTTTTTGTTTTATAAGAGTGTTGAGGGCAACGTAAACTTTAACGTTATTTTTACGGGCAAAATTAACGCAGTCGTAAAATTGCGAACGCGTAAAATTTTGCGCTTTGCTTCTGGCGCTGAAATTTTCAAGACCAAGATAAATTGCGTCGGCTTGCGCCGCGACTGCAGCAATAAACGTTTCTTTAGAGCCCGCCGGAGCTAAAATTTCTAAATTATTCATAAAATTATTATAGCAAAACGGTTCAAAAACTTATATAATTTAAAAAATATTAATCGGAGAAAGATATGGCAAAAAAAATAGGCATTATAACTTCCGGCGGAGACGCTCCCGGAATGAACGCCGCAGTAAGAGCGGTTGTCAGATACGGCATTTCTCTCGGATATCAAATGGTTGGCATAAGACGCGGGTTTAAAGGTCTTTTAGAGGACGATTTTGCAACGCTTACGCTTCGCAGCGTCAGCGGAATAATAAATACCGGCGGCACGTTTTTACATACCGGAAGATGTCCTGAAACAAAAACAAAAGCCGGAATGAACAGAGCCGTGCGGACAATAAAAGAATTAGACTTGTCCGGTCTTATAATAATCGGCGGAGACGGCTCTCTTGCCGCCGGAAACGCGCTTACAAAATTCGGCGTAAAAGTTGTAAACATTCCCGCATCTATAGACAACGATATTTACGGAACAGACGAAACCATAGGTTACGACACGGCGTTAAACACCGCGGTGGAAGCCATAGACAAAATAAGAGATACGGCGACAAGCCACGACAGAATTTTTGTCGTTGAAATTATGGGAAGAGAACACGGCTTTTTAACTTTAGACGTGGGCATTGCCGCAGGCTGCGAGTTTATAGTTGTTCCGGAAATGAAGCCAAACATGAAAAAACTTGCCTTAGAACTTACCAAAGGAAAAGAAAGAGGAAAAACTTCCGAAATTATAGCTTTTGCGGAAGGTTACGGCTGTTCCGACGATTTTGCCGACGAAATTGCAAAACTTACGGGGCTTGAAGTGCGCGTAAGCAATTTAGGATATATTCAGCGCGGCGGAAGACCTACCGCAAGAACGAGAATTTTAGCTTCAAAATTCGGAGTTGAAGCGATGAAACTTTTCCACGCCGGAAAATACAACAGACTTGTCGGCATAACAAACGGTAAAATTACGTCGGCGCCCATACAGAGCGTAATTAAACGCGAGAAAAAATTTAACGAAGCGGAATTTAAATTGTTGAGAACGCTTTCGGTATAAACGATATTCGGGAGTTAAGAAATTTATGACAGACGCGCTTGATAAAATTAGACGAGGCACAAACGAAATAATATCCGTTGACGAGCTTAAGAAAAAGCTTGCAAGCGGGAAAAAGTTGAGAGTAAAACTCGGCGTTGACCCGACCGCTCCGGATTTGCATCTTGGGCATACGGTTATTATCAATAAGCTTAAAACTTTTCAAGATTTGGGGCATCAGGTTGTTTTTTTAATCGGCGATTTTACGGCAAGTATCGGCGACCCGTCGGGGCGTTCCGAAACAAGACCAATGATGACCGACGAACAAATTGCCGCAAATATTAAAACTTACACCACGCAGGTTTTTAAAATTCTTGACGAAAGCAAAACCGAAGTTGTTTACAACAGCAAATGGTTAAACGAGCTGGGCATAAAGGGTTTGCTTGGGCTGGCGTCAAGAAATACCGTTGCGCAAATGCTTGTTAGAGACGATTTTGAAAAAAGATATAAAGAAGACAAACCCATAAGCATAGTTGAATTTATGTATCCTATGCTTCAGGCTTACGATTCCGTAGCGTTAAAAGCGGACGTTGAGCTTGGCGGAAACGACCAAAAATTTAATTTATTGCTTGGCAGAGACATGCAAAGAGATTACGGACAGGAAGCGCAGGTCGTTATCACAATGCCGCTTCTTGAGGGAACCGACGGCGTAAAAAAAATGTCAAAGTCTTACAATAATTATATAGCTTTAAACGACGCGCCAAAAGATATGTTTGGAAAAATAATGTCGGTTTCCGACGAGCTGATGTATAAATATTACGAACTTTTAACGCAGGCGGATTTAAAAACAATTAAAACTTTACATCCTAAAGAAGCAAAAATAGCCTTGGCTTTGGAAATTACCGAAAGGTATCACGGCAAAGTTGAAGCGCAAAAAGCCAAAGAAGAGTTTGAAAAAGTTTTTGCAAAAAAAGATATTCCCGACGATATTGAAGAGTTTAAAATTAATTTGGCAATAAAACTTGCGGATTTGCTCGTTAATAGCGGTATGGTTTCAAGCAAAAACGAAGCCAGGCGTTTAATTGAGCAGGGCGGGGTTAAAATAGATTCGCAAAAAGTTTCGCAGGACGTTGAAATTAAACCCGGGAAATCTTTCATTTTGCAGGCGGGAAAAAGAAAGTTTAAAAAAATAGTCTAAATTAAGGAGATGAAAATGAATTTTAAAAAAGCTGTCGCGTTTGTTTTTGCAGGTGTTGTCGCATTGTCTCTTGCGTCATGTTCCTCAACAAAAGTTACAAGAGTAGATTCCGGCGAAGTAATTGATTTAAGCGGAAATTGGAACGATACGGATTCTCAGCAGGTTTCGCAGGAAATGATAACGGAATCTCTTACGTATCCGTGGTATGCGCAGTTTGCCGCCGAACATAAAAGCGTAAAACCAAGAGTTATTATAGGGTCAGTATTAAATAAAACCGAAGAACATATTTCTACGGAAACTTTTATAAAAGATCTTGAAAGAAACCTTATAAATAACGGCAAAGTAACTTTTGTCGCCTCAAAAGATCAGAGAGAAGAAATTAGAGCCGAAAGAGCCGATCAGGCTGTAAACTCTAAAAACGCAAAAAAGCAGCAGAACGAATCCGCCGCGGATTTTATGCTTAAAGGGCAGATAAATTCTATTTTTGACTCCAACGGAAAAGATAAACTTAAATACTATCAGGTTGAGCTTGAAATTATAGATATGGAATCAAACGAAACCGTATGGGTAGGTCAGAAAAAAATAAAAAAAGTGATATCTAAATCTTCGTATAAATCTTAAACTAAATGTTAAAAGGTTTTTTTAAAACCATAAAAGCGCATTCGCCGGTTACAGCGTTATTGTTTATTTCAATAATGTTTATCTTTGGCGGGTGCGCTTCCAATATGACGTCTTATTATTCCGATTTAAGAAAAGTTATAGATAAGCAAGATTACGCCGCCGCGGCAAAACTTGTGGATAAATCAAAAAGCGTTTACGGCGACAAAAATATTCTTCTCTATTATCTTGACTACGGAACAGTTCAGCATTTTGCCCGCAATTTTGACCAAAGCAGCAAAAGTTTTGAAAGCGCAAAAAATAAGTTTGAAGAAAATTACACAAAAAGTATTTCCGCCGGCGCTGCGTCTATGGTTTTTAACGATACCGCTTTGCCGTATTACGGGGAAGATTTTGAAAGAGTTTACATATCGGTTTTTGAATCTTTAAATTACGTTTTGTCCGGCGAAGATAACGAATCTGTGGTAGAAGCCCGCCAAACAGATTCGCTTTTTAAAACTTTCGGCGCGCAGTCAAATTATAAAAATTTTTATAAAGACGACGGATTTATAAGATACTTTATGGGTCTTATTTATGAAAACGCGGGTTATTTAAACGACGCGCATATTTCATACTACGCGGCTCTTAAAGCGTATAAAAACGGCGTTGTAAAAATAGCGCCGCCGCAAGATTTGATAAACGACGCGTATAATTCCGCTTTAGCTTTGGGTTTTAGCGACAGGGCCGCAGAAATAAAATCGTCTTATCCGCAGGCTGTAAAAAAGAATGCGCCTAAAGGTTACGGCGAGTGCATAATTATAGATTACAACGGTTTTATTCCAAAAAAAATAGACAACGTCATAGAGTTTGCGTTTTTTGATATATGGCCTTACGTAAGCCAGACAAAAATTGACGACGAAGCGGAAGCTAAAGAATTTCAGACGGCAAAATCCGTTACGTTATCGGCTTTTGCGAAAGATTACGTTAAAGTCGCTTTTCCCGTTTATCAGGATATTCCGAACGAAATTAAAAATTTTATAGTTGTTACCGATGTTGTTGCAGATGACGGTCGCGTGAAAAAATCTTATATGGCGCAGGACATGTCGGCGCTTGCAAAAAAAGTTCTTGACGATCAAAAAGCAAAAACTTACGTAAAAACTCTTGCAAGAGCCGCGGTAAAATATGTAACCGGCAAAGCGGTTTCAAAGGTTGTCCAAGACAGCACTTCTTCCGAAGGCTGGGGCGCTTTAACTCAAATAGTTTTTAACGTTGCGAACTCTCTTTCCGAAACGGCAGACAAAAGAGGCTGGAACACGCTGCCCGCAAATATTCTTATGTCGCGCTTCTATTTGCCGGAAGGCGAAAATAAAATAACAATAAAATTCAGAAATGCCGATGCGGAAATTGTTGAAGAAAGAGAATTTGTTGTAAATATAAATTCCGAAAGAAAAAATTTTATTTATTTAAGAAGCGGGAAATAACGGCAATTAGTAATGAGCAATTGTTGTGTTGCGCAAAGCGCAACTTATAATAGATTTTGCTTCGCAAAATACATAAATTACTAATTACTCATTGCTAATTAATAACTGTCGTTTTTGTGGTATAATAAAAAAATGTTTAAAATCGTAAGCAGAGAAGTTGTCGGTCCAAATTTAATAAGTTTAAGAATTTATGCTCCTCAAATTGCCGAAAGCGCAAGGGCGGGGCAATTTGTGATATTTAGGATAGACGAGTTCGGCGAAAGAGTTCCTTTAACTATCGCCGGCGCAGACGCGCAGACAGGGCTTGTGCGAATTATTTTTCAAACCATCGGAAAAACTACTTTTAAACTTGCGCTGCTAAACGCAGGCGATTGCATAAGAGATTTTGCAGGACCTTTCGGAACGCCTACGGAAATAAAAAAATACGGCGTTGTTGCCGCGGTAGCAGGCGGAGTGGGCGCAGCCGAAGTTCTTCCCGTTATAAACGCGTTAAAGCAGTCTGAAAATAAGGTTATAGCCATAACGGGCGCAAGGTGTAAAGATTTGCTTATTCTTGAAGAAGAAATAAAAGCCGCAAGCGACGAATTTTTAGTTTCCACAAACGACGGCAGCTGCGGTGTGAGGGGAATTGTAACGGACGTCCTTAAAAACGTTTTCAATTCGCAAAAAATAGATATGGTTTACGCCATAGGCCCTGTGCCCATGATGCAGGCTGTTGCGGATATAACGAAAGAAAAAAATATAAAAACGCTCGTCTCTTTAAACCCTATAATGGTTGACGGCACGGGCATGTGCGGTTCGTGCAGGGTAACCGTTGGCGGTAAAACAAAGTTTGTATGCGTTGACGGGCCGGAGTTTGACGGGCATCTTATAAACTGGAACGAACTTATTTCAAGACTTGCGCTTTTTAAAGACGCTGAAAAAACCGCGCTTGAAGAGTTTAAAAAAAGCGGACAACATCATCCGGAGTGCAAATGCCGCCAAGAATAAAAATGCCCGAAAGGGCGCCCGACATAAGAAATAAAGATTTTAAACAGGTAAATACCGGCTACACGGCGGAAGAATCTGTTGCCGAAGCCAAAAGGTGTTTGCAATGCCCAAATTCGTCGTGCGTTAAAGGTTGTCCGGTAGAAATAAATATTCCCGGGTTTATTAAAAAACTTGCCGAAGGAAATGCCCCGGCAGCCATAGAAATTTTAAAGGAAAAAAATAATCTTCCCGCTGTTTGCGGACGCGTTTGTCCTCAGGAAACGCAATGCGAAAAACATTGCATACTTGCCAAAAAAGGCGAAAGCATAGCCATAGGAAATTTGGAAAGATACGCCGCGGACTTTAAACTGCAAAGCTTGCCGCATTGCAGCGGCGAAGCCGCGAAGGCAGAGAAAAATTCTCAATTCTCAACTCTCAATTCTAAATTGCCGTTAAAAGTTGCCGTCGTCGGTTCCGGCCCTGCGGGGCTTGCTTGCGCGGGAGATTTGGCTAAACTCGGTTATGATGTTACTGTGTTTGAATCGCTGCATGATACAGGCGGAGTTTTGCGTTACGGAATTCCTGAATTCAGACTTCCTAAAAAAGTTTTAGATTCGGAAATAGATTATCTGAAAAATCTCGGCGTTCGGTTTGTTTTGAATACTTTAATAGGAAGAACAAAAACGGTTAAAAGGCTTTTTGACGAAGGATATAAGGCGGTTTTTGTAGGCGTAGGCGCCGGGCTTCCCATATTTTTGGGAGTTGAAGGCGAAAATTTAAATCACGTATATTCCGCTAACGAATTTTTAGTGCGCGTAAATTTAATGCGCGCTTATGAATTTCCAAAATATGATACGCCTGTTTATAAAGGCAAAAACGTTGTAGTTGTCGGCGGGGGAAATACCGCTATGGATTCCGCAAGAACGGCTCTTCGTCTTGGCGCGCAAAGCGTTAAGCTTGTTTACAGAAGATCCGAAAACGAAATGCCGGCAAGGCTTGAAGAAAGAATTCACGCAAAAGAAGAAGGCGTTGAATTTATAACTCTTACAAACCCCGTAAAGTTTATAGCCGGTCAAAATCGCTGCGTTGCAGGCGCAGAATGCGTTAAAATGGAACTTGGCGAACCGGATGCGTCCGGAAGAAGACGTCCGAAAAAAATTGAAAACTCAAATTTTATAATAGAAAGCGATATGGTTGTTTTGGCTTTAGGGCTTAACCCCAACCCCGTGCTTGCGTCTCTTACCGACGGGTTAAATACCGATAAAGACGGATACATTGAAATAGACGAAAATTTTATGACTTCGCTTAACGGCGTTTTTGCCGGCGGAGATATAGCCGGCGGCGACACGGTTATCCAAGCCATGGGAATGGGCAAAAAATCAGCAAAAAACATTCACGAATATTTGCAAAGGTTTTTATGAAAGCTCTAACAATTCAAATAGGCATATTCGGCAAAACAAACGTCGGCAAATCTTCGCTTATGAACTTTATGACAAACCAAAGCGCGTCTATAGTTTCTGAGATTGCCGGCACTACTACCGACGTTGTCTGGAAAAATATGGAGCTTAATCCTTTAGGTCCGGTAACGCTTTTTGATACGGCGGGCATTGACGATAAATCCGTGCTTGGCGGCGCAAGAATAGAAAAAACGCAGAGAGCTTTTGACTCGTCGGACGTAGTTATTTTAATGTGCGAAGCGGATAGATTTGATAACTTTGAAGAAGAAATTATTAAAGAAGCGCAAAAAAGAAATACTCCCGTAATAGTTGTTATAAGTAAGACGGATTTAAAAACTCCCGACGATAAATTTATAGAAAAAATACAAAAATACGCTACCGGCATTTTATTTTTTTCCGCGTTAACTTCAAACAGAGATAATTTTCTCAACGCTTTAAAAAAAATTCTTGTTGACGCGCTTCCCGAGAATTTTATTGAAAATTATCTGTCGTTAAGAAATATTGTAAAAAAAGACGATACGGTTGTTTTGGTTATGCCCATTGATTTGGGCGCTCCAAAAGGCAAAATTATTATGCCGCAAATTCAGACGACAAGACATATTTTAGATTTAAACGCCTGCGCTTACACCGTGCAAGACAGCGAATATAAAACCGCGTTAAATAATCTTAAAACAAAACCGGTTCTTGCAATAACGGATTCTCAAGCCGTAAAAAAAGTTGCCGCCGATACTCCGACGGATATTAAACTTACAACCTTCTCAACTATTTATGCAGCGGATAAATCCGACATTGTTGAAATGGCAAAAGGCGCGGCGGTTATTAACAATCTTAAAACCGGAGATAAAGTTTTAATTTCCGAAGCCTGCACGCACCACGCGTCCGCCGACGATATAGGCAGAGTAAAAATTCCAAAATGGCTTAATGAATTTACAAGGCAAAATATTGAAATAAAATACGTTCACGGGCAGGATTATCCCTCAAATTTGAAAGATTATAAACTTATTATACATTGCGGCGCGTGCACGTTAAACAGAAAAGGCATGCTTGCGCGGTTAAATAAAGCCGCAGAAGCCGGCGTTCCCATAACAAATTACGGCATCGCGATATCTGTTTTCCACGGAGTAATAGAAAAAGTTCTTGAAGTTTTCCCCGAAGCGCTTAAAGCTTACAAAGACAGCGTTAAGTAATATTAACTTCACTCTTCAAATCCCGCTCTTTTTTCATTGAAAAACAGCTTGAAATCTGATAGAATTTCACAATAACAAATACACAATATTAAAGGAGAATTTTTGTATGAGAAAACCGTTAATGGCAGGAAATTGGAAGATGAACAAAACCATAGGCGAAGCTGTAACTGTGCTTAAAGCGCTTAAGTCTTCGGTTGCGGATGTTACCGACGTTGAAATTTTAATTTGCCCGGTTTTTACGGCATTGTCCGCGGCAGCCGCAGAAGTTAAAGGGTCTAACATAAATATAGGCGCGCAAAATCTTTTCTGGGAACCTAAAGGCGCGTTCACCGGCGAAATTTCTCCGGCGATGGTAAAAGATACCGGTTCCGCTTATGTCATTATAGGGCATTCCGAAAGAAGACAGTATTTCGGGGAAACCGATGAAACCGTAAATAAAAAAACTAAAGCGGCGTTCGGTGCAGGGCTTATTCCTGTTGTTTGCGTCGGCGAAACGCTTAAAGAAAGAGAAGACAATATAACTTTTAAAGTAATAGAAAAGCAGGTTCGCGACGGTTTGAAAGAACTGACTGCCGAGCAGGCTGCGGCGGCGGTTATAGCTTATGAGCCGGTATGGGCAATAGGCACGGGAAAAACAGCCTCGCCGGATCAGGCGCAGGAAGTTCACGCGTTTATAAGAAAAATTTATTCCGAAATTTATAAAGACGCGGCGCAGAAAACAAGAATTCTCTACGGCGGTTCCGTAAATCCGAAAAACGTTTCGGAGCTTATGAAACAACCGGATATTGACGGCGGGCTCGTCGGCGGAGCAAGTCTTGAAGCAGATTCTTTCGCGCAGCTTGTAAAATACAGCAAGTAATATAAGCGGTAAAAAAATTCAACACAAGGAAATTTATATGGCGGAAATAAAAAAACTTGCTTTCGGAACGGATCACGCCGCGGCGGCTGTGCGCAATACAGTCCGCGAATACTTGTTAAGTTTAGGTTACGAAGTTGAAGATTTCGGTTACGACGGAGAAGGCAGCTGCGATTATCCTGATTTTGCGGTTAAAGTGGCGCAGTCCGTTCGCGATAAAAAAGCCGATAAAGGCGTGCTTATCTGCGGAACAGGAATAGGCATGTCTATTGCGGCAAACAAAGTTAAAGGCGTAATAGCCGCTCCGTGCTGGGACGAAGATACGGCAAAACTTGCTGCGCAGCATAACGGCGCCGACATTTTATGTCTCGGCTCAAGAACCGCAACCGTAAACGAAATATGTTCTCGTATAAAAACATTTTTAAGCACGGAGTTTGAACCCAGACACGCAAAAAGAATAGAAAAAATAAAAGAAATAGAAAATAAACAATGTTCAAAATAAAAAAGTCGTTGTCGGTATTATTTTTTTTAGGCATATCTGTTTCTGCCGCTTTTGCCGGCGCCGCCGAGCTTGAAAAAGCTTTGTCGTTGTTGAATGAAAATAAAACGGATGCGGCGATAGAAATAATTAAAGGGCAGATTCAGGCAAATCCGAATATAAGCGACAACTATCTTGCAATGGGTCTTGCGCAGATAGAAAAAAACGATTACTCCGGAGCAAAAGAAAATTTTCAGCAGGCTCTTAGTATAAATAAAAAAATAGTTGCGGCGCATTATATGCTGGCTATGATTTATGAAAAAGACGGCGATGCCCCGCAGGCAATAGACAAGTGGCAAAAAATAATTAAATACTCAAAAAACGACGTTTTGAAAGATTTGGCGAAAAAGCATATAAAACAGCTTCAAGAGGAAATTAAATAATGAAAAAACTTTCTCTTGCGGCTGTTTTTTTTATTTTTTTGTCGGCGTGCGCGGCAAACAGAGCCGTAGTTAAAAGCGATTATAATTTTTCAGCGGTTAAAGTTATCAGCGTCGGAAATTTTACCGCCGATGCGGCGTATCCATCTTCAGGAAACGCCGTTAAAAATTCAGTTATGAAATATCTGCTTGCAATGGGCTATACTGTTGTTGCAAATAATAAAACTAAAGCGGACGCCGTGGTTTCGGGAAGCGTTACAACTTATCTTCCCAATAAAAAATATTTAGTCCGCATGCCTGATTATGAAAAAATTAATAATCATCACGGGCAAACGGTAATTTACGGCGGCGCCGATATTATGGAAGTCGGCGGATCAAACGTTTACGATTTAGGGACAGCTTTTGGTCTTGGCGAAGACAACAGAGTTATAGCAAGCAATGCCACCGTAGGAATTTCAGCGTATATGACGGACGCCGAAACAGGCGAAGTCGTGTGGTCTGACTCTTACACTTACGAGGGGCTTGATTTGTCTTCAGCTCTTGACGGAGCTGTAAAATATATACTTAAAACGATACCTAAAGTTTCAATACAACAGGAGGGCAGCAAATGAAGAAACGGTTTATATGCGCGTTATCCTTATTGGCTTTTGCAGGGCAGACCGCGTTTGCGGATGTTGCAATAACAATTTATAACAATAACAGAGCGCTTGTTAAAGAAACCAGAGAAGTTTCAATAAAAGAAGGCGTTCAAACTCTTGAATTTGACGACGTAGCCGCATACGTTGACCCTACAAGCGTTTTGCCTAAATTTTTAAAAGACGCGTCTAAAATAGAAATTTTAGAACAGAATTATGATTATGATTTGGTAAGCAAAAATAAACTTCTCAGCAAATATATCGGCAAAACAATAAGCGTTATCAGAGCTTCCGACGATAAAAGACCTAATATAAGCAGCGGAACTTTGTTGTCCGTCAACGGCGGCATAGTAGTGCGCTCGGGAAGTAAAATTATTTTAGAACCTCAGGGCGAAATATCTCTTCCGCAGCTTCCCGACGGTTTAAGATTAAAACCTACTCTTACGTGGCTTGTTTCAAGTTCCATAGATACCGAAAATGTTTTAGACGTGTCGTATCAAACAAGCGGCATAAGCTGGAATGCGGATTATGTTTTAGCTGTTGACGATAAAGAAACTTTTGCCGATATTACCGGCTGGGTAACAATAAATAATCAGAGCGGAACTTCTTACGACGACGCAAAGCTTAAACTTATTGCCGGTGACGTTAATACCGTAAGCGCTGCGCCGTTGAAGTCTTTGAGATATGAGCAAAAAGATAAAGTCGCCGACAATGAAGCGGCTTTCGGCGAGAAATCTTTTTATGAATATCACATGTATGAGCTTAAGAGAAAAAGCACTATAAAAGAAAACGAAATAAAACAAATAGAGTTTATTTCGGCAAATAAAATTCCCGTCAAAAAAACTCTTGTTTTTAACGCAGCCGACAGCGATAACGTTACGGTAAATCTTGAATTTGTAAATTCCGCCGCAAATAATTTAGGACTTCCTTTGCCTAAAGGAAAGATAAGAGTTTCAAAATACGACGCGGATTCTCTTGAATTTGTGGGCGAAGATTTAATAGACCATACGGCAAAAGACGCCGCTGTAACGGTTCTAACCGGGAATTCTTTTGACGTGAAGGGCGAAAGAATAAGAACTAATTACAAATCCGGCTCAAGCAGTTCCGAAGAAAGTTATAAAATAACGTTGAAAAATTCAAAAGACGCCGACGTTACGGTAAACGTTGTTGAAATTATGCAGGGTTATTCTCAGTGGAAAATTACGGATAACTCCGCTAAATTTGAAAAGAAAGATTCTCATCGCATAGAATTTTTAATGAAAGTTCCGGCAAACTCCGAAAGCGTTGTAACGTATACCGTAAAATATAACTGGTAACAAAAATTTTTTAAGCCGGTATAATGACAAAATTTATAACCAGATATTCATTGATTTCTTTTTTAATTTTTGCGGCTGCCGCTTTTGTTTGGCTTGTCGGCGCTTATTTTTTGTTTTATTCCGGGCTTAAAAGTTCTTTCGCATCTTACGTAAACGGAGTGGAAATAAAAATTGCTTCTCCGCAAAATAAATTGTCCGATTTATCAAAAGAACGTTTAAAAACAGTTTTTGCCGATTTGGATAAAAGCAGAAATATCGTAACGTATTCTTTCACAAATCGCGACAGAAGCAAACATTATTACGAAGGCAAAAGAAAAAGAGACGCAATTTTTTGGGGACTTAACGTTACGTATCCGGTAGAGATAAAAGAAGAAATTGTCGGCTGGATAAAAATATGGCCGTCTCCGGAACTTGCCATAACGCTTTTGCTTGCGGAAAAAAATCTTTTGCTGCTTGGCGGTTTGTTTTTATTTTTGCTTTTTGCGGCGTTGTTTGCGTTTAATTCTGCGCTTTATTTAAAATTTATCCGTCCTTGCGGAAAAATTAAAGCCGCCATAAGAAATATTGCCGACGGGAAAGGCGAAAACTTTAGCGTAACGGGAGTTTACTGGCAGGAAGCACGCGTAGATTTAAATAAAATAAACGCAAAGTTAACGGATGCCGACGCAAACCTTGACGCTCTTTTCCAAGTTTCAAAAGCGCTTACGTCTAAATTTGACATAAATCATGTTTTCTCAACTATACTTTCAACAATATGCAAAAAAAATCAGTTTTCAATGAGCGCCGTATTTTTACCGTCTGAAAGCGGAATTTTAAAAATAGCGTCTAAATGCGGATATCCGCACGAATTTAAGAAAAGCTTTAATATACACGAGACAAACCCCGTTACGGATGCGTTTAACGGCTCCAAAATGACCTCGGTAAAAAATTTAAGTCTTTACGGGGAAAAATTTTCTAAAGAGTTTGTTTGCGCGGGAGCTGTTGCGCAAATAAATACTCCTATAACCGACGAAAACGGAAATGCGCTTGGGGTTTTAAACGTAAGCAGCGCTTCGGAGGATATTTTCGGCGCGGATGTTGCCGACGCAATAGCTACGGCGGTAAACTATCTTTCTTTGGCATTGCGTAATTTAAAAATGTATGAGAAAATTTACGATGATAACAGAAAACTTGAATCTGAAGTTAATATTACTTCTACCGAGCTTATACATACAAACGCAAGACTTATAAGAAAAGTCAGAGACATTAAAGCTTTGTCGGATATATCGGAATTTGCTTCCGCACGGTTTGATTTATGCGAGATATCTGATTTTATAATAAAAGAAGCAATAAAACTTTCAGGCGTTGAGTCTGCCGGATTTCTTATGGAAAATTCAAATGCAGGGGATTTTTCTTTTATAAAAGGCGCATTTTCCATAGAAGATTCAAAAATTTCATCAATAGTTTTGTCGTGTAAAAACTCAGAAATTATAAAAGAAATTAAAGAGAAAAAACAAACGCTTGTTTTTACCAACAATGCTCAGCTTAAGCAAAGAGCTCCCGAGTTTGAACGGATACTTCCGATGTCGTCGGCTGTTTTTATTCCGGTGGTAAGCAACGCTAAAGTTTCGGGAATTATGATTTGCATAAATAAATTCGGTTCGGAATTTTCCGATAACGATATAAGCATACTTGAACATATTGCCGTTTTGTTTGCCGCGATAGCGGAAAAAATAAATATCTATGCGGCTCTTGAGAAAAAAGTGGAAGAGCTGTCCGCAAAGAAATAAAATTTTTAATATATATTTAAGGAGCTGGAAATGGAAACTGCTGATTTAAAAAAGACGGCGGCTGAAGTAAGAAAAGACATTATTAAAATGCTCGGGCTTTCGGGTTCCGGACATCCGGGAGGAAGTTTGTCGTCGGTGGAACTTCTTGTATCTTTGTATTTTAACCACATTAATTATAACCCTAAAGACGCTAACGACCCGAAAAGAGATTATTTCATTTTATCTAAAGGGCACGTATGTCCCGTTTTATACGCGGTTTTGGCGCAGCTTGAATGCATACCTAAAAACGAGCTTTGCACGTTAAGAAAAGCCGGCAGCAGACTTCAGGGGCACCCCGCTAAAGATAAAGAACTTCCGGGAATAGAAATTTCCACCGGCTCTTTGGGCTATGGACTATCCATAGCCGCAGGCGCGGCGGTTGGAATAAAACGAGCGGGCAAAAGCAACAGAGTTTACGTTTTAATGGGCGACGGCGAGCAGCAGGAAGGAAGCGTTTGGGAAGCGGCAATGTCGGCGGCTCATTTCAAACTTGATAATTTATGCGCCGTTGTTGACGATAACGGTTTGCAGATAGACGGACCCACAAAAGAAATTATGAACGTTGTCCCTTTGGCGGATAAATATAAATCTTTCGGTTGGAATGTTATTGAGATAAACGGACACAATTTTGACGAGATAGACGCGGCTTACGTGGCGGCAAAAAAAACATCCGGCAAACCTACCGTTATAATAGCTAAAACCGTGAAAGGCAAAGGCGTTTCTTTTATGGAAAATCTTGCCGAGTGGCACGGTAAGGTTCCGTCTAAAGAGCAGGTTGAAAAAGCTCTTGCGGAAATAGATAACTCGCTTAAAAATTAACGCGTTAAAATTAAAATATAAAACTATACGAGGGTAATATAATGGTTGAAGTGTTTGGTAAAAAAGCTACGAGGTTTGGTTTTGGAGAAGCGCTCATAGAACTTGGAAAAAAAGACCCTAAAATTTTTGTTTTGGGCGCAGATACCGCCGCGTCTGTTGCTGTAAGCGGTTTTGGGCAGCAGTTTCCCGAAAGATTTATTAACGTGGGCATTGCAGAAACGAATATGCTTGGCATGGCGGCGGGTTTAGCTGTCGCAGGATATATTCCTTTTGCAGCCACTTACGGAGTTTTTGCCGCGGGCAGACCGTGGGAACAGATAAGAACCACTATTTGCTATTCTGATTTAAACGTTAAAATAGGCGGTTCTCACTCCGGGCTTATGGTTGGTCCCGACGGAGCAACTCATCAGGCGTTGGAAGAAATAGCTATTATGCGCGTTCTTCCTAAAATGAAAGTTGTAGTTCCGTGCGATTTTATAGAAACAAAAAAAGCCACGGTTGCAGGAGCATATGTGCCAGGCCCGCTTTACATAAGATACGGCAGAGAAAATACTCCTATAATAACAAAAGAAGAAACTCCTTTTGAAATAGGAAAAGCAAACGTTTTGCGCGACGGCAAAGATGTCGCTATTATGGCATGCGGAACTATGGTTTACGAGGCTCTTATGGCTGCCGATATATTAGAGAAAAAAGGAATAAACGCCAGAGTTATAAATATGCATACGGTAAAACCTATAGACGAGCAGGCTATTATAAAAGCCGCAAAAGAATGCGGCGCAATAGTTACCGCCGAGGAACATCAGTTAATGGCCGGTTTTGGTTCTGCCGTTGCGGAAGCAGTCGTTAAAAATTATCCCGTTCCGATGGAATTTGTCGGCGTAAACGACAGATTCGGAGAATCGGGCGAACCTTTTGATTTAATGATAAAATACGGTTTAAAAGACGTAAACATTGCAGCCGCCGCAGAAAAAGTTTTAAAAAGAAAATAAAACGGCAAAGCAAAAGGCAAAGTGAAAAGTGACACGAAGTGTCATCCCGGAATGTCTTAATCCGGGATCCAAGTTTGCTAAATATTATACATGTTCATTAAAGTGAAAAGTGGGAAGTGAAATTAACTACAAAGACCATAGACTACAAAGTGAAAAGTGACACGAAGTGTCATCCCGTAATGTTGTTTATAAGAAGTTCTTCCACAGCAGCCTGCACCGTAGTGTCTAAATACGGTGGGATCCAAGTTTACTAAATATTAGATGTATTCATTATATCTTTAAAAGTTAAAAGTGAAATTAACGATAACGGCAAACTATAGTTTAGTTCAAGGAAATAAATGATAAACAGAATAATTTTAATTGTTTTAGACAGCGCGGGGGTTGGCGCGCTTCCCGATGCGGCGCAGTATAACGACGCCGGCACAAATACTATCGGGCATATCTTAGATGTTATGGGCGCGGATTTTTCGCTTCCTTATCTTGAAAAGCTTGGGCTTTATAAAATACTCGGCAGAAATTCTTTAAACGGCAAAAATAAATTTATTTCAGGCTGTTACGGAAAAATGGCTACAAAGTCTCCGGCAAAAGATACGACGGCGGGACATTGGGAACTTTCCGGCATAGTGCTTCAAAAACCTTTTCCGGTTTATCCGAACGGTTTTCCCAAAGACGTTATTGAAGAATTTGAAAAGCGAATAGGCACAAAAATTCTCGGCAATTACAGCGCATCGGGAACGGAAATAATAAAAGAGCTCGGCGCGCAGCATCAAAAAACGGGATACCCTATAGTTTACACGTCGGCGGATTCTGTTTTTCAAATTGCCGCTCACGAAGAAACTTTCGGTTTGGAAAAGTTATATAAAATATGCGAAATAGCCAGAGAAATTCTTACCGGCGATAATGCCGTAGGCAGAGTTATTGCAAGACCTTTTATAGGCTCTAAAGGCGACTATGTAAGAACCACAAACAGAAAAGATTACTCCGTAGATCCCGTTGACGCGACAGTTTTAGACGAAATAACAAACTCCGGCGGAACGGTTTGCGCAATAGGTAAAATTTCAGATATATTTAACGGGCGTGGCATTACAAAATCCGTCCGTACAAAAGGGAATTTAAGCGGCATACAAGCTACGATTGACGAGATAAAAGCGCCGTATAAAGGCAAAAAACTTATTTTTACAAATCTTGTGGATTTTGACATGCTTTGGGGTCACAGAAGAGACGTTTATTCTTACGCAAAAGCTCTGAAAGATTTTGACAATTCTCTTGCGGAAATTATTTCGGCTCTTAAAGACGACGATGTTATTATGATAACGGCAGACCACGGGTGCGACCCTGCGTATAAAGTTCACACAGACCACACGCGCGAATATGTGCCGCTGATGGTTTTTGGAAAAACGTTAAAAGACGGCGTAGATCTCGGCGTGCACGCTACTCTTGCCGACGCGGCGCAAACAACGGCGGATTTTTTTAATCTTCCGAAAATGAAAAACGGAACGTCTTTTAAAGACAGCTTATAGTTTACGCTCGCTTTGAAAACTGATTTCTAAATTCTAATTTTGCTAAGGCCGGACTTATGAACACGCTTCAAAAAATTGCGCGAAGTAAAAAAATAATAGAAAAAACCGTTTTAGGTTTTAAACCTGAAGCTGCGATAATTACAGGCTCCGGCTTTTCGGGTATAAAAAATAAATTCACCGTTGTAAAAACTCTTCCTTATTCAAAAATTCCTTTTTTTCCTAAAACAACCGTAGCAGGACACCCCGGAGAAATAAATTTCTGTTCTTATAAATCAAAAAACGTTTTAATTTTTAACGGGCGCTTTCATCTTTACGAGGGTTTTAAACCTGAAGAAATAATTTATCCCGTAAGAGTCGCCAAAGCGCTTGAAATAAAAAGTTTAATTATTACATGCGCCGTAGGCGGTTTAAATAAAAAATATAAAACCGGCGATATTGTAATTATAAAAGATCAAATTAATTTTACAGGGGAAAATCCTTTCTGCGGCGCGCATTTTGACGGCTTTGGGGAAAGATTTCCCGACGTAAGCGCTATATACGATAAAGATTTAAGAAAAAAAGCGTTGTCGTCGGCAAAAAAGTTTAAAATAAGAGTTCATGAGGGCGTATATTTAGGAGTAACCGGTTCCGCTTACGAAACTCCGGCAGAAGTTAAAGCATACGTTAAGCTCGGCGGAGACATAATTGGAATGTCAGTTGTTTTTGAAGCGGCGGCAGCCGCGCAAACGCATATGAAAGTTTTAGGTTTGTCGTCTGTATCCGACGCGGCGGGAACTTCGGCAAAGCATGACGAGGTATTAAAAAGCGTTGATGAAAATGTTAATGATATTGCAAAAATAGTTCAAGAGTGCCTTTTATGAGAGCATACGATATAATTTATAAAAAAAGAAATAACGGCGCTCTTTCAAAAGAAGAGGTTGAATTTTTAGTATTCAATTACAATAACGGTGAAATTCCGGATTATCAAATGTCGGCTTTTTTAATGGCTGTTTGTTTTACGGGGATGACTGACGATGAGATTTTTTATCTTACGTCAGCCATGATAAATTCCGGAGATGTAATAGATTTATCGTCTTACGGAAAACTTACCGCCGACAAACATTCTACGGGCGGCGTCGGCGACGGAACGTCTCTTATAGCGGCTCCTATAGCTGCGTCTGCGGGAGTAATTGTTCCCATGATGGCGGGCAGGTCTCTTGGGCACACGGGCGGAACTCTTGATAAGCTTGAATCTATACCGGGCTTTAGAACAGACGCTTCAAAAAAAGATTTTTTTGAATATTTGGATTTTGCGGGAGCGGCAATTATCGGACAAACGCAGGAAATAGTTCCGGCGGATAAAAAAATATACGCTTTGCGCGACGCTACGGCAACGGTTGAATCTATACCTTTAATATGTTCAAGCATAATGTCTAAAAAAATTGCCGAAGGCGCAAAATCGCTTGTATTAGACGTTAAATGCGGCGGCGGCGCGTTTATGAAAAATTTGAAAGATGCTAAAACTCTTGCCTCAAAGATGGTTGAAACAGGAAAAAAATTCGGCAAAAATATTTTCACATTTGTTACGGATATGAATACGCCGCTTGGCAGCTGCATAGGAAACGCTTTGGAAGTAAAACAGGCGATTGAAATTTTAAAAGGCAATTTAAGAAACGATTTGTCTGAACTTTCCATAGAGCTTTCCGGAGCGATGATTTTCAGCGCAGGACTTGCGCTATCCGTAGAAGCCGCTAAAGATATCGCGCAAAAGCAAATATCGTCGGGAAAAGCGATTGAAAAATTCAGACAGATTATAAAAACGCAGGGCGGAAATTCTAAGGTTATTGACTCGCCTGATTCCGTGCTGCCTAAGGCGTCGCGCAGCGTAAAAATTAAAACCGCAAAAAGCGGATTTATATCTCAAATGTTTGCAAGAGATTTGGCAATAGCTTCCGCGCTTTGCGGGGCGGGAAGAGAGAAAAAAGAAGATAAAATAGATTATTCCGCCGGAATAATACTTCACAAAAAAGTTTCCGATTTTGTAAAAGAGGGCGAAGTTTTGGCGGAACTTTTATATAACAATTCGGATAAAACTGAAGAAGCGGCGCAAGTAGCGCAAAACGCTTACGTAATATCGGACGTCGCGCCGGCTAAACATAATTTAATAAAGGAAGTTCTTTTCTGATGGTTTTAGAAAATGAAAAAAACTGGAAATTGCCGAAAGAAAATTTCGCGGCAATTTCCGAAATAGCGCAAAAACTTAACATTAACGCTAAAATAGCGTCGGTGCTCTTTAACAGAGGCATTGATACTTTTTATAAAATGAAAGTTTTTCTTTTCGGCGGGCTTGAAACTCTTCACAATCCGTTTTTGTTTGAAGACATACGCATAGCCGTTGAGAGAATAAAAAAAGCCGTGGACGCGCGCGAGAAAATTCTTGTTTACGGAGACCGCGACGTTGACGGTATTACCGCGGTTAATATTATAGTAAATACCGTAAAAGCTCTCGGAGGCATAACGGAATGGTATGTGCCTGCCGACGAAGGTTACGGAATACATAAAGATATTTTAAGCAAATACGCTTCCGACGGCGTTAAACTTCTTATAACCGTAGATTGCGGGATTTCTGCTTTTGATGAAATTGAATATGCCAAAACTTTAGGCATGGATGTAATTCTTACCGACCATCACGAACCTCCGTATGAGGGCGTTCCTAAAGCTTTGGCTGTAATAGACCCTAAAACTTACGATTCTAAATATCCGTTTAAAGATATTGCGGGCTGCGTTGTGGCTTTAAAAACTATGCAGGCGCTTATTTTTTCTTACGCAAAAGATTACGATAAAGATATTCTTTTGTGTCACGGAGAAAACAACGCTTCGGGGTTTTCGGGCGAATATATTTTGGTTCGCAACGGGCTTGAGTCGGAAAAAAAATATTTTGTCAGCGAGCAGGAATTAAGGCGTATCATAAGGGATTCTTACAGAGCGTATTTTGACAACAAAGAGCTTAAAGATTTTTTTGTAAAAAACGACGCGCTTTTAAACGATAAAATAACCGTTTTTGACTGCTTGGGAGTTGAGAATGTTTTTGAAGCTTACAAAGTTAAAAGGTTTTCGGACGACGAAAAATTAAGTAAATTTTTCAGGGATAATTTAGACCTATGCGCTCTCGGCACAATAGCGGATTCAATGCCTCTTACCGGCGAGAACAGAACTATAGTAAGAGAAGGTTTGAAAATTCTTGACGCCGCGCCCGACGCAAAACCGGGCTTGGGTCTTTTGATAGAGGACACGTTAACTTCTAAAAATTTAAAAACGCTTAACGCAAGAGTTGTGTCGTGGAACATTACTCCGGTGCTTAATTCTTCCGGAAGAATGGGGCGCGGCTCTCTTTCCGCGCAGTTTTTAATGACGAGAGATTTATTTCAGGCTAAAAATCTTTATGCGGATATTGTTAAACTTAACGAGGACAGAAAAGGTTTGCAGTCTGAAAATATTGAGCGCTTTAACACTCTTTTAACGCAGCAGTGCAATCCCAAAGACGATAAAGTTTTAATAATAGACGCTTCAAATATGGAACACGGCGTTACCGGTATTGTGGCGTCGCAAATGGTGAAAACTTATTTAAAGCCGGCGTTTCTTCTTATTACCAACGGAGCCGAAGCTACGGGCGCCGCAAGATCCGTTGAAGGCTTTGACATAGTTGCGGCTTTAGAGAGCGTGAAAGATATTCTTGTTAAATACGGCGGACATTCGCAGGCTGCCGGTTTTACCGTGGAGCATTCTAAAATAGGCGAATTTAAAAGAAGAATTTATGAATACGCCGATAAAAATTTTAACTGTTCGTCTAAAAAAGACGAAATAATAATAGAGAGCGAGCTTAAAATTTCAGACATAAGCGCAGACTTTTTTAAACAGCTTGAAATTTTAGAACCTTTCGGCATGGGCAACGTTCGCCCTGTTTTTTGGATAAGGGGTTTAAGCGCTACGGAAGTTTCTGTTTTTGGCGTTAGAAACGAGCATCTGCGTTTTAAGGTTTCCCATAAAGGTTCTAAAAATGTTCAGGCGGTTTTTTGGAATAACGCGGATTTTGCAAATTTTGTGCGCGCGGAAAATCTTATGGATATAGTTTTTAATCTTGACGTTATAGGCAAAGACGATAAAGAAAAAGTTCAGCTGAACGTTATAGATATAAAATCATCTTATTAACGGCAGATAATAAATAACGGGTAAAAGGTAAAAATGGAAAAACAATATATTAAACTTTTGAACGCTGCGAAAGAGGCTGCTGAAAATTCTTATTCGCCTTATTCTAAATTTGCAGTAGGCGCCGCCGTGCTTACAAAAAAGGGGAAAATTTACAAAGGCGCAAACATTGAAAATGCTTCTTATTCGCTTACAAGCTGTGCGGAGAGGAATGCTTTGTATAACGCCGTTTCCGACGGAGCAAAAGATATTGCGGCCGTTGCGGTATGGACGCGCCGCGGAGAAACTTTTCCGTGCGGAGCGTGCCGTCAGGTTATTTTAGAACTTGCCGCAAACGCCGACGTTATTGTAAATAAAAAATCCGGCGGAATTATTATTATAAATATTGCCGACTTGCTTCCGTGCGCGTTTACAAAATAGGTAAAACTTTTCTATGACCTACTCCCAAATTATTTTAATTATTATCAATCTTTCAGGCGGGCTTGCGCTTTTGCTTTTTGCTATGTTCTATATAAACAACGCGTTGCAAAAAGCGGCCGGCGAAAAATTCAGAACCGTTCTTACTTCTTTTGCGTCTTCAAAAACAAGAGGGGTTTTTTCGGGAATTTTTCTTACGTCTTTAAATCAGTCAAGCACAGCGACGATGTTTTTATCCATGGGGCTTGTCGGCGCAGGGCTTCTTTCTTTCGGACAGTTTATGGCTGTGTCGCTTGGCGCGTCTATAGGCTCTACGGTTACCGGTCAGCTTGTGGCTTTCAAACTTGCGGATTATTCTTTGGCAATAGTTGCTGCGGGATATGCTCTTTCGTTTTTTACTAAAGGTAAGAAAATATCGCAGCTTGGCGACGTAATATTTGCGTTCGGCATTTTATTTTTTGCAATGAAACTTATGTCCGACGGACTTTTTCCTCTGTCAGGACATCCTGTTTTTTTAGATTTTATCGAACGCGCGCATTCTCCGTTTATAGGCATTGCCGCGGGTGTTTTAATAACCGTTATTATGCAGTCCAGCGGCGCGGTAGCGGGAATGGTTATAGCGCTTGCGTCGTCTAATGTGTTGGATTTAAATCAGGCGGTTTACATGATGTTAGGCTCGCAGCTTGGCACGTGCGCAACCGTTATTTTAGCTTCGTTTAAACTGCCCAGAACGCAAAAAAGAACGATAATTTGGCAAATATTGCAGCATGTTTTGGCAATAATTTTTGTGTTTCCGTTTCTTGAAATTATAAAAGCGGGCGCGTCGGACGGCGCGTGGTTTGTTTTTATAAAATGGGTTACTAAAACTTTTTTTCTCTCTGAAAATATAGCAAGACAAGTTGCCGTTTCGCATACGTTGGTTGCTGTTTTTGCGGCGGTAATTATGATTCCTTTGTTAAAATATTTTGAGAAATTTATATTTATTTTATATCCCTTTAAAAATCAGGAAATAGCTTTCGGAACGGTTTATATAGACTCAAAAAATATTGAAAAAAATACCGATAAAGCTTTAGAACTTACAAAATTAGAAATACGCAGAACGGGTGAATTTGTTTTAGATATGCTCAATTCTTCCGTCAAGGCGTTTAAAACTAATCGCATAAATTTTGCCCAAAATGTTTCGTCTAAAAGTTTTAAAATAGAAATTCTCGCAAAAGAAATAGCGCCTTATATAGCCAAAACAGGGCAGAGAAAATTAAATCCGCAGCAGTCTGAAAGAGAGATAGAACTGCTGTCGGTTTTGTCGTCTTTCGGGGAGATAGCGGAAATTATTGACAGAAATTTAATGTATATAGCTAAAAAGAAAATAGGCGGATATTTGAAGTTTTCAGACGACGGGCTTGAAGATATTGCAAGAATTCACGCCGTAGTTTACGATAACTCGGCGAAAGTTTTAACGGCTTTTACTTCGGACGATAAACCTTTGGCTCTTGAAGCCGCAAACGCTAAAGCGTCCGTGCGTATTTTGGCTACGCAGTTAAGACAAAAACATATAGCGCGCCTTCATGCAAATTTAAAAGAATCTATTGAAACGTCGGTGCTGCATATGGATGTTTTAGACCAGTACGAAAGAATAAATTCTATTATGTCAAATATCGGCTCTCTTATTGCCGGCGGAGAATAGAATTATTTTATTGTATTGCCATTTTGGATGACAGGCTGAGCAAGGAAGAGTAAAACATAGCACAACTTTGTCATGCTGACTTGGGTCATTGACCCTTGTTTTGGCATATGCTGTTATACTGCGAAAGACAGATCCTGAAACAAGTTCAGGATGATAACGCAAACGGCATAAAAAAAGCCCGTGCTTTTAAAAGCGCGGGCTTTTTTTATCAGGCTGTTAAATTCCACTTTTGTGAAAGGGGCGGCTCGTAGCGACGGAGTATTTATTTTTTATCGTGCTTTTTAAACTCTTTTAATTTTTTTTGTCCGTCGGGGGTTGTAAGAAAATCCACTTTTTTATTTATGTAGCTTTCTTTATCTTTTTCCATTTTTGTAATTTGGCTTTCAAATTTTGCTATTCTTTTTTTTTGCTCGGCAAGCATTGCTTTTCTGTTTGAAAGATCTTTTTCGGTTTGCGCGGTTACGGATTTTTTAATTTCGGCTTTTACGGCGGCTTTGTCTGTGTCCGCGGCTTTGTTGTATTTTTCAACAAGCGTTTCTATGTTTTTAAAATATGCGGCGCGTTCTTTTTTTACTTGTTCAAATTTGGCCTTATCTTCTTTGGAAATTTTCTTGTCAAAATCTTTTGTTGCGGCAAAAGCAAAGCCTGCGGTTAAAAAAATCGCGCAAAGCGCAATGGCTGTTTTTTTCATTTTATTCTCCTTTTAACTTAAGTATATTTGTTCGTATCCGTCTAAATTTGCGTCTATGCTTGCAATTTGTTCGTAACTTGCGTCGGTGTCAAAGTATGAAAGCGAATTGCCGTTTACGGTTGAATATGTAAACACTCCTATAAACAAACACGCGGCGGCGGCAAAACCAAATTCAACGGCTCTTAAAAAATTCCAAAAAGGTTTTTTTCTTGTGGTTTTGTCAAATATGCCGTATATAACGTTTGCCGGCAGATTTTTTTTCTGTTTTTGCGCGCTGATTGTGTGAAAAATTTCAACGTTTTCGGCGCATTCTTTGCATGTAAGTATATGGGCGTTAAATTCTATAATTTCTTTTTCGTTCATTTCGTTATGTAAAAAAAGCGGCAGCTTATTACATGTATTCATGACATACCTCCGGTTCTGTTTCTAAAAGTATTTTTTTTAATTTTCCGAGAGCTCTGTTAAATTTTGAAAGCAAAGTTCCTATCGGTTTGTTTTGCATTTCCGCTATTTCTTTAAAAGTTAAAGAATCTTTCAAAGCTATAAGTTCTCTTTCTTCCGAAGTAAGTTTATCTAACGCTTTACGAACGGATTGACTCTTGCTTTTTATTGCGGCGGCTTCAATTGGAAGAGGGTCTTTGTCGGATAAAACTTCTATTAAAGAAAATTCATCCTCGTCTTTATTTTCAAGCGGCAGCGTTTTGTGCGCGTTTTTTCTGTAGTAGTCCATAGTTATGTTGCGCGACAAAGTAAACAGCCAGTTTTTGAATTTGTTCTCGTCGTTATATTTGCCGAGTTTTTTAAAAATTCTTATAAATACGTCTTGAGCTATGTCCTGCGAAGCTTCTTCGTTTTTTGTTATGGATAAAATGTATGTGTAAACGTGCGACTGGTAGCGCATAACAAGCTCTTCAAACGCGCCCTTGTTTCCTTTTTTAAAAAGAATGATAAGCTCAGAATCATTAAGCTGTTTCATAATTAACTAACGAATGCCCTTATAATTTTATTGCATTATTTTTAGCTCAAGGGGGCGGGTTGCCGTCCCCTGAGCTGAAGAAAAATTATTTTTTTTGCGAGATTGCGAAGTCTTTAATTTGGAGGGTTGTGTATTCTACGCTTGCTTGATTGAAAAGATCTTTGTAGGAATTGTCGGGATATTCTATGCCCGCAACAACTCTTTTGATGCCGGCGTTTACTATCATTTTTGCGCACAAAACACACGGAGAATGCGTGCAGTAAAGCGTAGAATTTTTTATATTTATTCCGTGAAAGCCGCCTTGTATTATAGCGTTTTGCTCGGCATGAATTGCGCGGCATATTTCATGACGGGTTCCCGACGGTATTTTAAGCTCGTCGCGAAGACAGCCGAGTTCCAAACAATCTTTAACTCCCGCCGCCGCGCCGTTGTAACCTGTTGTAAGAATTCTTTTATCGCGAACTATTACAGCGCCGACATGATGACGAACGCAAGTAGAACGTTCGGCAACAAGCCACGCAAGCTTCATAAAATACTCGTCCCAAGACGGACGAATTACTTCTTTAGATATGTTTGTTGTCATAATGTTTAAAATTATAGCAAATTCCCTTCCCACCCGCCAAATTTGCTTCAGGGCATAGTGCTTTTCTGAAGGGCAGAGTGCATTCCTAACCTGAAGTTTTTTTTGTTGAAAAAAAGATTTTTTTAGTATATACTGTATGAAGTAAAACATGACCGAAAATATTCGGGGGGGGGGGGGTATAAATGTATCCCCTAAATCTATTATGTAAAAGCGAGCCCCGCGACACAATGTCCGCGTGGCTTTTTTATTTTGCAAAAAGTAAATACCAACAGTTAATAAATATTTTTTAAGAGGAAAAAATGAAAAACTTTTTGAAGCTTTTACGGAAACTTGCAACGGCACTGTTTGTAAGTTTCTTTTTTATTTTCCCGACGAGCGCGGATGCTCAAACTACCGTTACGGATTCCGACACTTTTAAAACTTTGTGGCAGGCGGGCGGAAGCAACGACATTATTTTGGGAAATAATATTTTATTTGACGGAAATTTCGCGCCAACTCTCGGCGCGGCCGGCGCTTCCTCTATCTTTACGGCAAATTTAAATGCGAAAACTTTGCAGTTTTACAGAAGTTCTGCTGCTGCCAGCGGCGGAGTTTTTAGCCTTTCGGGGGCAGGAAGTGCTGCAACTTTTAATTCCGGAACCGTTTTGTTTACAAGCAACACTTCGGCAAATGCAGGAGGTCAAGGCGGCGGGTTTTATGTATCAGGCGCCGCTGAGGCGGATTTTATAAATGACACCGTTATTTTTTTAGGCAATATAGGCGGATATAACGGCGGAGGGTTTGCCGCAGCGTCAGGCGGTATAGTAAATTTTGAAAACTCCGTCGTAACATTTAGTTTAAATTACGCAACAAATACAAGCGGAGCTTTTTATAATAATGAAGGCACAGTTACGTTTATAAATTCTAACGTAACAATGTCAAGCAATACCGGAGAAAGCCGCGGCGGCGCTATTTTTATTGACGCCAACGGCATAACTTCATTTTCCGTTTCTACTGTAAATTTTATAGGTAACAATACGCTTTTAGATTCGGGAGGAGCCCTTGTAAATAGAGCCGGTCAAGTATATTTTATAGACTCAATTGTAAATTTTACAAACAACACGGCGGCAGTAAACGGCGGCGCAATTTACAGCTATGAAAATACCGGTTCTTCCATAGTTTTTCAAAATTCAAAAGTTAATTTTACCGGAAACCAAGCTGTAAATAACGGCGGAGCGGTGTATTTGGCTTGGGACGGGCAGCTGCAGTTTTCAACTCTTTCTTTTGTAGAAGCTTACAATAACTATGCCGGCGGCAACGGCGGGTTTTTATATTTAAATAATGTTGACGGAGTAGGTTACAGCTATGACCCTAAAACATGGTCTCCCGTATTTGCGGCGGCAAATATTTCAAGCAATACCGCCGGCGGACACGGCGGCGCGCTTTATTTGTTTAGAAGTTCCGCAACGTTTGTTTCAAGCGCAACTTTATACGGAAATACAGCCGGCATTTCCGGCGGAGCAATATCTTTAGAGCTTTCCACGCTTACTTTTAACAATATCGGCGGAGAAATACTTTTTGCAGGCAACACTGCGGCGGGAAATCCTAACGATTTATCTATGAGCAGTTCTGTTGTTAATTTTTGGGGCGACAATAATATAAGGTTTGAAGGCGGTATAGTCTCTCTTACATCTAACAACGCAATTTACAAAACAGGCGGCGCAGATTTATATTTAAGCGGAATAAATTCTATTCAGGGCGCTTTAATCATTACTTCCGGAACCGTTTTTGTTGAAAGGTCAACGTTTACTTACGCAAACGGAAACTGGATAATGCAAAACAGCAAGGGTTTAAGAATTTCAAGCTCAATAGTTAACATTCAAAATTCCGTAACTGCGGGCATAATACAAAACAACGGATACTTATACGGAAACGTCGACGGCGGCGCTATTTCAATAGTTGACAGCGTAGCGCTTTTTGGCGGCTCGCTTACATTTAGAAACAACGCTGCAACGGGCAGAGGCGGCGCGCTATTTATAGACCCCAGCAGCGTAACTTTTACCGGAGATATGTTGTTTGACGCTAACACGGCAGACGCCGGCGGCGCGCTTTACATAACCGGCGGCTCAACTCTAACTGTGGTTAACGGCGCAACTTTAACGTTTACAAACAATCTTGCATTAAGCACAGGCGGAGCAGTTTATATTGACGGATATAACAACATAAATTTTGCCGGAATTTATATAAACGCAACAGGTAACAAAGCCCAAAACGGCGCCGGCGGGTTTATGTATGCGGTAAACGCGGGCACAGTAACTTTTGACAGAGTAAATTTAAGCAGCAATGCGGCGCATTTTGGCGGCACGCTTTATGCCGCTGCCGGCACAACTTACAAGTTTGCGGGAACTACAACGGCTATTTTACACAGCACCGCAATTGCCGACGGAGGCGCAATATATTTGGAAGACGGCGCTTTTGCGGATTTTAGCAACACTTATTTATATGCATACAATAATAGAGCATACGGCAACGGCGGTTTCTTATATTCTACCGGCGCAAAAACAATAGATTTTTATAATGTAGCTTTTATAAGCAACACCGCTTACAACGGCGGAACGCTTTACATTGATAACGGCACGCTTGTTGTTTTCCACGCTGCAACAACAACTTTTGTTAAAAGCTCTGCAACTAATTCCGGCGGCGCAATTTACTTAAACGGCAGCGGCAATTTTGATTTAAGCCAAACGTATCTTAACGCGTCCGGCAGCTGGGCTACTTATGCCGGCGGGTTTTTATATTCTAACGGCGTAAAAACTCTTAACTTTTACGAAGGTAACTTTTCCAGCAATTCCGCGGGAGCCGGCGGCGCAATTTACGCTGTAAACGGCGCGGATTTAATTTTTAATAACGACGTTTCTTTTGTAGGCAATACCGCAGGCGCCGCTTATAACGTTTACGGCGATATGGTGCTTCTGCCCGGCGACGGCGGCGCAATTTATTTATCAAGCGGAAGTTTGCTGTTTAAAGGAAGAGCCGAATTTATAGCAAATAAAGCCGCTACTACCACTTACTATAACGGCGGCTATGGCGGAGCTATAAACACGGACGGCGGCGATGGCGGCGCAATTTGGGCAAGCGCTTCATATATAGATTTAACGCAGTCTCCGGAAATAGTGTTTGCAAGCAATACGGTAAACCCAAGCGCCGGCATTGGGCGCGGCGGAGCTATTTATGTGCAGGCAGGCTCTACAATAAATTTTGTAGGCGCTAATGTTATTACTTACGGTAATACTATGGGCTGGCACAGCTATGGCGCATTCCTTTACGCTGATGATTCTTATGTGTTTTTCAAAGACGGTAATTTTGTTGCAGAACCTTTTGCCGGACAAAATAACTACGGACGTTTATTTGCGTTTGTAAACGGTACAATTGCAGATTTTTCAAGCGGTACTCTTTCATTTACAGTGCGCAATAGGCAATACGATAGGAATAGTTTTGGAAATATATATGTTGCCGACGCGTCGCGTGCGCAGTTTTATAACACAAACGTTTTATTTTCTTCTGCTAATAGCGATATTCTTTCCAGAGGCGGACAAATTTATGTTAAAAACGGCGGTCTTGTAAGTTTTGCGCAAAGCACAATTACAGCTTCTTGGAATTATGCTCAAAGCGGCGGCGGTTTTGCATATTTAGAGCAGTCAACTATGACGCTTGCAAATTCAAGTTTGACTTTTGTAAATAATAGAAATGCCGATAGCGGTCCCGGCGGCGTGTTCTATCTTTCTTCGTCAACGCTTCTTTTTGAAAATACCAGCGCGTTATTTCAAGAAAACGACGCAGTTTACGGAGGAGTTATAAACGCGCAATATTCCAACGTGTCGTTTAATAATTCCAACGCGTTGTTTGAGGGAAACAGGGGCTGGGGCGGCGCGCTTTATTTGCAGTATTCAACGTTTAGCTTTGCAAACGGAACCGTTGATTTCTCCAGCGGCAGCGGTTATTGGAAGACCGACGGAAACGGAAGGTGGTCTAACGTTCCTTATATTAACGCGTTAAATTCAAACGTCAGCTTTACAAACGCGCAGGTGAATATTTCATCTACATACGAGCAGGGCGACGCTGCCGTTTATTCGTCGGGCACATATTTCAGTTTTGAAAATTCTACCGCGGTATTTCAAAATCTTTATTCCGGCGGTAATGCTTACGCTTTTACTGCAGACTGGGGTTCTACGGTAACATTTAACAACTCTCAATTGTTTTTCTTAAACAATACAAGGCGCGGTAATATATCAGCCTCAGTTATTTATATTGCCAACGCTTCAAGCATAAGCATTACAAACAGCGCTTTGGAGCTTGCAAATAGTTACGGAGATGCTTGGACAGGAACAACTTTTCTTATAGACGGCAATTCATACGCTGACATTGTTAATACTAATTTTTATGCTCACGACAATACAATGGCAGCCAACTTCGGCAGCACTCCTTTGGGCATGATGGGCGTAGCTAACGGTTCAAGACTTAATTTTATCGCGGGAACCGCCACTTTTACAAACGCATCCGGCGGACAGGGAATGTTAGGCGCGTGGCAGGGTTCTACCATAACGTTTACAAACGCGCAGCTTCTTTTTCAAAATAATAACAGCGCCGGCGGAACAGTTTCTGCAGACCAATACTCTTTGGTAACCTTAGATTTGTCAACGGTTACATTTGTGTTTAATAACTGGGCTTCAGGCGGAAGAAGCGTTTCCGCAACCAATTTTTCAAGAGTTTTGTTTGACTCAATGACTGTAATTTTATCGTCAAATAATAACGCTATTGCTTTTGCTGCAAACGATTCGGATATTATTTTTAACAATACGCAGCTGGTTGTTTCAAGCGGCAACGGTTCTGCGTTTATGGCGCAATACAGATCAACTATTTCTTTTGTAAACACAACTCTTGCCGGTATGAATAATAATCATGCAGCGTTGTCTAACAGCGGAGTAATGGACGGATTTTCATATTCTGCTTTTATTTTGGATAACGTTACCGGATATTTTGACAATAATTCCGGCAGCCAGTCCGGCGTTATCTATGGCGACGACGCAACAACAAAATTGCATGTAATTAATTCAACAGTTGTGTTCTCAAGCAATTCTTCCGGCAATAATGGCGGCGCAATAAATACTGCAGGCGTTTATTTTGAAGGTTCAAGCTTAACTTTTTATTCTAATTACGCATCTCGCGGCGGCGCGGTAAATATTGGCGGCGGATATTCTCTTATAAGTTCTTCAACGCTTTTGTTTTCAAGCAATACTTCATTAAATGAAGGCGGCGCAATACGCGCTGAAAACGCTTACGTTGACGTTGTATATTCCATTATAAATTTTACAAGTAATACTTCTATTGCAAGCACCGGCGGCGGTATTTGGCTGCAAAACTCTACAATGAATTTTTACAACACCCATTTAAATTTCTACGCTAACAACGGCAGAAATATTGCAGATGCAAGCGGAAATTCATCTTTAAGCTTCGTTAACAGCACAGTAGATTTTACAAGCAATACGTCTTATGTTGGATATGGACTTGGAATGATATCTTTATATCACCAATCATCCGTGCTAATTTCAAGCTCTGTTGTGCGTTTTATATCAAATATAGGAATGGGAATTTATAATTATAGTAATTATTATGATACTGCTGGTATTCAAATCTACGATTCCACAGCTGTGTTTTATAACAATACAACAGATAATTCCGGCGGCGCAATTTTTACCAGATCCGGCACAGATATTAGAAATTCACTTATAGATATTACAAGCAATACCGCGGCACAAGGCGCCGGAATGTATATTGCCGGGTATGGCGGTACAAAATTTACGGACTCTATAGTTAATTTTACAAGCAACACAGCTATAGCAAACGGCGGCGCTATTCATTTTGAAATTGATAATTCCAGTCTTAATTTTGTAAATTCTACGGCAACGTTTGCATATAACGTTGCGCAAGGCGGTAACGATACTAACGGCGGCGGCGCAATATTTACTGCCGGCAGCGGAAATGTTATAGCTTTTACGTCTTCAACGGCAAATTTTGTTAACAACGTTGCCACAGGCGCGGCAGGCAGCGGCGGAACAATGCATTTAAGAGGCAATTACGGCAACAATAATTTCAACGTAACAAATTCGCAGTTTAGCATAACGCAAAGCAGCGCATCTTATCAAGGCGGCGCGGTTTACGGCTATGGCTGGAATATGAATTTTATAGACTCTCTCGTAGAAATTTCAAGCAATTCTGCTGCCAGAGGCGGCGCTTTATACAACGGCGGCAACATGAATTTCTACTTTTCAAACTCGGTTGTAAATTTTATAGACAACTTGTCTTACGGCTGGTCTGGGGGTAACGGCGGCAACGTTTATTTAAGCGTTCCAAATTCAGTGTTAACTTTTAGCAGCAGCGTTGTTACTTTTGCAAATAATACGTCTGTTATAGGCGCCGGCGGCGCAATTTACGCCGAATACGGAACTGTAAACTTTACAAGCGGCGCGGCGGTAAGTTTTTACAATAACGTATCTTCCGTAAGCGCCGGCGGAGCAATATACCTTGGCGCTAGCGGAGGAATGCTTAATATTTCTTCCGACGTTGTAGTAAACGCCGTTGGAAATATTTCCGGCGACAAGGGCGGGTTTTTATATGTTGGCGGCGCAAAAACAATAGATTTTTATGAAACGCATTTTGTAAGCAACACCGCGCAAAGCGGCGGAACTTTATACATTGACGCCGGCGCGAAAGTTGTTTTTAACGCGGCAATAACTAAGTTCTCATACGGCAGCGCAAGCGCAAACGGCGGAGCAATAGCTTTGGGCGCAAACAGCAATGTAGATTTTAGCGCAACGTATTTAGAAGCCATAGGCAACCATGCCGACGGCAACGGCGGCTTCTTATGGGCTAACGCCGCAAGCAACGCAATAAATTTCTACGATACATCGGCTTTCTTGCAAAACAGCGCGCAAAACGGCGGAACGCTTTACGGCGCAAACGGCGCGCAGTTTGTATTTAATTCTGCAACAACAAATTTGTCTTACAGCAGCGCAAACGCAAACGGCGGCGCAATATACCTTGACAGCAACGCCAATATAAACGTTAGAAACTCCTCAATTAAAGCTTACAATAACTACGCGGCGTCTTCCGGCGGATTTTTATTTGCAAACAATGTGCGCGGCATGAATTTTTACGCGTCCGAAATTTCTTCCAACGCGGCAACCGCCGGCGCGGGAATGTATTTGTTAAACAGCTCGGCAACGTTTAATTCTACAACAACGTTTGCAGGCAACGTTGCTGCGTCTTCCGGCGGAGCAATAGCGCTTGATAATTCTACCGCAACTTTCAACAGCGCAAACGGCGCAATGCTTTTTACCGGCAACACCGCTAACGGAATTCTCAACGACATATACATGAAAAATTCGTCGGCAACTTTCAATGCTGTAAACAATTCAATACGTCTTGAAGACGGAATAATTGTTGAAACCGCGCAAAATGCAATAAATAAATTCGGCGATCAAGATTTATATTTAAGCGGAGTAAATTACATTAAGGGAACGGTAAATTTGCTTGAAGGCGCAATAAGCGTTGACCGGGCAACTTTCACTTATTCAAACGGAAATTGGAATATAATAAACAGCAACGGTTTTAGAGTTTCAAGCTCCGTAGTAAACGTTGCAAATACCGTAAATACAACAATACGCAACAACTCTAACGCCGACGGCGGCGCCATGAGCATAATAGACAGCTCCGCAACTTTCGGCGGTGCAATGGTATTTACTTCCAACACGGCAACAGGCAGAGGCGGCGCGCTTTACATTGACCCCAGCGAAGTAATATTTGAGTCAACGGTAACTTTCACTTCTAACACCGCAACGCTTGGCGGCGCGGTTTACATTGAAGGCGGCAGCACGGTAACGTTTGTAGCCGGCGGCACGGTAACTTTTGCGTGGAACAAAGCAACATCTTCCGGCGGAGCGGTTTACATTGACGGATACAATAATATAGATTTTTCAAGCGTTTACGTTAACGCGCAGAGCAACCACGCGCAGTCGGGCGGCGGCGGATTTATGTATGCAGCCAACGCCGGCACGGTAACTTTCGGCGGCGTAACTTTCAGCGCAAGCAGCGCAAGCTACGGCGGAACGCTTTACGGCGACGGAAATACAATATTTAAATTTACAGCCGCAACAACAACTTTCACAGGCAGCAGAGCGTCTGTTGACGGCGGAAGCATATACTTAAACGGCAACGCAAACGTAGATTTCAGCCAAACTTATTTGAATGCAAGCAACGGCTACGCAGGGCGCGACGGCGGATTCTTGTATTTGCAGGGAGCAAAAACGGTAGATATTTATGCTTCTCTTTTTACGCTTAACACAGCCGGCAGATATGGAGGCGCCATAGCATTAGCGGACGGAGCTACTCTTAATTTTGCTTCGCAGAATGTAAATTTCTCAACTAACACCGCAAACGCGGGCGGAGCGTTATCTTTAGACAACACGCAAATAACTTTTGGCAACGGCAGCACGTTTACGTTTGTAAACAACGTAGCAACAAGTTCCGGCGGAGCAATTTTTGCAATTAACGGCTCAACGGTAACTCTTTCAAGCAACGCTTATTATAATGTTGCCGGTAATAACGCTCAATATGGAGGCTTTATTTATGCCGATGACAGCTACATAAATATAGATGGAGCAGTCATCAATAGTTCTACTAATAATATTGTTGGCATGGCAATTGCCGCTTTTAACGGCAGTAAATTAACAGTATCTTCTTCGTCGTTTATTAGTGTCGGTTACACTGTCAGTGGTGGTCAGGGTGAAAAAGGAGCAGTTTATCTTAATGGTAGTACTGCTGATTTTAGTAATGTGATATTTGCTTCTAACACTGCTTCTCATGGCGCAGCAATAACTGCTGAAAACTCGCTTATAAATTTTAGAGGAAGTAATACGTTTATATATGATAATAGAGGAGGTGGTGCTGAAGGAGCTATTGTTCATTTAACCGGCTCTTCTGTAACGTTGGATAATAACGGATTTATTAATGTTGTAAGTAACCCTTCTCGCTTTATATATTCTACAGATTCATATATAGATTTCAGCAGTGGCTATGTTACAGATTCAGGACACACGGTGTATGGTGGCTACGGCAGTTTTGCTTATTTGGTAGATACAAATCTTAATATAGGCAGTGCAACAATTTATAACAATTTAGCAGTCTGTGGTGGCGCAATTTATTTTGCAAACACAAATACTATGACGATAGCTAATGCAACGTTTGCCGGCAATACTTCTTACGAAGGTGGCGTTTTGTATTTTGCGGTAGGGCATAACAGTAGCCTTTATTTAACAAGCGTAACATTTTCCGGAAATGGAAACAGCGGTTATTACTTACCGGTACGCGGCGGCGCAATTTATAATTCTAACGGAGTATTAAACTTTACAGTGCTTTCCGGAGGATTGGTAACATTTACAGGAAATACGGCTACTTCTCTTGGAAACGATATTTACAATGCAGCAGGCGCAATACTTAATTTTAACGGCGAGGGAGACATAGCTTTAAACGGCGGTATTTATAATATAGGGACATTAAATAAAACAAATTCCGGAGATATTTATTTTGGTTCAGGCTCAACAAACACTTTTGGTGGAACTGTTGCAATGTCCAGCGGAAACGTATATTTTGAAAACGGTTCAACAAATGTGGTAACCGGCGCTTGGACTTCTTCCGGCGGCAACACGTATTTTAACGGCGGGTCAAGCAATGCTATAAGCGGCACGTTAACAACAACCGGCGGAAATGCTTACTTTGCGGCGGGCTCTCGAAATAATATAAGCGGAAGATTGCAGCTTAATTCCGGCGGCGCGTATTTCTCAACAAGCGCGTATGTAAATGTTTTAGAAATTACAACCGGCACGCTTGGGCTTGACGTAGATTGGCTTGCCGGCGGGCGCGGAGCGCAGACTGCGTTTATAGAAACGGGCAGCACAACGTTGACAAATGCAAGCAAGCTTGCAGTAACAACGCTTACGCCTACGCTGCAAGTAGTGGGAAGCTCAACGGCAATAATGTCCGCAGATTGGATAAATAATATTGCGTTTAGCACAAACAACATTTCCGGCGGAGATCAATACGGCTACAGATTTGTATGGGGCGGCACAACGGGCGACTACACCGGCTGGTTAGTTTACGGCGCGCTTCCGTGGAACACGTTTGTAAGCCAGTATCAAAATGCAGTAGCGGGAAGCACAATAACATTGGCGCAAGATATTTACGCGGACGCGCTTATAGGCGATGACAATCCGTTTAGCGCCACAAGCGGAAATAACTTTACAATAGACGTCGCGGGGCATGTAATTAATTCGTCCGGGCTTGCAAATAAAATAATTGTTCTTTCAGGTAAAAATATAAATCTTTCAAACGCAACACTTAGAAACTTTACAGGTAGCGCTTACGGCGGAGCAATTTACAATTTAGGCGGCTCAACTTTAACAATAACAAATGTAAATTTCTCATCAAATAGTAATACAAATGGTTCTATTGGCGGCGGCGCAATATATAATACAGACAGCGTTATAAACATAACAAGCAGCGTATTTGCAGGCAATTATGTGGTAAATGACGGCGGCGCAATAGTCAACTATAATACAGTATTGATAGCAACGGATGTGGCATTTATATCAAATAGAGCAAATAGTGGCTCTAATGGCGGCGGTGCAATATACAATGTCGCTAGCTATGTAAATTTAACAAATGCATTGTTTGATAGCAACCAGTCTAATCACGGTGGCGCAATTAATAACAATTTCGTTAATTCAACCGTAACAATAACAAATGCAGTATTTACACAAAACATAGTTACTTTAAGTGGTTCAAGCAGAGGCGGCGGAGCAATATATAATGCAGGCACACTTAATATTTCTTCAGCAGTATTTGAAGAAAATAGCGCACTGAATGCAGACAACCGCGGCGGTGCAATATACAATACGGGGATAATTAACTTCAATACAGCAAGCAGTTCTGTAATATTTACAGGCAACAGAGCAAGTTCAGCGGCAAACGGGCATGATATTTATAATTCCGGAACAATAAGTATAACAGGTAACGGCGATGTAGTAATATCCAGCGGAATTGCAGGTAACGGAATAATCAACAACAGTGCAAATATTTATCTTGCGGGAATAAATAATAGCTATAACGGTTTGTTCAACCAAACAGCAGGCTACACAAAAGTAACCGGCAGCTACTTTACGGGTATATCAAGCATAACAGGCGGCGTGGTAGAACTTGCCAACGGCGCAAGCATAACTAACGGAACAATAGGCTTGTGGAATTCCACGGGAACGTTAGATATAACAACGGCAGATAATTTAACATTTACAGGAAATGTTGCAGGCAATGGATACATATATAAAGAGTTGTCTTCAACGGGAACATTGACATTAATCGGCGACAACAGCGCATTCAACGGCAACTTCACGCAGCTTGCCGGCACAACAACAGTAACAGCGGCTGGCAAAATATTTGGCGGTACAAATACAATATCAAACAGCTTGCTTAACATAACGGGAAGCGATATTTATTACACCGTAAATTTAAGCACAAACGGCATATTAAGAAATTTCAGCAACAGTAACTTGTCGTCGTCAACAATAAACGGAGACATAATAAAATTTATAGCAAGCGGCGCAACGGCAACGTTTAATAATTTAACGGGCGAAAATTACGCATATTACACATTGGCAAACAGATTGGAAAACGGACAAGCAAACACGGTAATATTTAACAACAGTTACGTAGAAATATCATCGGATAATTACGCAGGGGCAACGGCGTATAATTTCAACAATTCAGTGTTAGATATTTCCAATTACGCGTCGCAAAGCACCAGAACAATAACATTCGGCGACGTTTTCGTAACGGGAAACAGCGGATTAAATTTCGGAATAACGTTTAACGAAATAGTTGCAAATTCTTCATACGGTTTTACAAGCGACAAAATTTATACAAGCACGGCAAGCACGGGCAAGTTAGATATGTTCGGAATACGCGTTTACAACGGCGACCAGTATTTGAAGCTGGGCGGTTTGTATTCAACGCAGGTGCTTTTTGGCGGGTTAGAGTTTAGCAACGCAACGTCAAGCGTAACAATATACATGGCAACGCACACGTTTATAGTGTGGTCAATGCCGGACTTGCAGAGCATATATGTGTTAATGGAAGGCGGAAGAAGTTTGTATGACGCCAATTTGGAAACGGGCAACAGGGATTACATAATAGACACATTAGCACCGTATCACATAGACCAGCCGTTTACAGACACAAGCTGGGGCAGATTTATGGTAGAAGGTTACGATGCGGACGCGTCAAGCTGGGTAATATCGGGAGTAATAAACAGCATGGACGCATATAACAATACAAGAAGTTACTTATTTACTTTGTCAAGCGCAACGGATTTTACATTGAGAAACGTAACGGTAACAAGCGCGGCTACAAGTGCGGCGCACAGCGGAAACGGCTCGGTAATATTGCAGACGGCGCCTAATTCAACGGCAACGGTAAGAAACGTATATTTAACGTATAACGCGGCAACATCGTCCGGCGGAGCAATAGCGACGTTCGCAGGAAACATAAGCATAGACAGCGTAACGTTTATAGGAAACACAGCAAACGCTTCCGGCGGAGCAGTTTACGCACAGGGAAATACGATTAATTTTAACGATGTGATATTTACTTCAAACGTTGCGGTTTCAAGCGGAGGAGCAATATCGGCAACGCAAAATTCCGTATTAAACTTTGAAGGAAACGTTTTGTTTGCAGGTAACACGATAGGCGAAGGCGTATCCGGCGGAGCGATATATTTAGATAACTCTACGGCAATATTTAAAAATAACGCTGAAGTAATCTTTGCAGGAAATACTTTGCCAAGTGGCGTTGGTAATCTAGTCGGTGGCGCGGCAATAAGTTTAGTAAATAATTCTTTCGTGGATTTTAGCGGCGCTTATCTTAATGCGTATTCGAATATTGCGCGAAACTACGGAGGCTTTGCATTCGTGGATAATTCGAGCATAATAATTGGCAGCGCTACGTTTGCTTTAAACCAAAGTGCAGAGGGGGGTGGCGCAATATATGCTACATCAGCGTCAAATATAGTTTTTACTTCTTATGTAATTTTTAGCAGTAATGTTTTAACTAGTGGCCCCTATGGCGGCGGCGCAATAAGTAATAGCGGTAATATATATTTTATAGGAAGCACAGCTGTATTTAATGGTAATAGTATAACCAGCGCGGCTGGTGGTTCTGCTATTATAAATAACGGAAATATAAAATTTAGCAGTTCTGTTGTAAGCTTTACTAACAACAATAAATATGCTGTCGTGAATGTATCACCAGGAGGATTCGGAACAGGAACAATAGATTTTACAAGCAGTGAAGTAATATTTAGCAGCAATAATGATGGAGCGCTTAGGAATGAGAGTGCAACTGGCTTTGCTACTGTAAATTTTGGAGCTGTAACTTTTGCTTACAATAGCGGACTATATGGCGGCGCTATTAGAAACGGACAATACGCATATTCAGGCGCTACTATTAACTTCATGGAAGTTGCGGGTTCTACATCTTTGTTTATAGGCAATACATCGCCAATAGGAAATGATATATACAATGTTAATACATTAAAATTCCAAGGTGCGGGCGATGTGATATTTAACGGCGGTATTGAAAATGCAAATTCAGGAATTATACAAAAAACAGGCGCCGGAAATATTTATTTTAACGCAGGTTCTTTAAATAAGTTAAACGGACAAGTTCAAACTTCTTCAGGAAATGTTTATTTTGCAAACGGTTCAACAAGCACAATAGGCAATTGGACAAACGCCGGCGCAAACGTTTACTTTCAAAATGGATCAACAAATACAATTATCGCTTGGAGAAACAACAGCGGCAACGCATATTTTGACGGCGGCTCAATAAATACAATAAATAATTATACAAGCACCGGCGGCGCAACCTACTTTGCGGCAGGTTCTAACGACACCGTAACAGGCACGTTAAGCCTTACAGGCGGCATTGTAAACTTTGCAACAACTGCATATGTAAACAATCTAAACATTACAAACGGCACGCTTGGGCTTAACGTAGATTGGTCTTCGGCATACGGAGCGCAAACAAGCTTTATATATTCAAGCGCAACGTCGCTAACTGCCAATAGTAAACTTTTAGTAACAACCGTAACGCCGGTAAGCGTGGTAGGAAGTTCAACGGCAGTAATATTTGCAGATTACATAAACGGCGTAGTATTTAGTACCAATAATATTTTAGGCGGCGACCAATACGGATACAGATACGTGTGGAGCGGAACGCAGGGCAACTACACCGGCTGGTTAGTTTACGGCGCGCTTCCGTGGAACACATTTGTAAGTCAGTATCAAACCGCGGTAGCAGGAAGCACAATAACATTGGCGCAAGATATCTACGCAGTAATCGGCGACAGCAATCCGTTTGCGCAAACCGCGGGAAATAATTTCACAATAGACGGCGGCGGATACGTAATTAATTCTTCAGCAATGCCAAACAGAGCAATAAACGCAAGCGGCAATAAAAACATAAATATTACAAACGTAACCTTTGCCTATTTCAACGGCGGGGTAATTAACGGCAACAACACTTCAACAACAAACTTTGTAGCAGACGGAACAGTAAACTTTGCAAGCAACACCGCAGTAAACGGCGGAGCAATTAACAACGGAACAATATTTTTCGTAGAAGGCAGCACTGTAAACTTTATAAAAAACACAGCATCAACCAACGGCGGCGCAATATATAACAATGCAACAATTAATATTTACGGCAATGTAAACTTTACAACTAATACTGCGCAATACGGAGGAGCTGTGTATGAAGATTCGTCCGGCATAGTTAATTTTTCTACCGGAGCAATTGTAAACTTTACAAGCAATAGCGCGGTTAACGGCGGAGCGATATATCTTAATTCCAATGGAACACTTGCTTTCTTGCAAGGCAGTGAAGTTAACTTTATAGGAAACGCTGCGTCTGAAAAAGGCGGCGCAATAAGCGGAGCAATTATTAAATTTGCAGAAGGCAGCACAGTTACATTTATAGGAAATAAAGCGCAATACGGCGGCGCAATACAGCACTACAACCCAATGAGCAACGAAGCGCTGGTATTTTCTACGGGAGTGCATTTTGTAACGGGCGGCAACACGGCAGATTACGGCGGATTCTTATCAACATTTATGTCAAGCGTATTGTTTAAATCGGGAGTAGATTTAAGCTTTAGCAACTCGTCTGCGGCAATAGCCGGAGGATTTTTATACGCGCAGGGAACATACGGAAACCTTGGAAGCATAACCTTTGAAGATGGAATCTATGCATCGTCAAACAGCGCAGCATTAGGCGGCTTTATAGCGGCAGTTGAAGGCTATTTGCCCGCAGTAATTAATATAGGAAGCGCAACAATAATAGGCAACGTAGCAACAAGCAGCGGCGGAGCAATATATTTACAAAGCAGCACGGCGAACTTTAACAGCGCAACCGGCGCAATAGTGCTTGCAAGCAACACGGCAAACGGAAAAGCGAATGATATATATGCAGCAGGGTCGTATATAAATTTTAACGCAGAAAATAATCAAATAAGAATAGAAGACGGAATATACATAGGAGCCGGCGGAAATAACATAATAAGCAAAACGGGATTAGGGGAATTGTATATAAGCGGCAACAATTATATACAGGGCGCGGTAAACGTAACGTCTGGCACGGTAAGAATAGACAAAGCAACGTGGACACATGAAAACGGAACGTTCAACGAAACCGGCAGTAACGGTATAACAATAACAAATTCAATTGCAAATTTTGCGGTAACAAATTTTACCGCATCTAATAATGTGGCGGCGTCTTCAGGCGGAGCAATAGCTTTGTATAACAGCACCGTAACATTTTACACGGGTATTTTTAGCTCTAACACGGCAAACGGCGTGAAAAACGACATATACGCGGAAAATTCGGTTATAAATTTTGTTGCAAATAATAATATAACTCTTGAAGACGGAATATATGTGGGCGCGGCAAATAATGTTATAAACAAAACGGGAAATAATTATAGTTTATATTTAGGCGGAGTAAATTATTTGCAGGGAACGCTTAACCACACAGAAGGAAATATACAAATAAATAAAGCGACATTTACGTTTGAAAACGGCAGTTGGAATTCTTCGGGAAAAGGGGTAAGCATAGCAAGCTCTGTTGTTAATGTAGCGGCAAGCGTAAATGTTAACTTGTCAAATAATTCCGGAGCGTATTTGGGCGGAGCGCTTAAAATAGTTGACAGCACGGTAACTTTTAGCGGAACGGTTTTAATTGCCACAAATGCAACTACTATGTATTATTCAAATAATTATCACGGGGGAGGCGTTTACGTTCAAAGCAGCAGTTTAAGCTTTAACGGCGGGGTATTATTTAGTTCTAATAGCGCGCAAACGCCTAATAATCAGGGAGCAAGCGGCGGCGCAGTGTATGCAATAAACTCGCAAATATATTTTAATGAAATATCATCGTTTACAAACAATGCGGCAAATGGATATCAAGGCAGTTATGGTTACGGCGGAGCGATATATGCGGCAAACAGCAATGTTGAGTTTAATAAAAACGCATACTTTGCAAATAACAGCGGTTATGCCGGCGCGGCAATATATTTAACAGGTTCAACTGCGGCTTTTAATAACGGCGCATTTATATTTGACACCAATAATTCGAGCATGCGTCCCGGCGGAGCAATATATGCGGAAAGTTCGCAAGTAGAATTTAACAGCGCGGATGTAATATTTAAAAATAGCGCTGTAGGTTCCGGTTCAAGTATGCAATCCGGCGGCGGAATATATGCAAATAACAGCAGCATAACATTTAACGGCGGCGCAGTAGAATTTTTAAATAATTACGCAAACAGCGGCGCAGGAATGAGCGTGTATAGTTCAACAATAAATTTCAACAACACGGCAGTCTTATTTACGGCAAATGCATCTACCGGCAGTTCTATGGGGCCAGGTGGACGCCGCGGCGGCGCAATAACTAACAACACCGGTGTTGTTAATTTTGTATCCGGCGAGATTTTGTTTTCGTCAAATACTGCGGAAAGAGGCGGTGCAATATATAATGACACAAACGGTATTATAAATTTCAGCAGCGTAACTTTTGACAATAATGCCGCAAGAGACGGAAGCGGAGGAGCAATAAATAACATTGCAACAATAAATTTTAACGATACTGCTATATTTACAAATAACAAAGTAAGCGTTCTTTATAATCCGACAACATTGGGCGGCGGAGCGATATTTAACAGCGGAACAATAAATCTTGCCGGAAATATAATGTTTGTTGATAACAATGTCCAAGGAGCGCAGCAGGCAGCAGGCGGAGCAATATATAATTCAGGCAGCGCGCTAAATTTTGTTGCGGGCAGCACAATAAGTTTTGTCGGTAATATATCGGAATATTTAGGCGGAGCGATATATGCAGATAACGGAGCACAAGTATTATTTTCTTCAGGCATAGCGCAGTTGGTGGTTGCCGGCAACACAGCGGAAAAAGGCGGGTTTATAGCGGTAGAAAACGCAACGGCAACGTTTGACGGCGGGAATTTCAGTTTTAGCAATTCAACGGCGTCAATATCCGGAGGATTCCTGTATGCAACAAATAATGCAATAGCCAATTTTGAAAATGTATATGCATCATCAAACAGCGCAGCATTAGGCGGATTTATAGCAGCGGAAAGCGGCGCAGTAATAAATATAGGAAGCGCAGTAATAACCGGCAACGTGGCAACAAGCAGCGGAGGCGCAATATATTTGCAAACCAGCACGGCGAATTTTAACAGCGCAACCGGCGCAATAGTATTTGCAAGCAACACGGCAAACGGAAAAGCGAATGATATTTACGCAGCGGGTTCGTATATAAATTTCAACGCAGAAAATAATCAGATAAGAATAGAAGACGGAATATACGTAGGAAACGCGCAAAACACAATAAGCAAAACGGGATTAGGGGAATTGTATATAAGCGGAAATAATTATATGCAAGGCAACTTCAACGTAACGGCAGGAAGCGTGACAATAAACAGAGCAACGTGGACATTTGAAACCGGAAGCTGGAACGTAACAACATCGTCAGGGGTAAGAATAACAAGCTCGGTAGTAACGATAGCAAACAGCGTAACAAGCGCGTTTGAACAAAATCAAGGTTGGGCAACAAGTATAATAGACAGCACAATAACATTCAACGCAGCAGTGAGATTTTCAACAAACAGCGGAGCGATATCTGCATTAAATGCGCAGATAACGTTTAATGATAATATTGTTGTAGAAGGACATAGCAATGCAATGGTAGTGACAGGCTCGTCAATGTCATTTAACGGAGCGCTAAAAATGTTTGTAGGAAGCGGAGTAAGTTCTACAGGGGTTGGCGGAGGAGCAATAAGTTCGTCAAATTCAGTGGTGTTGTTTAAAAACGGAACGAGTAATTTTATAAATAACAATGCGTCATATGCCAGCGGAGGAGCAATATATGCAGAAGGCTCAACAATAAGTTTTACAAATGAAAGAGTAACATTTACAAGCAACGCAGTCACAACCGGAGGCGGAGGAGCAATATATTCTGACGGATCTTTAGTAGAGTTTATAACATCAACGGCGATATTTGCAGGCAATGCCGGGGATTACGGAACCGGCGGAATATACGCGTATAATAGCTCTGTAGTAAGATTTATAAATAGCAACGCAGAATTTACCGAAAACAAAATAACTTCCGGCAGCGGCGGCGCAATGAATGTGCGAGGATTATTATATGTTGACGGCGGGAAAATAAGTTTTACAAGTAACACAGCCAACAATTATGGCGGAGCGATATATACATTAAATGACAGCTCAAATGTGTTTGTAAATACGGAAGTAAAATTCACAAGCAATAATGCAACAGAGGGCGGAGCAATATATGCCAATACGAGAAGCACAATAACATTTACAGCAGCGCCGGTAATATTTGATAATAACATAGCCGCAGTAAGCGGAGGAGCAATCTACAGTAACTTGGCGAACATAACATTTAACAACGGCAACGCAACGTTTACAAACAACAAAGCGTTAACGGGAAGCGGAGGAGCAATCTACGCGGTGGACGATTTGGTCTTTGACGGAGCAAACGTAGATTTCACCGGAAACGAAGCGTTAGCTGGAAACGGAGGAGCAATATTTGCCGACGACACAATACTAACAATAAAGAACGCAGTGATGACGTTCATGAATAATAAATCGTTGCTTGGCGGAGCAGTTTACGCAAGCAACAATTCAAACATAACATTGTCGGGTCGTGGAAGTTTTACAGGAAATGAGGCGAATGCCTCAGGAGCAGCGGTTTACGTAACAGGCGGCAGCACAGTAACAATAGAAGCCGCAAACGGCGATATAATATTTAGCGGCAACAAAGCCGCCGGAACGCCAAACGACATATACGCGGACAACAATAGCCGACTAAATTTAATAACCTCCGGAACCAACACAATAAGTATAGCAGGAGGAATATTAAGCAACACAGCCGGCACGGGAGTAGCAGTAAACAAAACCGGAACAGGAACGCTCTTGCTTGGCGGGGATAACGAAGTCTGGGGCAGCTTCACAGCGACAGCGGGAAAAGTAGAATTGTTAGGAGCAGCAAGCTACAAAGGAAACAGTTTAATGTTAAATAACACAATATTTAACATGACCGACGACATAGACTTTGACGGCAGCTACTTAAACACAGTAAATGTCAAAACGTTTGAAAGCGACACGCAAATGTTGATGGACGTGTTTGAAAATGGAACAAGCGACCAAGTGTTTGCCGACAGCGCCACAATAGGCGGTGACTTAACGTTGAAAGTAGAAACGGGCAACTACAATAACGATACGTATTACGATTTAATAATATCAACGGTAAACCAAATATACGGAGCGTTCACAAGCTCGCAAATAGTAACAAACGGATTAACAAACCTGCAAAGCAAAATATATTACGAACAGTTTACATCGTCGGAAGTAATAAGATTGTGGCTGAGAGGCGTGTATAATTCAAATTTTGAAAGTATTGGTAACGCAACGTTTAACCAAACGGAAGTAGCAAAAGCGTTTGACAAGTTGTCGGTAGATAACACAGTAGCGGTGCATCAGTTTATAAGCAACCTGTGGAACAGCGGCGCATATACAAACGAAGAAAAAAAGAGCATATTGTCGGAAATATCGCCGTATTTCATAACAAACGTAATAGAAAGCGCAGCGCAAGACAGCGACAATAACGAGCTGTATGACAGAATAAAAAACCACAGCAGAAGGGAACACACAAACAGCGCAATATGGGCGCAAGTAACGGGAGGAAACACAAAGTTAGGCGGCGATGAAAACAGCCTTGGCGAATACAAAGATAACCGATACGGGGTAATGGCAGGGTTTGACATATACTTTGGAAGCATGAGCAGCATAAACAAAACGATGTTGGGAATATATGTAAATTATAAAGACCACAGCATAACCCAGCAGGAAAGCAAAGCAACGCTAAATAAAATGGGATTAGGCTTCTACGGCGGATATATAGAAGAAAGCTACGAAATAAAAGCAATGATAAGCGGAAGTAAAGACAGCTACGAAACAACAAGAGCAATAAAGCTGAACGGATTTGCAGCCGACAGAACGGCAAGCGGAAAGTTTGACGGATTAACGTTAGGAGCGGACGTAGAAGGCGCATTGAAATACAAAATAGGAAACAACACAAACTTCAGACCATACGCAGGAGCAGAATTAAAGAACGTGAGCTACGACGGCTTCACAGAAACCGGAGCAAGCGAACTAAATCTAAAAGTAGAAGCAGGCAACTATTTAAGAACAACCGCAAGGTTAGGAGCGGGAGTAAACTACGACGATAAGACATGGGCAGGATATGTAAACTTGGAAGGAAAATACTTATTAACAGGAAAGAAATACGAAATAGAAAGCGTATTTGAAGGAACGGATGTGAAGTTCTTAAGCCGAGGCTACGAAGAAAACGGGTTGATATTAGGAGCAACATTAGGCGGAAGCGTGAGAATAACCGAAGGCCTAAAATTCTTCATAAACGCCAACGCCCACACAGCCGAAAAGTTCACAAACCTCTACGCCAACGCAGGCTTAAGATACAACTTCTGCGGCATAACGCACAAAGAGCCGACAAAAGTATATGTAGTAACATATAACGACAAAAACTTCTATTTCAGGGACACGCAGGCAGCGCAAGATTTCATAGCAAAAATGAATAAAGCGGGAGCGGAGATAAGCACAACGTCAATAAAAGAAAAGTTTGTAGCCGATGAAACGGTAGTGCCGGTAAGCTATAACGTGAAAGAAATAATAAAAGTAAAAACAAAATAGGAGCAGATAAATTATGACAAACGGAAAATTCGCAAGAAAAATTGTTTTAAGTCTGTGTCTTATATCTTTGTTTTGCTTGGGGAAATTGGAGTCGCAAGAACTGAACGTTATTGCAGACGAGCATGTAAAAACGGTATGGAAATTAGCCATAACATCGGGGCAAGCGCAAATAGATAAGGAACTGCAAGAGGAACACGAAATAAATCCGGGCGACAGTTTTGATGTAATAGCTTTTTCCGGACGAATATTTATGTTCAAAAACAAAGAGGTATTAAAGGAATTTGAGCAGAGATTTGCAAACGCCGGAGTAAATTTGCAAGACGAGCATAAACGTAAAATAGAAATATCGTCAAGTCTTACGGTAAGCACGCAAGACTTAAAAGAGTTAGCGTTAAACAATAAAGAGCACGCGGTAGTTTTAATAGAGTTTTACAACAAAGCCTTTGAGTTTGAGAAAGTAAAAGATTATAAGATGGATTTAAGAATACCGGCATTTCCGTTAGAAATAGCGCCGTCGTACTTTAGAACAAACAAATATAATTTGTCGGAAAAAGACAAGAAAGCCATAAAAGATTTCGCAGAAGGTTTGAAAACCAGAGAGTATAATACAATAAGAATAGAAGGACACACGGACGCAACGGGCAACGACAGAATAAACATTCCGTTAGCTAAAAACAGAGCCAAAGCGGTTTACAGCGAGCTGATAAAAAACGGCGTGCCAAAAGAGAAACTGACATATAAAGGCTATTCGTCATGGCGCCCTGTAGCCACAAACAAAACAAAAGCCGGAAGAGCAATGAACCGCAGAGCCGAAGTTTTTGTTGAGTAGTTTTAAATTTCCTTTAGTTGTTGCCGCTATCAATAGGACTATGAACGGAAAGTTTTTATCGCGCTAAAAATTCCCGCGTGTTTTAGGTCAGGGGGCGTTCCCCTGGCCTAAATTTGTTTCTGTTATTCGTTGAAAAATAGAAAAATTTTTGATATAATTTTCGCAGTCTTAAGGCTGTTAACAGCCTATAAATCACGCAGGCGGATTTGCCGGAGGTCCCTAACGAATGAGGGTTTCGGAGATAGAAGCTTGCGGGTGTCCCTTCAATCGGAGAAACCGAAAGGGTAAAAAACCAAGGAGAGTAGCAAAGAAATGGCAAACATTACCATGAAAGCTTTACTGGAAGCCGGAGTTCACTTCGGACACCAGACAAGAAGATGGAACCCGAAAATGGCGAAATATATTTTCGGCACAAGAAACAAAATTCACATCATTGACCTTCAGAAAACCCTCAAAGAACTCAAGAAAAATTATAAAGTTGTCCGTGATTACGTTGCGGAAGGCAGAGAAATAATATTTGTAGGAACAAAAAAACAGGCGCAGCAGCCTATTAAAGAAGAAGCGCAGCGCTGCGGAGCTTTTTTCGTTTCCGAAAGATGGCTCGGCGGAACCCTCACAAATTTTGAAACCCTAAAAAAATCCATAGCAAGATACAGAGAAATAGAAAAAATGAAAGAAGAAGGCGTTTTCAAACTTCTTTCTAAAAAAGAACAGTCTCAAATTGAAAAAGAGAGAATTAAACTTAACAAATCTTTGGAAGGTCTTAGAGACATGGTGAAACTTCCGGGGTTAATGTTTATTATAGATCCGCACGAAGAATCTACAGCGGTTTCGGAAGCAAGAAAACTTAATATTCCAATAGTTGCGGTTTGCGACACTAACTGCGACCCTGATGTAATTGACCACGTTATTCCCGGAAACGATGACGCTATAAGAGCCGTAAAACTTTTCTGCTCTATAGTTGCCGACGCAGTTTTGGAAGGTAAGGGCGTAACCGAGAAAAAAGAAGAAGGCGAAGACGGTGCGGCGGCTCCTGCCGCTCAAGCAGTATCTTCCGACGCAGTTCAGTCTGAAACAAAAACCGAAGGAGAAGCGAAATAATGTCACTTGAACTTATAACAAAATTAAGAGAAATGACCGGCGCCGGCATAGGCGATTGTAATAAAGCTTTAAAAGAAACAAGCAACGATTTAGACAAAGCATGTCAGTGGCTTAGAGAAAAAGGCATGGCGTCAGCGATTAAAAGAGCTGGGAAAAGCGCAAAGCAGGGCGTTGTTTATTCATACATTCACGGCAACGGCGTTCTCGGCGTTTTGGTTGAAGTAAACTGCGAAACAGACTTTGTTGCAAAAACCGACGATTTCCAATCTTTGGCAAAAGAAGTTGCAATGCAGATTGCGGCAATGTCTCCTTTATACGTTAACAGAGACGCTGTTCCCGCGGAAATTTTGGAAGCTGAAAAATCGGTTTACAAAGCGCAGCTTAAAGAAGAAGGAAAACCGGAAAAAGTTTGGGATAAAATTATTGAAGGTAAAATTGAAAAATTTTACGGCACAATTTGCTTATACGACCAGCTTTACATGAAAGACACAACCGGCAAAGTAACAATAAAAGATTTGGTTAACGAAAAAATCGGCAAGATCGGCGAGAATATAGTAATTAAGAGATTTGCAAGATTTAAACTCGGCGAAGAATAGCGTTTGGAAGTTGGGATGTTGGGAAGATGGGAAGTTGAGCAACGACAAAACAGCATAACGACATAAAAAAGGCAAATACAATGGCAATAAAGAGAGTTTTGCTTAAACTTTCCGGAGAATCTTTGTCTTACGACAAAGTTTCAATAAGCGTTGAGGCGCTCAAAAGAACTGTTTCCGAAATTAAGACTGTTGCAGGCAAAAATATTCAGCTTGCAGTAGTTATTGGAGCGGGAAATATTTGGCGCGGCTGCGGCAAATTTATTGAAAGAGTTACCGCGGATAAAATGGGTATGCTTGCGACCGTTATGAACTCTTTAGCATTAAGCGACGCTCTCAAAAAAGCAGGTTTAAAAACCAAAGTATTTTCTGCCTCGGGCGTAACCGGTTTTGCAGAAATCTTTAACAGAGACAAAGCTATAAACGCTTTAAATAAAGGTTATACGGTTGTATTTGCCGGCGGAACGGGCAATCCGTTTTTTACTACCGACACCACCGCGGCTTTAAGAGCTGCTGAAATCGGCGCGGATATTTTGCTGAAAGCTACGCAGGTTGACGGCGTTTACAGCGCAGACCCTAAAAAAGATAAAAATGCCGTCCGATATAATTCATTAACTTTTCAGGAAGCGTTAGATAAAAAATTAAAAATTATGGATCAAGAAGCTTTTTCGCTGTGCAGAGAATCTAACATATCCATATCCGTTTTTGATTTTTATAAAAACGGAAACCTGAAAAAAATTTTAAGCGGTAAAAAAATAGGAACGGTTATAACGGCAGGCGGCAAGTAAGCGGCAGACAGTAAAAGGAGAGCCTTTGTATGCAACTTCAAAATTTGTTTTCCGCGTCTGAAAACGCGATGCAAAAAACTATAGAAAAAGTAAAACACGAACTTGCTTCTGTGCGCACCGGAAGAGCAAGCAGCTCAATAGTAGAAGGTATCAAGGTTGAAAGTTACGGTTCACTTTTGCCTATTAACCAAGTTGCCGGCGTAAGCGTTCCCGACGCAAAAACTATAGAAATAAGACCTTGGGACATATCCCAGCTTGGCGCAATAGAAAAAGCCATAATAAAAGCGGATATCGGCATTACTCCGGTTAACGACGGTAAAGTTGTCCGCATTTCAGTGCCGCCTCTTACGGAAGAAAGAAGAAAAGAAATTGCTAAATCAATAGGCAAAACCGCGGAAGAATACAGGGTTGCAGTCCGAAACGAAAGAAGAATTTTAGTTGACGGCATAAAAAAAGCCGAAAAAGATAAAGTTATCACCGAAGACGACAGAAAAAAAGATGAAGCCGAAGCTCAAAAACTTACCGACGGCTACATCAAAAAAATAGACGAACTGATTGCGCAGAAAGAAAAAGAAATAATGCAAATTTAAAACGGCAATTTCTAAAGTTTAAATTTTGCCGTTAAAAACGGGGGCTTAAAATGGCTTACAAAATTGATGCTGATACTTGCGTAGGGTGCGGAGCTTGCGAAGGAACTTGTCCGGCTACTGCTATTTCTCCTAACGACGGAAAATATGTTATAGACCCGGCTGTTTGCGTAGATTGCGGAGCATGTGAAGGTTCTTGCCCGGTAAGCGCTATTTCTAAAGCGTAAATTAAAGGTTTAATAATTTGGGCAAAATAAATAATTCTAAGATGTCGGTTCCGTTGCATGTTGCAATAATTATGGACGGAAACGGCAGATGGGCTAAGCGCAGAGCCTTACCCAGAGTTTTTGGTCATAAGCAGGGGGTCAAAACCGTTAAAAATATTGTCAAAGCGGCGGACGCGCTTGGCATAAAGGTTTTGACCCTGTATGCTTTTTCAACCGAAAATTGGAAAAGACCGCAAAAAGAAATAGGCGCTCTTTTTTCTTTGCTTAAACAATTTATAAAAATAGATTTTAAAGAGTTTGCCGACGCAGGCATTCGTTTAAGAATTTTGGGAGATTTAAAAAAGTTTCCTAAAGATTTACAAAAAGAAATTATTGAAGTCGTTAAAACTACGTCGCGAAATAAAGGTTTGCAGTTAAACATAGCTTTAAATTACGGCGCAAGACAAGAGCTTGCGCGCGCTTTTAATTTGGCAATTAAAAAAGGCGTTAAGAAAGTTTCGGATAAAATAATATCGTCGTTTCTTTATACTGCGGGACAGCCCGACCCTGATTTGCTTATAAGAACTTCCGGCGAGCAGCGAATTTCAAATTTTTTGCTTTGGCAAATAGCTTACAGCGAAATTTACGTTACAAAAAAACTTTGGCCTGATTTTTCAGACAAAGATTTAAAAGAAGCCATAAAAGAGTATCAAAAAAGAGAAAGAAGATTCGGCGGAATTTAAAACGGCAAAGAATAGGTAATAAGCAAAAGATAACAAGTTTTGTCGTCATTGCAAGCCGGCAAAGTCGGCGCAGCAATCAAGAGTAGGAGTTGTTGCTCAGCTGCTCAACTTTACAGCTTCTCAACTTCTAAAATATCGGAGATATTTTATGTTATTAAAAAGAATACTTACAGCCGTCGTCGGAATTCCTATAATTTTTACTTGTATTTATTTCGGCGGGCTGCTGTTTTTTATATTGATGTTTGCGGTAAGTTTTTTCTGCGTGCTTGAATATTTAACGATATTAAAAAAATATAATCCTCATAAAATTTTGTCGCTTATAATGGGCGCGTTATTTTTTGCATTTTTGTGCTACGGGCAGTACGGCGATAAAGTTGCAATTTCGGCTTTATGCATGCTTCTAATTTTATTTGCGCTGGAAGTTTTTAAAGGTAAAGTTAACATGTGCCTTACAAGAATTTCCGTTTCTTTTTTAGGCGCGTTTTTTCTTCCGCTTTCCCTTGCATACATGTTTTATTTAAGAGAATTATATTACGGTTTGGAATTAATATTTGCAATTTTTGTAACCGTTTGGATTTTAGATACCGCTGCTTTTGCCGCAGGGAAAAATTTCGGCAAACATAAACTTTCTAAAAACGTCAGTCCCAAGAAAACCGTGGAAGGCGCAATTGCCGGAGTAGTTTTTGGAATTATAACTTTTACTGCGTGCAGATATATTTTTATGTCTTATTACTTAACCGTTTCGCAGGCGGTTGTTTTGGGCGCGGTTATTTCTGTTGTCGGTCAGTTTTCGGATCTTGCGGAATCGCTCATTAAAAGAGACGGCAAAATAAAAGATTCAGGAAAAACCATTCCGGGTCACGGCGGGTTTTTGGACAGATTTGATTCGTATATTTTCATAGCTCCTGCCGTTTATTATTGTTTATACTTTTTCAAATAAATTAAACTTTGCGCTTAACTTCTAAAATGAAAAAAATAATTGTTTTAGGCTCAAGCGGGTCAATAGGCACTCAAACTCTTGATATAGCTGCTAATATGAAAGACTCTATTTCTATAGCGGGACTTTCCGTACACTCAAATATAGAACTTTTGAAAAAGCAGATAATAAAATTTAAACCAACAGCCGTGTGCGTAGGCGAACTTTTCGGCGCGCAAAAGCTTCAGGCGTGGCTTAAAGAAAAAAACTTAAAAACAAAAGTTTTCTTTGGGCATGAAGGGCTTAATAAACTTGTCGCGATTTACGAAGCGGATACTGTCGTTGTTGCAATTGTCGGCGCTGCGGGGCTTGACTGCACAATTAAGGCAATTAAGGCAAAAAAAAATATTGCCGTTGCAAATAAAGAAACTTTAGTTGTTGCCGGGCGTGAAATAATGAAACTTGCGGTAAAGAATAAAGTTTCGGTTTTGCCAGTGGACAGCGAGCATTCCGCTATTTTTCAGTGTTTAAACTGCGGTAAAAAATCCGAAGTAAAAAGAATTTTGCTTACGGCTTCCGGCGGCCCGTTTTACAAATACAACAAAGATTTTTCAAAAATTACCGTTGAAGACGCTCTTGCCCACCCCACATGGAAAATGGGTAAAAAAATCACTATAGACAGCGCCACTCTTATGAATAAAGGTCTTGAAGCTATTGAAGCGTCTGTTCTTTTTGATGTGCCTATAGATAAAATAGAAATAGTTATACATCCTCAATCTATAGTTCATTCAATGGTAGAGTTTGCCGACGGTTCCGTTATAGCGCAGCTTTCAAACCCCGATATGAGGCTTCCTATTCAGTATGCGTTAACTTATCCCGACAGAAAAAAAACAGAAGTTAAAGCTTTAGATCTTGCGCAGACGGGAAAACTTGAATTCTTGAAACCAAATTTTAAAAAATTCCCTTGTTTAAATATTGCCTACAAAGCTGCAAAAAAAGGATTAACGTATCCCGCCGCTTTAAACGGCGCAAATGAAGAAGCCGTCGCCGCATTTTTAGATAAAAAAATAAAATTCACAGATATTGCAAAAATAGTAGAAAAAACCGTTAACGCCCACAAGCCTGCAAAAAAAGTAAGTATTGACGCATGTATAGCCGCAAACGCATGGGCAAGAGTTTATTCAAGAAATTTGATACATAAAGGAAAAAATAAATGATTATAGCGTTACAAATTTTAGCGGTTGTTTTTGGATTAGGGCTTTTAATTTTTATTCATGAATTGGGACATTTTGCGGCTGCAAGATTTTTTAAAGTAAAAGTGTTAACTTTTGCTTTCGGCTTTGGTCCGGATATAATAAAATATAAATACAAAGGGACAAAATATGCCGTTAAAGCCATACCTCTCGGCGGATTTGTTTCTATGGCGGGAGACAATCCCGATGAGGCTACGGGCGCGGCGGGCGAATATCTGTCTCTTGCGTGGTATAAAAAAATAATTATATCTTTTACCGGCCCTTTTTCAAATTATTTATTGGCGGCAGTTTTATTTGTTTTCATATTTAATGTTTGGGGAATGATTCGTCCCGTAAACATTCCAAAAATAGCGGAATTGGCGGAAAGTTATCCTGCGCAAAAAGCGGGACTGTTGCCGGGAGATGTAATAAAATCAATTGACGGCGCCAGTATAAAAACTTGGAACGAATTGTCTGAAAATATAAAAAAAAGAGCCGATAAAAAAACTTCATTTGTGGTTTTAAGAGGCACTTCCACTTTCAGAACCACGCTTACGGTAAATTCAAACGGACTTATCGGAATTTCTCCGGAGTATGTTGCCGTTAAAATCGGATTTAAAAAGTCATTAAAGCAAGGGCTGAAAGCTCCCGTTGCATATACGCTAAACACGGTTTCTTACTTGTACGGCGCGGCAAAAAATAAAGTTAAACCGGAACTTTCAGGGCCGATAGGCGTTATGAAAGTTATGGCAAGCGCGGCAAAGTCAGGGCTTCAGGACTATCTGTTTTTACTTGCGGTTATTTCCGTGGCATTAGGACTTTTTAACTTGTTTCCTATTCCGTTTGTTGACGGAGGAATGATAGTTTTATTTTTCGCGGAAGGTATAATAAGAAAAAAAATAAACACTAAAATTATTGCAATATATAATACAATAGGGCTTATAATTATCGCCGGAATTTTTATTTTTGCCACCTACAGCGATTTGGTAAGATTGGGCGTTGATAAACTTTTTAAATAGCGGAAAATGCTTTGCCGGTTGATAAATAAAATATGAAATTTTATAAAAGAAGCCAGACCAGAAAAATAAATGTCGGAAAAGTTGCAATAGGCGGCGGCGCTCCCGTAAGCGTGCAGTCTATGACAAATACCGATACGCGCGATTGGAAATCTACGGTTCGCCAGATAAAAAATCTTGAAGAAGCTGGCTGTGAAATTATAAGAGTTTCTTTGCCGGATATGGAATCCGCGCAAGTTGTAAGTAAAATTAAAAAAAATATAAAAATTCCTTTGGTGGCGGACATTCATTTTGATTACCGCATAGCTCTTGAAGCAATTAAGCAGGGCGTTGATAAATTAAGAATTAATCCGGGCAACATCGGCGCTAAAGACAGAGTTGAAGCTGTTGTTAAAGAAGCAAAAAAAGCGCATATACCTATAAGAATAGGCGTTAACGCGGGCTCATTAAAATCCGTTCATAATTTCCATGACAATATTTCGCGGGCTAAAGAACTTGTTAAAGCCGCAATGGAACACGTCAATATTTTAGAAAAACTTAAATTTTACGATATTGCCGTTTCGCTTAAAGCGTCTAATATTGCTACGACAGTTGAAGCGTATAAACTTTTTGCGTCAAAAAGAAATTATCCGCTGCACTTGGGAGTTACGGAAGCAGGTTCAATTTTTTCAGGAACCATAAAATCTTCCGCAGGTCTTGGCATAATGCTCAATGAAGGCATTGGCGATACGGTAAGAGTTTCGCTTACCGCCGACCCTGTTGAAGAAGTAAAAGTTGCCTATAGTCTTTTGCAGTCTTTAGAACTGCGAAGCGCGGGGATAGAAATAATTTCGTGCCCGACTTGTTCTCGCACTCAAGTAGATTTAATAAAAATAGTAGCGGAAGTAGAAAACGCTGCCGCTAAAATGAAAGAACTTAAAAAGTTAAAGAAACCCGTTAAGGTTGCGTTAATGGGCTGCATAGTAAACGGGCCGGGAGAAGCCAAAGATGCGGATTTTGGAATTGCCGGCGGAAAAAACGAAGGAATAGTTTTTGAAAACGGTAAAATTATAAAACGAGTCAAACCGAATATGTGGGTTGCCGCTTTGCTGCAAATGCTTAAGAAGAAAATATCAGAGAAATAAAATTTCGGGGAAATAAAATTTCAGGGAAATAAGATTTCGGGGAAATAAAATGGCTATATATTTGACAAAAGCGGGAAAAGAAAAATTGTGGGCAGAGCTTGACGCTTTGCAGAAAAGAAAACCTCTTGTTCAGGAAGAAATTGCCAGAGCCAGAGAGCACGGCGATTTGAAAGAAAACGCAGAATATCACGCGGCAAAAGAAACTCTTACAAATATTATGCGCAGAATTGAAGAGCTTGATACAAAAATTAACAGCGCAAAAATTCTTGAAGATTTGGATATTGAACCGGATAAAGTTTTTATCGGCGTAACCGTAAATTTGCAAGATGAAGACGGCGACGATTATGAATATATGATTGTTGACCTTGAAGAAGCAAACCCGGCCGAAAATAAAATTTCAGTTCAATCGCCTCTTGTTCAGGGACTATTGGGTCATAAAACCGGCGAAACGGTTGAAGTAGAGCTTCCGGCAAGGAAAGCAAAATTTAAAATTTTAAAAATAACAAGATAAAAAAGATAAAGTGAAAAGTGGAAAGTGAAAAGTGAAATTAACGGCAAAGACAACAACATATTTTAGATTTAAGCCTTAAGTGTTTACGTATGGCATGTCTGTCATTATGAACTCGTTTCAGAATCTGATATCTATGCCGTTTCCGTTAATTTCACTTTTCACTTTAAAAAATGTAATGCATACATCTAATATTTAGCAAACGTGGATCCCGGATTAAGACATTCCGGGATGACACTTCGTGTCACTTTTCACTTTGTCGTTAAAGAGGATATTATGTTTTATTCAAAATTGTATGCGCCTACGCTTCGTGAAGCTCCTTCCGATGCGGATATAATTTCCGCAAAACTTATGATACGTTCGGGCATGATACGCAAAGTTGCTTCGGGACTTTACGAATTTTTACCTTTAGGTCTGCGCGCTTTAAGGAAAGTTGAAAACATAATTCGTCGGGAAATGAATGCGGCGGGCGGTCAGGAAGTGGTTTTGCCGTTAATTTTTCCGAAAGAACTTTGGATTGAAACCGGCAGGTGGAACGTTTACGGTAAAGAGCTTTTCCGTCTTAAAGACAGAAAAGACGCGGAGTTTTGTTTGGCGCCTACCGCCGAAGAAGGCATAACGGATTTGGTGAGAAAAGACGTAAAATCTTACAAGCAGCTTCCCGTTATGTTTTATCAGTTCGGCACAAAATTCAGAGATGAAATACGCCCGAGATTCGGCATAATGCGCGCCCGAGAATTTTTAATGAAAGACGCATATTCTTTTCACGCTGACGACGCGGATTTAGAAAAATATTATAAAACAATGTTTGACGCTTACACTAATATATGCTCGCGCTGCGGATTTAAATTCCGCGCCGTTGAAGCTGCAAGCGGAGCCATCGGCGGATCTTTTTCTCACGAATTTATGGTTCTTGCGGAAGCCGGCGAAGAAGAAATTGCGCATTGCGAATGCGGCTACGGGGCTAATACCGAAAAAGCCGAATGTTTGGAAATAAAATATCCTAAAGAAACGGAAAATGCCGCGGCTGAAGTTTACACTCCGTCAATAGGTTCTGTTGAAGAAGTTTCAAAATTTTTGAAAATTTCCGCGGAAAAATTTATAAAAACGCTTATATATGTTTCAGACGGTCAGCCTGCGGCGGTTTTAGTAAGGGGAGATTTTGAAGTTAACGAAATTAAACTTCAAAGCCTGCTTGGCAGCATTGAACTTTCTCTTGCCGACGATAAAACCATAGAAGAAGCTACCGGAGCGCCGTGCGGCTTTGCAGGACCTGTAAACTTAAAGAAAAAAATTAAAGTGATAGCGGATTTGTCGGTTATAAATTTACAAAATGCCGTGGTCGGCGCAAATAAAAAAGATTATCATCTCAAAGACGTTAACGTTAACAGAGATTTTAAATACGATATTGCCGCCGATGTGCGAAAAATTATAAAAGGCGACGCTTGTCCTAAATGTAAAACAGGGAAAATAGATTTTGCTCGCGGAATAGAGATAGGTCATTGCTTTAAACTCGGAACAAAATATTCCAAGTCTATGAACGCTACTTATCTTGATACAAACGGCAAAGAAAATCTTATGGTTATGGGCTGTTACGGCATAGGCGTTACAAGAATTCTCGCCGCAACAATAGAACAATCTCACGACGACAACGGAATAATCTGGCCGGATAATATCGCGCCTTTTGAAGTTATTATAGTTCCCGTAAATTTTGCGGACGCTAAAACAAAAGAGGCAACCGAGAAAATCTACAAAGAGCTTTCATCAAAAGGCATTGACGTGTTAATAGACGACAGAGACGAACGCGCCGGCATAAAATTTAAAGACGCCGATTTAATAGGGATACCTTACAGAATAACCATAGGCGAAAAAAATCTTGCAAACGGCAACGTAGAATTTAAAGCCAGAAAAAATTCCAAAGAAGCCGTTGAACTTCTTAAGCCTCAAGAAGCCGTAAATAAAATAATCTCAATTTATAAGAGGTAGCAAATGAAAGATTTTTTTAAGCTGAAGGATAACAAAACTAATTTTTTTACCGAGCTTCTTGCGGGTGTTACTACTTTTTTTACGATGGCTTATATTATTTTTGTTAACCCTGCTATTTTATCGCTGAATGCCGGCATGGGCTGGCAGGCGGTTTTTGTGGCTACTGTTTTAGCGTGCGTCGCCGGGACTTTAATAATGGCTCTCTACGCAAACGTTCCTTTTGCTCTTGCTCCGGGCATGGGTTTAAACGCTTTCTTTACTTATACGCTGTGCAAACAGTTCGGTCTTGCGTGGCAGGAAGCTCTCGGTATTGTTGTTATATGCGGCGTGGTAGTGGTTATTGTTACAGTTACAAAATTCAGAAAAGTTATAGTGGCGGCAATTCCGCCGTTTCTTAAAGATTCAATAACGTGCGCTATAGGTTTTTTTATAGCGTATCTTGGCTTTAAAAACGCGTCTTTCTTTACTTTTCTTTTTGACTCCGGAAGTTATTCCGTTTTAGAAAACGGCAGTGCAATTTCAAACAGTTCTGCGATGCCGGCGTTGGCTGTGTTTAACGACCCCGGAGTAATTTTAGGATTACTGGGAATTATCATTATGATTATTCTTGCGGCGCGCCAAATAAAAGGCGGACTTTTTATAGGCATAGTTGTAATTACCGTTTTAGGAATACCTCTTGGCGTTGTAGATATATCAAAAATAAAATTATTAGATTTTCATGCCATCGCGTCGGTAAAAGACGTTGCTTTTGCGGCTTTCGGCAATCAGGGGTTTGAATCGCTATTTTCAGATTTTAATAAAATTATTCTTACAATTACAGCGTCGCTGGCTTTGTTTTTGTCTATAACTTTTGACGCCATAGGCACGTTTATAGGCGCCGGAAGAGTAAGCGGAATTTTTGACGAGAAAGACGCAAAAAATATGTCGCAAAAAGGCGTTAAGTCTAAGTTTGAAAAAGCTTTGTTTGCAGACGGAATAGCCTCTTGCGTAGGAGGGTTCCTCGGAACTTCCAGCGTTACAACTTACGTTGAAAGCACTGCGGGAATATCCGTAGGAGGAAGAACGGGTCTTACGGGCGTTGTTGTTGCGGTATTATTTTTGTTGTGTTTGCCTTTTGCCGGAATTGTTTCAATTGTTCCCGCGCAAGCTACGGCCCCCGTTCTTATAATAGTAGGCGTTATGATGATGTCTTCAATTACAAAAATAAAATGGACAAATTTTCAGGAAGCGGTTCCGGCATTTTTTACAATAAGCATTATGGCGTTTGCTTTTAATATCAGCTACGGAATAGCGGCAGGTTTTATACTTTACTGCATAATAAAACTTGTAACGGGAAAAGTAAAAGAAATTCACCCTGTGTTGGCGGCTGTTGCCGTTTTATTTTTAATAAACTTTGCGATTATTGCTTTAAGAGGCTAAATGAGCTTTACGAAATACGATGTTGCGGTTATCGGTTCCGGTCCCGGAGGTTTTTCTGCGGCAGTGCGCGCGGCGCAGTTAGGCGCAAAAGTTGCGCTTATTGAAAAATCTTTAATCGGCGGAACATGTTTAAACTGCGGCTGTATGCCGACGAAATTTTTGTGGCAGTCTTTGAATGCAAAACAAAAAATCCGCAAGGCGGACGCATACGGTTTTAAAGCAAATTTAGAGGTCTTTAATTTTTCGGATATTATCGCTAAAAAAGATAAAACTATAGCTAACTTGCGCAAAGGTATGGAGTTGATACTGTCTTCATATGGCATTGATATTATAAAAGGCAGCGCAACGTTTAAATCTAAAGATGCGTTAGAAGTTTTGGATGAAAATAATAAAACGGACGAAGTCCGAGCGGAAAAAATTATCATTGCCTCCGGAAGTAAGCCTGCCGTAATAAAAGGTTTTGCTTTTGACGGCAAAAAAATTATAAGTTCTACGGATGTTTTAAACCTTAAAGAATTGCCGAAAACTATTTTAATTGTAGGCGGCGGCGCTATAGGCGTTGAAATGGCTGCAATTTTTGCCGGTTTTGGAAGTCAGGTAACAATTGCGGAATATGCAGCGTGCCTTATGCCAAGCGAAGATTCGGAAATATCCGCTGAAATAAATAAAAATTTGCAAAGAGCAGGCGTTGAAGTTTTAACTGCGTGCACGGACGCTTTAAACAATATTGATAAATATGAGAAAGTTTTAATTGTAACGGGCAGAGCGCCAAACGACAGTTTAGAAATAGAAAATGCAGGAATCAAAACAGATAAAAAAGGTTTTATTAAAACCGATAGTTATTGTAAAACAAATGTTGATAATATTTATGCTGTCGGCGATATAGCCGGAAAAAACCTTTTAGCATACACGGCTCAAAGCGAAGGCGAAGTTGCAGCCGAAAATGCAGTTAAGGGAAGCTTATTGGAAAACAGCTGTGTTGCTATCCCTCAAGTTGTGTTTTCTGCGCCTCCTGCGGCTTGCGTGAAAATAAAAGATTTTGAAAGTTACAAAAATATTGTTTACGGAAAAATTCCGTTTACTGCAAGCGGCAGAGCTTTTATTGAAAATGAAAGGACAGGCTTTGTAAAATGTGCGGTTGATGCGGACAGTAAAAAAACTTTAGCTTTTTGGATTGTCGGCGCGCATGCCGACGAGCTTATAAATACGGCGGCGCAAATTATAAAAAGCGGCAAGATTCCGTCAAGAGAAGATTTTTTTCATCCGTCTTTGAGCGAAAGTTTATACAACGCTTATGAAGACGCGTTTGGAAAAAGCACGGAAACGGCAAAAATATCAGGTAACAGGTAAAAGGTAATATGAAACGGACGGTTTTATTTGACGAGCATAAAAAGTTAAATGCGAAGTTTACTGAATTTTCCGGTTGGGAAATGCCGGTTCAATATTCTTCAATTATTGACGAACATAATGCGGTTAGAAATGCTTGCGGCGTTTTTGATACGTCGCACATGGGAACTTTTTTGGTTTCAGGCGGTGAGTGTGAAAAATTTTTAAATTATGTTACTTTGGGAAATATTTCAGGACTTCCTGAAAATAAAGCCCGCTACTCAATGATTTTAAATGAAGACGGCGGAATTAAAGACGATATAATAGTTTACAAAACCGGCGGCGGATACATGGTTGTTGTAAACGCCGGAAATTTAGATAAAGATTGGCAGTGGCTAAATGTTTATAAGCCCGGCGGCGTTGAACTAAAAAATATTTCGTCAGAAATTGCGCTGCTTGCAATACAAGGTCCTAAATCTTTAGAAATTTTGCAAGGCATTTGCGAAACCGATATTAAAAACATGAAATATTTTACGGTTTCAGATTTGAAATTAAAAAATATAAACGCGAAATTTTCACGCATAGCAAGAACCGGTTACACAGGCGAAGACGGTTTTGAAATTTTTATTTCGTCGCATCATGCGGCGCAGTTGTGGAATAAACTTATAGAACTTAATGTAAAACCTTGCGGGCTCGGCTGTCGCGACACTCTTCGTCTTGAAGCGTGCATGCCTTTGCACGGTCACGAGATAGACGAAAATATTAACCCCATAGAAGCCGGATTTCATAATACAATTAATTGGGATAATAATTTTATAGGGAAAGCCGCTTTAATAAAAATTAAAGATAACCCCAAAAGAAAATCTATAGCTTTTGAGTGTTTGTCGGCAATAGCAAGAAATGCAAATATAATATATGCCGGCGAAAAAAACGCAGGATATGTTACAAGCGGAACCTTTTCTCCTACGTTAAAAAAAGCCATAGGCATGGCTCTTGTAAACGCGTCGGCAAATACGGATAATTTAGAAGCGGAAATTCACTCTAACAGGAGGAAGATAAAAGAAGTAGCGAAACCTTTTTACAAACGTAAAAAATAATATAAGAGAGCGCAAAATGAAAAAATTTCTTGCACTCGCCATTTTATTTTTTTCAACTTTGGGATACTGCGAACAAATGGTAGAGATTTCCGTAGAGATTACGGAAATAAACGAAAACAAATCTTTAGAATTAGGCGTAAAATTTCCGGACGCAATAACTGCCGTTGAAACGTCTATACCTTCCATAATAGAATCCGGCGCTTGGCAACGAGTGACTGAATTCTCCGCAACTTTGAAAGCCCTTGAAGCAAACGGCGCAGCGAAAGTTTTATCAAAGCCGAAGCTTGTAACTAAATCCGGAACCACCGCCAAGTTTATGGTAGGCGGGGAATTTCCGGTAGTGGCAACGGCTATCGGCACATCTCAAATAGAGTGGAAAGAATACGGGATAATGATGTCTATAACTCCCGTTGTAAAAGACAATAAAATAGATATTAAACTTGAAACGGAGCTTTCAAGACTTGATTACAATGCTCCCGTGGCGGGTTATCCGTCGGTGGCAAAAAGGAAAGCGTCGTCTAACCTGCAGATTAAAGACGGCGAAACAATGGTTCTTGCAGGGCTTATTGAAACCACAAAAGGAAATACCGTTGAGGGCATACCTCTTTTGTGCGACATACCTATTTTGGGCGCTTTGTTTAGCTATACAAAACATTACGAAACAAAAACAAACGTTTTAATTTTTGTGACTACAAAAATAATACAGCAATGAATAATAAAGGACAAACTTTAACCGAATTTATGTTGGTTTTTGTCGTGCTGCTTATTGCCACGACGGGCGTTTTTGCTTTATATAAAAGTTTTTGGAAAACGCGTTACGACAAAACAGCCGCAAAATCCGGCGTTGCCGCTGCGGCGGTAAATGTTGTGTCCGACAATAAATATACTTCTTACGTAAAATGAAAAATAATAGCGGACAATCTATGATAGAAGCGCTTTTTACGGTTGTTTTTACAACCGTAATAATGTTTTGCTTTTTGCAGCTTTGCATTATGATTGTTGACGACATGACTGCAAACGAAGCCGCTTTTGTGGCAATGCGTTCGGCGGCGGTTACAAAAGGGACTGCAGGCGTTGCAAATAATGAAAAAGCAAAAGAAGCCAAAGAGAGAGTGGAAAACTATATGATGTTTTTTTATCCTCTTTCAAAAGCGGGAAAGAGCGGAGGTAATCCGTCAAAGTTTGTTTATTCGGATATAAATACCGTAAAGCCGTATTTTCAAAGCTCTGACAGAGATGAAGATGCCGGTGACGGAGATGAAGATGCTGACGACGGGGAAGACGAAACCGGAGAGTCTGTAAAAATATACGTAAATAAGGATTCCGGACACAACGCAAAAGATTATTCCGGACACCGCATTCGTTCTCACACAACAAAAATTTACTATTTTACAAGAATTATGTTCGGCTCTATCGTTGCAAAAACGGTGTCTGTAAAAGATCGTTTTTTCAGCGGTTCAAAAAGATATGCTTCTGCGCGCAGCAGAATGGTTCCGTCGCCGGACGCTGCGTATTATAATAAAGCTTACCCCGGAGCGCAAAATTTTGAATAATAATCGCGGACAAACTTTATATTATTTTTTAATATTTACAATGATTCTTGTAATAAGCTGGGCTATGATGCTAAACATTGCAAAACTTATCCGCGACAGAATGGTAATGCAAAATGAAGCTGACAGCATTGCGTTAAATATTGCCACGCATAAAGCGAGAACTTACAATTTTGTAGGAAGCATGAATTATCTTATAGGCGTTGTTTTATCTCTCGGAATGGAATCCCTTGGTATTCAATTTCCATCGTATTCCACAGATCATATCGGCGGATTTCCGGATGTAGCTATGGCATTAGGCAGAGAACACCCTCTTTCCGATTTCAAACATAATACTCTTGGCGGAAAAAAAGATAACACGGTAAGCGCTATCAAAAAAACCGTTGACGTTCTTTCAGGTCTGCAGGATATAGCTATAATATCTCATAAAGCGTATCATGCCGGCATAATGGCTGAAAATTTTTCAAACAAGTATAATATAGTAACTTCGCCGCTGCTTGCTAATATGGGCATAAAACGCAACAGTAAAGGCATAAAATATTATAAAACTTTAAATGCTTGCGCTTATATAAGTTCTACTTTGCATTTTCATACTGTTTTTGAATCTGAATATGATCAAAGCCAATATTCTTGGTTTGTTGAAGATGAAGATTTATATAAACAAAAAATAAAGGTTACGTTAAGAAAAAAACCTAATTCAAATAATACTCCGTTATTTGCAAGATTATTAAATATCAAATATCCTGAAATAATAGTTTATTCAGCGGCGGCTCCTTATAACACAAAAGGTTCTTTGTTCCCTAAAACAGAAACTACTTATACAGGTAATACTCTTGCTACTTCCGCGCTAAATGAAGCTGCATTTTTAGAACAGCTTACCCTGCTTAATATTGCAGGGTTAAGAAGTATAAAATTTTCAGCAATTCTTGGTCCTGAAGCGCCTATAATTGTTGCTGCCGCAGTTGCTTTTGTGGACGTGTGTATTGCCGCGAAAAGAATAATGAATGTTAAACAAGACAACCCCATAGACGCATACGACAACGCAAAAGCCGGAGGGTGGGGCGCGCATTTGGTGCCTTACGTTACCGAACGGGAATAAATTTGATAGAATATAGCGCAAACATCTTACATCATGAGGTTTCAAATGAAAACTAAAGGAATTATTTTAGCCGGCGGAAAAGCTACAAGACTTTACCCAATAACAAAAGCCGTAAGCAAGCAGCTTTTGCCTGTTTATAACAAGCCGTTAGTGTATTATCCTCTTTCTGTTTTAATGCTTTCGGGAATAAAAGATATTCTTATAATTTCAAATGCGCAAACGCTTATCAGCCTTAAAAAATTATTTTCCGACGGAAAAAAATACGGATTAAACATAGAATACGCTCTTCAGGAACAGCCCAACGGCATAGCTGAAGCGTTTTTAATAGGCGAAAAATTTATAGGTAAAGATAACGTAGCGCTTGTTTTGGGCGATAATATTTTTTACGGACACGGATTGTCCGACGTGTTACAAAAAGCGGCGCGTAAAAAAGACGGCGCAACCGTTTTCGGATATTATGTAAAAGATCCGCATCGTTACGGAATAGTGGAAATGGGTAAAGCGGGAAAAGCTCTTTCCATAGAAGAGAAACCGAAAAATCCTAAATCAAACTGGGCTGTTACGGGATTATATTTTTACGATAACGCCGTGGTAAAAATTGCAAAAAATATAAAACCTTCAAAACGCGGCGAACTTGAAATAACCGACGTTAACGCCGTATATCTTAAAAAAAGAAAATTAAATGTTGAAATGCTCGGCAGAGGTTACAGCTGGCTTGACGCAGGCACATACGAATCTCTTCTTGACTCATCGCTGTTTATAAAAACGCTTGAAGAAAGACAAGGCGTAATGATTTCTTCCATTGAGGAAATTGCATATAAAAAAGGATACATAACAAAACAGCAGCTGCTGAACCTTGCAAAAGAGCTTCCGTCGCAATATAGCGAATATCTCGTAAGAATTTCAAAATAATAACAGAGATATACGGCAGGAAGTTTGGAAGATAAGAAGGTAAGTAAGGCAGTAGCAATAGATTTCGGTTTTCATTGCAATGGCAAAACGGGTATTCAAATTTTTAATAAAATGTTGTATAATACCAATCAACAATATGAATTATAAAAGCGACGGCTACTATTTTTCTTCTAATATAATTTGCACAAACGTGTTTGTCTGCCTGCCGGCAGACAGACAGACAGACAGACAGACAGACAGACAGACAGACAGACAGACAGACAGACAGACAGACAGACAGACAGACAGACAGACAGACAGACAGACAGACAGACAGACAGACAGACAGACAGACAGACAGACAGACGGACAGACAGACAGACAGACAGACAGACAGACAGACAGACAGACAGACAGACAGACAGACAGACAGACAGACAGACAGACAGACAGACAGACAGATACTCTTCGCATATTAACGTTTGTTATAAAGAGCGAAGTAAACAATATATTTTATTTAAAACCTGCTTGGTTATTTAATTAACCGAGCGGGTTTTTTTCGTTTGAAAATAATTAAACGCAGTAAAAGTTAATTTTCTTTAAAAAGAGGGCGAGAGTGCAACAAATAAGAAGCACAAACCACCAGCAAGCGCAAAATGCGAACGCCGCCGTTAAATTCCCCTTTTGCAAAAAGAGTGCGAGTGCGCAACAAATAAAAAACATAAGCTACCAGCAAGCACAAAACGTGAGCGCCGCCGTTAAATTTCCCTTTTGCAAAAAGAGTGCGAGTGCGCAACAAATAAAAAACATAAGCTACCAACAAGCACAAAACGTGAGCGCCGCCGTTAAATTCCCCTTTTACAAAAAGAGTGCGAGAGTGCAACAAATAAAAAACATAAGCTACCAACAAGCACAAAATGCGAGCGCCGCCGTTAAATTCCCCTTTTGCAAAAGGGGTGGCAAGGTCAACAACCTTGACGGGGTATTTTCGTTGTTGTCTTTGCCGTTAATTCCAAACTCCTCATTTCTAATTCCTAATTGTATTCCAAATTATCAATATACCTGTAATTCAAACCCTCGTAACCCTAAATACATTGCGGGGTTTTTTTATATTTCTTTACAGTTAAATAAAATACCAAACAAAACAGAGAGGAAAAAATGAAAAAACTATTTTTGTTGCTCATTCCATTGCTTGTGCTGTTGTTTACATTAAAAGCGAACGCTCAAACAAACGTTTCAAGTTTTACATATTTAAATGCCCTTATTATGCAAAACAGCGCGCAAAATATAAGATTAAATGGAACTATTCTCTCTGCCGCAGATTATGGGACTACAGGTACCGGTATAAAAAATATTGATGGAAACAATGCTACTCTTAATGGAAACGGTTTTACAGGGTTTAGGCTTGGCTTATCAAGAAATATTGCATTTACAAATAATATTACAATGCGAAACTTTGTAAGCACATCTACGTTGTATGGCGCAGCAATGGGTGTGTTCGGCAGTACAGTTACATTTACAAACAGTAATGCCAATATCAGCAGCAATACAGCAGCGCAAAGCGGCGGGGCAATATATCTTGAGGGTTCAATGCTCTCAGTTTCATTAAGTACGATAACTTTTATAAATAACAAAGCGGAAAGCTCCTATGGAGGAGCAATTTACGGCTATAATAACAGTAGCATCACGTTCATAAACAGTAATGTGCAATTTTTAAATAATACTGCCACAAATATTAACGGCGGAGCCGTACGCACTGATGCATCAAATTTAAACTTTACCGGCAGCATGGTTTTATTTTCAAGTAACCAAGCTAAATATGGCGGCGGGCTAAGCGTTATCAGAACTACAATGACAGTTGCGGGCAGCACAATAAATTTTATAAATAATACGACTTCCTTAAATGACGGAGGTTTAGACGTAAATGCTTCAAATGTAATTATTAAAAATAGCCTGCTAAACTTCACGCGCAACAGGGCAGATTTACAACAAGCAGGAGGCGCAGGGATTTATTATACTAAAATAGATGTAATAGCAAGCCAAATGATATTTTCAAGTAATACTACTGGTGGGATAGGCGGAGCATCGCTGATAGTAAACACAACAGCAAATTTTATTGACAGTACATTAGCGTTTACAAGTAATACATCTGGCGGTTATGGCAGCGCAATGGCTGTAGTTACTACCGCTACTGTAGTATTTGCAAATTCAAATGTAAAGTTTATTGATAATGCCTCATTATCATCAGATGGAGCAGAAGGCGGAGCATTGTATATTAAAAATGGTTCGCGGGTTACTTTCTCATCTGGGGCAGTAGAATTTAAAGGTAATACCGCCAATAGCAGAGGCGGCGCTCTGTTTCTTTACACAGGTAGCATGCTACAGTTTATAAATGAAGAAGTAAAATTTGAGAATAATAAAACAGTAGTTAATGGAGGAGTGTCACAGCTTGTTCAACACTCAACTATAAGTTTTAGCAATAGTAATGTAGTTGCAAGTAGTAATGTGGCAGGAGATCATGGCGGAGTATTCTCAATGGGTCTATATGGATTTCTTTCGGTTAACAACAGCACAATGGAATATGTAAATAATCAGGCTGACTTTGCTGGCGCATTAAATTTAGATACTAATGCAAGTGCGGTATTTAATAATAGCTATATAAGTTTTACAAGCAATACAGTGGCTACTTTTGGAGGCGCTATATATAATGCCTACAGCAGCGCCGGTATTACATTTACAAACAGCAAGGTAGAATATATCGGCAACAAAGCGGGAATAAACGGCGGAGCAATATACAATACAGGGTTATTAACATTAAATGCGACAGGAGCCGGCGATATAAGATTTACGTCAAACACAGCAAACGGAATATTGAATGATATATATATGACCGGCAGCAGCGCAACGTTGCGTATGTCCGCAAGCGGCGGCAGAGCAATAAAAATGGAAAGCGGGCTTGTGGCGGTTGCAGGCAGCACAGTGGCGTGGACAAGCGCGGCAAATTGGTATTTAGGCGGGGTAAATGAATTTAATAATTTAGGATATTTTAATCTTCCGCAAAACAGTTTTGTTGCAGTAGCCAACGCAACGTTCACATGGACAAATAATACAACGGTAAACAACAATTTTACTCTTACAAATTCTACGCTTAGTTTTACAAACAGCGAAGTGAATTTTAGTAACAATTTGCGCAGCAATGGAGATGGCGGAGCAATATATGCCTATGACAGCAGCGTAAATTTCATTGGCAGCAGTATAACATTTGCAAATAATATAGTTTCCGGTAATCGCTACGGTACCTTAATGATAGACTATAATTCAACCCTTAATGTTAGCAGCAGCGTCATTTTGTATTATGGTAATGAAGCTTATATCGCTTCAGGGTTATTTATATCAAGTAGTGCAATGACAATTACAGACAGCACAATGAATTTTATAAATAATGAATCTTCATACAATAGCACTTGGGATACATGGAGATCAAGTGTAAGTGTAAAAAACAGTGTGTTAAACTTTGTAAATAACAAAGCGGCAAATGTCGGCGGCGGAATTGGAGCTTTTGACTTAGCTGATAATATGATTATTAGCGACAGTCAATTAATGTTTTCAAGCAATACGGCAACTGCAGGAGGAGCAATATTTCTTGGAGGAAGTTTCTTGCCTGATATGTTAATAATTGCAAATAGTACAACAACTTTTTCAAAGAACACTTCCACCGGAGCGGAAAAAGCTATGGTGTATGTAGATGCGACAAATGGAGCAAAAATAAGTTTTACCGGCGGAACGGTAATTTTTTCCAGTCATGTAGGACAGTTTAAATTTATAAATTCAACGGCAGCGTTGGTGTGGAATCCGGACGAAGTGGATTTTATGTATAACTATAATGCAGGCACCGGCGGCGTAAATATGGTGGATATAGAGCCGCTGTTTTCTGAGAATTCAACAAGCAGCATAAATGTTAGAGCGATAGGGAATACAGCGGTAAACAGAAACGGTTTTTTAAATATCGGTAACAACAAGCATTTAGCATTTAATGGGGATGTAGAAATATCAAGTAATCAAAGCGGGGGCGCAGGCGGAGCGATAGATGTTGATTTAAACAGCACGCTATTGTTTTCAGGGGCAAAAGTAATATTTAGCGTTAACAAAAGCACGGGGTATGAAGCAGGAGCGATGAGAATACTTAACAATTCAACGGTAACATTTAACAACAATACGGAAGTAGTATTTGACGCAAATATCGCCGGCGGTACGCAAGCGGGAGCAGTGTATATATTGAGAGATTCAAAGTTAATATTTAACAACAGCGCAGTAAGTTTTACAAATAATAAGGCGCAAACAAATGGCGGAGCGGTGGTATTAAATAGCGGAGGGGAAGCAATATTTAATAATAGCAAGGTAATTTTTGCAAGTAATACGGCAAATTTAGGAGGAGCAATATCGCAAAATTATTATAATCCGCTTGGTGTAGCTTACAGCAGCGTAATATTTAACGGCAGTGAAGTTGAATTCAAATATAACAAAGCGCAAGTAGCTGGCGGCGGAGCGATATGGATTACATCGTCAGGAGCGACAATGTCCATAGCAAGCAAAGCGCTGTTTGAAGGTAATGAAGCGGTAACGGGAAACGGCGGAGCAATATACAACGAGGGGTTATTGGTTTTAGATTTAAGCGGGGGCGCAATAGTATTTAAAGGCAACAAAGCAGGCGGCTTGGGAAATGACATATATAATACAGGATTAATAAACATCACAGGAACAGGGGACATAACAATAAGCAGCGGAATAGCGGGAACGGCAACATCAACAATAACAAAAACCAGCGCAGGGCAAATGCTGATGGCAGGCGACAACAGCGGCTACACAGGCTTGTTCAAACAAAGCGCAGGAACAACAGTGGTAAGCGGAGCATACTTCACAGGAACAAGCAGCATAACGACAAGCGTAATAGAATTAGCAAACGGAACAAGCCTAAGCACAGGAAGCATACAGCTGTGGCAGTCAACAATGAACGTAACAAGCAATGGAAATTTAACATTTGCAGGCAACGTAATAGGCAACGGAAACATAAATAAAACGTCGGCATCAACAGGCGCGTTGACATTAAGCGGCAACAACAGCAATTTCACAGGCTTATTTACGCAAAGCGCCGGAAGAGTAATAGTAAGCAGCGGCTACTTCAACGGACAAAGTAATATTAACGGCGGAAAATTAATATTTGCAACCGGCACGGCAATATCGGCAAATACAAAAGTGGCGCTGGCAGCAGCCGGAAGTTTGGAAATAACAACAAACGGCGATTTAACATTTGGAAATAATTTCTTAACCGGAGCCGGCTCAACAACAAAAACAGGAACGGGAATACTAAACATAACAGGCAACAACAGCGGATACACGGGAACATTTACACAAAGCACAGGAAGCGTAATAGTAAGCAGCAACTACTTCAACGGACAAAGCAACATCAACGGCGGAAAATTAGTATTTGCAACAGGCACAGCAATATCGGCAAACACAAAAGTAACATTAGCAGCGGCAGGAAGTTTAGAAATAACAACAAACGGCGATTTAACATTTGGAAATAATTTCCTAACCGGAACAGGCTCAACAACAAAAACAGGAACAGGAATACTAAACATAACGGGCGACAATAGCGGATACACAGGAGTATTCACGCAAAGCGCAGGAAACGTAATAGTAAGCAGCAACTACTTCAACGGACAAAGCAACATCAACGGCGGAAAATTAATATTTGCAACAGGCACAGCAGTATCGGCAAATACAAAAGTGGCGTTAGCAGCGGCAGGAAGTTTAGAAATAACAACAAACGGCGACTTAACATTTGGAAATAATTTCCTAACCGGAACAGGCTCAACAACAAAAACGGGAACGGGAATACTAAACATAACAGGCAACAATAGCGGATACACGGGAACATTTACACAACAAAGCGCAGGAAGCGTAATAGTAAGCAGCAGCTACTTCAACGGACAAAGCAACATCAACGGCGGAAAATTAATATTTGCAACCGGCACAGCAGTATCGGCAAATACAAAAGTAGCGTTAGCAGCAGCCGGAAGTTTGGAAATAACAACAAACGGCGATTTAACATTTGGAAATAATTTCTTAACCGGAGCAGGCTCAACAACAAAAACAGGAACAGGCATACTAAACATAACAGGCAACAATAGCGGATACACGGGAACATTTACACAACAAAGCGCAGGAAGCGTAATAGTAAGCAGTAACTACTTCAGCGGACAAAGCAACATCAACGGCGGAAAATTAGTATTTGCAACCGGCACGTCAGTATCGGCAAATAATACAAAAGTGGCGCTTGCAGCAGCCGGAAGTTTAGACATCACAACAAACGGCACCCTGACATTTGGAAATAATTTCTTAACCGGAGCAGGCTCAACAACAAAAACGGGAACGGGAATACTAAACATAACAGGCAACAACAGCGGATACACAGGACTATTCACGCAAAGCGCAGGAAGCGTAATAGTAAGCAGTAACTACTTCAACGGACAAAGTAATATTAACGGCGGAAAATTAATATTTGCAACCGGCACAGCAATATCGGCAAATACAAAAGTAGCGTTAGCAGCAGCCGGAAGTTTGGAAATAACAACAAACGGCGACTTAACATTTGGAAATAATTTCCTAACCGGAGCCGGCTCAACAACAAAAACAGGAACAGGAATACTAAACATAACAGGCAACAACAGCGGATACGTAGGCTTGTTCAAACAAACGGCAGGAAAAACGTATGTAACCGGCAGCTACTTCGCAGGCGTGTCGTCAATAACAGGCGGGGTAGTAGAACTTTCAACAGGCTCAAGCATAAGCGGAGGAACAATAGGCTTGTGGAATTCCACGGGCACGTTAGAAATAACAACCGACGCAGATTTAGCATTTGCAGGCAGCGTAATAGGAAACGGCTACATAAATAAAGAGCTGTCGTCAACAGGAACGTTGACATTAACCGGCGACAACAGCGCATTCAACGGCAACTTCACGCAAGAAGCGGGAACAACAACGGTAACGTCGGCAGGGAAAATGTTTGCAGGAACAAATACAATAAGCAACAGCCTGTTAGAAGTATATTCAGCCGACGGAGTATATTACGATGTAAACTTAAGCAGCAACGGCGAGTTAAACCACTACGCAACCAGCCTGTCAAGCGGAAACGTAGGCAGCAATATAAAGTTTACGGCAAGCGGAGCAAACGCGGTGTTTGACAGGGACACAAGCCTTGTGCCGTTGCTTGCAAATTATAATTTGACAAACAAAATAGACAACGGACAAATTAATACGGTAACGTTTAATAATTCGTATGTGGTGCTGCAGTCAACGGACTTTGCAGGAGGCACAACATATAAGTTTAACAACGGCGTAATAGACTTAATGAGCGATGTGCCGCTGTTAACAACAATGACATTCACATTCGGCAGCCTGCAGGTAACAAACGAGGCGTTAAATTTCGCAGTAATATTTAGTTCTGGCGTTGCGCAAAGCGATATGTTAAAAGCAATAAGTTCAACAGGAACGTTAGATTTAGGATTAGTGAGAATTCGCGACGACAAAGACGCGGGGTTAAACGTAGAGCATAGAATAGAAGTGTTAGACGGAATAGAGTTCAACGGCGGCGAAAGCGAAAACATAGCGACAAGCGCGTATGAATACGTAGTAAAAGTAGCGACGGATGATTATCATTATATAGTGTTAACGGCAAGCGCGGCGGCGAACGAATATTCGTTAGACAGCATGAACGTAAAAAATGATCAAAGAGCATTTTTGTATTCGCTGTTAACGGGCACGGCAGTAGTATATCAGGCAGGAAACAGCCTGCACAAAATGAGCAGCGGAACGTTTACGGTAGCAGGATACGATAATGACGCAACAAAGAGCATATTGTCTGGAACGCTGTATTGGAGCACAAACACAACAACGGGAAGAGGAACATTCTTTAATATAGAAAATAACACAAACGTAAACTTCACATTGCAAGATTTAGCAATAGAAAACGCGCAAGCCAACGGCGATTACGCAAGCGACCCAACAATAGGAAGAACAGACACAAACGGATCAGTATTAAGAATGTTAGACGCAGCGTCAACGGCAACAATACAGAATGTAATAATAAGGAATAACCAAGCCAACGGAGCAGGAGGGGCAATATGGTTAAGCGCGGGAAAAGTAAACATGTCAAGCGTAGTAATAACAAATAACGAAGCGGCAGGAAACGGAGGAGCAATAGCGGCGTTAGGCGCAATAATAAACGCAGTCGGGAATATAAATATAACAAGCAACAAAACAACAGCAGGAAGCGGAGGAGCGCTATACGCAGGAGCAGGAAGCACAATAACGTTTAATAACGGCGTAATATTTGAATACAATGAAGCGCAAATAAACGGAGGAGCAATAAACAGCAACTTGGCGGATATAGCGTTTAACGGAAACGCAACGTTTACAAACAACAAAGCGTTAACGGGAAGCGGAGGAGCAATCTACGCAGTGGACGATTTAGTCTTTGACGGAGCAAACGTAGATTTCACCGGAAACGAAGCGTTGAGCGGAAACGGCGGAGCAATATTTGCCGACGACACAATACTAACAATAAAGAACGCAGTGATGACGTTCATGAATAATAAATCGTTGCTTGGCGGAGCAGTTTACGCAAGCAACAATTCAAACATAACATTGTCGGGTCGTGGAAGTTTTACAGGAAATGAAGCAACAACAAATGGGGCAGCGGTTTACGTAACAGGCGGCAGCACAGTAACAATAGAAGCCGCAAACGGCGATATAATATTTAGCGGCAACAAAGCCGCCGGAACGCCAAACGACATATACGCGGACAACAATAGCCGACTAAATTTAATAACCTCCGGAACCAACACAATAAGTATAGCAGGAGGAATATTAAGCAACACAGCCGGCACGGGAGTAGCAGTAAACAAAACCGGAACAGGAACGCTCTTGCTTGGCGGGGATAACGAAGTCTGGGGCAGCTTCACAGCGACAGCGGGAAAAGTAGAATTGTTAGGAGCAGCAAGCTACAAAGGAAACAGTTTAATGTTAAATAACACAATATTTAACATGACCGACGACATAGACTTTGACGGCAGCTACTTAAACACAGTAAATGTCAAAACGTTTGAAAGCGACACGCAAATGTTGATGGACGTGTTTGAAAATGGAACAAGCGACCAAGTGTTTGCCGACAGCGCCACAATAGGCGGTGACTTAACGTTGAAAGTAGAAACGGGCAACTACAATAACGATACGTATTACGATTTAATAATATCAACGGTAAACCAAATATACGGAGCGTTCACAAGCTCGCAAATAGTAACAAACGGATTAACAAACCTGCAAAGCAAAATATATTACGAACAGTTTACATCGTCGGAAGTAATAAGATTGTGGCTGAGAGGCGTGTATAATTCAAATTTTGAAAGTATTGGTAACGCAACGTTTAACCAAACGGAAGTAGCAAAAGCGTTTGACAAGTTGTCGGTAGATAACACAGTAGCGGTGCATCAGTTTATAAGCAACCTGTGGAACAGCGGCGCATATACAAACGAAGAAAAAAAGAGCATATTGTCGGAAATATCGCCGTATTTCATAACAAACGTAATAGAAAGCGCAGCGCAAGACAGCGACAATAACGAGCTGTATGACAGAATAAAAAACCACAGCAGAAGGGAACACACAAACAGCGCAATATGGGCGCAAGTAACGGGAGGAAACACAAAGTTAGGCGGCGATGAAAACAGCCTTGGCGAATACAAAGATAACCGATACGGGGTAATGGCAGGGTTTGACATATACTTTGGAAGCATGAGCAGCATAAACAAAACGATGTTGGGAATATATGTAAATTATAAAGACCACAGCATAACCCAGCAGGAAAGCAAAGCAACGCTAAATAAAATGGGATTAGGCTTCTACGGCGGATATATAGAAGAAAGCTACGAAATAAAAGCAATGATAAGCGGAAGTAAAGACAGCTACGAAACAACAAGAGCAATAAAGCTGAACGGATTTGCAGCCGACAGAACGGCAAGCGGAAAGTTTGACGGATTAACGTTAGGAGCGGACGTAGAAGGCGCATTGAAATACAAAATAGGAAACAACACAAACTTCAGACCATACGCAGGAGCAGAATTAAAGAACGTGAGCTACGACGGCTTCACAGAAACCGGAGCAAGCGAACTAAATCTAAAAGTAGAAGCAGGCAACTATTTAAGAACAACCGCAAGGTTAGGAGCGGGAGTAAACTACGACGATAAGACATGGGCAGGATATGTAAACTTGGAAGGAAAATACTTATTAACAGGAAAGAAATACGAAATAGAAAGCGTATTTGAAGGAACGGATGTGAAGTTCTTAAGCCGAGGCTACGAAGAAAACGGGTTGATATTAGGAGCAACATTAGGCGGAAGCGTGAGAATAACCGAAGGCCTAAAATTCTTCATAAACGCCAACGCCCACACAGCCGAAAAGTTCACAAACCTCTACGGAAACGCCGGCTTAAGATACAACTTCTGCGGCATAACGCACAAAGAAAAACCAGCGCCCGTCCCCGCGCCGGTGGTAGTAGAACAACAACCAAAATCGGAAATAGAAGAACAGGCGAAGCCTGCGAATAAACAAATACAGCCTTACAGAGCGCAAATAGCAAACTTTGACACAAACAAACATTTGTTGAAGACTAACCACGTAAGCAGCATAAAAGAGCACGCAGATTACATAAAACAGCACGAGTATAACAAAGTAGTAATAGAAGGACACACAGACAGCACGGGAAATGAGAAAGTAAATCAGCCGCTGTCCGAAAGAAGAGCGCAGAGCGTATATAATGAGCTGGCAAACAACGGAATACCAAAAGAGAAAATGGAAATAGTAGGACATTCGTCAAAGAACCCGGTTGATACCAACAAAACAAAAAAAGGAAGAGCCAACAACAGAAGAACAGAAATTGTTGTTGAATAACAAAAATGAAAAAGCCGCCGCGTCTTCGGGACTTTGTTCCTGCGACGCGGCAAGCTTTGTCGTTATGCCGCACAGCATTTGTTATAGTTTGACTAACTTTCTATTTTTAAGTATAATCTTTTCCGTTGCTTTCAATTGTTGTTATACGGGCCTGTAGCTCAGTTGGTTAGAGCACTCGACTCATAATCGAATGGTCGTAGGTTCAAGTCCTACCAGGCCCAAATTAAAACTTAATTTGCTGTTAACGAAACTCTTGAGAAATCAAGGGTTTTTTTATTTGCCCCATAGTATAAAAACTTGCTATAATTCAAGAAACAAAATGAGGGTATGTAGCTCAGCGGAAGAGCACTCGCCTCACACGCGAGTGGTCGTAGGTTCAAACCCTACCATACCCATTTTTGCCTCGGCTTTTGTGATTATACTTCATTGCAGCGCTTGTCATTTAGGTTTCGTCTAATCGCAAAATCTTTCGCAAAAACTTATTTTTTAGTTTTTGTTGATTTAAATATAGGAGTGTTCATGGAAAATTTAAGACAGGATTTAGAGACGTTATGTCTTGTTCAAGATTATGATATTAAAATTGTCAAAGCTAAAGAAATAATTCGGAATGCGCCTCATCTTGCGGCGTTAAAAAAGAAAGAGCTTGACGCTAAAAAAGCCGAAACGGAAGTTCAAAAGAAAAATTTTGTTGCGTTAAATTCCGCGAAAAAAGAAAAAGAAGCTTTGCTTGATTCAAAAGAAAAAGCTATAGGCAAACATTCTTCCGAACTTAATTCGGCAAAATCCAATGATATTTACAAAACGCTTCTTTTAGCAATAGAAAAAGAAAAAGCCGACATAAGCATTATTGAAGATGAAGTTTTGGAATTGCTTACAAAAATAGACGCGGAAGCCGTTGTAGTAAAATCTGCGGAAGCGGCGCTCAAAGAGTTTGAACAAAAAATAAGCGAAGAAATTTTTAAAATAAACGCTTCCGCAAAAGAACAGGAAGAAGCCGTAGAAACTTTTAAAACAGAACGCGACCGGCGCAAAGCCGGAGTAAGCAAAAATATTTTAGACCAGTATGAGAGAATCTGCGAAGGCCGCGACGGAATGGGAATAGCTCTTGTTGAAGCCGACAGTTGCGGCGGCTGCAGCATGACGTTAAGACCGCAGCTTGTAAATCAAGCGCAAAAGAGCACTGAAATAGTTTACTGCGACAATTGTTCAAGAATACTTTTTAAAAAATAAATTAACAGCGGCAGTTGCCGTTTGCAGCTGTCGTTAATTCTCAATTCTAAATTCTCAATTTTCAATTGTTGTTTTTATGGGGCGGACGCGCAATCGCTTTGCTTTATGTTTTTGCAAAGAGGAAAGTCCGGACTTTACTGTCGTAAGAGAGGCTTTGGCAAACCTTACGGCAAAAACGGTAGCAGGCAATTCCTGCAGGGCGCAAGCCTAAAGGTGCGAGCAGAGACGCCACTCTCAGAAATGAGATGGTATCCTTCGGGATAAGCTTTTACGGAAACGTAAAAGGTGAAACGGCTAAATCCTTACCGGAAAGCAAGGCGGAAGTTTCGCCGCTTGACCGTTAAAAGCGATTTTAACGGCAGAGAAATGATTGCACCCGCAAGGGAACAGAATTCGGTGTATAGTCCGCCCTTAAAAACAATAATTTCAACTTAATTTAAAATTATGGAAATAATAACTTGCATAGCCATCGGCGTTGCCGGTGGAATTTTAAGCGGTCTTATGGGCGTAGGCGGAGGGATTGTTCTAATTCCTCTTATGGTTATTTTTTTGCATATGGGTCAGCATCAGGCGCAGGGGACTTCTCTTGCCATAATAATGTTAAGCTTTGTTTCAATGTTTGTTTATTACAAAAAAGGGCACGTGAATCTTACGGTGGCGGCGCTTATAGGCATAGGTTTTATAATCGGCGGGCTTATCGGCGCGCATTTTGCTACGTCTATTCCCGAGCACGCGTTGAAGAAAATTTTTGCGGTGCTTATGATAGTTGTCGCCGTGAAAATGCTGGTTTTTAAATAAAATGTATCATATATCCGTTATGCCTTCAGAGTCGTCGCAATATCTTGTAAACAACGAAAACGGTCTGTATGTGGACTGTACTTTCGGCGGCGGCGGGCACAGTTTATATTTGCTCAAAAAACATAAAAATATAAAAATTATAGCTTTTGACTGGGACAGCGACGCTTTTGCCAGATTTCAGGAAACTCAAAAATTATTTGACGGAAGGCTTACTTTTATAAAAGATAATTTTAAAAATATAAAAGCTGCGCTTGCGGCGATAAACGTTAAAAAGGTTGACGGTATTTTAGCGGACGTCGGCGTGTCGTCAAAACAGTTTGACGATATGGACAGAGGTTTTTCTTTCAACTCTAAAGTTTTGGATATGAGAATGGACGTCAGCAATCCTCTGACGGCTAAAGAAGTAATAAACTCTTTTTCACAAGACGAACTTGCCGATATTTTTTACCGATACGGGCAGGAATACCGCTCAAGACAAATTGCGCAGGCTATTTACGAAAGAAGAAAACGCGGAGTAATAAATACGGCGTTGGAGCTTCAGGACATAATTCGCAGCGTGAAACGTCCGGAAGGAAAAATAAATCCGGCGACAAAAGTTTTTCAGGCGCTTAGAATATTTGTAAATAAAGAACTTGAAAATCTTGAAGGACTTCTTACGGATGCTTGCGAAGTTTTATCTTTCGGCGGGAGAATAGTAATAATAAGTTTTCACTCTCTTGAAGATTCCATAGTAAAGAAAAATTTTAAAGAAAATTCCGCAAACGGAATTTATAAAATTCTCACAAAGAAAGTAGTAATTGCTTCGGATGAAGAAATGCGCGGCAATCCTCGTTCGCGCAGCGCTAAAATAAGAGCGGCGGAGAGAGTTTGATGAAAAAACTCCTGTTGGTTTTGGCAATAATATTATTTAGCGTGTTTGTTTACATTTGGGAGCAGGTTTACGCGCCTATTGTGGGCGTTAAAGTTAACGAGTTAAACGACGAGCTTGATAAAGTAAGCACCGAAAATGAAAATTTAATGTTTAAAATAAATTCCATTCTCGCTCTTGAAAAACTTGATAAAATTGCCAAAGACAAAAATTTGTATAAGCCCGATGAAACTGCAATTGTGGAAGTAGATTAAAATGATAAATACAAAAAACAGACACGATAAAAGAAGAAAAGCGATTGCCGCTGCAGTCCTTTTCATTTTTTTTGCTTTATTTATAAGACTTGTTTCCATACAAATTTTTAAATCTTCGGAAATAAATTATACCGTAGAAAAAATGGTGCGCAGAGAAACGCTTGAGGCTCCAAGGCGCGGCGATATTCTTGACGCCCGAGGGAGAACTCTTGCCACAAGCGTAAAAAAGTACACTCTGTTTATAGATCCCCAGTCCGCTAAAGATTATCCGGAAATAAAAAAAGTTCTTCTCAATTACGGAATTAAAATTAAACAAAGAGCTATTGAAGAGTTTGGCGATACGGCATATTTTCCCGTGGCTTTCAATATAGACGACGAAACCATGAGAAAAATAAGAAATGAAAAACTTACGGGCATAGGGTTTAACTGGAAATACGTCCGGCAGTATCCTGAAAACAGATTGTTGGCGCATATTCTCGGCGTAACAGATTCCGACGGAATAGGGCTTGAAGGTATTGAAAAGGTTTGCGAAGGGTATCTGTCCGGAGACAAAGTTATCACAAGACAATATCGCGACGGCAAAGGCAGAATTATAAACGATAAAATTGTAGATAAAGAAAAAATTCAAGGATTGGACGTAACTCTTACAATAGATAAAAACGTTCAGTTTATCGCCGAACAGGAGCTTCGTAAAGCGTTCGGCGGATTTAAAGCTTTAAAAGCGGCGTGTATTGTGCAAAATCCTAAAACCGGCGAAATATTGGCGATGGTTTCTTTCCCTGATTTTGATATTTCCGGTAAAATAAAAAATGTCGGAGAGTTGCGAAATGCCGCTATAAGCGACGGGTTTGAGCCCGGGTCAACATTTAAAATAGTGGCTATTGCGGCGGCGCTGGAAGAAAGTAAAATAACTTTGGCGGAAAATTTTTACCTTGAAAACGGCAAGTATAAAATTTACAAGCATACCATAAACGACGATCACAAGCTGCCGGGCAGCGCAACTGCCGTAAAGATTATGGAGCAGTCGTCAAATATAGGTCTTGTAAAAATAGCGCAAAAGCTCGGCACGCCGCTTTTTTACGAATACATAAGAAAATTCGGATTTAATTCTTTAAGCGGAATAGATTTGCCGGGCGAAGCCAGAGGATTGCTCAGCGATAAAGAAAAATGGGACGGTTTGTCTTTGCCGTCTATTTCTTTCGGGCAAAGTCTTAACGTAACCGCTTTGCAGCTTGTAAATTCTTACTCCGTTATCGCAAACGGAGGCGTTCTTATGAAACCTATTTTAATTAAAAATATTGATAAAATTGACGTTAAGCAGGATTTTGAATTTGCTCCGAAAGAAGTGCGCAGAGTAATATCCGAAGAGACAGCCGCAAATTTAAGAAAAATTTTAAAAAGCGTAGTGGATAACGGAACAGGTAAAGCCGCAAAAGCCGGAGGCTACACCACAGCCGGAAAGACGGGAACCGCGCAGAAGTATGACCCGTCAATAAAAAGATATTCTTCTAAAAATTACATAGCGTCTTTTTGCGGTTTCGTTCCGGCGGAAAATCCGCAGATAACCGTTTTGGTAGTTATAGACAGTCCGAAAGGCAGCGATTATTACGCAGCGTCGGTTGCTGCGCCGGTATTTGCAAAAATTGCGCAAAGAACGGCGGAATATCTGAATATTCCAAAAGATGATTTAAGCGTTAAAAATAATGATAAGAGAGCCAAATAATGAAACTGAAAGATATTTTGCCTTTAAATAATGAAAAATTTTACGGCGACGGCGAAACTGAAATTTCAGGCGTTTCTTACGACTCAAGAAAAGTAAAAAAAGGATTTTTATTTTTTGCTCTTCCCGGACATCAAACGGACGGGAAAAAATATATCCGCGACGCTATTGCAAACGGAGCTGTTGTTATAGTCAGCGATGCTTACGATAAAGATATTAAAGTTGCGCAAATAGAATCCGGCGATGTTTTTGGTTTTATGTCTTTGTTTTGCGCAAAATTTTTTAACTATCCCGACAGAGAATTAACGATTCTGGGAATTACCGGCACAAACGGCAAAACAACCGTAACTTATATGATTGAAAGCATTCTCGCAAATCTCGGCGTTTCATGCGGCGTTATCGGAACTGTAAACTACAGATACGGCGGAAAAGTTATTGAAGCGTCAAACACTACGCCGCAGTCTTTAGACGTTTATAAAATGATGAGAGAAATGTCCGACGGCGGCGTTAAACATCTTGCTATGGAAGTTTCTTCACACGCGTTAAGTTTAGGGCGCGTAGGCGGGATAGATTTTGATACGGCTGTTTTTACAAATTTAACGCAAGATCATCTTGATTTTCATAAGACCATGGAAAATTATTTTCAAGCTAAAGCATCGTTGTTTAAAAGTCTCGGCGTCGGCAAAAAAAATAATACAAAGTTTGCTATAATTAACGTTGACGACGATTACGGAATCCGGCTTTCAAAAATGTCGTTAAATGCCGAAATAAAATCTTACTCGGCGGCGGCAGAAAATAAGTCTGATTTCCACGCTGAAAATATTTTCATATCGGCAAGCGGCAGCAAATTTGACGCGTTGTATAACGGGCAGACGCAAAATATAAGTATTAAACATATAGGCCTTCACAACGTCCACAATGCGCTTGCTTCTTTGGCTGCCGTCGTATGTCTCGGATATTCTTTTGATAAAACGGCTGCCGCTTTAAGCGCTTCAACGCAGGCGCCGGGAAGACTTGAAAGAGTGGATACTAAAAATTTAGGGTTTGAAGTCGCCGTGGATTACGCTCACACGGAAGACGCTTTAAAAAATGTTTTGGCTGCAATTAAGAATTTAAATCCTCAAAGAATTATAACGGTGTTTGGCGCAGGCGGGGACAGAGACAGAACCAAAAGACCTCTTATGGGCAAAACCGCAACGGAGATGAGCGATTTTGTTTTTGTAACTTCCGATAATCCGAGAACGGAAGACCCCGAAAAAATTATTTTAGACATTGAAGTCGGCATAAAAAAAGCCGGCAAAAAAAATTATAAAGTTGTTGTTGACAGAGAGCAGGCTATTAAGGAAGCCGTTGTAATGGCGGAAAAAGGCGACGTGGTTTTGATTGCGGGCAAAGGTCACGAAACTTATCAAATTATAGGAACCCAAAAAACGCATTTTAACGACGCGGAAATTGCGCTAAAATATATAATTGTCAAAGAAAAACAACGGTTGCAAGCCAGACAGCTTGGACAAAAGGAGTTCGGTTTTTAATGGAGTCGTTTTATCTTAAAGAACTCATCACTGCGGTAAAGGGAAAATTTCTTATAGGCGACCCTAAACTGTCGGTAAAAAATATTTCAATAGATTCCCGCACGGTAAAAAAGGGCGAAGTTTTTTTCGCTATTAAAGGCGAAAATTACGACGGACACAATTTTATCGGCGAAGCGGTATCGCGCGGAGCCTCGGCAATAGTGTGTTCGCAATACGATATTGGTCTTGTGAAACCTTTTCCGTCTTTTCCCGCTGTAGTAAAAGTGGACGATACCGTTATAGCTTTGGGGGATTTGGCAAAAGCTTACAGAAAGCGTTTCAAAGATATAAAAATTGTGGGGATTACAGGTTCAAACGGAAAAACTACGACTAAAGAAATTCTTTCTTCAATTTTAAACACGCAGGGAAAAACAGTTTCAAACAAGGGAAATTTTAATAACAGAATAGGGCTGCCTTTATCAATTTTAAATCTTACTTCAGACGTTAAATACGGAGTTTTTGAACTTGGTACGTCTGTTAAAGGCGAAATTAAAATTCTTTCGGATATTCTATGTCCGGACATAGCGATAATTACAAATATCGGCTGCTCTCATCTTGAAACTTTTGTAAATCCCGAAGGCGTATATGAAGAAAAAAAGGCGCTTCTGGACGCGATTGCCGGCTGGAGCTTTGCCGTTGTCAATAAAGACGACGAATATTTAAAAAATGCCGTTGCTGCCGGCGGAGCAAAAATAATTTCTTTTGCAATTGCAAATAATGCTGATGTTACGGCAAAAAATATATCGCTAAGATCCGGCGGTCAGCTTTTTGAACTTCATTACGGCAAAGGTTTTGTTTACGTAAATATGCCGTCAAAAGGCAAGTTTAACGTGTTAAACGCTCTTGGCGCTTCAGCTGCGGCTTTGGGTTTGGGATGTTCTCTTGAAGATGTGAAAAAGGGCATAGAAAATTTTAAAGCGCCGGCTATGAGAATGGAAACTATTGTAACAAAACGCGGAGTTACGCTTATAAACGACGCTTATAATGCAAACCCTTCTTCCGTCAGAGAATCTATTAATGCTGTTTTAGAGGCTTATCCGTCAAGCGAAATAAATCTTGTTCTGGGCGATATGCTTGAGCTTGGGGAAAATTCCGCGCTTTATCATAAAGAACTCGGAAAATTTATATCGGATAAAAAAATTAAATCCGTTTATCTTGCGGGAGAAATGAGTTTTTACACAAAAGAATCTGCAGGAAAGAAAGTTGTTTTTTATTGCGGCAAATCGTCGGATTTATTTGCGGCGCTTAAAAAATCCGGTGCAAATAAGAAATCGGTATTTTTGTTTAAAGGTTCGCGCGGCATGAAGCTTGAAAATACATATAAAAAATTCTTTGAATTCTTGGAAAATGAGGAAAAATAATGCTCTACCACATTTTTTACGCTCTTAGAGACGTGTTTACGCCGTTTAATGTTTTTCAATACATTACTTTCAGAGCCGGCGGCGCAGTGCTTACAAGTCTTATTATTTGTTTTATTATCGGCCCATACGTAATACGAAAATTAACAGAGCTTAAAGTGGGGCAAACCGTTAGAACAGACGGGCCGGCTACGCATCAGTGTAAAAGCGGAACGCCTACGATGGGCGGAGTTATCATACTTATTTCAATAGTCAGTTCTGTTTTGTTGTGGGCAAGGCTTGATAACAGATTTATACTTTGGCTTATCGCAGGCGCTTTGTGGCTTGGATTTTTAGGTTTTTGGGACGATTACCTTAAACTTAAAGGAAAAAACACAAAAGGCGTGTCCGCAAAAGGAAAACTGTTTTTTCAAACGGTGTTTGCCGCAACGCTTGCGGCTTATTTAAGCGCATTTCCGGCAAATCCGGAATATGCAACTCTTGTAAATGTTCCGTTTCTTAAAAGTTTTTTTGTAAATTTATCATTTTTATACATAGTGTTTGCCATGATAATTGTTGTAGGAAGTTCAAATGCGGTGAATTTAACCGATGGGCTTGACGGGCTTGCAATAGGCAACATAGTTATTGTGGCTTTTACGCTGGCTGTTTTTGCATATCTTGCGGGCACTGTTCCCGTGGCAAATTATCTTAAGATAATTCCCGTTTCCGGCGCGGCGGAAATATCTGTTTTTCTTGCGGCAATTGTCGGGTCCGGGCTTGGGTTTTTGTGGTATAACTCTTATCCGGCTCAAGTGTTTATGGGCGATACGGGAAGTTTGTTTCTCGGCGGAGTTTTGGGTATGTCTTCCATATTTATTAAGCAGGAGCTTATCCTTCTTCTTCTGGGCGGCGTGTTTGTGGCTGAAGCCGTGTCTGTTATGATACAAATATCATATTACAAAAGAACCAAACAAAGATTTTTTAGAATGGCTCCGCTTCACCATCATTTTGAAATGAGCGGACTTTCGGAAACCAAAGTTACAATACGGTTTTGGATTATAGGAATACTTCTTGCTATTTTGTCTTTTGCGTCTTTAAAACTCAGATAAAATTACTTTAAAGGATTGCTTAAAGTGAAAAAAATAGGAATTTTGGGCGCCGGAAAAAGCGGCATAGCGGCGGCAAATCTTGCCGTAAAATTAGGATATGAAGTTTTTATTTCCGACAGCGAAAAAAAACGTTTCGTAAAAAATTTAAACGCAAAAGTTGTAAAAGAATTCGGCGGACACAGCGATGAAATTTTAAATTCCGATATTATAATTAAAAGCCCCGGCATTTGCGGCGATATTGATATTTTGAAAAAAGCCAAGAAGAAAAAAATAAAAATTTTAAGCGATTTGGAATTTTCTTTAAACAATTCAAAGTATAAAAAAATTATAGCCATAACAGGCACAAACGGCAAAACTACCACCACGGATTTAACTGCAAAAATAATAAAATCCGCATATAAAGATTCAATAGTTACGGGAAATATCGGCTTTCCTCTTTCGGATAAAGCGTTAAAGACTACAAAAAATACAATTATAACAATGGAGCTTTCAAGTTATCAGCTTGAAGATACGCCGGAGTTTAGACCTGATATTTCCGTTTTGCTAAATGTTACTCCGGACCATTTGGAGCATCATAAAACCATGGCTAACTATATAAAAGCCAAGGAAAATGTTTTTGTAAATCAAAAGCAAAAAGATTTTGCAATTATAAATTACGACGATAAAATTTGCAGAAAACTTGCCGATAAAACAAAAGCTAAAGTTATTTTTTTTAGCAGAGGTTTTTTGAAGAAAGGCGTTTTTTATGATAATGGAAATGTTATTATAAAAATAGACAAAGAAGTAAAAATAAAACCTAAAATAAATATAGTAGGCATGCACAATGTTGAAAATATTCTTGCGGCTGCGGCTGCTGCGTATTGCGCCGGAGTTGCTCCTGCGATAATTGAAAAAGTAATATCGTCTTATAAAGGCGTAGAGCACCGCATAGAATACGTGCGCAGCGTCGGCGGAGTTGCTTATTATAACGATTCAAAATCCACAAACGTAGATTCTGCAAGAGTTGCGCTGGAATCATTTGATAAAAATATACTTCTTATAATGGGCGGACGCGATAAAGGCGCGCCTTATACTCCTTTGAAAAAACTTATTAAAGACAGAGTAAAAACCATTTATCTTGTCGGAGAGTCCGCCGGTAAAATAAGAAAAGATTTGCCTCTTTCTTGCTGCGAAAATTGCGGCGATATTCAAACCGCTGTTAAAAAAATATCCGCGGCGGCAAAAAGCGGCGATGTTGTTTTGTTTTCTCCGGCGTGCGCTTCTTTTGATCAGTTTAATAATTTTGAAGAGCGCGGACAAAAATTTAAAAAACTTGTAAAGGCTTTGTAATTTTATGCCGAGAATAGATTTTGCAAAATATGATTTTTCTCTAATTGCATTCACGTCGCTTGCGGTAATTTTCGGCGCTTTTATGGTTTTTTCGTCAAGCGCCATTATGGCGGACGCCAGAGGGGCAAGTCCGTTTATGTTTTTTCTTAAACAGCTGCTGTGGCTTGTTTTCGGGTTTGCGGCAATGTTTATTACGGCGTTTGTGATTAATTATAAGTTTTATCAGAAATACGCAAAATGGATTTATCTGGTTGCTTTTATTTTTTTAATTGCCGTTTTAATTTTCGGCGTTACAAGAGGCGGCGCTAAAAGATGGCTTCACCTCGGATTTTTTACATTTCAGCCTTCTGAACTTGCAAAATTTGCGTCTGTGGCAATTATGGCGAGCTTTATTGCCAAGAAAAAAGAGTTTATTGCGCAATGGGAAGGTCTCGTTGTGCCGATAGCTATGCTGCTTATTATGATAGTTCCTATATTTTTAGAGAAAGATTTGGGAACTCCGATTTTAATAGCTTCGGTTTGCATAGCTATGCTTGTATGCGCCGGCATTAAAATTCAGGCGATAGCCGCTTCCGCCGCAATAGGCATAGTTGCCGTGGCTGCGGCCATTATGAAAGTAGAGTATAGACGTACGCGTTTTATAGATTATCTTAATTCTTTTATAAATATTGACGCTGCTGCTTATCAGGTTAAACATGCGCTATATGCGTTCGGTTCCGGAGGATTTTTCGGAAAAGGTTTAGGAAAAAGCGAACTTAAAATGATGTATCTGCCCGAGGCGCACACGGATTTTATTTTTCCCGTTATAGGAGAAGAACTCGGCTTTTTATTTGGCGCGCTTCCTATTATGGCGTTTTTTATTTTTATTTTTTTAAAGGGCATAAAAATAAGCAAGAACGCCCCCGACGATTTTGCGCGTTATCTTGCCTTGGGGATAACTTTTCTTATAGTTTTTCAGGCTCTTATAAATATGTCGGTGGCTACCGGAAACTTTCCGGCTAAAGGTCTTCCTCTTCCGTTTATATCTTTCGGCGGAACGTCTATAGTTATAACTATGGCGGTATCTGGAATTTTGATAAACCTATCGCAGTATTCCAAAAGGAAAGTATGACAAGAATCGCATCTAAAAAAATAATCATAGCCGCAAGCGGCACAGGCGGACACATATATCCCGGAATATCTCTGGCGCGCGAATTTGAACGCAACGGTTACGACGTAACTTTTTTTATAGGAAATAATGAAACGTCGGTTAAAATTTTAACCGACAGCGGATTGAAATATATTGCGTTTAATATGTCTGGCATGCCGCGCAAGTTTTCTTTTGCATTTATTAAATTTTTATTTAAACTTGCGAAGGCTTTTTTAAAATCTTTTTGCGAAATAAAAAAGATAAATCCCGATATTGTAATAGGAACAGGGGGATATATTTCAGTTCCTGCAATAGCTGCAGCCGGAATTCTCGGCAGAAAAACGTATATACACGAGCAAAATGCTATACCCGGAGCCGCTAACAAATTATTGGCAAAAATTGCCGATAAAGTTTTTGTAAGTTTCAAAGACAGCGTAAAATATTTTAAAAATAAAAACGTCATAGTTTCAGGATATCCGGTGCGAAGAGATATCGTAAATGTTTCCAAAGACGAGGCTTTAAAAAATCTTAACGCGCAAAAAGATATTTACACCGTGTTAGTTTTCGGCGGAAGTCTTGGAGCCGTAAAGTTAAACGAAACGGCTTTTGACGCGCTTGATAAATTTTCGCTAAAAGAAAAAATTCAGGTTTTTCATATTACGGGAAGTAAAAATTTTGCGTTAATTTCAGAAAAAGCTAAAAATAAAAAAAATTATTTTGTTTTTGAATATATGCACAATATTGCCGACGCTTATGCGGTTAGCGATATTGTTATCTGCCGCTCCGGCGCCGGAGCTGTTTTTGAGTTGAAAGCTTTAAATAAGCCGGCTGTTTTGGTTCCGTATCCTTTTGCTACCGATAACCATCAGTTTTTCAACGCAAAAGAAATAGAAAAACCGCGGTTTGCGGAAGTGATAGAAGAAAAAAATCTTAACGCGCAATCTCTTTTGTCGGCGATAGAACAAATAAAATCTTCAAAAAGTTATCCGGTTGAAAGTAAATCGCTTCAACTGCCTCAAGAAACAATATTTAAGGAAATAATAAATGTATAAAATTTTAATTTCTAATGACGACGGGGTAAAAGGCGCCGGATTGCGTCCTTTAATTAAAGAGATGTCAAAAATAGGAAAAGTTTTTGTGATAGTGCCTTTCGGTCAAATGTCCGGCACCGGTCACAGCATAACTCTTTCAAAATTTAAAAAAGCTATAGAAATAGAAAAAAATTTTTACGCTATAAAAGGCGCAACGCCGGCGGATTGCGTAAAGTTCGGGCTGTTGTCTTTTAAAGACGTTGTGCCGGACATTGTAATTTCTGGCATAAACACATGTCCGAATATGGGACAAGACGTAATTTATTCCGGAACTTGCGGCGCGGCGCGAGAGGGCGCAATGAAAGGCATACCGTCGCTTGCGGTATCCGCGGCAGAAATGCATGCAAAAGAATATCGCCATTCCGCGCAGGCTACAAGAAAAATCGCTGAAAAAGTATTGAAAAATAAAAAAAAGTATCAGGGCGTTTGCCTTAACATAAATATTCCTAAAAATTATAAAGGCATAAAAGTTGTTCCGCTTGGGCTTAATGAATACAACGAAAGCGTAGAAACCGTTTTAGATAAAAACGGATACTTCCATTACAAACTTTCAGGCAGATACCATTCCGGCGGCAAAAATAAAGGTTCAGACATCGCGGCTGTAGAAAAAGGCTACATCTCCGTAACGCCGCTGCAAATAGACCAAACGAATTTTAGTTTGATGAAAAAGATTAAGTTGTAAATAAAACAAACATGGAAAAATTTAAATTAGTTTCTAAATTTAAGCCTTCGGGCGATCAGCCGGCGGCAATAGAACAGCTTGTTAAAAATTATAACGGCGGAGTGAATTCGCAGGTGCTGCTGGGCGTTACCGGTTCCGGTAAGACTTATGTAATGGCGAATGTCATTGAGAAATTGCAAAAGCCTACGCTTATAATAGAGCCGAATAAAATTTTGGCGGCGCAGACTTACGCCGAGTTTAAATCTTTTTTTCCAAATAATGCCGTGGAGTATTTTATTTCTTATTACGATTATTATCAGCCGGAAGCATATATTCCGTCCAGCGACACTTACATAGAAAAAGACTCTTCAATAAACGATCACATAGACAGACTTCGTTTGAAAGCTACCACTTCTCTGCTTGAAAGGAAGGATGTAATTGTCGTGGCGTCGGTGTCTTGCATTTATAATCTTGGTTCTCCTAAAGATTATCAAAACATGTGCGTGGAAATTATTGTCGGCGGCGAAAAGAGCAGAGATACTATTATAAAAGAGCTTGTCGCCGTGCATTACGAAAGAAATGAGATAGAATTTATCCGCGGAAAGTTTAGAGTTAAAGGCGATACCGTGGAAATTTTTCCGGCTTATCTTGAAACGGCAATCCGCGTGGATTTTTTTGGAGACGATATTGAAAGCATAAAAGAGTTTAATCCCCTTACGGGTGAAATAATCGCAAAAAAAACAAAAGCGTATATTTATCCGGCAAAACATTTTGTTACCACTCAGCCTAAAATTGATAACGCTTTGGGAACTATTAAGGCCGAACTTGACGAAAGGCTTGCGCTGTTAAACTCTCAAAAAAAACTTCTTGAAGCGCAGCGTCTTGAGCAGAGAACAAAATACGATATGGAAATGCTTCGCGAAACCGGTTTTTGCAGCGGAGTAGAAAATTATTCGCGTCATCTTTCAGGCAACCCTGCGGGAACGCGTCCGACAACTTTAATAGATTATTTTTTGCAGGATAATAACGATTTCTTGATGATTGCCGACGAGTCTCATATTTCACTCCCTCAAATAAGAGGAATGTATGAGGGCGACAGAAGCCGCAAACAGACTCTTGTGGATTTTGGTTTCAGACTGCCTTCGGCGTTAGACAACAGGCCTTTGAAATTTCCCGAATTTGAAAAGCTTATAAGAAAATTTATGATGGTTTCCGCAACCCCCGGAGCTTACGAACTTGAGCGCAGCAAAAAAAATATAACGGATTTAGTTATACGCCCTACGGGGCTTATAGACCCTGAAGTTGTAATACGCCCGATCAACGGGCAAATTCAGGATTTAATGCAGGAAATACAAAAGACTGTTGATAAAAAAGAAAGAACTCTTGTTACAACTCTTACAAAAAAAATGGCTGAAGATTTGGCGGGTTATTTGAAAGAGAAAGGTTTTAAAGTAGAGTATTTGCATTCCGAAATAGAAACTTTGGATAGAATAGAAATTCTTAAAAATTTACGTCTTGGGAAATTTGATGTTTTAGTAGGTATAAATTTGTTAAGAGAAGGTTTGGATTTGCCGGAAGTATCTCTTGTGGCGGTTTTGGACGCTGATAAAGAAGGTTTTTTGCGCTCAGAGTCAACGCTGATACAGATTTGCGGAAGAGCGGCAAGAAATGTTAACGGACACGTTCTTTTTTACGCTGATACCATGACGGGGTCTATGCAAAGGGCTCTTCAGGAAATGCGCCGCCGCCGCGACAGGCAGATTGAATATAACGTAAAAAATCGCATTACGCCAAAGTCCATAATTAAAGCCGTTCACGACCTTGACGAGTTTCAAAATATATCGCGCGCTGAAAATACTGCCGCAATGTTAAGGGAAGACGGTTTTGATTACAAAATTACTCCGAAAAATATAGATAAAGTTATAAGCGAAATTGAAGAGAGCATGAAAGAAGCCGCCGATAATTTAGATTTTGAATCCGCAACAGTTTTAAGAGACAGAATGATTGAACTAAAATCTATGAAATCTTCCAAGAAAAAAATAAAGCAGTAAGTAGGAAGGAGCACGTTTTAACGGCTACGGCAAAGACAAAGGAGTTTTACATGCATGAACATGGAATTGCGAGAGATTTATGGAAGACGGTTTTAGCTGAAGCGGAAAAAAACGGACTGAAAAAAATTACAAAACTTACTGTAGTTTTGGGAGAAGCTTCGGGAATAGAGAAAGATTTTTTAAATCACTCTTTTGTTGATCATATATTTAAAGAGGAAGAAATAGCAAAGGGCGCTGAAGTTGAGTATGTAGTTTCTCCGCTTGAAGCAGTTTGTAACGTTTGTCATAAACGTATTAAAGCTAAAGATATGGATAAACTTTTATGTCCGTATTGCGGCGCAAATAATATAAAAATAACTTCAGGCAGAGATGTGTTTATAAGCAGTATTGAAGGCGACTAAAAACTGCAATTACAAATTATAAATTACTAATTACCAATGAAAAAACATTGTGCTGTTTTGATAAAAGCTGTGGGCGTGGTGCAGGGGGTGGGGTTTAGACCTTTTGTTTTTAATTTGGCGGGGAAATTACACCTTTATGGTTTTGTCAGAAACACAGGCTTTGGCGCTGAAATTATTGTTGAAGGCAAGAAAGATGATGTTGTAAAATTTTTATCGGATTTAAAAAAATCAAAGTTTAAGGCTGAATATACCGCTCAAGAAACAGCTGCAAAAAGATATGAAAACTTTCGGATAAAAGAGAGTAAAAAAACTCCAATCTTGTCGGAATTTCCTTCCGATTTGGCAATGTGTAATGAATGCAAAAAAGAATTATTTTCAAAAAACGACAGAAGACATAACTATTCGTTTATAAATTGCGTTAACTGCGGCCCGCGATTTTCAATTATAAAAAAACTTCCATACGACAGAAAAAATACGTCTATGGCAAAGTTTAAAATGTGTCCGGCATGTCTTGCGGAATACAACAATCCTAAAAACCGCAGATTTCACGCTCAGCCTAACGCTTGCTCTGTGTGCGGCCCGCAGATTTCTTTGTTTGATAAAAATACAAAACTTATTTCCGTAAAAGAAAAAGCTTTAAAAGACGCGATAAAATTTCTTAAATCTGGAAAAATTGTCGCGGTTAAAGGTATCGGCGGATATCATTTGATGTGCGACGCGTCAAACATAAACGCTGTTAAACTTTTGAGAAAACGCAAAAATCGCCCTTATAAACCTTTTGCCGTAATGGCGGATATTAAAACCGCAAAAAAACTTTGCCGCGTAAATAAATACGAAGAGAATGAATTAACTTCTTCAAAAGCTCCTATTGTAATACTTGAAAAAAAGCGCAAAGATAAAAAATTATCGGCTTTATCTGCAAACGCAACTCTTGGCGTAATGCTTGCCTACGCGCCTATTCATCATTTAATTATTAAAGAAATCCCGTTTTTGGCTGCAACTTCCGGCAATCGCTCGGACGAACCGTTAAGCGCGCGCGAAGACGAAGCGTTTAAAAATCTTTCGCAGATAGCAGATTATTTTTTAACGCATAACAGAGAAATAGAAAACCGCTCCGACGATTCAATAGTCCGTTTTCTTCCAAATAGCGGTGAAAAAATAATAATCAGAAGAAGTAGAGGCTTCGTGCCAGAACCGTTAGATATAAATATTGCGGATTCCGTTATAGCCGCCGGCGGAGATTTAAAAAATAATTTTTGCATAACAAGAAACGCTAAAACGTATATGTCGCAATTTGTCGGAGATTTGGCTAATAAATCCAATATGGATTTTTACGCTGAAAGCATAAAGAAGATGGCATCTTTTTTAGATGTGAATCCTAAAACACAAATGTGCGACGCACATAACGGATATGCCTCTTCCCAATATTTTAAAAATAAGTTTCAAAAACCAAAGATTGTTTTTCACCATTATGCGCATATAGCTTCCGTAATTGCAGAACATAATTTAAAAGGAAATATTTTAGGTTTTGCTTTTGACGGAAACGGTTTAGGCGAAGACGGAAAAATATGGGGCGGCGAAATTGTAATATTTGACGGCAAAAATTTTTCGCGGGCTGCTCATTTAGATTATTTTAATTTGCCCGGCGGAGATTTATGCGCGCAGGAAATATGGCGCAACGCGGCGTCTTTGCTTCATAAATATAATTTTGATTCTTACATACCTAAATTTTTTGGAAAACTCAATTGGCGCGCTGCCGTAAAAATGATTGATAGTAATATAAACTCTTTTGCAACGTCAAGTATGGGAAGAGTTTTTGACGCTGTGTCGGCTATTTTAAATATTAAAACTTTTGCTGCGTTTGAAGCCGAAGGCGCAATTGCTTTGGAAGATGCCGCTTGGCGCGCTCTGCGAAAAAACAATATTGCCGCAGAATACGATTTTGAAGTTAAGAATGACGTTATAGATTTGAAAAAAACTTTTACAGGCATATTATCGGACTTGGATAATAAAATACAAAAAGATATTATCAGTTTGAAATTTCACAATACAATAATATCTGTAATTACCGCTTGTTGTAAAAAGTTCAATGCTAAAACGGTTGCATTAAGCGGCGGCGTTTTTCAAAATATGCTTTTGTTAAGCAAAACTGTTGAGAAGTTAAGAAAGAAAAAAATTAAAGTTTATTTTAACCAAAAAGTTCCCGCAAACGACGGCGGCATAGCGTTGGGGCAGGCGTATATTTCAAAATTAGCTTCTAAAAATGATAAAATATAAAACAAAAAGGTTATATACAATGTGTTTAGCGACCGTCGCAAAAATCACTAAAATATTAAATTCGGATACGGCTGTTGCCGATTTCGGAGGCATATCTTCCGAGATTAAAACCGTTCTTATAAAAGATTTGAAATTGAAAGAGTTTGTTTTGGTTCACGCAGGTTTTGCCATAAGCAAAGTATCGCAAAAAGACGCTAAAAAAATAATTGAAGCGTCTAAAGAATCGGGTCTTATATAATGAGTGAAACGGCGGCAGTTTTTTGCGGATCTTCGGAAGGGAAAAATCCTGCTTTTAAAGCGGCGGCGGAAAACCTTGCAAGAATAATGGCAAAAGAAAATATAGAGCTTGTTTACGGCGGCGGAAACGTAGGGCTTATGGGCGTTTTGGCAAGCGGCGTTTTAAAAAACGGCGGCAGAGTTACCGGAGTAATACCTGATTTTTTAAAAAATCTTGAGCTTGCCCATACAGGTTTAAGCGAACTTATAATTTCGCAAAGCATGCATGAGAGAAAACAAAAAATGTATGAGCTTGCGGATTACTTTATTGTTCTCCCCGGCGGAATAGGAACTATTGACGAGTTTGCCGAAGTGTTTACATGGTCGCAGCTTGACCTTCACAAAAAACCGTGCGCGTTAGTTAACATTGCCGGATATTTTGACGATTTGCTGAAATTTTTTAATAATTCTGTAGAAGAAACATTTTTAAAAAAAGAACATTTAAATTCCGTAATTATTGCAGATAGCGTTGAAACGGCGCTTGAAAAATGTCGCGCAAAGGCGGGCATTTTGTGAAAATAATGGAAGTGTGCGGAACGCACACAATGGCTATAGCAAAATACGGACTTCGCAACTATTTTAAAGGCGTTGATTTTATATCCGGCCCGGGCTGTCCTGTTTGCGTTACGCCGTCAAGCAGGCTTGAACAATGCGTAGAACTGGCGCGAAAAAAAAATGTAATAACGGTAACTTTCGGCGATTTGTTGAGAGTGCCGGCAGTTACATCTTCATTGCAGAACGAACTTACGCGCGGTGCGGATGTAAAAGTAATTTATTCGGTTTACGAGCCGTTAAATATTGCGCTTTCTAATCCGAAAAAAGAAGTGGTTTTTCTTGGCGCGGGCTTTGAAACAACCGCTCCTCTTGCGGCTGCGCTTATTAAATCCGCAAAGCAAAAAAAGATAAAAAATCTTTCGGTTTTTTCAATGTTTAAATCGGTATTTCCCGCGGTTGAAACTCTTTGTAAGGATAAAGAAATAAAAGTTGACGGATTTCTTTTACCGGGAAACGTAGCGGCTATAACCGGCAGCGACAATTTTAATTTTATTTCAGATAAATACGCCGTAGCGTGCGTAGTCGCAGGGTTTTTGAAAGATGAAATTACAGACGCGGCAAACGCTTTAATTGCTCTTGTAAAAAATAAAAAAACCGAAGTAATTAATAAATATTCGTATGCGGTTAGCTCTAAAGGAAACACTGCGGCTAAAATTTTGCTTAATGAAGTTTTCTTTCTTAAAAATGATATTTGGCGAGGTTTTGGCGTTATAGAAAACAGCGGTTTTGGAATTTCCGATAAATATGCAAGTTTTGACGCGGATAAAAAATTTTCTCTCAAAAAAATTGCCGAACCGAAAGACAAATGTCTTTGCGGACAAATTATGAAAGGGTTGAAAAGTCCCGCAGACTGTAAACTTTTCGGAAAAAAATGTTTTCCGCAAAATCCGGTAGGCCCATGTATGGTCTCGTCGGAAGGCGTGTGCGCGGCACACTTTAAATATAGGTAAAAGGTTAAAATGGATAAGATAACTTTGGCGCACGGGGCGGGCGGGAACGCTTCCAAAAATTTAATAAATAAAATATTTAAAAAATATTTTTCAAATAAAACGCTTGACGCTTTGGACGACGCTGCGGTTTTAAAAATAAGCGGTTTAAAAGCGGCGTTTTCTACGGATTCTTTTGTTATTAATCCGATTTTTTTTAACGGCGGAGATATCGGGAAACTTTCTGTCTGCGGAACAATTAACGATATTTCAATGATGGGCGCAACGCCTGCGGCAATGTCTGCCGCGGCTATAATAGAAGAAGGCTTTCCTCTGAAAGATTTGGAACGCATAGCAAAATCTATGTCTGTTGCGGCAAAAAACGCCGGCGTTGAAATAGTTACCGGTGACACAAAAGTAGTTAAAAAAGGCGAAGCCGACGGAATTTTTATAAATACAAGCGCAATAGGCGTAATAAAAAACGGAGTTAATTTATCAGGTAAAAATGCAAAGTCCGGCGATAAAATTATAGTAAGCGGAAATATTGCCGAGCACGGAATATCCATAATGCTTTCAAGAGATAATTTCGGTTTTAAGAATAATATAAAAAGCGACTGCGCGTGTCTTAACGGTTTAACCGGCGGCATATTAAAAGTTTGTCCGAACGTTCACGTTTTGCGCGACCCTACAAGAGGCGGCGTTGCCGCTACGCTTAACGAAATTGCCGAAAGTTCAAACGTGGGAATAATAATAGACGCAAAATCTGTTCCGGTTGCTAAAGAAGTTGCCGCAATATGCCGCGTTTTGGGTTTTGATCCGCTGTATATTGCAAACGAAGGCAAACTTCTTTCAATTCAAAGCGCCGCCGATACCGTGAAAGTTTTAAACGCGTGTCAAAAAAACAAACTCGGCAAAAATGCAAAAGTTATAGCTGAAGTTGTAAATTCTCCGAAAGGCGTTTGGGTAAAAACCGCCTCGGGCGCGCTTCGCAAAGTGTTGAATTCCGATATGGAACAGTTACCGCGAATTTGTTAGCATAGCGTTTGCCTAAATGCAAAACACTGCGCGCAAGAATTGATGTTGTGAAGATTGTTTAAGGAGAGAATGTGATGAGAATTTTACTTACCGGAGCAAATGGATTTGTAGGAAGCCATGTTGCCGAAGCGTTAGTTGAACAAAAACATGAAGTTACCGCGATAGTGAGAAAAACGTCAAATTTGGCGTGGTTAAGCTCGCTGCCGCTAATATATAAATACGGAGATTTGTCGGATAAAAGATTTCTTGAAATTTGTTCAAAGGATGCCGACGTTGTAATTCACTGCGCCGGAGTTGTGCGCGCAATGGATAAGGACGGATATTTTAAATCTAACGTAGATTACACAAAAAATTTCTGCGAAGCTGTTTTGGCGTCCAACCCGAATTTGAAAAAATTTATTTTTATTTCTTCGCAGGCGGCAATGGGTCCGAGCTTGTCTAATAAACCTAAACTTTTAACGGAGCGGGAAACGCCGGTGTCCGATTACGGTCTTAGCAAACTTGCCGCCGAGGGAGTTGTTAAAAGCGTTTTAGGCGGGAAAGTTCCTTACACCATAATAAGACCTGCTTCCGTTTACGGTCCGCGCGATAAAGATATTTTTATATTTTTTAACCTTATACATAAACATTTGCGTCCGGCGACGGTTGAAAGAAGATTAGTGCAGCTTGTTTATGTAAAAGATATAGCGCAAGGCGTTGTTAATTCTATTGAAAACGCGCAAAGCGATAATAAATTGTATTATCTCGGCAATGAAACGCCTTATACTTGGACAGAAATGGGCAAAGTTATAGCGGAATCTGTAGGCAAGAAAGCTATGCCTATTCCCGTTCCTGATTTTGTGTTTAAATTTGCGGGCGTTGCAGCGCAGTCTTTTTCTTATTTAACCAAAAAACCGGCGGTTTTAAACAGGCAGAAAATTACCGAAATGCTTCAGGAATATTGGCTTGCGGATAACAGCGCAGCCAAAACCGATTTAAAAATAGAGTTTACTCCTCTTGAAATTGCTTCTAAAATAACATACAATTGGTATTTGCGTAATCATTACTTTTAAATACAAGGGAGATACACCTAATGAGTGTGGACATTTTTGATAAATGTAAGGAATTTCACATTGCTAACGATCTTAAAAAGGCCGGCGTCTATCCGTATTTTCAAAGGGTAGAATCTGCTCAAGGTCCGGAAATAACTATTGACGGTAAAAAGAAAATAGTGGTTTGTTCCAACAATTATTTAGGACTTGCAAACCATCCGAAAGTTATAGAAGCGTCCTGCGCGGCGGCAAAACAATACGGAACAAGCGGCACAGGCTCAAGATTTTTAAACGGAACAAACGATCTCCACGAAAAAGTTGAAAGAAAATTTGCAAAACTTATAGGAAAAGAAGACGCTATTCTTTTTACCACCGGACATCAGTCTAATCTTGGCGCGTTGTCCGCTTTAATAGGCAAAGGCGAAGTTTTTATTACCGATAAGTTAGACCACGCTTCAATTATGGACGGCTGCCGTTTATCTTTAGGCGGTGAACTTGCAAGATTTCGCCACAACAATATGGGCGACCTTGAAAGACAGCTTCAAAGATACGAAGATAAGGGAAAACTGATAGTTGTTGACGGCATTTTCAGCATGGAAGGCGACATTACAAACCTTCCTGAAATTGTTAAACTTGCAAAAAAATATAACGCCAGAGTTTATGTTGACGAAGCTCACTCTTTAGGCGTTTTGGGAGAAAACGGCGCCGGCACGGGACCTCATTTCGGTTTACAAAAAGACGTTGACGTGGTTATGGCTACAGCGTCAAAATCTTTGGCGTCTATCGGCGGGTTTATAGCCGGCGATAAAGTTATTGTAGATTACATAAAACACTCCGCAAGATCTCTTATATTTACCGCAAGTCTTCCGCCTGCATGCGTAGGCGCAATAGATATGGCTATAGATTTAATGATTGCAGAACCGGAAAGAAGAAAAACGCTTCTTAAAACCTCGCAAAAAATGAAAGACGAATTCCAACGCATGGGATACGATACAAACCTTGCGCAATCTCCGATTATTCCGTTAACAATAGGCGACGATAAAATAGTTTTCCAGATGTGGAAAATGCTTTTTGACGAAGGCATATTCACATCTCCGGTAGTAACTCCCGCAGTTCCTGAAGGTCAGGCAATTATCAGAACAAGTTTTATGGCTACCCATACCGACGACCATTTAAATTTAATTCTTGAAAAATTCAGAAAAATAGGCAAAGAGCTTGGCGTTATTAAAGGTTAAGCAGCAAGCGCGAAATTAGGGGTAATTTCTTGCAAACCGGGATAATATGAAAATAATAAAAGTTGAAAATCAGAAGCAGTTCAGACAGTTTATTCGTTTTCCATGGAAAATTTATTCCGAAGAAAGTCCATGGGTGCCGCCGCTTATTTCAGACGTTATAGAAATTTTGTCGGAAGATAAAAACCCTTTCTGGCTGCACGCGAAAAAACAACTTTTTTTGGCTTACGACGACAATAACGAAACGGTAGGCAGAATTGCCGCAATTATAGACAACAATTACATAAGTTTTCAAAATGACAACTGCGGTTTCTTCGGTTTTTTTGAATCCGTTGACAACCAAAATGTTGCAAACGCGCTTTTTACCGCCGCAAAAGCGTGGTTAAATGAACAAGGCGTTCCCAAAATGATGGGGCCTATGAACCCTTCTACAAACGACGAATGCGGCTTTCTCTTGGACGGTTTTGATATTGCGCCGAGTTTAATGATGACTTACACTCCTAAATATTATTTAAAACTTGCCGAAACCGCGGGTTTAAAAAAACTTAAAGATCTTTACGCTTACGACATGGACGTTACCGGAGATTCAAGAGTCGGCAGGCTCGGCAGAATTGTTGAAATGGCAAAGAAAAAACTTCCCGCTCTTAAAGTAAGATGTTTGCAAAAATCAACTTTTGACGAAGATTTAAAAGCCGCGATATCAATTTATAACCGCGCATGGGAAAAAAACTGGGGTTTTGTTCCGTGGACAGACGAAGAGTTTGTTTCAATTGCGCAAAAACTTAAAATGCTTGTTGACCCTGAAATGATAATAATAGCCACAATTGACGATCAGCCCATAGGCATGCTTATATCCTTGCCGGATTATAATCAGGTTTTAAAAAAGCTTAACGGAAGCCTTCTTCCTTTCGGTTTGTTTAAATTTTTATATTACAAAAACAAAATTGACGCTTTAAGGCTTATGGTTATGGGCGTTGTTAAGGAATACAGGCAAAAAGGCATTGAAGCTATTATGTATGAAAAGGGTTTAACAAACGCGTTAAAAATAGGCTATAAACATTGCGAACTTTCGTGGATTTTGGAAGACAACGTAATGACAAACCGCACTGCCGAAATGATGAACGGCAAAGTGTATAAAAAATACAGAATTTACGGCGATTTTGACGTCTAAAATCTTATAAATTTACAATTGATTTAAATTTTTTTAAATGGTAGAATAAAATCATGTTAAATTTTTTCAAAAAGAAGAGTAATACTATGGCTAAAAAAACAAAAGAAAAGGCTGCTAAAACAGTCTTAAAATCAGCTGCCTCAAAAAAAGCAAAATCTGTAAAAAAAGTTTCCAAAAAAGCCAAAGAAACCAAAGAGCTTGCAAAAATTTCCGAAAACAAAGCTTTAAGCGCGGCTTTTTTGGTTATTGACTATCCGGTTGAGTCCGATGTTTTGCACGGAAGCCATTACGCTGTGCGCATTGGCGCTTCGCCTGTAGGAGCGGTTGAAGTTTCTTTCAATTCAAAAGATTGGAACCCTTGCAGATTTGCCGCAGGCTTTTGGTGGTATGATTGGACAGGTTTCTCAAAAGGTTCTCACATTATTGAAGCGAGACTTTTAGATTCTCAAAATAAAGAAGTTTTAAAAACCTCGCCAAGGAAGTTTGATGTCAAATAAAAACAACTCATCAAACATATACGAAAGTTTAGGCAAACTGTGCGTATTTTCCGCGTTTGCTTCATCGGTCATGTTTATTGCCGCGGCGTTTATTGCGCGCAACGACCAGAAAAACTATCAAAACAGGCTTAGAAAAGCTTACGAAGGGCTCTCGCCGGAAGACTGTCAGTCTATAGAATAAATTTCTAACAATTAAATTATATACGGGAAACATAATGTACTTAAAAAAAGTTGAATTATGCGGATTTAAGTCGTTTGCTGATAGAATAACTTTAAATTTTGAACCCGGAATAACGGCAATAATCGGCCCTAACGGATGCGGAAAATCCAACATTTCAGACGCTATACGCTGGTGTCTTGGCGAACAGCGCGCCAAATCCATGAGAAGTTCCCAAATGCAGGAAGTTATTTTCGGCGGCACCCAAACAAGAGCCACCACCGGCATGGCTGAAGCGTCTCTTACCTTTGACAACTCTCAAAACGTTTTACCTATAGATTATTCCGAAGTAACCGTTACAAGAAGGCTTTTTAGAAGCGGCGAAAGCGAATACTTCATCAACAAAACCCAGTGCAGATTAAAAGATATAAAAGATATGTTTTTGGATACCGGCATAGGTTACGACGGCTATTCCATAATAGAGCAGGGGAAAGTAGATTTTTTAACTACCGCAAAACCCGAGGACAGAAGGGAACTTTTTGAAGAAGCCGCGGGCGTTGCAAAATATAAAGTAAGAAGAGAAGAAACTTTAAGAAGACTTGAAAAAATAGACGCGGACATGGGGCGCTTGTCGGACTCTTTGGTAATTCACAAACAGCAAATAACCGCGCTTGACATTCAGGCAAAAAAAGCCAAACAGTATAAAAAGTTTCAGGAAGAGCTTGCAAAGTATGAAGTTGCGGCTCTTGTGCAGCAAATATCATACGGCAACGCGGAACTTGACCGCCTAAAAAAAGATTTAGATCCTAAAATAAAAGATTTTGAAGAAAATAATACGGCGTCGGCGCAAATTGACGCGCAAATTCAGGACATGCGCGTAACTCTTGACGAGAAAAACGAAGTTTACGTTAGAGTTAATCAAGAGCTCGGCGAAATTAAAGCGCAGATAGGCGTTTGCGACCAAATAATACAACATTCTCAAAGCAGAGAAACGGAAATACGCGCCGAGCAGGAAAGACTTTTATCCGAACTTGAAATAAACCGCGAAAAAGTAGCCCAATACGAGCAGCAGTTAAAAACTTTAAATACGGACGACGGCTCGCTTGCGGTTGAAACCGAAAATCTTGAAAAAGCTTACAAAGAAGCTCAAAGCCGTTACGATGAAATAAAAGCAAAACTTTCCGCGGCTCAAACAAGAGAAACGGAAATTCGCATCCGCATATCCGAGCTTGAAAGCGAGAAAGAAAGTCAGGTAAATTTAAAAGCCGAGCTTTCCGAAACAAAAATACATCTTGACGCGCAAAGCCAGTCTTTAGAGAGAATAATCGCAAGACTTCAAAGCGAAATAGAGCCTACAAATCTTGAAATAGCAAATATTGAAGCTTCTCTTTCGCAGGCGTCAAATTCTATAGGCTCTTTGCAGTCTAAACAGGAAGAAATAAGCAAGAGCGTGTCCGAGAATGAATTGAAATTAAACGCTCTTGAAAATACTCTTTCGCAAGATAAAGAATCTCTGGCGTCAACGCAGTCAAGAATAGAAACGCTTAAAGAGTTTGACCAGCAAGACCCTATTCGCTCGTCAATAAGAGCGGTTTTAAATCTTGGCGCGGCAAGAGGTCCTATAAGCAGTCTTATAGACGCCGACCCTTCTAAGAGCGAACTTATCGCGGCGGCGTTAGGCGAGAAACTCAATTATTTGGTTTGCGAAACTTCCGATAAAGCCGAGAAAGCAATTTCTTTTCTTGAAGAAAACGGGTTGAGCAGACTTTCGTTTATAGTTTCGGAAAAAATTCCTCAGGCGCAAAGTTTGCAGGCGCTCGGGCTGCCGTCCGGTTCTACGGAACTTATAAAATATTTAAATTACTCTCCGTCCGACGAAAATATAATTAAATACATATGCTCCGGCTCAATAGTTGCGGGAAATAAAGTTTACTCAAACGTCATTGTTTCCGGCGGCGGAAAATCTTCTTTTGAAAAACCAGTTTTAATTGAAGATCAGGTTAAAAAACTTGAAGAGAACGCTATTGCGATAAAAAATAAAATTGCGCTTGCTCAAGCGGAAATAGAAAAAATAAGCGACTTAAATATTTCTTTGAAGCTCCAAAAAGAAGCTCTCGGTTTTGAAGTTGTAAAAATAAAAACGCAAATTGAAAGCAAAACCGCGCAAATAGAAGAAAAAAGAAACGATATAAGAAATACCGTTGACGAAATAAATAAACATAAAGAAGAAATAAATTCGCAGTCCGGCGAGCTTTCTTCTCATAACGATAAAATTTCGGCTTTTGACCAAAAACTTGCGGAAATAGAAGAAGAAGAAAATAAGCTTTACGAAGAAATAAAAAATGCGCAAAACACTATTATTTCCGTGCGAAAAGAAGAAGAAGCCGCCGCGCCCGTAATGATGGACGCCCGCAGCGCGTGGGACAAAAAAGCGACCGAACTTGAAAATAAGCAAAAAGGTCAGCAGTATATTTTAGACAACATTACAAATATTAAACAGCAAATAGAATATGCGGTTAACAAAACCGCTCAGGACGAAGCCAAACTTTCCGAACTTTTAACTACTCAAGAAACGGAAACCGTAAAAATTCAGCAGCTTTACGAGCAGCAGGCGCAAAAAGACGGCGAAATACAGCTGTTTTTAGGCGACAGAGAAAACTTGCAAAATGAAATAGACGAAAAAACAGCCTCATGGCACGAATTAAGAAGCAGAGTTGACGCTCTTAAAAATGAAGTTGACTCAATGCAGGTTGATTTGAAAAATTTTGAGTATCAAAAAAACAATCTTGAAGCAAGACTTGTTGAAACTTACGGCAAGTCTTACGAAGAAGTAAAAGCAGAATACGACGGCGTTGAAGTAAATCACGAAGAAATTGCAAAAATAAAAAGAAAAATGGAAGCGCTGGGACCTGTAAACCAAGCTGCGCAAGAGGAATATGAAACTCTTGAACAAAGATATAATTTCCTTGTAACACAGCAGCAAGATTTGCTTAAAGCAAAAGACGACTTGCACGAAGTTATAAAAAAAATAAACGCTTCAACCGTTGAAAATTTTAAGAAAACTTTTGACGTTGTGCGCGCAAACTTTAAAGAGCTTTACCGCAAACTTTTCGGCGGCGGAGAAGCGGACTTAATGCTTACCGACGAAAACAATCTTTTGGAAAGCGGCGTGGATATTTTCGCGCAGCCGCCCGGAAAGAAACTTCAAAATATTTCTCTCTATTCCGGCGGGGAAAAAGCTTTAACCGCCGTAGCGTTATTGTTTGCATTCTTTATGGTAAAGCCTTCGCCTTTTTGTATTTTAGACGAAGTTGACGCGCCGCTTGACGACGCAAACATAGGCAGATACATTGCCATGATAAAAGAGTTTTCCGCAAAAACGCAGTTTATGGTTGTTACGCACAATAAACGCACCATGGAAATGGCGGACATTCTATACGGCGTAACAATGGAAGAACACGGCGTTTCAAAAATAATATCGGTCAGAATGAATAAGCAGGAAAACGTTAACGGCGAAGAAGAAGACACAACAAGATAATATAAGCTTTTCATTTGTCATTTGCAAACTTGTTAATGTTTGTCGTAACGCAGTGAAGACGGATAAGTTGCAGATGACAGCTACGGTAAAAAATGGCAAAGATAAGCCTTCTTAAGTGCGACGATTATAACAGAGTTAACAGCGCCGTTAAAGAATCTGTCCATCTTCTCGGCGGCATATCTTCTTTTATTAAACCCGGCGAAAAAATTCTTATTAAGCCCAACCTTTTAGCTCCTAAAGAACCGTCAAAAGCGGTTACAACCCATCCTGAAGCGGTAAAAGCGGTTATACAGCTTGTAAAAAGCGCCGGCGCAACGCCCATAGTGGGAGACAGTCCCGGCGGAGCCGTAAGAGATATAAAAAATCTTTGGAAAGTAACGGGAATGGAAGATATTTGCACGCGCGAAAAAGTTGAGCTTGTAAATTTTGAAGCCGCGGGTTCTAAAGCTTTTGACATTGGCGACAATAACGTTAAGCGGGTTAATTTTTCAAACGCGGTTTTAAACTGCGACGGCATTATAAACGTTCCTAAATTAAAAACGCATTCTCTTATGGCTTTTACGGCGGGCATAAAAAATCTTTACGGCTGCGTGCCCGGGTTAATGAAGGTTGAGTATCATAAACTTGCCTCTAAAAATAAAGATTTCGCGCATTTGCTTGCAAATATATATCTTTTCTTAAAAAACAAAATACGTTTTACAATTATAGACGGAGTTTTGGCAATGGAAGGCAACGGTCCAAGCTCCGGAGAAATAAGGCGGTTAAATGTTATCGCCGCAAGCGCCGATACCGCTTTACTTGACGCAGTTATGCTTACTTCATTGCGCCGCGACATTTCAAAGAGCGAAATATTTAAGAAATTGATGATAAGCAAAAAAGACACCGACGGCGCCGAAATAATAGGCAACGCGCGCCAAGATTTTAATTTTGAAAATTTTAAATTTCCGTCTTTAAGAAAACTTGATTTAATGCCCAAACCTTTAATTAAAATTTTAGGAAAATTTTTGTGGGTGCACCCTGAAATAAACGAAGATGTATGCGTTAAGTGCATGATGTGTAAAAAATCCTGTCCGGCAAATGCCATATATAAAATTGAAAGCGGTTACCCGCGCGTGGAAGACAAAAAATGCATAAGCTGTTTTTGCTGCCATGAAATGTGTCCGTATAAAGCCGTAGATTTTGCAAAAAGTTTTCTTGCAAAAATTTTTATCAAGGAGGATTAATAAATGGCCGTTACTTTAAGAAAAATCCAAAACTACGCCGAGTATATTCCTCTAAGAATAATTTTATTTTTTATTCTTCTTTTGCCGGTAAGCTTTGCGCAAAAAATAGGCGACAAGCTGGCGTCGTTTTTTTATTATTTTATTCCTTACAGAAAAAAGCACGTTATTAAAGAACTTACTCTTTCATTTCCGGAAAAATCTCAAAAAGACATACAAACAATAGCCAAAAATGTTTACAAAACGTTTTTCGGCATGATAGTTGACGTTGTGTTTTTTTCTAAAATGCCCGACGAAAAAATAAAAAACATGATGACTTACGACAAAACTATTATAGCTAACGCTTTTGCCAAAGGGCGCGGGGTTGTTTTAATGCCGGCGCATATGGGCAGCTGGGAATGGACGGCGCTTTCGTTTTCAAAAGATTACCCTATAAATATTACGGTTACAAAACAAAAAAACGAGCTTTTTGACAAAATGCTTAACGAATCAAGAATGAATAAAGGCTACACCAATATTTACAAAATATATAAAACGCCTATGATGTTTAGAGATTGTTTAAACGCGTTAAAATTAAACCAGTCTGTTTCTATTCTTTCAGATCAAGACGCCGGCAGAAACGGAATGTTTGTTCCGTTTTTCGGAAGGCCTGCGTCTATGCCAAGGGGGGCGGCGCTGCTTGCGTTAAAGGCGCAATGTCCCATTATTTCAGTTTTCGGCATAAGGCAAAAAGACGGTCATATGAATATGGAAATACATGATATCCCTCTTCCAAACACGGGAAATAAAGAAGAAGATATTCGCATTATAAACACAACATACTCGCACCAGCTTGAAGACGTAGTCCGCAGGCATCCCGAGCAATGGTTTTGGTTCCACCGCAAATGGAAAACGCAGCAGATGGTAAGAGGTTAGGAGGGTAGGAAGATAGGTAACGGCAAGTTGTTAAAGTAGAAAGTAGGAAGGAGTAAGGAGCAAGTAAAAAATAATAAGTAATAGGTAATAAACTGCAGTGTCGTTAATTCCCCTTTTTATAAAGGGTTAATGTTCAAAAAGTGTGGTTTTTTTGGGGTTTTTAAAGAAAAAAAACCATTTAACAAAAGCGATTTTATGTTTTTTAGTAAGCCCATTATGACGGCGTATATTTTCTTTTAATGTCTTAAATAGATTTTCTAAATAATTCGTATTGCTTGCTATTTGACGATCTTTTAAAAAATAGAAAATATCTTTTAACGAGTCTTTTAAAAAAGTATTTGCTTTGTTTATTTCTTTGTATTCATAGCTTTCATTTGGCAAAGATTTTATAAAAGGTTCATATTTCAAACGCCAGTTTGTGTAAGCATTTTCAAATTCTTCTTTATTCTTTTGGCTTTTAATTCTTGAGCAGGCAATGGCAATGCTTTTTAAGTCTTGCGCCGCTTTTGTCTTAGAGTTTTTATGCAAAAACCTGATTGTTTGGAAACTGGCATGGATCAAACATCTTTGCATTATGGCATTAGCCCAAACATCTTGAAAGACTTTCAATATTGTTTGATTCGCGTCGGAAATTAAAACTTTTGGTCTTAATCCAAATGCTTTTAATCTGTCAAAATAGTTTCTTGCTTGCTGATAGTTTTCGCTTCTAACAAATTCGCAGAAAAATATCTTTTTTGTTTTGTTATCAGCCAAAACCAAAAAGCAATTGCCTCTGTGAAAATATGTTGCATCATAAAGAACATGTGTGATTTTTGACAGCTCTTTTTCATCACAAAGATTAGGCTCTTTTGAAAGCCAGTATTTAAGTGTCCTTCTAATTGTAGATTGCGAATGCTCTGACAATTTTGATAATTGTTTTACAGTGTAGCCTTGTGTAATCCACAATTTAAACCAAACTTTCTGTTTCTTGAGTTTGTTGCTACGGTTCTTCCAAATAAATGTTCTTAAGCATTTAAGACACTTAAATCTTGTTTTGTTTTGCTTTGTTTTTCCATGAATTCTTACGGCATTGCTTTTACAATACTTACAGCGTTTTTAACACGTTTATTAAACCCTTTTGATAATCATTGTATCAATATTTCTTTTTGTCGTCGTAATCTGGTTAGAAAAATACCTCTTTTAACCACACTTTTTGAACATTAACCCTTATAAAAAGGGGGTGAGTGTGCGACGAATAAGGAGCACGAGCCACGAACGGGCGCGAGATGTGAGCGCACCGGAGTCCGCGTAGCGGACGGGGTATTTGTTTTTTGTCATTGCGGACTTGATCCGGAATCTATGTTTAAATAAAAAAGATTTTTGCCAAATGAAAAAAACTAAAAATAATTTTATTGAAATTTCTATAAAAGTTGCCGAGGGTAATGTTTTAAAAAATCTCGGCGGGCCGTTTGGCGCGGTTGTTGTTAAAAACGGAAAAGTTATTGCCGCCGCCGGAAATTCGGTTACCAAAAAAAATGATCCTACCGCTCATGCTGAAATAGAAGCCATAAGAAAAGCCGCAAAAAAACTGAAAACTTTTGACCTTTCATCTTGCGAAATTTATTCTTCGTGCAAACCTTGTCCTATGTGTTTAAGCGCTATATATTGGGCAAATATAAAAAAAATTTATTACGCGGCAAATTCAAAAGCCGCCGCGCGCGCAGGTTTTAGAGACGATTTTATTTATAAAGAATTTGCAAAACCGGCGGAAAAAAGAAAAATTAAGGAAGCACAACAAAATGCGCCGTCTAAAAACAACCCCTTTAAGTTGTGGAAAAAATCCCAACAAAAGGTTAAATATTAATATGCCAGTAAGTCAGGGGCAGTTCGTTGTTCCACGAAAGTATTTTCTTGTATATTAAATTTATTTTTTGGTATAATCATTTTATGTAATAGTGTTAATTAACTTAATCTTATTATGAAGAAGCGCTTGAGAAAAACAATGAAAACACAACACAACACAACACAACACAACACAACACAACACAACACAACACAACACAACACAACACAACACAACACAACACAACACAACACAACACAACACAACACAACACAACACAACACAACACAACACAACACAACACAACACAACACAACACAACACAACACAACACAACACAACACAACACAACACAACACAACACAACATACTCCCTTAAACGCTGCTGTAAATTTTTCATATACAACAATAGAAAGCTAGTTGCATTTTTAATGCAACCGGCTTTTTTCATTTATAAAACAAAAAGTAAAAATACAATTTGAAAGAGGAAAAAAAATGAAAAAACTTTTGCGCGCTGTTATTACATTTTTTGTATACGCCTGTCATACCGTGCTTGACACGGTATCCATGTTAAATAAAAAACGGATTCCGATTTTCATCGGAAGCAGGAAAGCCGTTACTTTCTCCTTACTCCTTGCTACTTTAACCTTGTTTTTGGCAACGCCAAAGGCTAATGCCCAAACCTCGGTCAATAACATCACAGATTTTATGGCCATAACAACCTCAACAGACAATTACAATATATCTTTAGCAGACAACATAATGTTTTACATCGGCTTTAATGTTTTAAGCGGCACAATTACCGGAAACGGATTTGCGTTAGACGGACAAAGTGCAAACCCCGGAATGAGGCTTCTTTCCGGAAACAGTTTGTTTTTTTATGGACCCATAACGTTTCAAAACTATGCAAGATCAGCGGGTGATAACGGACAGATATCGTATGGAGGAGCGTTGTTTGTAACCGGAGCGCACAATGTGCATTTAGATAGCGCAACTATAGTAAACTTTACATCGTCAACAATAAGTTTTGACTCCAATAGAGCATCTGTTGGAAACAATGGAAGCGCCGCGCGAGGCGGAGGACTATTTGTAGGAGGAGTGACCGCCGCCCAATCGGCAAGCGCCAGCAGCGCCACGGCGGTAGTAAACTTCACATCGTCAACAATAAATTTTGTGCTCAATACTATGTACTGTTCAGGCGCTAGATCCATAGTGCAAGGCGCAGGACTATTTGTGGGAGGAGCGGTTTCCGGCGGAGCATATACCGGAGTAGTTAATTACAGCAGCGGCGGCACAGCGGTAGTAAATTTCATATCGTCAATAATAAACTTCACAAGCAATAGAATATCCGGAATGGCGCCAATGCAAGGCGGAGGGCTTTTTGTGGGAGGATCGGTTTCCGGCGGATCATATAATGCCGGAGCAAAGAATTTCAGTAGTAACGGCACAGCGGTAGTAAATTTTGCATCATCAACAATAAACTTCTCAAACAATGCGTTAGATGTAAATAGAATCGCGCAAGGCGGAGGGCTATTCGTAGGCGGGGCAGTATCCGCCGGAGGATATAACTCCGGTAACGATTCCAGCAGCGGCACAGCATTAGTGACTTTCATAGATTCGGAAGTTAATATAGACAGTAACGCCGCGCAAGACGGCGGAGGAATGTTTATAGGCGGCTCAATTTCAACAGGTACATCTTATGGTAGCGTTGCATCAGCCAACGGCATAGCGCAAGTAACGTTTGCAGGGTCAACAATAACAATAACAGGCAACACCGCAAGCGCCAGCGGCGGAGGAATATATATAGCGGGCAACTATGGCAACGGCGCCAGCGGAGGGCAAGCAAGCCTAATATTTGAAAACGCAAACGTAACAATAGCAAGCAACACGGCAACAAACGGAAGCGCAATATACGCAGTAAACGGAGCAAGCGTAGTATTTAATAACACAAACATAGAATTTTTATGGAACAAAAGCGCCGGAAACGGAATAGCGCATTGGGACGCAAGCTCATATGTTGGGTTGGAGAATGTAAAAACAATAAAAGCAATAGGAAATCAAGCCAATAACGGCGGATTTTTGTATTTGGTAAATGGCGTTACAGTAACGTTTGCAGGAACGGCAACATTTGACGGCAATAAAGCAACTACAAACGGCGGAGCATTGTATATAACGGGCAATACAAGCCAGATAATTTTTGCAGATGGCAGCACAATAACATTTACAAATAACAACGCGGCGCAAGGCGGAGCAGTATATGCAACAGCCGGAGCAAACGTAGTATTTACAACCGGAGCGCATTACGTAGTAAGCAACAACACGGCAACCTACGGCGGATTTATAGCGGTAAATAATGCAACAGCAACGTTTAAATCGGGAGTAGATTTTAGCTTAAGCAATTCAAGCGCAACTTACGGCGGATTTTTATATGCAACAAATAATGCAATAGCCAATTTTGAAAATGTATATGCATCTTCAAACAGCGCGGCATTAGGCGGATTTATAGCAGCGGAAAGCGGAGCAGTAATAAACATAGGAAGCGCAGTAATAACCGGCAACGTAGCAACCAGCAGCGGAGGCGCAATATATTTGCAAACCAGCACGGCGAATTTTAACAGCGCGGGCGGCGCAATAGTATTTGCAAGCAACACGGCAAACGGAAAAGCGAATGATATTTACGCAGCGGGTTCGTTTATAAATTTCAACGCGGTAAATAATCAAATAAGTATATTTGACGGAATCTATGTCGGAAACGGCGGAAACAACACAATAAGCAAAACGGGATTAGGGGAATTGTATATAAGCGGAAATAATTATATGCAAGGCAACTTCAACGTAACGGCAGGAAGCGTGACAATAGATATGTCAACGTTTACATTTGAAAACGGAAATTGGAATGTAACAACATCGTCGGGCGTGCAAATAATAAATTCAGTAGTAACAATAGCAAATACAGTGGTATCAAGTTTTACAAACAATGCCTCTAATAACAATGGGTTATTGTATTCATATATGTCCACAATAACATGGACGGGAAGTAATGTAACGTTTGCAAACAACGCGGGGTTGAATACTTTTATTAATCTTTATTCAGAAGCAATTTTTGATGGGGTAAGGGTTGATTTTACAAGCAATACTACAGAAGGAACGAGTGCGATTCAGAATTACGGAGTTGTTAAATTTATAGGTAGCACAGTAACGTATGCGGGAAATACTCAAGGCAGTGATAGCGCTGTATTTAATCTTAGCGGTTCAACAATGAGTCATAGCGGGGGAAAAGTCAGTTATATAAGCAATAGCGGCGTGGGAAATTTTGGTGGAGGCGCAGCAATAGGAAATCAGGGAAGTTTCTTGATTTACGAAAATGAAGAAGTAACGTTTATAGATAATTTTATGAGTAATACTTCCTACGGAGGCGGCGCGCTGTATAATTATTATGGGGAAGTAAAGTTTAGTGGAAGCGAAGTATTATTTGACAGTAATAGCGTAACAGAAAACGGAGGAGCGATACTAAATTTTGGTGCGCAAATGGAATTTACAGATTCGAAAGCTATATTTAAAAATAATGCGGGATATAATGCAGGAGCGGTAGGAAGTTGGCAGAGCACAACAACGTTTAGCGATGTTGTATTTGATTCAAACGTAGCAGTATCAACCGGCGGAGCAATAGCGGCAATGCAACAAAGCTACATGTATTTTGTGGGGGTATCATCATTTATAGGAAACACAGCTACAGATGATGCAGGAGCAATAGGCATAGAAGAGAGTTATTTGGAGTTTAGCAGCAAAACATATTTTACGGGAAATAAAGCGACAGCAGGTGTAGGCGGAGCGATAGGTGTAATAAATTCCGCAGTAGCATTTAATAACGACGCAGTGTTTACTGCAAACACAGCCGGAGCAAACGGCGGAGCGTTGTATTCATATCTGTCAACAATAACATTTACGGGCGCAAACGCAATATTTACAGGAAACAAAGCGTTAACCGGAAGCGGAGGAGCAATCTACGCAGTGGATGATTTGGTCTTTGACGGAGCAAACGTAGATTTCACCGGAAACGAAGCGTTAAGCGGAAACGGAGGAGCAATATTTGCCGACGACACAATACTAACAATAAAGAACGCAGTGATGACGTTTATGAACAACAAAGCATTGCTTGGCGGAGCAGTGTACGCAAGCAACAATTCAAACATAACATTGTCGGGTCGTGGAAGTTTTACAGGAAATGAGGCGAATGCCTCAGGAGCCGCGGTTTACGTAACAGGCGGCAGCACAGTAACAATAGAAGCCGCAAACGGCGATATAATATTTAGCGGCAACAAGGTTGCCGGAACGCCAAACGATATATACGCGGACAACAATAGCCGACTAAACTTAATAACCTCCGGAACCAACACAATAAGTATAGCAGGAGGAATATTAAGCAACACAGCGGGCAGCGCAATAGAAGTAAACAAAACGGGAACAGGAACGCTCTTTATGGGCGGTGACAACGAAGTCTGGGGCAGCTTCACAGCGACAGCGGGAAAAGTAGTGCTGTTGGAAAGCGCAACGTTTAAAGCAAACAACATAATATTTAACGGAGCCGGGTTCGACATGACCGACGACATAGACTTTGACGGCAGCTACTTAAACACAGTAAACGTCAAAACGTTTGAAAGCGACACGCAAATGTTGATGGACGTGTTTGAAAATGGAACAAGCGACCAAGTGTTTGCCGACAGCGCCACAATAGGCGGTGACTTAACGTTGAAAGTAGAAACGGGCAACTACAATAACGATACGTATTACGATTTAATAATATCAACGGTAAACCAAATATACGGAGCGTTCACAAGCTCGCAAATAGTAACAAACGGATTAACAAACCTGCAAAGCAAAATATATTACGAACAGTTTACATCGTCGGAAGTAATAAGATTGTGGCTGAGAGGCGTGTATAATTCAAATTTTGAAAGTATTGGTAACGCAACGTTTAACCAAACGGAAGTAGCAAAAGCGTTTGACAAGTTGTCGGTAGATAACACAGTAGCGGTGCATCAGTTTATAAGCAACCTGTGGAACAGCGGCGCATATACAAACGAAGAAAAAAAGAGCATATTGTCGGAAATATCGCCGTATTTCATAACAAACGTAATAGAAAGCGCAGCGCAAGACAGCGACAATAACGAGTTGTATGACAGAATAAAAAACCACAGCACAAGAAACCACACAAACAGCGCAATATGGGCGCAAGTAACGGGAGGAAACACAAAGTTAGGCGGCGACGAAAACAGCCTTGGCGAATACAAAGATAATAGATACGGAGTAATGGCAGGGTTTGACATATACTTTGGAAGCATGAGCAGCATAAACAAAACGATGTTGGGAATATATGTAAATTATAAAGACCACAGCATAACCCAGCAGGAAAGCAAAGCGACGCTAAACAAAATGGGATTAGGCTTCTACGGCGGATATATAGAAGAAAGCTACGAAATAAAAGCAATGATAAGCGGAAGTAAAGACAGCTACGAAACAACAAGAGCAATAAAGCTGAACGGATTTGCAGCCGACAGAACGGCAAGCGGAAAGTTTGACGGATTAACGTTAGGAGCGGACGTAGAAGGCGCATTGAAATATGGTATAGCAAAGAACACAATATTCAGACCATACGCAGGAGCAGAATTAAAGAACGTGAGCTACGACGGCTTCACAGAAGCCGGAGCAAGCGAACTAAATCTAAAAGTAGAAGCAGGCAACTATTTAAGAACAACAGCAAGGTTAGGAGCGGGAGTAAACTACGACGACAAAACCTGGGCAGGGTATGTAAACCTTGAAGGAAAATACTTGCTGACAGGCAAGAAATACGAAATAGAAAGCGTATTTGAAGGAACAGACGTGAAGTTCTTAAGCAGAGGCTACGAAGAAAACGGATTGATATTAGGAGCAACGCTCGGTGGAAGCGTCCGAATAACAGAAGGCCTAAAATTCTTCATAAACGCCAACGCCTACACAGCCGAAAAGTTCACAAACCTCTACGCAAACGCGGGATTGAGATATAATTTCTGCGGAATAACGCACAAAGAAAAACCGGTAGTTGTAGAACAACCAAAACCGGAACCAATACCGGAACCTGCAGTAAACAAATCTGAATCAATAGATATGAGCGACGATAAAGTAGTGGAAGAACAAAAAGTTGAAGCGTTAGCCAGAAGAGAACGCCCGATGATAAAAAAGTTTGATATGAAAGCGGCAAGCTTTGCCGTAGGGAAAGCAACATTAACGCCGAGAGCAAAAGCAGATATAGAGAATATGGCAAATGAAATGAAGAAATACGAATACACATCAATAACAATAGAAGGACACACAGACAGCACAGGAAAAGCAAGCACAAACAGAACGTTGTCAAAAGCAAGAGCAAAAGCAGTGCATGACGAGTTTGTAGCCAATGGAATAAGCGCAGCAAAAATGTATTACATAGGCTTCGGTCACACAATGCCCGCCGACACAAACAAAACAGTACAAGGCCGAGCCAACAACAGAAGAGTAGAAATATTTGTAGAATAGCTATAACGGCAAAGTGAAAAGTGGAAAGTGAAAAGTGAAAATAACGGCAAAGACAATTACAAAGTTTACTAAATGTAAGATGTGTTTCTGATGGGCTGTAAAGCTAAAAGTGTAAGTAAGAATAAAAAAACCGGAAGAGTTAAAACTCTTCCGGTTTTTTTGTTTGTTGTTAATTGCACTTTACACTTTAAAAACTATAAGAAACGCATCTTATATTTAGTAAACATGGATTCCCAATGCAAGCACTTGGGGATAACGCTTCGCGTCACTTTTCACTTTGTTATTATCTTCAGCGCTGCCTCAACCACCATATCAGGCGTTATATCGTTAAGACATTTTGGTTTGTCGCCGTAGGCGCAGGGAATTCCTAAAACGGTTCTTGTGTAGTTACATGGGGAACATGACTGTTTAACATATAAAATTTCAGCTTTATGACTTACGGGAAAAGAGTTTCCATTGTTTGCGCCGTATAGGCCTATAATATTTGTATCTGTAGTTGCAGCTATATGAATTGTTCCTGTGTCAACTGAAATTAGTAAATCCGTCTGCTCAAAAACGGCTTTCAGTTCAGTTAAAGAGGTTTTCCCGCAAAGATTGTAAATACTAATAGAGTTGTTATTACGAGCCAAAGGCGCAGCACTCTGTCGTTTGTTATAGCTGTCATCCTGAGGGCAATTGCCCTTCAGGGTCTGCTTTTTAAGCCTTTCAGTCTCTTCGTATAATGTTTTTGTTCCAAGAATATAAAAATCAATTTCAAATTTGCTATTTAGAGATTTTATTATTTCAATAACATGTTCAGCGGGGTAAATTTTTTTATTTCCTTTTATTTCGTCGCCGCGTAAAGAAAAAGTTACGGCGTATTTTTTTGTTCTGTTTAAGAGAACTTTTACTTTTTCTCGCGTTTCATTTTTTGTTGTCGGCAAAACAGGCATAGTAAAATTATCGTTTTCCAAATAATTTCTGACTATTGTCTGATATCTTTCAACCATGTGCGTGTTATCGGAATCTTTTGGAAGGGGAACAATTTTTGTAAGCGTATTTAAATTTGGATTTAAAATATCTTTACCGCACCACCATGTAAGAGGTCCTACCGTGTTTTTTATTTTTATCAATGAAACGGCTTTTGCAAAAAATCTTGAGTGATCTAAAAATATACAAGTATCAAAATTAGAATTTTTTATTTTGAAGTAATTTGTAAAAAACCAGCGAAGCTGATCTAATCTTTGTTTAAGCGCGCTTTTTGTAAAAGAAAAATTTGTGTAGATTACGGAGTTAACAAAATTAAAATCAATAAAACTTTTAACTTTAATTGAAGTAATAAGCGTTATGTTTGTGTCGGGCAGAGTTTGTCTTAGCAGTTTTAAAGCTGATGTAGCCATTACAAAATCGCCTATATTGCCGTTAGTTATAACAAGAATTTTTTTCATTTTAGCGCCTTTAAAATTTCGCTTGCTTGCTCTATTACGGTTTGAGGCGTTATTTTAAGCATACATTCGGCTTCTTTTTTCGGGCATGGGTTATTTTCTATAAGTTTTCTATACATGCACGGGGAGCATTCGGTTTTTATGTATATTGTTCGCGCATTGTGCGACATAGGCATAGATTTTTGCGGCGGCGTAGGTCCGTAAAGAGCTAAAATGTTTGCGTTTTGCGTTGCCGCTAAATGAGCTATACCGGTATCTACGGTTATAAGTAAATTCACGCGGCTTAAAAAATTTGTAAGTTCTAACAATGAAGTTTTGCCGCATAAATTATATACTACGGTCGGGGGAATGGGGTATTGACCGGAAATTAGTTGCTGCGCTAATTTTGAATCTTTATTTGAGCCTGTTATATAAAAATCCGCATTAAAAGTTTTTGACAGTTCTTTAATTACTGTAGCAAAATTTTCAAGCGACCACACATTAGAAGAATCTTTTGAACCTGCTATGCAAAAAGCAATATTTATTTTATCTTTATTTTTTATGAAGTTTTGCGCGTAATCGTATTTTTTTATATTTGGAACTACAGGCAGCGCATTGTTGTAAAAATTAAAGTAAGATTTTACTATTGTCTGGAAGCGCACAGACATGTGAACGTTGTCCTGATTTTTTTGAACGTGCACGGCATGCGTGTAAAATTTTGCAAGCGGGTCTGCAATATTATTTCCCGTCCAAAACATATCGGCGCCTGCAAGGTTTGGAATGCGACATATTTTTGCAAGCATTACGGTAAGTTTTGAATGCGATAGAATTATGCAATCATCAAACTTTTTAAAATAAATTTTAGGAATGTTTCTTGCCGTCCACAATAAGTTTTTTATTTTATAAAATAAACCGGCTTTAGGATATAAAGAAAAAACGGCTTCGTCTATTACAGGGTTATTTTTTATAAGCTCTTTTAAAGCTTTTGGGGCAAGAACGGCAATGTAATACTCGGGATACGTTTGTTTCAGCGCCGCAATAGCCGACGTTGCCCAAATAAAATCCCCAATATGAAGAGATGAACAGCTGATTAAAATTTTTCTCATTTTTTTAAAGTATCCAAAATTTTTATAGCTTCTTGGGTTACGGTTTCGGGTTTTATTAACTCAAGGCATTTTGGCTGCGGATACGTTGGGCATTTGTAATCGGAGAATATTTTTTTTAAAGAACAAAGGGCGCAGTCCGTTTTTGTCCATAAAGTGACGGCTTTTGAAGACATTGGTCCCGTTGTCGCCGGAGACGTTGCGCCGTGCAGGGAAATTATATTTATATCCGTAGTTGCCGCAAGATGTATTACGCCGGTGTCTAAAGAAATAAGCAAATCGGTTAATTTGAAAAATTCTCTTAAATTCAGCAGCGTGGTTTTGCCGCATATGTTACGGACGTTTTTCAATTTAATTTGTTGCGCATAGCCGTAGTCGTTTTTTGCTCCGACTATATAGAAATCTATATTATTATATTTATCGGTTAAATAGTTTATAATTTTTTCAAAGTTTCCGATATCCCATACGTGTGAAGTGTTTTTTGAACCTTTTATGCAAAGCGCAACATTAATGTTGTTTTTGTTTTGTAAAAGTTCTTGAGCATTTTTTGCGCAATGCGAAGAGTTCGGCAAAACCGGCATTGCATTATTGTAAATTTCAAAGTAATTTTTAACTATAATTTGAAATCTTGCGGAGGCGTGTATTGCGTCCTGATCTTTCGGCAAAGCTATTATACGAGTGTAAAATTTTGAAAGCGGGTCAAGAATATCAAAACCGGCAAAAAATAAATCTCCGCCGACAATATGTTTTATACGGGCAAATTTGGCTATTAAAACGGATATTTTAGAAGAATCAAAAATTAAAATTGAATCAAAATTTTTAATAAAAATTTTAGGTATAACGGTTGCCGCCCAGAAAAGTTTTTTTACTCTTGATTTTGCGTCGTTGTTTGAAAAGGGAGAGTAAATAACTTTATCTATAACGGGATTTTTTTCTATAAGTTCTTTAATAGACTCGGGCGCAAGAACGGTAATCTCAATTTCGGGGTAAGTTTTTTTTAGTATTGCAAACGCAGAAGTAGCCCATATAAAATCTCCCATATGAGCGGTCATGCTTATTAAAATTTTTTTATTTTGTGCGTTCATAAATTCTATTTTAAGACAAGTGTAACTTTATAATTAAGATTTAATTTGCGCAGCAATTTGTTGCATTGCAATTTTAAACGCAATGGAATTAACTTTATACGAAGCCGTTTTGGAAGTAAATGATAGCAAAATCTTATAATTCCAAAAAAAAGCCGCATTCTTAATTTTTGTAAATAAGCTTTTCTTTTCCCGATTGTTTTTATCTGTTTGGGTAAGGGGGGGGGGTAACATTGAGATTAGTTAAAATTGAATTGTAATATTTACCTTTCTTATCGGCATAGTAACGGTTGCCTCCGTAAGAAAACACAAGAACATAATCATTGTCTAAAAATATGTCTTCCCACAGGTGGTGGCAGGGAATACTTGTGCCGGGATAAGTTGCTTCTATGCAAAATAAAAACGGACGATATTTTTTAAAGTCTAATCCTTCCAGAACGTTGCGCTCAAAACCTTCAACGTCAATTTTACAAAAATGAATTTCTTTGTCTTTGTTGATATGTCTGTCCAGAACGTCGGTAAGCGTTTGCACCGGGACGGTTATTTTTTTTAAAGAATCTTTATCTTTTTTATAGTTGTCGGCTATATCTTGCGAGCATGTTGTGCCGGCGCCGTCAATATAAAATTCCAGCTCGCCTTTTTTATCGGCAATTCCTATGTTTAAATTTATATCATTGGGTCTATCTTTAGATAATAATTCGTATTCTTCTTTTAAAGGCTCAATGTTTATTCCCGTCCATTGCATGTTGTAAAAGTGTTTGGTAACGCTGCCAAGTATAGGGGCATTTGCTCCTACGTCAACATAGAAGCCATTTTTAATTCCATGGAGAGCCGCGGATAAAATGATATCTTCAAGATCAACCGGACAAAATGTTATAAAATTTTCTCTGTTTTTTGAACTCATAAAAATATATCCTTTGTTTATATGTTAATATTTTTTAAATATAAAATTTTTTAATTTTGCGCGATAATTTTTCTTAAATAAAAATAACGGATTTCTTTTTATAAAATCAATATAATACGCGGCGTAATGTTTGAATTTGCTTTGTTTTGAAGGCGTTAAGGTTTCGTATTTAAAGTATAGATTTTTTAACGGATGTATGCATGTGGGCTGCCATGGTTTTGCGCCTGCAAAGTGCGCAACAATAGTTTTTGCAATTGTTTCCTGCGATGATGCAAAGCAGTGCCCTCCCGTCATATTGAATATATTATCTAAAAAATAAATTTTTTGCGTTATTAAAGAGTTTAAAATATCCTGCTCGCTAAATTCCAAACCTTCCATATTTTTTTCATTACAAACAAACTCTTTCCATTTATTGTTAAAACCAAATTCTTTTAATTTTTTTATGTTAAACATTATAACGTCGGCGTTAAAATATGTTTCCTTCCATTGCTTGTAACCATGCGAAATGTCGGCATCTTTAACGGCTGCAATATAATAGTTGTCTATGTTTGTGTCCCAAAGTTTTTGCACGTCGTCATTAAAAACTAAATCGCAGCCGAGCGTTATGGCTTTATCTATGTTTTCTGGAAGAAGGGCGGGGGTTAAAAGTCTGTATAAAGTAGCGGGGTTGCGCCCGTTTAACGGAATTTTTTCAAATTCAGGAGTATTTACGCCTATAAATGTGTAATCAAAATCTTGAATTTTTTTTAGCTTTAAAAAATTATTTTTGCTTTTTTCGGCGAGATTTCCCATAAAGAAAAAATGTATTTTATTTTCAGGAGAAGTCATTTTATGATTTGCCAAAATAGAAGCAACAGCGGTAGCGCAGTATTTTGAAAAACCGTCGCTTAAGCCGAACGCAATATTAATCATGAGAGCCTCTTAAGGTTTTTTTAAATTTTAACGGCAGTATCCATAAAGCCGTTAAAACTAACGACGCTATAAGACCTATAACTATACCTTGAGCGCCGTATTTTTTTGACATAAAATATTGCATTGCAAAATTTATAATTGTTTGAAACGGCATGTATATCCAAAATATTCTTAATGCGTTAAAACTTTGCAGCATGGACGAGAACGTGTCCGTCCAGCTTTTTACAAGCACGTAGGCGCCAAGCAAAAGTATCAGCGTTGTTGCCGGCGCAATATCAGTGTTAGGCGCTAAAAGCTGCACAATAAGTCCGGATGCAGACAATATGGCAACTGTTCCGGTTATTATAAAAAGCGTAACATAGGTAAGATATTTTTTCATCTGCGTTTTTAATTCATTATATTTCTTTTCCACATACATTTCGCTAAACATTGGCCATGAAGCTATGAGAAGCGATGAGTATATAAATGAAAAAAACATAAATACGCGCATAAATATACTGTATGTTATTATAGCTTCAGCCTGCAATGTTTGCGACATTACTATATAGTCTGCCTGAGCATAAGCCACGCCGATAACGGCTATGCCCTGAAATTTTGCAGATCTTATAATTAGAGATTTTATAGCGTCCGTATTTTTATGAAATATTTGCGTAAAGAACTTTTTAAATATTTTTATAAAAGGTATTAAAGTAAAAATAAGATTAGGCAGCGTAAAAATTATAAGCGCCGTTATTATGTCTTGGCGAACGGGAGAATATCTGTTGAGAAAAAATATCGCAGCCATTGAACATATTGCCGATATCGCCGGAATAATATTGGGAATATAACCTTTGTGCTCGGCAAAATAAACTCTGAAAACAAAATTTGATAGAACATTTACCAATGTTACTATGCCTACTATAAGCACTAACGGCATTGAACCTATGCCGTCAATACTTGAAAATTTTCTAAATAATATATCTTGAACGGGAAAAGCAAGAAAAATAATCAAGGCGGCTGCAACTATAAATAAAACTGCGGCTATTTGCAATGCGGCAAGCAGATATTTATCGTAAGATTCTTTTTTTGCACGGCATTCGGAAATAAAATTTTGCAGTGAAATTCCTACGCCGAAATCCGCAAGCACAAACCATGCGGTAAGCGAGTAGGCTATTATATAAGCCGCATAACGCTCTTCGCCAAGGTAAGACAAAAGGGTGCGTATGCTGATTATCTGCACTAAAGATACAATAATCTTGCTTGTCCACGCGCTTGCAGTAACAAGCAAGTGGCGAGGAATTTGTTTAAAGAAATTTTTAATTGTTGTTATCATTTTTAATAAACTGTTTTCTCTTGAAAGTTTTTCTGTATATAAAACGCGCAAATCTTAAAATAAAAGACGGCGTTATAATCAATGGTAAATCTTTAATCCAAAAATAAGGATAAAATTTATAGTATTTAAAACATAATGCAAAAACTTTTATTCTGTATTTTAGGTTTGCCGAGTCGCTTAATATTGCTATAAGTATATGATTGAAAACGTGATATTTTACTACGGAAGCATTTATTTGAAAATGCTCTTTTGAATGTTTTCCGAAGACAAATGCGGATATATCGTTGTATCCTACGATATCTAATTTTATTCTCGGGTAGTTTCCGTCTTGTAAAAAAGAATCGTTTGATGATCTGTAGCCTACAAGAGGGGTGGCAATTTTTAAAAGAGCGGCGCCTTTTTTAATGATTTCATAGTAAATATACGTAAGGCTGTATGCGCTGCCGATAAATCTTTTATATTTTGCAAATTCGTCCCAAAGATGTTTTTGAAATATAAAACCGCTTATGTAGCCAAACCATGCGCCGAGCTTTTTTATTATTTCCCCGGAGTTTGTATAAATTAAATCCGTTATATCCCTATTTTGCTTAACTGCCGCGCGCAGGGCGGGGTCAAACATAATTGTATTGACGGCAAAAATTCCGATATCTTTATATTTTTGTATGTATTTTAACGCAGTTGAAATTGCATCCGGAAGAAGAATATCGTCCGACGACATAAGCCATACATACTTACCGCGCGCTATTTCTTCGGCTTTTAAATAGTTGTTGTCTGCGCCCATATTTTTATTCCGGCGGAAATAAGTTATATAGGGGTGAATATTTTTAAAACTTTCAACAATTTCTTTTGTGTTATCTTCAGAAGCATTATCCGACACGCATATTTCAACTTCATCTTTTATGTTCGGCGTAATTTGGCGCGTAATACTTTCAAGCAAGTCTTTAATATAGTTTGCGCGGTTGTAAGTTGGAATGCATATTGAAAGTTTGTATTGCATATTTTATTTACCGCCTGCGGCAGAAATAATTTTTAATATACCCGCGCTGAAAGATGTTTTTGCTTTCCAATGAATATTTTTGTTTAAATGCAAATTTGCTTTTGCGTTCATTACCTCGCCGTTTCTGTAAGGGATTTTCCCAAAATTAAATTTTATTTTTGATTTTGAAATTTTTTTAATTATTTCACAAGCTTGTTTTATAGTTATTTGTTTGCCTGAACCTATTTCATATTTTGTAAACCCTGAATTTTTTTTATTTAAAATTTTAAGATACGCTTCTACGGCATCGTCAAGAAAGATAAAATCTCTTTTTTGTTCGCCTGAAGTCATATCTAAATATTTAACATTGCCGCTGCATTGTTTTATTATGTAAGGAATAAATTTTGTTTCTTCGCAGTCGCCGGCGCCGTAGAGGTGAAATATATTTGCGTCGGTAAAATTTATTTTACCGGTTTGGGCATAGTATTTGCCCCAAGATAAAAATTCTTGTTTTGTTTTTATGTAAGCGTAAAGCGGGTGATTAGCGTCCGTTATTTTTTGAAAAAACGAAGACGTGTTTATAAAGTGCGGAACTTTGTTTTTTGCGGCGTTATCTAAAAGCTCAAGCGGAAATAAGACGTTAGATTTGAAAATATCTGTAAGTTTCTCGTTTTTTTTGCCGTAGTTTGTGGCAACGTGTATTACCGCGTCTATATTTTTATTTTTCTTGAAAATTTCACAAACGTCCGTTTTGTCAACGTCTATGCTTTTTATTTTTTTAAGTAAATTTTTTATTTTTGAAACGTTTGAATGCGAACGTTTCAAAATTATAACGTTATGTTTTTTTTCAAGCAACGCCGCAAGTAGCGCGCTTCCTAAAAACCCCGTTGCGCCCGTAAGAATTATTTTCATTTTTTTGTTCCGTTTTTTCTGTTTTGAATTTTTATTTTATACAACTTAAACATTGTAAATATATAAGAAAAAATAAATTTAATAAGATTTCTTTTTGACGCACCGTTTATTCTTTTGTGAAATGTCGTCGGAATTTCTTTTATTTTAGCGTTAAATTTGTCAACAAGAAGAATTATAATCTCTTCAACTATGTCAAAGTTTGAGCATGTAAGTTTTAAACTTTTAAGTTTTACGGCGTCGTAGATTCTAAAGCTGTTTGATATGTCTTTGGCGTTTATTTTAAAAGCGACGCGATATGTAATATTTAAAATGTAAGACATAAATTTTAAAATAAACAAATTTTGTGTTTGTCCGTTTTTTACGTAACGAGAAGCTATAACTAAATCGTAAGCGTGACGGGGGGGGGTAGTTATTGCGGCGTATAAATGCAATATGTCTTTGGGGGCGTGCGAGCCGTCTGCGTCCATCATTAGAAGATATTCGTTTTTTGCAGCTTTTATTCCCGTGCGCACGGCGTCGCCGTAAGTATCGCCGTTTTCTCTGTTGACGTAAATGCAACCGGAGTTTTGGCAAACTTGTTTTGAGTTATCGTTGTCTGTTAAAGGTCCCACGGCGATAATTTCATGCGTAATGCCCGCAAGAGTTAAATATTTTTTTATTTGGGGAAGAAGAGTTTTTAAATTTTCTTCTTCTTTATATGCGGGAATTACCACGGATATGCTCACTGTAGAGTCGCCTTTGAGAAATATTTTTTACGAAGTTCGTAAAAAGATACGATAACGGAATCTGCAAATAACATAAGAAACATAGCGATAAGAGATATTCTGCGCGCAAGACCGGTTATGCTATAGCCCGCTATTTCAGGAAATTGATACGGATTTAAAAGTAATATTACAAAAAGCAAAAATATTAAATTTTTTACGGTAAGTTTTTTTTCGTTAAAAAATAAAACTATCGGCATAAGAAACAATAAAGGATAATAAACTCCCGCAGTAGAACTTAGGTAGTAAGTAGTAAATAATAAAAGAAAAATCTTTTTCCATTTAATGTTTTGAAAATATGCCGTTATAAGCGATAGCAGCGCAAATATTTTAAACATAACGACTAAAAGTTTTACTATCAGTTGAGCTCCTGCGCCGAAAGAGTGTTGAGGATATATGAAAAAAGGATACGGTATCTGCGTTTTTGAAAAAGTTTTTATGTTGTCAATACATTTAAGAACATTGTCGGCAAATCCGTGTTCTTTGGTGGTAAAAAAAAGAAACGGCGTGAAAGCCGCAATAAAAAAATAAACCGCAATTCTAAATACGGCTTTATATTCTTTATCGTATATCAAAACAATTCCAAACAGCAGCGGATATATTTTAATAGCTCCAGCCAAGGCCAAAGAAATAAACGACAGTTCTTTTATAAATTTATTTTTGTTATCGTAGGATAAAAGAAAAAATACCGATAAAACAGTTGAGACTATGGCAAAATTTCCGGTTTGATACGCGCGTATATACGCCCACGAAACAAACAAAGAAGCTACCGTTAAAAACTTTACTGCTTTGCCTCCCTGTTTTAAATCGTAAAGCGTTATAAACAGCATTAAGCTGAAAAAAATTATAAATAAATTTACGGTTATAAGATATATGTCGGAGTATCGCGCGTCTATGCCGAGTTCTAAATAATTGGCGGTTTCGGCAAAAAAATAACAAATTACGTAAACTAAAGGAAGATAGTTTTTGGGAAATGTTTCTGGAGCCGGCTGTCTGTCGTTAAAATAAACATTTTTATCGGCGGCGTAATTTGCGGGATAATAAATATCGTGAAAGTAGCCGTCATTTTTGCTTAAATCGTAAAGCCCTAACGTTTCAACTTGCAAACCTGAAGGATTTTTTGCAAGAGAGAAAATAAAACACAAACATAAAACAAGCATAGCCGATATAAAGATATGCTCTAAACGTAAATTTTGTTTTATTTTATTTATAAGCATACTCATTATTTTATCACCTGTGTCTTTGTCCACTCTAACATTTGCTTGATGCCTTCTTTGTAATTTACTTCCGGTTTCCAGCCTATAAGCTTGCGCGCTTTTTTAATGTCTGCAATAAAAACTTTTTGGTCGCTTCCGCGCGGCGGGAGTTTTGTGTAATTTAGTTTTATATCTAAAATTTTTTCAAGATAGTCAAAAAGTTCAAGGAGCGATAAACTGTTTTCAAATCCTCCTCCTATGTTAAACGCGTTGCCTTTTGCTTTGTCAATATTTTTAATACAAGAAAAATATAAACTAACCATATCTTTTGCATGTAAAACGTCTCTAACCTGTTTGCCGTTTCCGGATATTGTGAACGGCTCTTTTAAAATATCTAATTTTGTTTCCACCGCTTTTTGGCAGAACCAGCCTATCCAACCTTGATCGGCGGTTGCAAACTGTCTTCCTCCATACATGGAGCTGTGACGGAAAACGGCGGTTTTTAATCCGAACATTCTTGACCAGTCAAGCATGTATTGGTCGGCTGACCCTTTAGAACAGCCGTAAGGGGAATGAAAATCAAGCGTTACATTTTCATCAAAACCTTCCGGTTTTTCATTGCAAACGTATCTTGTTTCTTGCTGCGAGTATGTATATTGTTCCAAATCTCCGTAAACTTTATTTGTTGAAGAATAAATTATATTTGATTGAGGCGAAAATTGTCTTACGGCTTCTAAAATATTAAATGTGCCAAGCGCGTTTGTTTCAAAATCTAACCGCGGGTTTGCGATAGAGGTTGTCATTGCCACTTGCCCGGCAAGATGAAAAATTGAATCCGGCTGAAACTCTTTTACGGCTTTTGCGACGGCGTCAAAATTTTTTGTATCCTCTTTAATAAATTGAAATTTGTTTTTAGTCTGTAACCACGCAAGATTTTCTTGAGAACCTTTTCTATGCAAATTATCAAAAACAAGAACGTCGTATTTTTGTTCTAAAGCGTGCGCGGCAAGATTGCTTCCTAAAAATCCGCAGCCGCCTGTAATTAGCAGTTTCATTTCTTATATTCCTCTGAAATAAGTTTTTTTATGCCGTCTGTAAAGTTATATTTTGGTTTCCAGCCTGCGGAGTTTAGAAACGCGGGGTTTGTTTTTAAGCTCATAGGTTCTCCGTCTTTGTACTCTATGGCGCCGAAGTTTAAATTTGTTTTTGATTTGGTTAATTCTTTTATTTTTAAAGCTGCGTTTTTAAGCGAAGTTTGCAAGCCATGCCCTATTTCTACTTCTAACGGAGCATTTTGTAAATGCAGTATTTTCATATATGCGGTTACTACGTCTTCAATATAAATAAAATCTCTTAATTGTTCTCCGCCGGAAAGGTTTATTGATTCTTTATTTTCAACGCAAGCTTCTATAAGAGTGGGAAGAAATTTGGTTTTGTCGTCAAAGGGACCGTAGATATAATCTAATATTGCATTGGTAAATTGTATGTCTTGGGAATAATACTCGCCCCACTTTGCAAACTGTTGTTTTGAGAGAACGTAATTATGCATCTGTCCTTTTTTTGCAAGAGGTAAAATAGTTCCGGTGTTTATGAAAGTTTTAACTTTATTTTTTACCGAAAGTTCAAGAAGTTCAAGAGGAAACGCCGTATTTGAATAAAATATTTGGGACGCAGTTTCGTTTTTTCTTCCATAGCATGTGGCGGTGTGTATTATAGCGTCTATATTTTTGTTTTCTTCAAAAATTGACGCAAGCGATGTTTTGTCTATGTCATATTGACGGACGGCGGAAAGTTCGTTTTTAATTTTTTGCGTGTTTGAAAAGGTTCGTTTTAGAATTATTATGTTGTGATTTTCGCGCAAAAGAACTTTTAAAATTTCGCTTCCTAAAAAGCCTGTGGCGCCGGTAAGAATTGTTTTCATTTTGAATTCTCACCTTTTAAAATATTGTCAATTGCGGCTGAAAGCGCGTATTGTGTTTTGTAACCCACTTCGTTTATGAGACGCAAGTTGTCGCCTACAATAAAAGGCGGCTGGTTTGACGGTTCGTTTAATATTTTAATTAAATCTTTGCGGTTGAATTTATCGGCTATTGTTAAAGCGTAGTCTGCAAGAGAAATGCCTTTTCCCGTGCATATATTTACTGCGCCTGAAACGCCGCTGTCTAAAAATTTCGCAAACGCAGCGCCGATATCTTTTGAATACATATAATCTTTTACTAAACTTCCGGCGTTTATTATAACTTCTTTATTTTCTTTAATACTTTTTATAATGTGAGCCGTAAGGCGTTTTTCATTTTCTTTATGACCGTAAACGTAAAAAATTCTGCCCCATCCGAAATTAATATTGTTTTGTTTGCAGTAAAGTTCTGAAAGTTCGCGCAAATAATTTTTACATTTTGCATAAACGGTTTCAGGGTTTAAATCGTCGGTTTCTTTAAGCGGGGAATTTTTAAATTTATATTCAAAACAAGTGCCTGAAAAAACGGCGCGTTTGCCGCCGTTAGCGGCAAAGTGTTTTAACAGCTCAAGTCCGGCTTTTAAAAAATCAAAGTTTATATTTGAGGAAAGATAATCTCCGACGGTAGCCCATGCGAAATTTAAAAGATATTCCGGTTTTACTTTTTCAAAAACGGATTTTATTTGCGCATAGTTAAAAATATTACACTCTATCCAATTTACGCCGTTGTCGGGATTATTTTTGTCTATATTGAGCGCGTAAATGTCAAAGCCTGATTTTTTAAGAGGCTCTATAACTTCTTTGCCTATAAGTCCGGTAGCGCCGGTAAGTATTACTTTTTTAGTTACCATATTTTCCACGGGGCTTTTCCGCTTGTCCATAGTTGTTCAAGCTGGTGCTTATCTCTTTGAGTGTCCATGCACTGCCAGAAGCCGTAGTGCTTGTATGCGGCAAGCTGATTGTGTTTTGCAAGTTTTTCAAGCGGGTCGCGTTCTAAAATTGTGGAATCATCTTTTAACAGTGAAAATATTTCCGGCTCTAAAACCATAAATCCGCCGTTAACCCAGCCGCCGTCTTCTTTTTTCTTTTCTTCAAAACTTTCTATAAGATTATTGTTGTTTATGTTTAAAACGCCGAAACGTCCGCCGGGTTGAATTGCCGTAAGCGTGGCTGTTTTTTTATTTATATTGTGAAACTCTACAAGCTTGTTTATGTCTAAATCGCAAACGCCGTCGCCGTAAGTCATAAGGAAACGCTCGCCTTCTAAATATTTTTCAACTCTTTTTATTCTTCCGCCGGTCATTGTGTTAAGACCCGTATCTACAAGAGTTACTTTCCACGGCTCTGCCGCGTTGTTGTGAATTGTAATTTTATTTTTTGCGGAAAAATCAAAAGTTACGTCGGAACGGTGCAGATAGTAGTTTGAAAAATATTCTTTTATGAGAAAACTTTTATAGCCGCAGCAAATAATAAAATCGTTAAATCCGAAATGAGAGTAGTATTTCATTATGTGCACAAGTATCGGAAACTCGCCTATCTCAATCATAGGTTTTGGTTTTAAGTAGCTTTCTTCGCTTATTCTTGTTCCGTAACCGCCGGCCAGAATTACCACTTTCATATTTAACCTCTTTGGCGTTTGTCTTTTGGATTTATGCTCTTTATTTGCCGTTGTATGAAAACTTCGTCGCGGCAAACCTTGCTTAAATCCAAAGTACTGCACGCTTATATTTATTGAAATAAAAAAATAACGCCTATAATAATATAAGCGTTATTTTATCAATTTATAATGATTTTTTAAAGAGTTTTACTTGTCTAATTCTATTAAAAGAGGAACTTCGCCGCAATCCGGAAACAGGTGGCAGTTTATGCACTCGCTCCAAATTTTGTGAGGGAGAATTTCTTTGGGTATAACTTTATATCCGAGCTTTATAAAAAATTCAGGTTTAAAACTTAAAGCAAAAACTTTATTTATGCCCAAGGCTTGCGCGTTTTTTTCAAGAGTGCGCACTATTTTTTTGCCTATGCCCTGCTTTGCGTATTGAGGGCTTACCGCCAATGCTTTGACTTCCGCAAGGTCTTCCCATGAAACGTGAAGCGCGCCGCAGCCTATTATGCCGTTTTCATTTTCTACGACGATATATTCCTGAATATTTTCATATATTGCGTTTAAAGACCTGTGAAGCATTTCTTTATTGTTTGCGTAAAATTCCACAAGTTTATGAATTGATTTAACGTCTAAAACTTTCGCTGAACGGATTTTCATATTGGGCTCCAAATAAAACATATTACCTGTTATTTTTTATTTATTATTTGTCTTTAATAAAATTGTACCCGGCTTGAACCGCTTTTTTATTTACGTCTATAAGCTTTGGTTTTGCGGCAAACGCTTTTTCTACGGCTTTAAAAACGCTGTTTATGTTTAAAATTTCGCTTTCAATTCTGCATTCGCGCGATGCGCAAAGTTCAAGAGCTTTTACTAACGCTCCGACGGCAACCATGTTTGCGGTTTTAACGTTTTGTATTTCTTTATCGGCAATATCGGTAACCGGAACAAAATAAGGACGCACTCTGTATTTTTTGTTTTCGCTTATTATTGACGAGTTGGCTATTATTACGGCGTCGTCGGTCATTCTTGGCATAAATTTATCAAGCGACGGTTCGTTAAGAGCTATTAAAGCGTTAGGGTTGAAAGCAAGCGGAGAACCTATTTCTTCGCTTGAAACTACAACCGTAGAATTTGCCGTTCCGCCGCGCATTTCTGCCCCGTAAGACGGAAACCACGTAGTGTGCAGCTTTTGTTCAAGCGCCGCTTGAGCAACCAGCGTTCCCGCAAGCAACACTCCCTGCCCGCCAAACCCGGCAACTATTATTTCATTTTTCATTATACTCTCCGAGTAGAAGTTAAGAAGTTTTGAAGCTTTGAAGTTTAGCTGTTACAACTATTATTTTAGTTTTAGGAGTTTTGTCCTAAGCGCGCTAATTCTTCTGGATAAAATGTTTATTTTGTTGTAAATTTCATCAATATTTTTAAGAAATTCTAATTCTTCGCAAATATTTAAAATTGCATTTACTTCATTTAAAGAAGATACTGATAAATTCAAAAAATGAGCAAAGTCCTTGGCGGAGTGTCGGCATTTTCCTTCAGCTATATTCAAAGCAACAGAAATAACAGCGCGCCGTAATTGAGATTTAATATTATAATCTTCTTCTTTTGGCAATGAAGCGGCTATTTTGTAAATACGTTTTATCAAGTCTACAGATTCTTTCCAAATTTCTAAATTTTTATACATAATATTTAATATTTTTTTACTAAATTTCCAAACTTCTAAGCCCTCTAAACTTCTATTTTATCCTTAACAACGCCCAGGGTGAAGCTTTTTATGAAAGTGTCTTCAACCCATTTAATTGAATCAAGAGGCGTCATGCCCCAATCTACGGGACAGTTGGAAATAACTTCTACAAGTGAAAAACCTTTGCCGTCAATTTGGCATTGGAACGCTTTTTTTATGGCTTTTTTTGCGTTGATAATATTTTTAGGATTATAAATTGAAACTCTTTCTAAATATGTTGTGCCTTCAAGCGTTGCAAGAAGTTCGCAAAGTTTTATAGGGTAACCTTCTCTCTTGGGGTCTCTTCCGAAAGGCGTGGTTTCCGTAACTTGACCTATAAGCGTTGTGGGCGCCATCTGTCCGCCGGTCATGCCGTAGTTGGCGTTGTTTACAAAAATTATCGTTATGTTTTCGCCTCGGTTTGCGGCGTGGATAGTTTCCGCCATTCCTATTGCGGCTATGTCTCCGTCGCCTTGATAAGTGAAAACAAATTTATCCGGATTAGTTCTTTTTATTCCCGTGGCTACCGCCGGAGGGCGTCCGTGAGGGGCTTCCGTTACGTCAAAATTAAAATAGTCGTAAGCAAAAACCGCGCAGCCTACAGGAGCTACCGCTATTGTTTTTTCGCGAACGCCAAGCTCGTCTATGCATTCGGCGACAAGGCGATGAATTATTCCGTGCCCGCATCCGGGGCAGTATGATAAAGAGGCTTCTTTAAGCGATTCGGGTTTTGACAGTATTTTATTCATAATATAACCTTCATTTTTTTGTTTTTGCTTTTGTCTTTACCAAGCTTTCAAACTTCTCAACTTCCAAGCTTCATTTTCTTTATTTTTTCTAAAATTTCTTTTTCGTTTACTATGCCGCCGCCCGCTTTGCCGAAAAATTCAACCTGCGTTTTTCCGTTTACCGCAAGACGGACGTCTTCAACCATCTGTCCGTGACTTAATTCTACGGTTAAAAATTTTGCTTTGGAATCTGCAAGTTTTGCAATGGCTTGCGAGGGGAAAGGCCATAAAGTTTGAGGTCTTAAAAGCCCTGCCTTTACGCCTTCTTTTCTTGCAAGTTTTACCGCGGATTTTGCAATTCTTGACGATATTCCGTAAGCTACTACTACAACTTCCGCATCTCCTGTTTCGTAAGACTCGCAGCGAACTTCATTTTTTGAAATTTCAGCGTATTTTTTTTGCAGCTTTATATTATGATTTTCCAACGCGCCGTCTTTCATTAAAAGCGATTGCACCGAACGCGGCTCTCTTTGCGCGCATCCCGTAAGCGCCCAGCTTTTTTCGCCGAATTCTTTTTTATCGGGTCTGTTAAATTCTACGGGTTCCATCATTTGCCCTACTATTCCGTCGGAAAGAATCATTACGGGTATTCTGTATTTTTCGGCTAAATCAAAAGCGTCGTAAGCGGTTTCATACATTTCCTGCGCGCTGTTGGGGGCAAAAACCACTAATTTATAATCGCCGTGGCCGCCGCCTTTTACCGCCTGAAAATAATCAGCCTGAGAACCTGAAATATTTCCAAGTCCCGGTCCGCCTCTTTGAACGTTTACAATTAACGCAGGCAACTCCATACCCGCCATATAAGAAATTGCTTCTTGCTTTAAAGAAATTCCGGGAGACGATGACGATGTCATTGCTCTTTTACCGGTTACAACCGCGCCCATAACCATATTTGCCGACGCTATTTCAGATTCGCCCTGAATAAAAACTCTTCCGAGTTCAACCATTTTTCTTGAAAGGTATGCCGGGATTTCATTTTGGGGGGTAATAGGATAACCGAAATAAGCGTGAAGTCCTGCGGCAATGGCGCCTTCGCACAAAGCTATGTTTCCCTTAATAAGTTTCTTTGACATTATTTGTAAACCTCTATGCATACGTCGGGACAAACAAGATAACAAAATCCGCAGCCTATGCACGCGTCTTGTTTTTCAAACGTTGCCCAATGATAGCCCGCTTTATTGAACTCTTTTGAAAAAGCCAAACACTGCTTAGGACATGCGTTTATGCAAAGCGAGCACCCTTTGCATTTTTCGTTGTTTATTTCTACTTTTGGCATAATTTACCTTATATATATGTATTTGAATGAGGGTATTCTATGATTTTTAACGCTTTAAGTCAACTTGCGCTTAATCAATAAATATAGTATAATCCTGACAACTTATTTATATAGGTGATGGGCGGATGGCGGAACTGGCAGACGCACAGGACTTAAAATCCTGAGGCTCGCAAGAGCCGTGAGGGTTCAATTCCCTCTCCGCCCATTTTTCTTTTTGCTTCGTCTTTTGAGTTTATACTGCGTCAGAGCCTCGCTCATTTACGTTTAAGTAAACTTTACTCGGCTCTTCCTTGTCTAAACTCAAAATACTTCGCAAAAATTTGTTGGATCTTTTGAGTTTATACTGCGTCAGAGCTTCGCTCATTTACATTTGAGTAAACTTTACTCGGCTCTTCCTTGTCTAAACTTAAAATACTTCGCAAAAATTTGTTGGATCTTTTGAGTTTATACTGCGTCAGAGCCTCGCTCATTTACGTTTAAGTAAACTTTACTCGGCTCTTCCTTGTCTAAACTCAAAATACTTCGCAAAAATTTGTTGGATCTTTTGAGTTTATACTGCGTCAGAGCTTCGCTCATTTACATTTGAGTAAACTTCACTCGGCTCTTCCTTGTCTAAACTTAAAATACTTCGCAAAAATTTGCTTCGTCTTTTGAGTTTGTGCTGCGTTGCACGCCTCCTCACGTGCATTTAGCACGCTTCGTCGGCGTGCGCCTTGCCTAAACTCAAAATACTTCGCAAAAAGTTAACTTAAAGGAAGCTATGCGTAAAAATAAAAAAAGCGTTCTTGTGGATTTTAGTTCTATAGAAAAAAATCTTGAGAAATTAAAAATAAAAAATCGCGGCGTATCGCCTATTGAGACGGATAAAATAGTGGGCAGTTTAAGCCGCTATAACGATTTTTCCGAAAATTTAATACCAAACAGAGACGGCGACGGGTTAAGGTATTCAAATATTAAAAACGGAATGCTTAACGGTATAAATTTTCCGCCGATACAGGTTTATAAAGTTTTAGACAGCTACTTTATTATAGACGGGCATCACAGACTTATGGCTGCAACCGAACTCTTCAACGCAAAATATATAGATGCGGAAGTTTTGGAAGTTCAGTTTGAGTTTGATATATCGGCAAATAAAAAATATTCTTACAATACCGAAAGCGCAAAAAAGTTTTTAATAAAACTTGAAGAGCATTCTTTCGTTGAAAAAACGTATATGTCAAACGATATTTTAATTCATCCTCTTAAAGTTACCGAATTCGGCAGTTACGCCAGACTTTACAGCGAGATAGAAGATTATAAAAAGAACTGTTCCGAATGCGAGCTTCACAGAAAACCTGTTATTTTTGCTTCTTTCGGGTGGTATGAAAAACGTTTTCTTCCGGCTCTTGAGGTTATGAAAAAGGAAAACGTTCTTGCTGGTTTTCCTCACAGAACATATACCGATCTTTACGTTTGGATTTCCAACCATAAATATTTCTTAAGCCAGAAAGCCGGTTATGACGTAGGCTTTGATTTTACCGCTCATGATTTTTTTACAAAATATAAAAAAGCCGGATTTATTTCTATGGCTCCGTCAAAAATAAAAAACTTTTTTAAATTTATAAAAAAACTTGCGGGTAAAAAATAATGAAAATACTTGCGGTTGCCGATGTTGAAGATATTTCTCTTGAAAAGCGTCTTGAATCCGGCGGCAAAAAGTTTGAAGAAACCGATTGCATAATTTCCTGCGGGGACTTGCCGGTAAAGTATCTTGAATTTGTAACCGACTCCTTAAACAAGAGTTTTTTCTTTGTTTCGGGGAATCATTTTGTAAACCAGTTCTACGAAGACGTTTTTAAATCTAAAAAACTTGTTGCAAAACTTTACGGCGGCAAAGGGCAAAAACATAAATTCGGCGGCATAGACATGCACGCAAGAGTTGAGGTTTTCGGAGACTATATCCTTGCCGGCTTTGGCGGAGCCATGAGATATAATCCCGGCGCGTTTCAGTTTACCGAAAGCGAAATGACCCGCCTTGTAAAAAAAGTTATCTTTAAAATAAGAGTCTTGCGTTTTTTTGATTTTCTCTTTTTAAGAAAGCGGAAAGATATAGTAGTTCTTTCGCACGCTCCCGTTGCAGGCATACACGATAAAGAAGATAATTGCCACAAAGGCTTTGCGTGCTTTAGGGACTTTATATTTAAGATAAAGCCCGTTCTTTGGCTTCACGGACACGTTCACCCTGAAGGTCAGCGTAAAAAACCGCAGCAAACTTATCTTATAGATACTCTTGTTCTCAATGTCATACCGTCAAAAATCATTGAAATAGGTAAAAAAGGGAAGATTTTTGTCCGCCAGATTTTTAATAATGGATAACTTTTTATCAATTGCAAATATTTAAGTTGTTATAGCGATTGACTTTTTAGCGGTAGTTTGTTAAAATTCTTTTTCAAAAATATATTCGTTTTGCAGAGCGCCATTAGCTCAATTGGTAGAGCAAACGACTCTTAATCGTTAGGTTATAGGTTCAAGTCCTATATGGCGCATTTTATACTTCGTCTTTTGAGTTTATGCTGCGTTGCGCTCCTGCTCACGTGCGTTTGCACGCTTCACAGTCGTGCGCCTTGTCTAAACTCAAAATACTTCGCATAAAAACGTTTCGTTATTGTGGAGTGTTTAATCTTTTTTATTGTTGAAATGCGGCCGTGGCGGAATTGGCAGACGCGTATGGCTTAGGACCATATACCGCAAGGTGTGGGGGTTCAAGTCCCTCCGGCCGCAAAAATGCTTCGTCTTTTGAATTTTGAGCTGCGTTGCAGCGCTCGTCATTTAGGTTTTGCCTAAATTTCCTCGCGCTGCGCCTTGTCAAAATTCAAAATACTTCGCATTTTTTGTATAGTATAGTTTTTTATATAGCTATTATATATAGGTATCAAAAGAATATCATTAAAAGGGAGCTTTAAATGTCTCAGGAAAGTAAGAAGATTGATTATAAGTCAAGCGTTGTTACCAAAAAATCTTGTTCAATTACAATAGATGTTGAGGTTTCTGCGGATATTGCGGCTAAAGAAATTGAGGCGGCATACGGTTTAATACAGAAGCAGGCTAAAATTGACGGGTTTAGACACGGAAAGGCTCCTATTTCGGTAGTGAAAGAAAAGTTTTCAAAAGAAGCTAAAGACAGAGCTGTTGAAAATGTAGTTAAAGCTACAGTTTTTGACGCGCTTACAAAAGAAAATTTTACGCCTATAGATTTTCCCGTTGTTGACGAATTTGATTACGAGCTTGGGCAGGTTTTCAAATATCGTTTCAGCGCGGAATGCCACCCTGTCGTAGAAATTAAAGATTACAAAGAAATTCCGGTAAAAAAAGAAATATTTAAAGTTACCGATAAAAGTCTTGCGCAAAGCCTTGACGCGTTAAGAGACAGAAACGCGAAACTTGTTCCTTCAAAAACGGGCGTTGTTAAAGAAGACAGTTTTGTGTCCGTAGATTACGATGCTTTTGATAAAGACGGCAACGCGATACCTTCAATAAATGCAAAAAATCATCTTTTGGATTTAGGTTCGCAAGATACCGTTAAAGGTTTTCAGAAAGCTTTAAAAGGCGCGAAAATCGGCGATGAAGAAGACGCAAAAGTAGAGTATCCGGCTGATTACCCTAACAAAACGCTTGCCGGAAAAACCGTAACTTTTAAAACTAAAGTTGTAGAAATAAAAGAAAAAGAGCTTCCGGAGCTTAACGACGATTTTGCAAAAGATTTAGGCGCGGAAAACCTTGAAGATTTAAAGAAAAAAGTTACCGAAGCCGTTGAAGCGGAAGAAAAACGTCGTCAGGATATTGACGTTGAAAAGCAGGTAATGGATTATCTTTTATCAAAAAATAAATTTGACGTTCCTAAAACTCTTGTTGACGGACAGAAACAGACTTTGGTTGAAAGAATGGCGCAATACATGAAAAATCAGGGCGCTCCGCAGGAATATATAAACAAGCAGGCGGAACTCGGCGATAAAAAATTTGAAGAAGAAGCCGAAAGAACCGTCAGGCTTTCTTACATATTAAACGCAATTTACGCAAAAGAAAATCTTACGGTTACCGACGCAGATTTTGAAACCGCAAAGCAAAAAATGAAAGATGAAAATCCTCAAAGAGCGGCCGCGGTGGACAAGTATTTTGCGGAGAAAAAAGAGAACATAGGCATCTCAATAAAAGAAGAGAAGCTTTTTAAATTTCTTTTGGATAACGCTAAAATTAAAGAAGAAGTAAAAGATATGCCGCTTAAAAAAGATTAGCCTGTCTTCGTTAAATACGGGAAAGGAGTTTATGTGAGCGAATTAGACAGAATAAACAGCGATAAAAACGAAATGCCGAAAATTCCGGACACGCTTCCGCTGCTTCCGGTAAGAGAAATAATATTATACCCCGCAATGGTTTTGCCTTTAGCCGTTGGAAGGGATAAGTCTGTTAAAGCTTTGGAAGAAGCCATGGCTTCAAACAGGCTTATATTTGTTGTTACTCAAAAAAATAATCAAATAGAAGATCCGTCGCCGGACGATATTTATTCAATAGGCACGGTCTGCGAAGTGCTTCAGCTTTTAAAAATGCCCGACGGCACTCTTAAAGCGCTTGTAGAAGGAATATCAAGAGCGCAATGGACGGATTTTAAACTCAGCGACAAAGGTTTTATAGAGGTAGGCGTTAACGTTTTTGACGAGAAAATTGAAAAAACGCCCGAAGCCGAAGCTATAATGAGAAGAGCCGTTTCTCTTTTTGAACAGTATGTAAAATTAAACCCCAGAATGCCTATGGACGTTGCCGTGTCCGTGGGAAATATTTCAGACCCCGCAAGACTTGCCGACACAATAGCTTCGCATCTTTCAATAAAAAATAACGATAAACAAATAATTCTTGAACTTGTAAGCCCGGTAGAAAGGCTTGAAAAAATCGTTCAAATTTTAAATGCCGAAATAGAAATATTAAACATTGAAAGAAGAATTCAAAGCAGAGTCCGAAACCAAATAGAAAAAACGCAGAAAGAATATTATCTTACCGAGCAGATGAAGGCTATTCAAAAAGAGCTAAAACAAAAAGACGACGCTCAAAAAGATTTGGAAGAGCTTAAAGAAAAATTAAAAAATACAAAAATGCCAAAACCCGCAAGAGACGCGGCGGAAAAAGAGCTTTCACGTCTTGAAAAGATGATGCCTATGTCTCCGGAAGCTACGGTTATAAGAACGTATCTTGAGTGGATTATAGATTTGCCGTGGGAAAAATCCACGCAGGATAATCTTGATTTAAAAAGAGCCAAAGAAATTTTAGATCAGGATCATTACGGGCTTGAAAAAGTTAAAGACAGAATTTTAGAATATCTTGCCGTTTTGTCCAGAGTAAATAAAATCAAAGGGCCTATACTTTGCTTTATAGGACCTCCCGGCGTGGGAAAAACTTCAATTGCAAAATCCGTTGCAAGAAGTTTGGGCAGAAATTTTGTGAGAATTTCCATGGGCGGCGTGCGCGACGAGGCGGAAATAAGAGGCCACAGACGCACATATATAGGCGCGCTTCCGGGTAAAATTATACAGTCAATGAAAAAAGCCGGGTCAAATAATCCGGTGTTTATTCTTGACGAAATAGATAAAATGGGTTCGGATTGGAGAGGCGACCCGTCGTCGGCTTTGCTTGAAGTTTTAGATCCGGAGCAAAACTACGCGTTTGGCGACCATTATCTTGACGTAGATTTTGATTTGTCAAAAGTTATGTTTATAACTACGGCAAACTCGTTAAGCAATATTCCCACAACGCTGCTTGACCGTCTTGAACTTATAAGATTTTCCGGTTATACCGACGAAGAAAAACGCCGCATTGCCGAGCAGTTTATTCTTCCCAAACAAATAAGCGAACACGGCTTAACGCCGGAAGAAATTATTATTGAAACGGGCGCTCTTGACGCGGTAATTAAAAATTATACGCGCGAAGCGGGCGTTAGAAATTTAACGAGGGAAATTGCAAATCTCTGCAGAAAAATTGCCAAAGATTTGGCTTTTGACAAAAGCGTAAAATCAATAACCGTTACCAAAGAAAACGTAAATAAATATTTAGGCATAGCGTATTTTGAAAGAGAGCGCATTGCGGAAAACGATATAGGCGTGGTTACCGGACTTGCTTGGACGGAAGTAGGCGGGGAAACGCTTACAATAGAAGTAAATAAGATGAAAGGCAAGGGAAGTTTGTCTCTTACCGGAAAGCTCGGCGACGTTATGAAAGAGTCCGCGCAGGCGGCGTTAACGTATGTGCGCTCGTCGGCAAAAAAACTGGGCATTGACGAGAACGTTTTTAAAGAAACGGATTTTCACGTGCACGTTCCGGAAGGTGCGGTTCCTAAAGACGGGCCTAGCGCCGGCATAGCTTTGGCTACCGCTTTGGCGTCGGTGTGCATGAATAAAGCCGTTAAGAAAAAGCTCGCAATGACCGGAGAAGTTACGCTTCGCGGAAGAGTTCTTCCTATCGGGGGGCTAAAAGAAAAAGTTTTAGCGGCATACAGGGAAGGGATTACGACAATTTTATTTCCCGAAGGAAATAAAAAAGATTTAGCTGAAATTCCGGAAGATATAAAAAAGAAAATAGAGATGATACCAGTAGGGCATATGGATGAAGTTATTTCTTTGGCTGTTGAAAATTCATCCGCAAAAAATGCGCCTGTAAAAAAATCTTCATTAAAAAGCAAGTTGTTAAAAATAAAGAAAAATAAAAAAAACGGGGGCAGTAAAAAATGAAAAAACATTATCTTTTAACGCCGGGGCCTACGCCGATTCCGCCTGAAGTTGCTCTTAAAGAAGCTTTGCCGATACTACATCACAGAACAGGCGAGTTTGCCGCGATTTATAAAGACGTGGCGGAAGGTTTGAAATATGTTTTTCAAACCAAAAATGAAGTTTATACCGTTGCAGGTTCGGGAACCGCCACAATGGAAATTGCGGTTGTAAATTTACTTAGCGCAGGCGATGAAATTATAGTTGCAGGCTGCGGAAACTTCGGCGACAGATGGGCAAAAATTGCCCAGAGTTACGGCGTTAAAGTTATTTCCGCTTCCGCGCCGTGGGGAAACGTCGTTAAACCTGCGGAAATTGAAAAAGCGTTGAAAGAAAATCCTAACGTTAAAGCCGTTTACACAACTTTCACCGAAACTTCAACGGGCGTTGTAAACGATATTAAAGCTATCGGCGACATAGTGTCAAAAACTAACGCCGTTTTGGTTGTAGATACAATTTCCGGGCTTGTAGGTCAGGAGTTTAGAACCGACGAATGGAAAGTTGACGTAGCGGTTTCCGGCTCGCAGAAAGGTTTTATGCTTGCTCCGGGGCTTGCGTTTATTACGTTAAGCGAAAAAGCTTGGAAGCTTGCGGAAACTTCAAAACTTCCTAAATTTTATTTTGACATAAAAAAATATAAAAAATCTTACGCAACAAACGAAACGCCTTTTACTCCTCCGGTAACTTTGATAGTTTCTCTTCAGGAATCTATCAGACTTATAAAAGAAAGAGGAATAGAAAATTTGTGGAACGATTATAAACTTCTTGCAAAAGCCGCAAGAGCCGGCATGAAGGCTTTGGGTCTTGAGCTTTACGGCGAAGTGCCTTGCGAAGTTGTTACAAGCGCGCAGGTTCCTGAAGCGATAGGCGGAAAAATAGTTAAAACCCTTCGCGAAAAATACGGCGTTTCAATTGCCGGCGGACAGGGCGACTTGAAAGGAAAAATTATAAGATTTGCGCATATGGGCTATATCGGCAAAGCGGATTTGCTCGTAGGTTTTGCATGTCTTGAAATGGTTTTGACAGAGCTTGGATTGAATGTTGAAAAAGGCAAAGCAGTAGCCGCCGCAGAAACAGAACTTCTGAGAGGATAAGAATGTATAAAATTTTAATGACTTACGACAGCATGGAAGGGTTGGATACTTTAGTTGCTAACAAAGAGTTTAAAATTGAAGTGCACGCAAAACCTTCTGCGGAAGATTTTAAGAAACTTATAAAAGATTACGACGGGCTTTTAATTCGTTCCGAAGTAAAAGTTACCGCGGAAATTATTGAAGCCGCCGAAAAACTTAAATTTATAGGGCGCGCGGGCACCGGCGTTGACAATGTTGACAAAGCCGCGGCTACCCAGAAAGGCATAGTTGTGGCAAACGTTCCCGGCGGAAACACTATTTCCGTGGCCGAACACACAATAGGGCTTATTCTTTCCATGGCAAGAAGTTTGCCAGACGCCGTCGCTTCCATGAAAAATAAAAAATGGGAAAAGAAAAAGTTTATGGGCAATGAACTTTTCGGCAAAACTTTAGGGCTTATCGGTCTTGGAAGAATAGGCACCGAAGTTGCCAAAAGGCTTATATCTTTCGGAATGAAAGTTGTAGCTTACGATCCGTTTGCAAACGCAGATCTTGCAAAAAGCAACGGCATAGAATTAACTTCTCTTGACGACGTTTTCGCAAAAGCGGACTATCTTTCAATTCATTCTCCTCTTACCGACGACACGCGCGGCATGATAAATAACGCCAATATCGCAAAAATGAAAGACGGCGTTAGAATTGTAAACTGCGCGCGCGGAGCAATTATTAACGATAAAGATTTGTCGGAAGCATTAAAGAGCGGCAAAGTTGCAAACGCAGCTCTTGACGTTTTTGTAAAAGAGCCGCCGGAAGACTGGTCTTTAATAGAAACTCAAAACCTTTTGGCTACGCCGCATCTTGCAGCTTCAACCGAAGAAGCGCAGGTAAAAATTGCGCAGGAAATGAGCGAAGTTATTGTAGATTTCTTTACCAAAGGTTTAATAAGAAACGCGGTAAACGTGCCTACGGTAGATTGGGAAACTTACAAGAAAATGAAACCTTATATAGAGCTTGCTTCAAAAACAGGTTCTTTCCAGGGACAAATTATTGAAGGCGCAATTACGGAAATTCAGCTTGGATTTTACGGAAGTTTTTCAAACTATAACACAAACTCTCTTACAGTGGCGTATTTGGAAGGGCTTCTTACTCCTATATTAGATATAAAAGTAAATTCCGTAAACGCTCCGTCTTTGGCTAAAGAAAGAGGAATAAAAATAAAAGAAGTTATAGACCACAATATTGAAGATTATGCTGGCATTTTGGTTGCAAAAATAAAAACGGAAAAAGGCGAAAATTCTTTTGCCGCGACGCTTTTTGAAGACAACAACCCGAGAATTGTAAAAATAAACGGACTTAACGTTGACGTAATTCCCGCGGGCGGCAAACTTCTTATAACTAACGACGACAAGCCCGGCGTTATAGGAAAAGTCGCTTCATTGCTTGGAGAAGAAGGCGTAAACATTGCCGGCATGAACGTAGGAAGAAAAGAAGTTGGCGGCGAAGCGTTAACTATTATTGCCGTTGACAGCAAAGTTTCCGCGCAAACTCTTGAGAAGTTTGCAAAAATTGCAGGAGTTAAGAAAGCAAAATTTGTATCATTGTAAAAGGCTTGTTTTTTTGCGATTATGCTTCGTTGCGCGCCGGCTCATTTACCGAAAAAGTGAACTTCACCGCCACGCGGCTTGCCTATACTTGCTGCGTAGTAGAAGTGAAGCGCCGAAGACGGATGCAAAATACTGCGCCTTGTTTAATTTATTTAATAGATTTTTAATTGGAGAAGCAGATGGCTCATAAAATTACGTTAATTCCGGGAGACGGAACCGGTCCTGAAATATCGGAAGTTACGGCGAAAGTTGTGGAAGCTACCGGAGTAAAAATAGATTGGGAAATAGCTCACGCCGGCGTTGATATAATGGCAAAAGAGGGAACGCCTCTTCCTCAAAGCACTTTGGATTCCGTCAGGAAAAATAAAGTCGCTTTAAAGGGACCCGTTACAACTCCTATAGGAACAGGTTTTCGTTCGGTTAACGTTGCCATAAGAAAAGAGCTTGACTTATATTCCTGCTTAAGACCGTGCAAAACATACAAAGGCGTTAAATCAAAATACGACAATATAGATTTAGTTGTCGTTAGAGAAAACACCGAAGATTTATACGCAGGCGTTGAATTTGCCGAAGATACCGACGAATCAAAAAAAATAATTGAGCTTTCTAAAAATAAAATAAGAGAGCATTCCGCAATTTCCATAAAACCTATTTCGGCTTTCGGAAGCGAAAGAATTGTCCGATATGCGTTTGAATACGCAGTAAAAAATAACAGAAGAAAAGTTACCGCCGTTTCAAAAGCAAATATTATGAAAGCTACCGACGGACTTTTCTATAAAATTGCAAGAGAAGTTGCAAAAGATTACGAAGGCAAAATTGAATACGAAGAAAGACTTATAGATAATATGTGCATGCAGCTTGTGCAAAAGCCGGAACTTTACGACGTTATAGCGCTGCCGAATTTATACGGCGATATTTTGTCGGACTTGTGCGCAGGGCTTGTAGGCGGGCTTGGCGTTGCTCCGGGAGCAAATCTCGGAAAAGATATCGCGGTTTTTGAAGCCGTTCACGGTTCCGCGCCAAAATATAAAGGGTTAAACAAAGTTAACCCAACGGCGTTAATATTATCTGCAAAACTTATGCTTGAATATATCGGTGAAACAAGCGCCGCATACAGACTTGAAAAAGCCGTTTCCGAAGTTATCGCCGAGAAAAAACAGGTTACTTACGATTTAGGCGGATATGCAGGAACTAAAGAAATGGGCGAAGCTATTATAGCAAAGCTAAAATAGAGGGTAGGATGGCAGGAGTACAAGAAGATAGGCAAAGGCGCAAGATTTTTGGTCGTTGCATATCATCTTATCCTCATATCTTCTTACCATCTAAAATAAAGGAAATACAATGAAAGTTTTAGTTGTCAACTGCGGGTCTTCGTCTGTTAAATATACGCTTTTTGATATGGACGGAGAGAAGAAAATAGCTTGGGGAATAATAGAGTGCATAGGGCTTCCCGAAGCTTATTATAAAAGACAAACTTCAGGGACCGAAGAAAAAAAAGATTCCGTTAAGGTTACAAACCATACGGAAGCGGTAGAACTTATAATAAAAAATCTTTTAGATAAAAAAACAGGCAGCATTAACAACATAGACGAAATTTCCGTTGTCGGTCACAGAATAGTTCACGGCGGAGAAAAGTTTTCAAAACCGGTTCTTGTTACGCCGGAGGTTAAAGAAGGGCTGAAGTCGTGTTTTGCAATAGCGCCCCTTCACAACCCTGCGCATTACGCGGGAATTGTCGCCGTTGAAAAAATGCTTCCCGGAATTCCTTCCGTTTTGGTTTTTGACACGGCTTTCCATCAGACAATGCCGGACTACGCGTATATGTATGCGCTTCCTTACGAACTCTACGAAAAAGACCACATAAGAAAATACGGTTTCCACGGAACGTCTCACAATTACGTTTCACAGCGTGCGGCGGCAATGCTTGGCAAGCCTATCGGTGAACTTAATTTAATTACCGCGCATCTTGGAAACGGTTCAAGCATAACCGCAATACAAAAAGGTAAAGTTATAGACACGTCCATGGGCTTTACTCCTTTGCCCGGCGTAGTTATGGGCACCCGCTGCGGAGATATAGACCCGGCGATAATTGCATATCTTATGGACGAATATCCTCAATACAGAGACGGCGCAACTATTAATAATTTAATGAATAAAAAAAGCGGACTCTACGGAATTTCAGGGCTTTCCGGAGATATGAGAACTATCGTTAAAGCCGTAGCCGCCGGAAATAAAAAAGCCAAACTTGCTTTTGATATGCTTACATACAGCGTAAAAAAATATATAAGTTCGTATTTTGGGCTTTTAAACGGAATAGACGCGTTGGTGTTTACTGCAGGCATAGGGGAAAATTCTCCGTCAGTGCGCGAAAAAATTTGTGAAAATCTTTCCGCCTTGGGAATAGAAATGGACGTTGCCGAAAATAACGAGCCGTCAGGGGAAGAAAGAGTAGTTTCCACCGCTAAATCTAAAGTTAAAATATTGATAATTCCTACAAATGAAGAACTTATGATTGCGCGCGAGTCAAAGAAGGTTTTGTCAAACGGTTAAAATGCAATTTTTGTGCGCTTTTGTCTTTTGACAAAAGGTTCATAAACAGATACAATTTACCGTCTTTATTTAAGGTTGATTTATGAAGCAGTTTCAAATTAATATTTCGGAGTTTTCATCGCCGGATGATATCGTTGAAAAGAAAGTTGATAATTTCAGCATAGAAGGTCTGCCGAATAAACTTTCCGCCGATATTAAAGCCGTTAAAATAATAGGCGACAACAGGGCGTATGTAAGCGGAACCGTTAAAGGTTACGGCGAACTTGAATGTTCCCGCTGTTTGGAAATATATAAACATCCGATAGATTTGAAAATAGCTTCGGATATAGTTTTTGACGAGGGTGTTGCGGATGTCGGCGAAGAAATTCGCCAGCTTGTAATTCTTGAAATGCCTTCAAGACCTTTGTGTTCGGATAAATGTCTTGGAATATGCAAAGTTTGCGGAAGAATAAATAAAGAAAACGATTCCTGCTCTTGCGATAAAGAAGATAAGTCTATAAAAGAAACATGGGCAGGTTTGCTTGAAAATGCCCGCAATAAAAATAAAAAAAGTTAATAATACCGGAGGATGTAAACAATGCCAAATCCAAAAAGAAAACACACGCCCCATCGCAGAGATTCCAGAAGATCTGCAAACTCTAAACTTGATAATCCGAATTCAAGCAAGTGCTCAAATTGCGGTTCTCCTAAACTTCCGCACAGAATATGTCCGGAATGCGGGTTTTATAACGGCAAACTTATAGTTGCTAAAAAAGTAAAAAAATCTGCGGCTCAAAATCAGGAAAAAGAGGCTTCTAAATAATGATAATCGCGCTTGATGCGATGGGCGGAGACAACGCCCCGGTATCAACGGTTCACGGCGCTGTATTGGCGGCAAGAGAATCTAAACATAAAATTCTTCTTGTCGGTCAGGAAAAAGTTTTATCCGAAGAACTTTTGAAATATCATAAAAGATACGACCTTACTTCTCTCAACATTGAGATAGTAAACGCCACTGAAGTTATCGGTATGGGCGAACATCCGGCTAAAGCCGTGCGCCAAAAGAAAGATTCGTCTCTTTCTGTTTGCGCAAAACTTGTTGCGGACGGCAAAGCCGACGCTTTCGTTTCCATGGGCAACTCCGGAGCGGCAATGGCGGCGGCTCTTTTTTATTTAAAAAGAATAGAAGGCGTTTTAAGACCGGCGATATCTACAACTTTCCCGACAATAGACGGAAGCTGTCTTATTGCCGACATGGGCGCCAATGTAGATTGCGAGCCTGCGCATCTTTTGCAATTTGCGCTTATGGCTTCAATATACAGCGAAAAAGTTTTAGGCATTACAAACCCAAGAGTAGGTCTTGTTTCCATAGGCGAAGAGCCTTCCAAAGGAAACAAACTTACGCTTGCGGCGTATGAACTTATAAAAAATACAAATTTAAATTTTGTAGGAAATCTTGAAGGCAGAGATATTCCCGCATCAAAAGCAGACGTAGTTATAGCCGACGGTTTTGTAGGAAATGTAATACTTAAATTCGGCGAAGGGCTTGCCGAGATGATTTTAAAGCTTGTAAAAAAAGGATTAAAGAAGCACCCCGTAGCATGGGCGTCGCTTCCTTTTTTATGGCTTGCAATTAAAGATTTAAGAACAAAAGTAGATTATAATTCCACCGGCGGAGCTCCTCTTTTGGGAGTTAACGGCGTGTGCGTAATAGGGCACGGCAGATCCGAAAGCAAAGCGGTAAAAAATGCTATTTTTGCGGCAGCTAACGCCGCAGAGCACGACCTTACCCACGAAATTAAAGCGGCGGTTGAAAAATACAGCGTAAATGCTCAAAGTGAAAAAACAAATGAATAAAAAAATCGGCGTAAAAATATTGGCGACGGGTTCCTATTTTCCTAAAAAAGTTCTTACAAATGCGGACTTAGAAAAAATTGTTGACACTTCCGACGAATGGATAAGCACCAGAACCGGAATAAAAGAAAGACACATTTCCGAAAATAACGAGCCTACTTCCGAACTTGCTTACAAGGCTTCTTTGGAAGCTATCAAAACGGCGCAAATAAAAAATGAAGATATAGATTTAATAATTGTCGCAACCGTAACGCCGGATATGCTTTTTCCTTCAACGGCGTGTTTCTTGCAGACAAAACTCGGGCTTAATTCAGCGCCGGCGTTTGATTTATCCGCCGCTTGTTCCGGTTTTATTTACGCGCTTGCCACGGCAAAAGCTTATATAGAATCAGGGCTTTACAAAACTGTTCTTATAGCGGGCTCCGAAGAACTTTCTAAATTTACGGATTGGACGGACAGAAACACATGCGTGCTTTTCGGCGACGCTGCCGGCGCCATGATTCTTACGGCGTCGGAAGAAAATGACGACGTATTATCCGTTTGCCTCGGCGCTGACGGTTCTTATTCGGAATTGCTGAATATGCCCGCAGGCGGAACGGTTAACCCCGCGACGGTTGAAACCGTTAAAGGCAAACTTCACACAATAAAAATGGCAGGCAAAGAAGTTTTTAAAGTTGCGGTTACAAAAATGGGTATTGCCGCAGAAAAAGCGCTTGTGCTTGCAGGTAAAAAACCTGAAGAAATAACTCTTTACATTCCGCATCAGGCAAATATGAGAATTATTGAAGCCGTAGCAAAAAAAGTCGGCGTTACAATGGACAAAGTTTTTGTTAACATTCATAAAACCGGAAATACGTCTTCCGCAACAACAATTACGGCGTTAGATGAAGCCATAAAAACCGGAAAATTAAAAAAAGGCGATCTTGTAGAGCTTGTAGCTTTTGGCGGCGGCTTTACCTGGGGCGCGGCAGTAATAAGAATTTAGACTACAGGTAAAAAGTAATAGGTAATATAAATTCAGTATTCTGGCATTAAACTTACTCCTTACTACTTTCTACTTACTACTTATTTTTAAATCGGAGTTTTAACAATGAAAATCGGTTTAATATTTCCGGGGCAGGGGTCTCAGGTTGTTGGAATGGGGAAAGATTTGTATGATAAATACCCCAAAGCTAAAGAAATAATAGATTTGGCTGGCGATGAACTCAAAAAGATTATTTTTGAAGGGCCGGAAGAAACTTTAAAAATTACAAAATACACGCAGCCTGCCATTTTTACCGTAAGCATGGCGGCCTTTGAAGTTTTAAAAGAAAATATAGACGCTTCAAAATTTGAATTTGTAGCGGCAGGGCACTCTCTGGGAGAGTATTCTGCTCTTTGCGCCGCTGGTTTTTTTAGTTTTGAAAACGGGTTGTCCATGGTTAAAGCAAGAGGCGAGTTCATTCAAAAAGCTTCGCAGGAAAATCCCGGAACAATGGCTGCAATAATGGGCTTGGAAAAACAGGTTTTGGAAGACGTTTGCAAAAAAGCTTCCGAATTCGGCGTTGTTGAACCTGTAAATTTTAATTCTCCCGGGCAAATAGTTATAGCCGGAACAGTCGCGGCAGTTGAAAAAGCCGTAGAACTTGCAACTGCTGCCGGTGCGTTAAAATGCGTTGTTTTAAACGTTTCGGGGCCGTTTCATTCTTCTCTTATGTCTTCTGCCGCAGATTCAATGGCGCAAGAACTTAAAAAATATACTTTTACAGCTCCTGCGTTTGGCGTTTACACAAACTGCGATGCGCTATTGACAACAGACTCAACAATTGTTAAAGATAAGTTGTTCAAGCAAATTAAAAGCGCCGTAAAGTGGGACGAAAGCATTCAAAATGCAATTTCCGGCGGCGTTGAAACTTTCATAGAAGTGGGTCCGGGAAAAGTTTTGTCCGGTCTTTTAAGAAGAATAGACAGAAGCAAAAAAGCGTTAAACATTGAAGACGAAGCATCTTTGCAAAAAACGCTTGCGGCGCTTAACGCTTAACTACACCTATTACATATACTGTAAGTTTTAATTATAAAAGGGAGAAATAAAATGAGACTTAAAGGAAAATCTGCAGTTATAACCGGTTCGGCGCAAGGTATAGGAAGATCTATTGCCGAAACTTTTGCGGCTCAGGGCGCAAACGTAGTTATTTCGGATATTAACGCTGAACTTTCACAAAAAACAGCGGACGAAATTAAAGCTAAATACGGCGTTGAAACAGCAGCCGTAGCGTGCAACGTTGCAAAACTTGAAGAGTGCGAAAATCTTATAAAAACCTCGCTTGACAAATTCTCCAAAATTGATATACTTGTTAACAATGCCGGCATCACAAAAGACAATCTTGTTTTAAGAATGACCGAAGCGGAATGGGACGCGGTTATAGCAGTTAATCTTAAAGGCGTTTTTAATTGCATTAAAGCCGCCGCAAAACCTATGCTTAAGCAGAGAGAAGGCAGAATAATTAACATAGCTTCAGTTGTGGGGCAAATGGGTAACGCGGGACAGGTTAACTATTGCGCAACAAAAGGTGGAGTAATAGCCGTAACAAAAACTTGCGCTAAAGAGTTTGCTTCAAGAAATATTCTTGTAAATGCCATAGCGCCCGGATTTATCCGCACAGCCATGACAGATAAGCTTACCGAAGATCAGAAGAAAGCAATGTCGGACACAATTCCGCTTTCCAGACTCGGCGAAGCCCAAGACATAGCAAACGCAGCATTATTTTTCGCAAGCGACGATTCTTCATACATAACAGGACACGTTTTGGCAGTTAACGGCGGAATGTACATGTAGTTTCAGCAGTTCAAATATAAAAAACAAGTAGTAACAAACAAAAAAGGGAGGAAGTACAAAATGGCAGACTTTGAAGCTAGAGTTAAAGAAATTATTGTTGAACAGTTGGGTGTAGATCCGGCGGAAGTTGTAGTCGGCGCATCGTTCGTAAATGATTTGGGCGCAGATTCATTGGATACCGTTGAACTCGTTATGGCTTTTGAAGAAGAGTTTGGTATTGAAATTCCCGATGAAGAAGCTGAAAAAATCCAGTCAGTCGGAAATGCGATAGATTACATTAAAGCCCACGCGGCAAAATAAATTTTATTGCAAGGCATTCTAATGAAAAAGAGAATAGTTATAACCGGTATAGGGATAGTTTCCCCTATAGGAACAGGAAATAACGAGTTTCAGGCTGCTTTAAAAGCCGGAAAGTCGGGAATTTCGCCAATAGAGCATTTTGACGTCACGGATTTTCCTGCCAAAATCAGCGGATACATCAAAGATTTTGATCCTGAAAAATTTATTGACAAGAAAAAAGCTAAAAGAATGGCGAGATTTACTCAAATGGGCGCGGCTGCCGCAAAGCTTGCCGTTGAAGATTCCGGACTTGATTTATCTAAAGAAGATTTATCAAGAATCGGCGTTATCACCGGCACAGGCATGGGCGGGCTTGGCGTAATTGAAGAAGAGGAGCAAGCGCTTCTTTCAAAAGGTCCCAGAAGAGTAAGCCCTTTTCTTATTCCTATGATTATCACGAATATTCTTCCCGGAGAAATAGCCATAAGTTACGGTTTTACCGGACCTAATTACGCGGTTAGCAGCGCATGCGCTTCAGCTAATCACGCAATGGGCGACGCTTTAGGCTTACTTCGTTCGGGAGCCGCAGACGTTATGATTTCAGGCGGAGCCGAAGCTGTAATTACTCCTTTAGGGCTTGCCGGATTTTGCAATATGAAAGCGGTTTCTACAAGAAACGACGAACCGACCAAGGCTTCCAGACCTTTTGACAAAAACCGCGATGGTTTTGTTATGGGCGAGGGCGCTGGCATAGTGGTTTTGGAAACTCTTGAGCATGCATTGGCAAGAGGCGCAAAAATTTATGCCGAACTTGCGGGATACGGCGCTTCCGATGACGCTTATCATATAACTGCTCCGGATTCGCAAGCAAAAGGCGCAGTTTTGGCTTTGGAAAAAGCCATTGCCGACGCAGGAATTTCTAAAGACGAAGTAGATTACATCAACGCTCACGGAACCTCTACGGGTTTAAACGATAAAACGGAGACTTTGGCGATAAAAAAAGTTTTCGGCGAACGCGCTTACAAAATACCGGTTTCTTCCACAAAATCCATGACCGGACATCTTTTGGGAGCCGCCGCCGGAGTAGAACTTATCGCTACGGTGCTTTCAATGCAGGGCGGTTTTATTCACCCTACCGTTAATTACGAAACGCCTGATCCGGACTGTGACCTTGATTATGTTCCTAATACCGCAAGAGAAGCGCAGATTACATGCGCGCTTTCAAACTCTCTCGGTTTTGGCGGGCATAACGCAACCGTAGTAATTAAAAAATATGTTAAATAATAGTCTTGAAAAACTTCAAAAGGTTATTGAATATAAATTCAATAACCTTGAAGTTTTAATAACGGCGCTTACGCATAAATCTTACGCGTCGGACGCCGGAAGCAAAAATTGCAACGAACGTATGGAATTTTTAGGCGACAGTATTTTGTCCGCGGTTGTGGTTGAAGTTCTTTACAATACTTTTCCCGATGAGTCGGAAGGAAAATTGTCGCAGTATAAATCTCAAATTGTTTCGGCGGCAAATTTAAGCCGTTGGGCAAAGCTGATAGATTTAGGAAGTTTTATTTTTTTAGGAAAAGGCGAAGACACTCCGACGGCGCGCAACAGAGAAAGTTTGCTTTGCGACGCGTTTGAGGCAATTGTCGGAGCTTTGTATATTGACGGCGGTCTTGAAGCCGCAAAAAAGTTTGTTTCAAAATTTTTTGATTTTAATTTGGCGCAGGGCGTAGAAATAACGGATTATAAAAGCAGGTTGCAGGAAAGCGTTCAGTCTGAATACAAAAGACTTCCGCAGTATGAAATTTTAAAAGAGTTCGGGCCTGACCACAACAAACAGTTTGAAGCGGGCGTTTACGTGAAAAATAAGCTTTTAGGCACCGGCGCGGGGCGCACAAAAAAAGAAGCGCAGCAAGCCGCTGCAAAAAAAGCTATAGAAAATACAAAAAAGACAGAGAAATAAATAGTAGAGTTTAGTTAAACTTTAATATTTAATATTTGTCGTTAAAATAGGGAGTTTTTAAATGGTAATGGACTATTTTTTGTCTGAAGAAGAAAAGATGATGGTTGAGACGGCAAGAACTATCGCTATTGAAAAAATGAAACCCGTCAGAGAGCATTACGACGAAACCGAAGAGTTTCCGTGGGACATTGTAAAAGAATTCGCGCAGGCTGATTTGTGCGGAGTTTATATTCCCGAAGAATACGGCGGATTCGGAAAAGGCATAATGGGTCTTGTTTTGGTAGTGGAAGAACTTTGCAAAGTTGACGGCGGAATATCTTTGTCTCTTGCCGCAACCGCGCTTGGGACTCTTCCTATTCTTGTAGCGGGAAATGAAGCGCAGAAGAAAAAATATCTTCCCGATATAGCATCAGGCAAAAAACTTGCCGCTTTCGGTTTAACCGAAGCCGGCGCAGGTTCGGACGCAACCGGAATGTCAACAACTGCCGTTAAAGACGGAGATTATTACATATTAAACGGAACGAAATGTTTTATTACCAACGGCGGCGACGCTGAAACTTACACTATTTTTGCAAAAACAAATCCTTCAAGAGGCGCAAGAGGAATATCTTGCTTTATCGTAGAAAAAGGCACTCCGGGTTTTGAATTCGGCAAAAAAGAAAAGAAAATGGGAATAAGAGCTTCTTCCACAAGAGAATTAATATTTAACAATTGCAAAATTCACAAAGACCAGCTTCTTGGAAAAGAAGGACACGGTTTAATGATAGCTCAGGCAACGCTTGACAATTCCCGTCCGGGAGTTGCGGCGCAGGCTTTGGGTATAGCCGCCGGCGCACTTGACGAAGCGGTGGAATACGCAAGAAAAAGAGTTCAGTTCGGTCAGGCTATATCTTCTTTTCAGGGAATTCAGCACATGCTTGCCGAGATGGCTACGGAAGTTGAAGCCGCAAGAGCTCTTCTTTACGCGTCCGCAAGAATGATTGATTCCGGAACCGATAAACGCACCAGCAAAGAATCCGCAATGGCAAAACTTTATTGCTCCGAAGTTGCAATGAAAGTTACCACAAACGCAGTTCAAATTTTCGGCGGATACGGATACACAAGAGAATATCCCGTAGAAAAAATGATGAGAGACGCAAAAATAACAACATTGTATGAAGGAACAAGCCAAATTCAGAAAAACGAAATTGCGCTTAACCTTATAAAAGAATCAGCGGCGAAAGGAAAATAATAAATACGGAGGGTAAGAGGAAAAGAGGGTAAGAAGATAGGTAAAGACAAAGGCTGTGTTGCAGTTTGGTCTGTTGCGTATCATCTTATCATCTTCACATCTTATCCTCATTTATCGGAGTTATAATGAACATCATCGTTTGCATTAAGCAAGTTCCTAACACTACTAACGTGCAGATTGACGCGGAAACCGGAAGGCTTAAAAGAGAAGGCGTTGAATCTATAATTAATCCGTTTGACGAATACGCTATAGAAGAAGGCGTTCGTCTTAAAGAAAGAATCGGCGGAAAAGTTACCGTTGTTACAATGGGGCCTCCTCAGGCGGAAAGCGCTTTAAGAGAAGCAATTTCAAGAGGAGCCGACGAAGCTGTTTTGGTTAGCGACAGAGCTTTCGGCGGCGCCGACACTTTGGCAACCTCTTATGCTTTGGCGTCTGCAATAAAAACTATCGGCGATTACGGCATAATTATTTGCGGCAAGCAGGCAACCGACGGAGACACGGCGCAAGTTGGTCCCGGAATTGCCGAAATGCTTAATATCCCGCACGTGGCTTACGTTAAAAAAGTTGAGTCCGCTGATGCAAGCGCAATAAAAGTAGAAAGAATGATGGAAGACGGGTACGATTTAATAGAATCTCCGCTTCCCGTTCTTCTTACCGTTGTAAAAGAAATTAACACGCCGAGAATTCCGTCGTTAAAAGGTAAAATGGCGGCAAAAAAAGCCGTTATAAAAACGCTTTCAGCAGCCGATATAAAAGCCGATACCCAAAAGACAGGGCTTAACGGTTCTCCTACGCAGGTTATGAAAATTTTTACGCCTCCTCAGAGAAAAGGCGGAGAAAAATTTTCGGGAGAAGCCCAAGACGTTGCGAAATCTTTAACGGCAAAGTTGTCTGAAATCGGAATAATATAAGTTTACACTTCTAAAACGGGGTCTTAAAAAATGGCAAACAGTATAAAAGTTTTATCTGATAAATGCGTAGGGTGCGCAGCTTGCGTGGACGCTTGTCCGTTTGGCGCAATAAAAATGGACGGAGCTTTAGCCGCTATAGATTTGGATCAGTGCAAATATTGCGGCGCCTGCGTAAAAAATTGTCCGGCAAATGCAATTGAACTTCAAAAAGAAGAGCAGAAAGTTGCAATAAATAAAAATGACTATAAAAACGTCTGGGTTTACGCCGAGCAAAGACACGGCGAAATTTCAAGCGTTGTTTTTGAACTTTTGAACGAAGGCAGAATACTTGCCGATAAGCTTGGCGTGAAACTTGCCGCGGTTTTAATTGGCGACAACATAAAATCCAAAGCGCAGGAATTAATAAACAGGGGCGCGGATAAAGTTTACGTTTACGACGATCCCGCTTTCATAGAATTTCAAGACGACCCTTACAGCAGCGTTTTAACGCAGCTTATAACCAAAGAAAAGCCTGAAATAATTTTGATGGGCGCAACAAATATAGGGCGTTCTTTTGCGTCAAGAGTTGCCGCAAGAATTAATACCGGTCTTACGGCAGACTGCACCGCGTTAGACATAGATTTGGAAACAAGAAACCTTCAGCAGACGCGTCCGGCGTTCGGCGGAAACATAATGGCTACAATTTTAACGCCCAAACACCGCCCGCAGATGGCTACCGTTCGTCATAAAGTTTTTAAAGAAGCAAAAGTTCAGGAAGGAAGAAAGGGCGAAGTCGTAGAGTGCAAAGCCGACATTTCAACTTTGTTAAACAGAACTAAATTTTTAGGGTTTATTAAAGACGCAAGCGGCAATGTAAATATTTCCGATGCGGATATTATAGTTTCGGGCGGAAGAGGTTTGGGAAAACCGGAAGGTTTCAAGCTTATTGAAGAGCTTGCCGAACTTCTCGGCGGAGCCGTAGGCGCTTCAAGAGCGGCTGTGGACGCGGACTGGATACCGTATTCGCACCAAGTGGGGCAAACCGGCAGAACCGTGGCCCCTAAAGTTTATGTTGCCTGCGGAATTTCCGGACAAATCCAGCATATGGTGGGAATGGGTTCTTCCGACGTTATAATTGCAATAAACAAAGACGCGTCATGCCCTATGATGCAAACTGCAACTTACGCGCTTGAAGGCGATTTGTATGAAATAATTCCAAACATAATTAAAGAAATAAAAGCGTCAAGATGCGCATAGTTTAAAAATTTAAAAGCCGCGGAGCTCAACTAAATCCGCGGCTTTTTTTATTTTTTTTTAGCGAAATATTAAAATTTTAATTACACAAGAGAAAAAATGAAGAAATTGTTATTGGCTTTGGTTATTTCAATATCCTGTTTTTGCGCGGCGTATGCGCAGGTAAATAAAGGCGGCGTTTTTATAGCCAACGTTTTAACCGTGCCGTCTTTTGCAGACGCGCAAACTTCCGCGTTAAACAATTTGCATCAGTATAAAGAAGCTAATATTTCCGCCGAAGTTTCTCTCGGATCTTTCAAATACAAAAAAGAAAACGCCATAGACGCCGATTTTGACGGCAAAGAAAGAAATCTTCTTGTAGGTCTTGATATGTATAAAACAGACAGCGTTACGCTGGGAATGCTTGTAAAATATTCCGTTACGGAGCTTGACGAGTTTGGCGATTATTCAAAAATAACTGATATCGGCGTAGGCGGTTATCTTGGGTATTTTTTTGAAAAATTAGACGTAAAAGCCGTTTTAAGAACCGGTTATCAAACGTATTCCAACGAAAAAAATACAAGCGTTATAAAAACTTCAAAAGGCGAATTTACGGGAAACAGTTTTATGGCCAACGTTGAAGCAAAATATAAAATACCTGTTAACGAAGTTTTTGTGTTAAAACCGTTTGTTGCTTTTGACGCCGGCGCTAATTTTTATAAAGGCGTATCGCTTGACGGGTTCTCGCTAAAAGGCGGGTCTTACTTTAAAAGCGCAGTTGAAGGCGGGGCAGGCATTGAAGCCCAATTGTCCGGAGTATTTCTTTATTTGGATATTGGAGTAGGGTATTTGCTTAGCGGAAATAAAAACACAATAACCGCCGATGTTTTAGGCGTTGAAACCGAAATAGAAGGCACAAAACAAAGCAGAGTTGCGGCAAAAACCCGCATAGGCGCGGAAGTTGATCTTAACTCGGACGTAGCGCTGTTTTTTAACGCGGGATACAGCGAATCGTCAAGCTTTAGAAACGTATTTGCCGCTATAGGCGTAAATTGCAAAATAGGCGAATAAAACTCTTGATTTTTTCACTGTTTTTATGTAAACTTTTGTGACTCCAAAAACGAAATTCTGCAGCAATAAAATCAACAGGGCAACGGAGTCCTAAATTAACCTCTTAAAAGGGGCGTTATTTTAGGGCATTTTTTTATACATACTTTTCTATTATACATGTGGAGGAACAATGTTACGAGAAGGCGACGTTCGCATACCTTCCGGCTGTGCTATAAGCGGCATTATAGATAAAACCGGAAAAAGATTCAGCGGCGAAGACATTATAAAATCTATCGCTCTCATGCACGACCGCTCAAACGGTCTTGGCGGCGGATTTGCGGCTTACGGCATTTATCCGGAATACAAAGATTTTTACGCGCTGCACATATTTTTTGACACTTTAACCGCAAAGGTTAACGCGGAAGAATTTCTTGAAAAACATTTTGATATTGAAAGCGCCGGCGATATTCCTACCACTCCCATTGACGGCATTACAAACAAACCTTTAATATGGCGTTATTTCGTTCGTCCGAGAGTTCACATGATGCAGGACGAATTTATAGACGAAGACGAATTTACCGCAAGATGCGCAGTTAAAATAAACACGGAATTTACGGGCGCATACGTTTTTTCAAGCGGTAAAAATATGGGAGCTTTTAAAGGCGTCGGTTATCCCGAAGATATCGGCAAATTTTATATGCTTGAAACTTATAAAGCCCATTTCTGGACGGCGCACGGAAGATTTCCTACAAACACGCCGGGCTGGTGGGGCGGAGCGCATCCGTTTACTTTGCTTAATTGGTCTGTGGTTCACAACGGAGAAATTTCTTCTTACGACGCAAACAGACGCTTTGTGGAAATGTTCGGTTACAAATGCACGCTTCAAACCGATACCGAAGTTATAACTTATCTTTTTGATCTTCTCGTCAGAAAACATAAACTTTCATTAGAAAAAGCCATTCAAATAGTATGCGCTCCTTTCTGGACGGACATTGAAAGAGAAAGCGCCGAATTAAAAAAAGATCTTAAAGCTTTAAGAGCCGTTTATTCAAGCGCTCTTATCAATGGACCTTTTTCAATAATTCTCGGAAGCGAAAAAGGAATGATAGCTTTAAACGACAGAATAAAACTTCGTTCAATGGTTGCCGCCGAGAAAGGCAGCAAAACTTTTGTTGCAAGCGAAGAAAGCGCAATAAGAATAATTTGTCCTAACCCCGATAAAGTATGGTCTCCAAGAGGCGGCGAGCCTGTTGTTGCCTTTCTTGAAGGAGCAAGCAAATGAGTTTAAATTTTATTACTCCGTTATTTGAAGTTGTCCGCGATGATAAAAAATGCATACGTTGTAAAGTTTGCGTTAAGCAGTGCTCCAATCAGGTTCACTCTTACGACGAGCAGGACGATATTGTTCTTGCCGACGACATTAAATGCGTAAACTGCCACAGATGCGTTTTGCTGTGCCCCACAAGAGCGCTGCAAATAAAAAAATATCCTTTGGAATTTAGAGAAAACGCAAACTGGACGGGTCAGGCGATAAACGAAATTTACAAACAGGCCGACACGGGCGGAGTTTTGCTTACCAGTATGGGAAATCCCAAACCGTTTCCTATTTACTGGGATAAAATGCTTCTTAATGCAAGTCAGGTTACAAATCCTTCCATAGATCCTCTTCGCGAGCCTATGGAAACAAAAACCATAATAGGCAGAAAGCCCGACAAACTTGAGTTTGATAAAAAGGGAAAGCTTACAACCGAAATGCCTCCGCAGCTGGAGCTTAACGTGCCTATAATGTTTTCCGCAATGAGCTACGGCTCTATTTCAAGAAACGCGCACGAGTCTTTGGCAAGAGCCGCTACGGAGCTTGGCACGCTTTACAACACGGGCGAGGGCGGGCTCAACAGAGATTTTTATAAATACGGAGCAAACACAATAGTTCAGGTTGCTTCGGGAAGGTTCGGCGTAAGTCCGGAATATTTAAATGCGGGCGCGGCTATAGAAATTAAAATAGGTCAGGGCGCAAAACCCGGAATAGGCGGACATTTGCCCGGCAGAAAAGTTGACGAAGACGTTTCGGCTACAAGAATGATTCCCGTAGGTTCAGACGCTATTTCGCCTGCTCCTCACCACGATATTTATTCCATTGAAGATTTGAGACAGCTTATATATTCGCTTAAAGAAGCCAGCGGTTACAAGAAACCGGTTTTTGTAAAAATAGCCGCAGTTCACAACGCGGCGGCAATTGCTTCAGGAGTTGTCAGAGCCGGCGCAGACGCCGTTATTGTTGACGGGTTCAGGGGCGGCACGGGCGCAGCGCCTTTAAGAGTAAGAGACAACGTAGGTATTCCCATTGAACTTGCTCTTGCGGCGATAGATCAAAGGCTTAGAGAAGAAGGCATAAGAAATCAAGCGTCGCTTGTAGTTGCGGGTTCTATAAGAAACAGCGCCGATATTGTAAAAGCAATAGCGTTAGGCGCGGATGCGGTTTATATAGGTTCTGCGGCGTTAATAGCTTTGGGTTGTCATATGTGTCATTCCTGCTCCACGGGAAAATGCAACTGGGGAATAGCAACGCAGGAACCGGAACTTGTTAAAAGATTAAATCCGGACATTATGTATAAAAGACTCGTAAACCTTGTGTCGGCGTGGAATCACGAAATTCAAGAATTAATCGGCGGCATGGGTATAAACGCAATAGATAGTTTACGCGGCAACAGGCTTATGCTTCGCGGAGTAGGTTTGAATGAGAAAGAGCTTGAAATACTCGGCATTAAGCACGCGGGGGAATAAAATATATGAAAAGAGTTTACGCGTTTGAAAACAGATGTTTGGGCTGCGGACTTTGCGAGGTTTATTGTAAAACCGCGCATTCAAAATCTAAAGATATTATTAAAGCAAACAGAAATGAAAATATAACTTCGGCAATAGTTATAGAAGAAATTCTTCAGCCTAAAGCCGTAGCGTATTTTGCTTTGCAATGCCGTCATTGCGACGACGCAAAATGCGTTAAAGCCTGCATAGCGGGCGCAATGTATAAAGATGAAAACGGCGTTGTCAGAAACGATAAAGACAAATGCGTCGCTTGTTTGTCGTGCCTTTTGGTTTGTCCGTTCGGCGCGGTCAAAAAGACTGAAGAGGGAAAAACCGTTTCCAAATGCGACCTTTGCATAGATTTCGGCGCCCCTGCCTGCGTGGAAAACTGCCCTAACGGAGCTCTTAAACTTTTAGACGATAAAGAAGCGGAGGCGTTAAAATGAAATACGTAATCATCGGCAACAGCGCCGCCGGCGTTAACGCTGCAGACGCTATAAGAAAAAACGACAAAAAAGGTCAAATAACAATAATTTCAAACGAAGAGTTTCCGGCATACGGCAGACCGCTTATTTCTTATTATTTAAGCGGAAAAGTTAAACCGGAAAATATGTCTTACCGCGACGCAAGTTTTTATAAGTCAAGAAAAATTGACGTTTTGCTTAACACTGAAGTTACAAAGATAGATTCAAAAAATAAAAAAGTTATTACTTCCGGCGGCAAGAAAATAGATTATGACAAACTGCTTATAGCTACGGGAAGCGTTCCGTTTGTTCCGCCTACAAACGGTTTGGCAAATCAGGAAAACGTTTTTACGTTTTTAACTTACGGCGAATCAAGAAGGCTTAAAACAGCCGTAAATAAAAACTCAAAAGTTGTTATTGTCGGCGCGGGTCTTATAGGTTTGAAGGCCGCCGAAGGTTTGTTCGGGCAGGTTGCAAAAATTACCGTTTTAGATTTGGCGGACAGAGTTATGGCGTCGGTTTTAGATAAACCGGCGGCAAAATTAATTCAAAGCCATATAGAACAAAACGATATAGATTTTAAACTCGGCGTAAGCGTTGCCGAAGTTGTCGGCGAGAAAAAAGTTTCAAAAGTTGTTCTTTCAAACGGAGAGTCGCTTCTTTGCGATATTTTAATAGTTGCCGTCGGAGTTCGCCCTAACGTTGCTCTTGCAAAGGAATCCGGTATTAAAGTTAACAGAGCTATAATTGTTGACGAATATATGCAAACTTCACAGAAAGATATTTACGCCGCGGGCGACTGCGTTGAATCTTGGGATTGTCTTGCAAACGCTTGCAAAGTTTTGGCTTTGTGGCCTAACGCGTCTAATCAGGGCGAAACGGCGGGTTTTAATATGTCCGTCGGAAATAAACAAAAAGCGCCCGTTTCGTTTGCGATGAACGCAATCTCATTTTTCGGCTTGCAGTTAATATCCGCCGGAATTATAGGCGAAGCCAATAAAAATTCAATTTTTGACAGAGCCGCAAATAAACTTAGAAGATTAAATATTGTTGACGACAAACTTTTGGGATACGTTTTAATTAACGACACCCAGAGAGCCGGAATTTATACCGCATTAATCAACGATAAAACAAAACTATCGTCTCTTGAATACGATATAACAAAAAAAGATATAGGCTTAAGCGTATATCCGAAAGCGTCAAGAGTTTGCAAAATATGGGGTCAAACAAAATGAAAACAATTAACGCCGAAGGCTTATATTATCGTCAGTTAAACGAGCAAATAGACAAAGTTGTTAAGACCGATAAAAACATAATTTTAAACAACGTTTTCGGTCAAAGATATATCGGCAGAGCTCTTCCTGAAAAAGTTAAAATTAAAATTAACGGTTTTCCGGGAAACGATATGGCGGCTTACATGGACGGCGCCGAACTTGAAGTTTTCGGCAACGGTCAAGACGCCGTGGGAAATACAATGAACGGCGGGCGCATAATAGTTCACGGAAATTGCGGCGACACCACGGGCTATGCAATGCGCGGCGGCGAAATCTATGTTGAAGGTTACGTGGGTTACAGAGTCGGCATTCATATGAAAGAGTATAAAGAAATAAAACCGGTAATAGTTATAGGCAAAAAAGCCGGCGACTTTTTGGGCGAATATATGGCAGGCGGAGCAATTATAGTTTTGGGCGTAGGACTTGATAAAAATGAAGATTTAATAGGCAAATACTGCGGCACGGGTATTCACGGCGGAGCTATTTTTCTTAACGGTTCTCCTGATAAATATAAATTAGGCAAAGAAGCCGCTAAAACGGAGCTTACCGATGCCGATAAAGCGTTGCTGAAAAAACATATTGAAGCTTACGGAAAATACTTTAAAAAAGACGTCAGCAAAATAAAAGCGGAAAAATTTTCAAAATACGCTCCGCTAAGCGCCAATCCGTACAGCAAGATGTACTCTAAATAAAACAAGCGGCAACAGGCAAGATGATAAGAAGGTAGGAGGGCAAGAGGATAAGCAACGTCTTTTTGAGCCTTTACTCACCATCTTATCCTCTTATCTTCTCATCCTCTGCCTTCTGTGTCTATTTGTCGTTGACGTTAATTTGTAATTGTTAAAAAAGGTATAAAATGTTTTATAAAATGTTTCACTGCTTATTTCCTATAGTGCATAAAAATATAAACCCTGAAAATGTTTGTTTTCAGGGTTTTTCTCTATAAAAAGGAGATTAAAATGAATTACACAAAAGAACAGATTATTCAGATTGTAAAAGAAAACAATGTAAAGTTTATACGCTTACAGTTTACCGACATTTTGGGAAATTTAAAAAATGTTGCAATAACCGCAAGCCAGCTTGAAAAGGCTTTGGATAATAAGTGCATGTTTGACGGTTCTTCAATAGAAGGTTTTGTGCGCATTGAAGAAAGCGACATGTATCTTCGTCCGGATTTAGATACGTTTGTAATTTTTCCGTGGAGACCGCAGGACGGAAAGGTTGCAAGATTTATTTGCGACGTTTATACTCCCGACGGAAAACCTTTTGAAGGCTGTCCCAGATACGCTTTGAAAAAAGTTTTAAAAGAGGCCGCGGATTTAGGGTATTCTTTCAACGTAGGTCCGGAATGCGAATTTTTCTTGTTTGTTACCGACGAGAAAGGTAAACCCACAACCATAACTCAAGACGACGCCGGATATTTTGATTTGGCGCCTATAGATTTGGGCGAAAATGCCAGACGGGATATTTGTTTAACTTTAGAAAATATGGGTTTTGAAATAGAAGCGTCTCACCATGAAGTTGCAAGAGGACAGCACGAGATAGATTTTAAATATGCGGACGCTTTAAAAGCCGCCGACAATATTAACACGTTTAAAATGGTTGTAAAAATCGTCGCGCAAAAACACGGTCTTCACGCAACGTTTATGCCTAAACCTATAGCAGGAATAAACGGTTCGGGAATGCATACGAACATGTCGCTGTTTAAAGACGGAAAAAACGCGTTTTACGATGAAAAAGACGCGCTGCAGCTTTCTCAAACCGCTTACAATTATATCGGCGGGCTTATAAAAAATATGCGCTCTATGGCGGCGGTTACAAACCCGCTTGTAAACTCTTACAAAAGGCTTGTGCCGGGCTATGAAGCGCCTGTAAACATTGCGTGGTCTTGCCATAACAGAAGTCCGCTTATAAGAATTCCCGCGGCGCGCGGCGCCAGCACAAGAGTTGAACTGCGTAGCCCCGATCCGTCGTCAAATCCTTATTTGGTTTTAGCGGCGTGTTTGGCGGCAGGTCTTGACGGGGTAAAAAATAAAATAAAACCTCCAAAACCTGTGGAGCAGAATGTTTTCAAAATGACAAAAGAAGAAAAAGCTAAAGCCGGCGTAGGCGATTTGCCGTCGGAATTAAACGAAGCTTTAACGGAATTGCAAAACAGCGCGCTTATGAAAAACACGTTGGGCGAACATATTTTTGAAAATTATTTGGAAGCAAAACGCGAAGAGTGGTTTGAATATATAACTAAAGTTCATCAGTGGGAGTTAGACGAGTATCTTTCTGTCTATTAATGTTTCCTTGTTTTGTTTCTGTTTTTACGAGCGGGGAATATGCCGTTGTTATTTTAAAAACGCATAAAGGTTAATTGATGGATAAAGCTAAAATACTTATAGCTTCTTCAGATAAGTCTGTTTTAAGCTTGCTGAAAGTTCAGCTTGAAACGTCTTTATATAATGTGTTAGACGGACACTCTTCGGGAAATGAAGTTATAAGAAAAGTTAACACTCTGTTTCCCGATTTGGTTATATCCGACTATAACTTGTCTGACATGACGGGTTTGGATCTTGCAAAATCCGTGGAAGATTCGCGCACGTGCCCGATAATAGTTTTGGCAAATGCCGCGCAAAGCGAATATGTTGAAGAGCTAAAGCGCGATTCGCTTGATATATTTTGCATAACAAAACCGGTGAATGCCGCCGTGTTAAATCATATGGTTGCGCTTGTATTAAGACTTTCAAGAAAAATGCAGGAATACGAAAGTCAGGTGGACAGTTTAAAAAACCAGCTTGAAGACAGAAAAATTATAGACCGCGCAAAAGGCATTCTCATGAGTAAGTTTAACATGAGCGAAGACGCCGCCTACAAAGAGCTGCGCAAAAAAGCCATGAACGCCTCAAAAACGCTCGGACAGATAGCAAAAACAATAGTAGATATGTTTGCCGCAATGGACTAAAAAGCAAAGCTTTTTCACAATGCTAAATATTTGGTATAATATATAAAAATTCTGAGGAAAACATGAAAAAAGAGACGAATGTTCTTGGAAAAAAAATCAAAAAAGCCCGTCTTGAATTGTCAAACGGCATTGTTCTTGAAGGACGCGCTATCGGCGCTTCTGTCAGCGTAAGCGGCGAAATGGTTTTCAACACCGGAATGCTTGGCTACAGCGAAGCTATGACAGATCCGTCATATCTTGGTCAAATTTTGGTTTTCAGCTTTTGCTTAATAGGAAATTACGGTATCCCTGCCCCCAAAGGCGGGGATTTTTTTAATGCAAAAGGGCATGAAAGCAATTCCATAAAAACGCAGGGTATAATAGTTTCGGATATTTTCGGCGGATGCCATCACCACGACGGCGGAATTTCTCTTGAACAGTGGATGATAGAAAATAACGTCCCCGGAATTGCGGGAATAGACACAAGATATTTAGTGCAAATGATAAGAGAAGAAGGAAATCTTTCGGGGCGCATAATTCCCGAAGGCGCGCCGAAAACAAAAATAAACAGATTTGAATTTTTAGAGAAATTTACCGACGACGAATACGTTGACCCGTCAAAATATAATCTTATGCCGTCGGTATCCACGAAAGAAATACAAAAATTCGGCGCAGGCAAAAAGAAAGTTGCCGTTATAGACTGCGGAGCAAAATTAAATATCTCAAGAATGCTCGTTGACAGAGGATGCGAAGTTTATCTTCTTCCGTGGGATACGGATTTTTCAAAAATAGACGTTGACGGCTGGCTTATAAGCAACGGCCCGGGCGATCCGCAAAACACGGGCAATTTAGTTGAGCGGGTTAGAAAAGACGTTTTAGGCTCGGGAAAACCTGTGCTTGGAATATGTTTGGGGCATCAAATACTATCTTTGGCGTCGGGCGCAAACACAAGAAGACTTCCTCACGGGCACAGAAGCCACAATCAGCCGGTTTTCTCGCTTCCTGAAAAACGCGCGTATATGTCAAGCCAAAACCACAGATACGCGGTTGAAAAAAAGACAATACAGCCCGGGTGGGAATTGTGGTTTGTAAACGCAAACGACGATTCCGTTGAAGGCTTAAAACATAAAACAAAACCGATGATGTCGGTGCAGTTTCACCCTGAAGCGTCGTCGGGACCAAACGATACAAGCTGGATAATGGATAAATTCATAGATTTAATAAAAAATAAATAATTGACATATAAAGGGAAAAAAACATGCCGATTTTAGATTTTTTGCTTCCTAAAAACGGGAAGAAACAGAAAGTAATTTTGCTGGGTTCCGGCGCGCTGTCTATAGGGCAGGCGGGGGAATTTGATTATTCAGGGTCGCAGGCCGTTAAGGCTTTGGAAGAAGAAGGGCTTGAGGTTATTATTATCAATCCTAACATTGCTTCCGTGCAAACCAACAGCGGAGCAAACAAAAAAGTTTATCTGTATCCTATAACTCCTTTTTGGGTAGAAAAAGTTATAAAGATTGAAAAACCGGCGGCAATTATTTCATCTTTCGGCGGGCAGACGTCGCTTAACTGCGTTATAGAACTTGATAAATCGGGCGTGTTAAAAAAATACGGCGTTAAAGTTTTAGGTACGCAGGTTGACGCTTTGGAAATGTCCGAAGACAGAGATTTGTTTGCAAAACAAATGCAGTCTATAAAAGCGCCTATTGCTAAAAGCCACTCCGCTGATACCGTTGAAGACGCGTTAAAAGTTGCGGAAGAAATAGGTTACCCCGTAATTACGCGTTCCGCATTTGCTTTGGGCGGGCTTGGCTCGGGGCTTGCAAGAACTCCGGCGGAATTAAAAAAATTAACGCAGTCGGCGCTGATGTCTTCTCCGCAGGTGCTTATTGAAAAATCTCTCCACGGCTGGAAAGAAATAGAGTATGAAGTAATGCGCGACAAAAGCGGCAACTGCATAACTATTTGTAACATGGAAAATTTTGACCCCATGGGTATTCATACGGGCGATTCAATTGTTATCGCTCCGTGCCAAACAATAAATAATATTGAAAATAACATGATGCGCGATACCGCAATTAAAATTGCGCAAAGCGTCGGCATCGTCGGCGAGTGCAACGTTCAATATGCGCTAAACCCTAAAGATTACGGGTTTTACGTTATAGAAATTAACGCGCGTCTTTCGCGCTCTTCAGCGCTGGCAAGTAAAGCTACGGGTTATCCTATAGCTTACATTGCCGCAAAAATAGTTATCGGTTTTGATTTGCTTGAACTTAAAAACCCCGTAACGGGAACCACGTCGGCATTTTACGAGCCGTCGCTTGATTACGTAACGCTTAAAGTTCCCCGTTGGGATTTAAGCAAATTTTCCGGCGTTTCAAAGCTTCTCGGCACGCAGATGAAATCCGTCGGCGAAGTTATGGCTATAGGCAGAAATTTTTGCGAAGTGGTTCAGAAAGCTTTAAGAATGGTAAACGAAAACGAAGAAGGAATTACCGTAGGTATTTCCAGAAATTCTACCGATCAGGATTTGGAAAAAGAATTATTAGAGCCTACAAATTTGCGCATATTTGCGGTTTACGAATGTTTTAAGAGAGGAAAAACTCTTGAATACGTTCACGATAAAACAAAAATAGATTATTGGTTTTTAACGCACGTTCAAAATATTGCAAAAACGGAAAATGAACTTTTGGAATTTTTTGCCGTAAAAAATAAAAAAGATTTTGCCGCTAAAGAAGAAATTACAAAAGAATTTAAAAAGCTCGGCAGAGAATATATCCACCGTTTAAAATCTTGGGGATTTTCGGATTTCCAGCTTACAAAAATATTTTTGTCGGCATACACAACCGGCAAAAATAAACTTACCATAAGGGAAATAAGAAACTTATCGCTTGCCGTGCGAAAGCTGAGAAAAAATCTTAAAATACAGCCCGTGGTAAAACAAATAGACACAACTTCGTCGGAATACCCTACAAAGTCAAATTACCTCTATCTTACTTACGACGGCATTCATAGCGACGTAAACCAGAAGAAAAATAAAAACAGCATAATAACTTTGGGCAGCGGAAGCTACCGCATAGGTTCGTCGTTAGAGTTTGACTGGTGCTCGGTAATGACAAGCAGTTATTTTAAACAAAAGAAAAACGACAGTGTTATTATTAACTGTAATCCGGAAACCGTTTCAACGGATTTCTCGGCGTCGGACAGGCTTTATTTTGAAGAGCTTTCTTTTGAGCGCGTTTTAGATATTATAGATTTGGAAAAACCGAAAGGCGTTATAGCCTGCATGGGCGGGCAAAACCCTAATAATTTAATTCAGCCTTTATCTGAAGTGAAAGTAAATATTTTAGGGCACAGCCAAAAAAGCGTTGACGGCGCGGAAGACCGCGTTAAATTTTCCGCCATGCTTGATAAATTCGGCATAGATCAGCCGGATTGGACTTCCGCCACATCAAGAGAAGAAATAGAAAAATTTATTGTAAAAGTCGGCTTTCCTGTTTTAATACGCCCAAGCTTTGTATTGTCGGGAACGCTTATGAACGTTGCCAACGATCAAAAAAGTTTAGATTATTATTTATCTCTTACAAAAGATATTTCCGCGGATTTCCCTGTTGTAATTTCCCGCTTTATTCTTGACGCAAAAGAAATAGAGTGCGACGGAATAGCTAAAGACGGCGACGTAATTTTATCTCTTATAAGCGAACACGTTGAAAACGCGGGCGTGCATTCCGGCGATGCAACAATGGTGTTTCCGCCGCAGAAATTATATACGCAAACCGTAAACGTTATAAAAGACATAACCAGAAAAATTGTTAAAGGTTTAAACCTTAACGGACCTTTCAATATTCAATTTATTGCAAAAGAAAACGACGTGAAAGTTATAGAATGTAACGCGCGCGCGTCGCGATCTTTTCCGTTTATTTCAAAAGTTTCGGGCACAAACCTTGCGGAGCTTGCGTGTAAAGTTATGAACAATGAAAAAATAAAAGAAATATTAATAGATGAAAGTAAAATTCCTCACATAGGCGTTAAAGCGTCAATGTTTAGCTTTCAGCGTTTAGACGGCGCAGACCCCGTTACCGGCGTAGAAATGGCTTCAACCGGCGAAGTGGGGTGTCTCGGTAAAAACTTCAACCAGTCAATGCTATTGTCTATGGCAGCCACAAAAATTATAAAGCCGAAAAAAGGAATATTGCTTAGCACCGGCAGAGAAAAAGATAAAGTTAAGTTTATGGAAGTTATAGATAATATTTACAAACTCGGCGTTCCTGTTTATGCCACAAAAGGAACCGGAGAGTATTTGCAAAAACACGGATACGAAGTAAATATAGTGCACTGGAACAGAACTCCTCGCGCGGTTGACACAATTATTGACGGAAAAGTTGATTTTGTAATAAACATAGCCAAAAACTTAACGGTTGACGAGTTAAAAAATAATTCCGAAATAAGAAAAATTGCGGTAAAGTGCGGCTGCTCAATTCTTACGAATTTAGAAAAAGCCATAGCGTATCTGCGCGCTTACGATTCTTACGACAGCCTGCAGAATTTAGAAAATTTAATAAGCTTATAATTTTGTAAAAGGATAACATTATGTGCGGAATTATCGGCGTAGAAAACAGTAAAGACGCAGCGACTCTTGTGGCCGCGGGGCTTATGACTTTGCAGCACAGAGGCGAAGAATCCGCAGGCATAACAATTTCCGGCGACGGAAATATGAAAACTTTTCGCTCTATGGGGCTTGTGGCGCGCTTGGTTAACAGCGACGCGTTAAACAAGCACGAAGGGACTGCCGCAATAGGGCATGTTCGCTACACTACGTCCGCAAAAAGCACGCTGATAAACGCGCAGCCGTTTCAAATAGAATGCATACACGGTCAGGTTTCCGTGGTTCATAACGGAAACATTACAAATTTTATAAAACTTAGAGATATGCTCTTGAAAAAAGGGGCAATTTTCAGTCATACGTCCGACACCGAAGTTTTCCTTCATTTAATAGCTATGTCAAAAGGCAATTTTCCAAACGTCGTAGCTAAATCAATGAGCTTGGTTGAAGGCGCGTTTTCTTTGGTAGTTTTAAGAGATAAAACTTTAATCGGCGCAAGAGACGTTCACGGTTTTAGACCTTTGGTTTTGGGTAAGCTGGATAATTCTTACATTATAGCGTCGGAAAGCGCGGCGGTTGAAGTGCTCGGCGGAAAGTATATAAGAGATATTGCTCCGGGCGAAATTGTAGTTATAGAAAACGGCAAAATTGTAAAATCTTTCTTTTATAAAAAATCAAAGAAACAATCTACGTGTATTTTTGAGCAGGTTTATTTTTCAAGACCGGACAGCATAATGTTCGGGCAAACGGTAAAATCCGCGCGCATGAAAATGGGTCAGCTTTTAGCCCGTCAAATGAAAGGCGTTAAGGCGGATCTTGTTATGCCGGTTCCGGATACGGGTTATTACGCGGCGCTCGGTTTTTCAAGAGAATCGGGAATTTTGTTTGAACAAGGTTTTGTAAGAAATCATTATTTGGGACGTTCTTTTATTAAGCCGGCGCAAAATTTAAGAGATTTAACCGCAAAACTTAAACTTCGTCCGATAAGAGAAGTTGTAAGCGGCAAAGAGATAATTGTTATAGACGATTCTATTGTCAGAGGAACAACTTCCCGCAGAATGATAAACGCTCTTAAAGAAGCCGGCGCAAAAAAAATACATTTTGTTTTATCGTGTCCGCCGATAATAGGTTCGTGTTATTACGGCATAGACACTCCGACAAAAAATCATTTAATAGCCGCAAACCAAGCAACAGATCAAATAAGAAAATATTTGGGCGTAGAAACGCTTACGTTTTTAAATTTACACAACATGGTGAAAGCCTGCCGCGGCGAAAAAGACAACGTTTTCTGCACAGGCTGCTTTACCGGAAAATATCCTACAAAAATTTCTAAAGATACTTATAAAGAAGGGTGTTAGTAACGGCAATTACGAATTAGGAATTACTAATTATAAATTTTGAAAAGACATTTAAAATAGAGGCGGAGTTTATGGCGAAATTTATTTTTATTACCGGCGGGGTAGTTAGTTCGCTTGGCAAGGGAATTTCAGGGGCAAGCATAGGCAAGCTTTTGCAGCTTAGCGGGTTTAAGGTTAATATGGTTAAGTTTGACCCGTATATCAACGTTGATCCGGGAACTATGAACCCGTATCAGCACGGAGAGGTTTACGTAACCACCGACGGAGCGGAGTCGGATTTGGATTTGGGCACTTACGAAAGGTTTCTTGACATATACACCACAAAAGCCAACACAAACACCTCCGGCGATATTTATCAAACCGTAATTAATCGCGAAAGACGCGGAGATTACGACGGAGCTACCGTTCAGGTAATTCCTCATATAACGGATGAAATTAAAAGCAGATTTTTCGCCTCAAGCAAAGGCTACGACATTACTATAATTGAAATCGGCGGCACCGTGGGCGACATTGAAGGTTTGCCTTTTATGGAAGCTGTGCGCCAGTTTCAGCTTGAAAATAAAAAAGACGTGTTCAGTATTCACGTTTCATATATTCCTTACATTGCAGGCGCGCACGAGTTAAAAACAAAACCTACGCAGCATTCCGTTACAAAATTAAGAGAAATCGGAATATCTCCGGATATGATAATTTGCAGAACGGAATATTCTCTTGACGAAGGCATGAAGAAAAAACTTTCGCTTTTCTGCAACGTTAAAGAAGAAAACGTTGTGGAAGCAAAAGACGCGGCGTCAATATATTTTATACCGCAGGCTCTTTACAATCAAAACGTTGACAAAATTATTATCAAACAACTAAATATTAAACCTAAAAAGAAGTTTGACGCAACTTGGTTTAAGAAAATTAAAGAAATCGCAAAATACAAAAAAGAAGTGAAAATTGCCGTTGTCGGAAAATATGCGGATTTAAAAGACGCGTACAAATCTATAGACGAGTCTTTAAATATTGCGGCGTGGTCGCTGGGCGCAAAAGCAAAAGTTGATTATTTAGGCGCGGAAGATAAAAATTTAGCTGCAAAATTAAAAGGCTATAATGCAATTTTAGTTCCGGGCGGTTTTGGAAACAGGGGTATTGAGGGCAAAATTAAATCAATTACTTACGCGCGTCAAAACAATATTCCGTTTTTGGGAATATGTCTTGGCATGCAGTGCAGCGTTATAGAAGCGTCGCGCAATTTAGCGGGTTTTGATAACGCCAACTCAACCGAGTTTGACGAAAAAGCAAAACATCCCGTAATTAAAATTTTAGACGAACAAAGAAACGTTAAATACCGCGGCGGCACAATGCGTTTGGGCAATTATAAATCCGAAATTAAGAAGGGAACGCGCATACATTCTTTATACGGTAAAACGGAAATAGAAGAAAGACACAGGCACAGATATGAAGTAAATCCAGAATATATTTCCGCTCTTGAAAAAAAAGGATTTATTGTTACGGGATATCATAAAGGCATACTTCCGGAAACAATTGAAATTCCCAAACACCCGTTTTTTATAGGCGTGCAGTTTCATCCGGAATTCGGCTCGCGTCCTATGAAACCGCACCCTTTGTTTAAAGGTTTTGTAGAAGCTGCAATAAAAAACGCAAAATCCAAGCGGTAAATTTTTCTGCTGTATTTTTTATGCCGCAACATTGCCGTGCATTGCGTAAAACTGTAACTTTTTATATTGAATTGGCGTCAGATAACTGTATTATGCGGTAATAAATCAAAATATTAAAAAACTAATTGTGTTAAAAATGAAATTAGGCGCGTTTCGTTTGTAAAACAAACAGTTTAAAAAGGTAAAACCAATGAAAAAGTTTTTAAATTATATATCGGATGTTATTGCGGGAAAAAGCAAAGCCTTAAAAGTTGTTGCTTTTTCCTTATTTCTTTTAGTTTCAACTTTGTTTTTGGCGGCGCCAAAAACCTACGCCCAAATATATTTAGATGATATGATAGCGCAAAATTATTCATATGTAGTAGGTAGCAGCGGAATAGCTGCTCTACCTTGGTGGCATAATTTTATAGGAGCGCTTAATGTAAATAGTATAGGCGGTTACGTTCAATATTATAATTTGATAAATAAAAACATAAGTTTATTAAGCAATACGCTAACGAGCGGAGATTTCGGAACCGCGGCGCAAGGCGGCGGGTTGTTTGTAGGCGGATCGGTATCCGCCGGAGAAGATCATTCTCTTCCTCCTGCTATGTGGGAGCAATTGGTCAGCGGCGGTGAAGTGGTGGTAAACATAATATCGTCACCGTCAATAATAAACTTTACAAGCAATACGCTAACAAGCGGGGATTTCGGAACTGCAGCGCAAGGCGGCGGGTTGTTTGTAGGCGGCGCGGTGTCTGCCGGTATCAATTATACCAGCCTTGTCAGCTCTTTCGGTTTTGCCAGCAACGGTATGGCAACGGTAAACATTACATTGTCAACAGTAAACTTTACAGGTAATACGCTAACAGCAGGGGTTAATGATCAAGGAAATCCCCCTAATGGAGCTGCAGCGCAAGGCGGCGGGTTATTTGTAGGCGGCGCGGTGTCTGCCGGCAACTATTCTATTGAGGCAAACAGTTCCGCCAGCAGCTCTACGGCGGTGGTAAACTTTACATCGTCAACAGTAAACTTTACAGGTAATACGCTAACAGCGGGGAATGCTAATAACCCGTGGAATCCCGGCGAGAATAGAAGAGCAGCGCAAGGCGGAGGATTGTTCGTAGGCGGCGCGGTATCTGCCGGCTTCGGCGCCGATGCTATGGATGCGGTGAATTTTAGCAGCAGCGGTACGGCGATAGCAGCTTTCACAGATTCAATAATTAATGTAGGCAACAACTCAGCAATGCAAGGCGGGGGATTATTTGTTGGCGGTTCCGTGGCAGGAGGAAGCTCAAGGGAGGGGCGTAATTACGCAACCAATGGTATTGCGCAATTAACTTTTACAGGCTCAACGGTAACAATATACGGTAACAATGCAGGCGAAGGCGGAGGAATATACATAACAGGGAATTCAGGTGATTATGGAGCTAATTATGCCGCTGACGGATGGGCAAGTATAATATTTGAAAACTCTGCAGTATCAATATCAAACAACACAGCGCAATATGGAGCGGCAATATTTGCCGTAAACGGAGCAAGCATAACATTTGATAATAACACAAGCGTAGAATTTTTATGGAACAATTCTCTCTACGGCAATGGCGTAGTGGATTTCCAGAACGCGCCGAATTTCGGTTTGCAAAATGCAAATATAACCAAAGCAATAGGCAACCAATCCAACAACGGCGGATTTTTATATTTAGTAAATCAAGGGACATGGACGTTTACAAATGCAGAAATGTCATCAAACACAGCGCGGGGCGGTCAAGGCGGAGCTCTATATTTAAGTAATACAAACGTAGTATTTAACGAGGAAAGCACACTTAGTTATAATACGGCAACCTCTGTAGGCGGAGCGGTATTTGCCAACAACACAATATTAACAATAAAGAATGCAGTAATGACGTTTATGAATAATAAATCATTGTTAGGCGGAGCAGTTTACGCAAGCAACGGCTCAAGTATAACATTGTCGGGAAGAGGAAGTTTTATAGGCAATGAGGCGAATGCCTCCTCGGGAGCAGCAATCTACATAACAGGCGGCAGCACAGTAACAGTAGAAGCCGCAAGCGGCGATATACTATTTACGGGCAATAAAGCCGCAGGAACGCCAAACGATATATACGCAGACAACAACACGCAGCTAAACTTAATAACCTCCGGAACAAACACAATAAGCTTAGCCGGAGGAATATTAAGCAACGCAGCGGGCACAGGAATAGTTGTCAATAAAACCGGAGCAGGAACATTATTACTTGGAGGCGACAACGTAGTTTACGGCGACTTCATAGCCACGGAAGGAAAAGTAGGGCTGATAAGTAACGCAAGCTACACCGGCAATAGTTTAATATTGACAGGCGCGGAATTTGACATGACCGATGATGATGCAAGCCGCGTAAATATAGCAAGCGTAACAACGTTTACAAGTATAACAAAAGCAACAATGGGAATATTCGCCAACGGGGAAAACGACACTGTGTACGCAGGCAGCGCAACAATAGACGGAGCGTTGTATATAAAAACCGGTTTAGGCGATTACGGCACACAAAAAACATACGATTTAATAATATCAACAACGTTTGGAATAAACCAAATATACGGCGTATTTGCGTCAAGCGCAATAAGCAACACAACATTACAATATACGTTAGATTACAGCAATCCGGGAATAGTAAGATTAACTGTAGCGGGGGGAGCGGCACAAAGTAACTTTGCGGCAATAAAGCAATTAACGCCTAACCAAAGAGAAGTGGCAAAAACGTGGGACAGCTTGTCTGTAATACTGTCAAGCGGGGACTTGTTGAATGTAATGAACGGAGCATGGAATAACACAACAACGGACGAAGAAAAGAAAGGAGCGTTAAACATAGCGTCAGGCTATTTTTTAAGCAACGTAATAAAGTCGGCAGCGTTAGACAGCGACAATAACGAGTTGTATAACAGAATAAAAAGCAATGCGCAAAGCGAGAATTCCAAAGCGGCAATATGGACGCAGGCAACAGGGGCAAGCGCAAAGTTTGGCAGAGATAAAAACAGTTTAGAAGAATACACAGATGGCAGGTATGGAGCAACGGCAGGCATTGACGTTCATCTTGGAGCAGGCAATGTAATGTTGGGAATATACGCAGATTATAAAGACCATTCAATAAGCGAAAAAAACAGTAAAGCAACGCTCAACAAAATAGGCGGCGGGTTATACGGCGGATATGTATCGGATGAATGGGAAATTAAAACAATAATAAGCGCAAGCAAAGATAAGTATGAAACGTCAAGATATATAGAATTGAGCAAATATTTGCCTTTATACGCGGATAGAATAGCAAATGCAAGTTATGAAGGCATGACAATAGGGGCAGACATAGAAGGAGCATTAAAAATAAAAATAAGCAATAACACAACCTTCAAACCATATATAGGCGTGGAAGTAAAGAACGCGCAGTATGATAGCTTCAAAGAAACGGGCGCAAGCGGACTAAACTTAAATGTAGCGGCGGGCAATTATTTAAGAAGCGTCGCAAGATTAGGCTCCGGAGTAAGTTATGACAACAAAACGTGGGCAGGATATATAGATTTTGAAGGGAAGTTTTTGCTTATCGGAGCAATGACGGAAATAAAAAGCATGTTTGAAAATACTGAATTAGAGTTTACTAGCCGCGGATACAGCGAAGGAGTAGTTGCCTGCGGAGTTGGAATAGGCGGGTCTGTTAGAATAACAGAATGGTTGAAACTCTTTGTAAACGGCAATTTTTACAGGTCTAATAAGTTTACAAATTTATACGGCAACGCAGGGCTGAACTTTAGCTTTGGCAGTGTAACAAACAAGGGTTCAAATCAACCAAACTCTAAACAAGAACCTGCGCCAACGCCTGCACCTGAGCGCAGTTATAATGATGACGATTTATCCGATGAGTTACGAAACGCCCTTAGCGGTGGTGCAGCCGGCAATGTTTCAACACAGCCAACCCCTAAACCTGCGCCAACGCCTGCACCTGAGCGCAGTTATAATGATGACGATTTATCCGATGAGTTACGAAACGCCCTTAGCGGTGGTGCAACCGGCAATGTTTCAACACAGCCAACCCCTAAACCTGCGCCAACGCCTGCACCTGAACGCAGTTATAATGATGACGATTTGTCTGATGAGTTACGAAACGCTCTTAGCGGCGGTGCAACCGGCAATGTTTCAACACAGCCAACCCCTAAACCTGCGCCAACGCCTACGCCTGAACGCAGTTATAACGAGGATGATTTGTCTGATGATTTGCGAAATGCTCTTAGGTGAGAAGTTGTAAAAATAAAACTAAATATTGTATAATACCAACAATATGAGCTATAAAAGCGACAGCTACTACTTTTCTTCTAGTATAATTTGCACAAACATGCTTGCCTGCCTGCAGACAGACAGACAGACAGACAGACAGACAGACAGACGCACCCTTTAAATACTTCGTTGGTGTTGTTATCCGAAAAAAATATCCTTGCTGTCAATTCCAATAAAATAGAATGCGCTGAATGCCAAACGGCAACCGGCGTTTTTTCATTTATAAAAAAAACTAAAAATACAATTTGCAAGAGGAAGAAAATGAAAACAATTTTGCGTGCAGTCATTACATTTTTTGTATGCGTCTGTCATACCGTGCTTGACACGGTATCCATGTTAAATAAAAAACGGATTCCGATTTTCAGCGCAATGACAAATAAAAAATCTGTCATCAAAAGGTCTGTCTTGAGGGCAATTGCCCTTCAGGATCTGCTGTTGTCGTTAAAATTCCACTTTTCACTTTCCACTTTCCACATTGCCTTATTAATAGCTTTTTCCTTGTTTTTGGCAGCGCCAAAAACCAATGCCCAAACATCTGTAAATAACTTCGCAGATTTTATAGCCATAACAACCACAACAAACAATTACGACATATCTTTAACCGGCGATATCTTCTTTTCCGGCGGTAATTTTAATATTTTAAGCGGAGCAATTACAGGAAACGGATACGCGTTAGACGGACAAAATGTAAATGCCGGAGTTCTGCTTACTTCCGGAAATAATTTATTTTTTTATGGCCCCATAACATTTCAAAACTTTTCAAAAGCATCAGCTAATTATGGAAAAGCATCGCAGGGAGGAGCGTTATTTGTAGCCGGAGCATATAATGTGTATTTAGATAGCGCAACTATATTAAACTTTGCATCGTCAACAATAAACTTTGCAGGCAATACGGTAATAAGTGGAGGTGAGGGAACAGCTTCGCAAGGCGGAGGACTCTTTGTAGGCGGTGCGGTTGCAGCCGGAAGATCTTATGCCGGAGCAAACAATTCCAGTAGCGCCACAGCAGTAGTAAATTTCACATCGTCAACAGTAAACTTTGCAAGCAATACGGTAATAAGTGGAGGTGATGGAGCAGCCGCACAAGGCGGAGGGCTCTTTGTAGGCGGTGCGGTTGCAGCCGGAGCATTTGATGCCGGAGCAAACAATTCCAGCAGCGGCACAGCGGTAGTAAATTTCACATCATCAACAATAAACTTTACAAGCAATACGGTAATAAGTGGAGATTATGGAACAGCCGCACAAGGCGGAGGACTGTTTGTAGGAGGAGCGGTTTCTGCCGGGACATATTATTATGGAATCAGCAATGCCAGCAGCGGCACAGCAGTAGTAAATTTCACATCGTCAACAATAAACTTTACAAGCAATACGGTAGCAAGTGGATTGTATGGAGCAGCAGTACAAGGCGGAGGACTGTTTGTAGGCGGTGCGGTTGCAGCCGGAGCAAAAAGTAATGCAGTCAACAATTCCAGCAGCGCCACAGCAGTAGTAAACTTCACATTGTCAACAGTAAACTTTGCAAGCAATACGGTAATAAATGGAGGTTATGGAACAGCCGCACAAGGCGGAGGACTCTTTGTAGGCGGTGCGGTTGCAGTCGGAGTATATAATGATGGAGCAAACAACGCCAGCAGCGCCACAGCAGTAGTAAACTTCACATCGTCAACAATAAACTTTGCAGGCAATACGGTAATAAGTGGAGATGAGGGAACAGCTTCGCAAGGCGGAGGACTCTTTGTAGGCGGTGCGGTTGCAGCCGTAATACTTTACGGAGTAAATGATTCCAGCAGCGCCACAGCAGTAGTAAATTTCACATCGTCAACAGTAAGCTTTGCAAATAATACAGTAACGAGTGGAAATAATGGAACAGCCGCACAAGGCGGAGGACTCTTTGTAGGCGGTGCGGTTGCAGCCGTAGTAGCTGGTTCCGGAGCAAACAACGCCAGCAGCGGCACAGCAGTAGTAAACTTTACATCATCAACAATAAATTTCACAAGCAATACGGTAACGAGCGGAGGCAATGGAAGCGCATCGCAAGGCGGAGGACTGTTTGTAGGAGGAGCGGTCTCTGCCGGTGCAGTTTACGGAGCAGCTAATTACAGCAGTAGCGGCACAGCAACAGTAACTTTCACAAATTCAATAGTTAACATAGGTAACAACGTAGCGCAAGACGGCGGCGGGCTATTTGTAGGCGGCTCTGTGTCAACAGGCGCATATACTAACGGTGTAAACACAGCCACCAATGGCATAGCGCAAGCAACATTTACCGGTTCAACGGTAACAATAATAGGCAACGCTGCAAGCGCTAGTGGCGGAGGAATATATATAGCGGGCAACTATGGAGCCGGCGCCACAGACGGACAAGCAAGCCTAATATTTGAGAACACAAAAGTAACAATAGCAAGCAACACGGCGCAGCAAGGGGCGGCAATATACGCAGTAAACAGAGCAAGCGTAGTATTTAATAACACAAACATAGAATTCTTGTGGAACAAAAGCGCCGCCGGAAACGGGGTAGTGTATTGGGACACAAGTTCATATGTTGGGTTAGAGAATGCAAAAATAACAAAAGCAATAGGGAACCAAGCCAATAACGGCGGATTTTTGTATTTGGTAAATGGCGTCACAGTAACGTTTGCAGGAACGGCAACATTTGACGGCAATAAAGCAAGCGTAAACGGCGGAGCATTGTATATAACCGGCAATACAAGCCAGATAATTTTTGCAGATGGCAGCACAATAACATTTACAAATAACAACGCGGCGCAAGGCGGAGCAGTATATGCAACAGCCGGAGCAAACGTAGTATTTACAACCGGAGCGCATTACGTAGTAAGCAACAACACGGCAACCTACGGCGGATTTATAGCGGTAAATAATGCAACAGCAACGTTTAAATCGGGAGTAGATTTTAGCTTAAGCAATTCAAGCGCAACTTACGGCGGATTTTTATATGCAACAAATAATGCAATAGCCAATTTTGAAAATATATATGCATCATCAAACAGCGCAGCATTAGGCGGATTTGCAGCAGCGGAAAGCGGCGCAGTAATAAACATAGGAAGCGCAGTAATAACCGGCAACGTGGCAACAAGCAGCGGCGGAGCAATATATTTACAAACCAGCACAGCGAATTTTAACAGCGCAACCGGCGCAATAGTATTTGCAAGCAACACGGCAAACGGAAAAGCGAATGATATTTACGCAGCGGGTTCGTTTATAAATTTCAACGCAGAAAATAATCAAATAAGAATAGAAGACGGAATATACATAGGAGCCGGCGGAAATAACACAATAAGCAAAACGGGATTAGGGGAATTGTATATAAGCGGAAACAATTATATACAGGGAGCATTTAACCAAACAGCAGGAACAACGTTAATAGAGAAAGCAACGTGGACATTTGAAAACGGAAATTGGAACGTAACAACATCGTCAGGGGTAAGAATAACAAGCTCGGTAGTAACGGTAGCAAACACAGTAATAACAAGTTTTACATATAATTCGTTTGCCGCGGGTGTTTCGTCTATAACCAATGCAAATGCAAGAGCGCTAACGTTAAATGCAAGCGCGGCAGTTTTTGACGGGAATATGTATTTTTCAAGCAACACAAGCGCAATGATGGTAAACGGAGGAGCGGTTGGAATATATTCAAGCAGCGTGCAGTTTAATGGGTATGCATCGTTTGTAGGAAATACAGCGACCGGCGGAAGATTAACATTTTCAAACAATGGGGCAAACGGCGGAGCAATATATGCGCAAAACAGCGTTATAGAATTTAACGGGAAATCGAATTTTGCAGGAAACAGTGCGCAAAGAGCGACAACAGGCGCTGATGGTAACGGTAGCGGTATATATGCGTTGAATTCACAAATATACTTTAATGAAATATCATCATTTACCGGTCAACTGGGTGGAAATTCACAATATGGCGGGGCAATATATATTGAACAAAGCACGATAGTATTTAATAAGGGCGCATATTTTGAGAGCAATGTAAGCATGGGCGCAGGAATATATTCAAGCGGATCATATGTAAGTTTCCGGAATAGTCCTGTAGCATTTTTCAATAATACAGCAGGTGACTATAATCAGTCAGGAGCTCTGTATGTGCGTCAAGGGTCGTTAATTGAATTTGTCGGTGCAGATGCGAATTTTACAAATAATAAATCGCAACACGGAGGAGGAGCTATCTACCTTTTGGCAGGCTCAACAATGACGTTTAGTAATAACAATGTTGTATTTTCAAGTAATACAGATAATACGTCTGGCGGAGCAATATATAGTAATGGGCTAATATTGTTTAACGCTGCGCAAGTGTTGTTTGCAGATAATAAAGTAGCTAATGGCAGTTCAATGGCTCCGGTGAGAGGTTTGGGAGGAGCAATCATAATAAGAGCTGGCGGCGAAATAGATTTTATTGGCAGCTCTGTAGCATTTGCAAGAAACAGTGCGTATACGCTTGGCGGAGCAATATATGCTGATGCAGGAAGCACAATAACCTTTGCATCAGCGCCGGCAATATTTGATGATAATGTAGCCGAGTCAAGCGGAGGAGCAATCTACAGCAACTTGGCGAACATAACATTTAACAACGGCAACGCAACGTTTACAAACAACAAAGCGCTAACAGGAAGCGGAGGAGCAATCTACGCGGTGGATGATTTAGTCTTTGACGGAGCAAACGTAGATTTCACCGGAAACGAAGCGTTGAGCGGAAACGGAGGAGCAATATTTGCCGACGACACAATACTAACAATAAAGAACGCAGTGATGACGTTTATGAACAACAAAGCATTGCTTGGCGGAGCAGTTTACGCAAGCAACAATTCAAACATAACGTTAAGCGGGCGTGGAAGTTTTATAGGAAATGAGGCGAATGCCTCAGGAGCAGCGGTTTACGTAACAGGCGGCAGCACAGTAACGTTAGAAGCAGCAAGCGGCGATATACTATTTACAGGCAACAAAGCCGCCGGAACGCCAAACGATATATACGCGGACAACAATAGCCGACTAAATTTAATAACCGGGGGAACCAACACAATAAGTATAGCAGGAGGAATATTAAGCAACACAGCCGGCACGGCAATAGAAGTAAACAAAACCGGAACGGGAACGCTCTTTATGGGCGGGGATAACGAAATATGGGGCGACTTTACGGCGACAGCGGGAAAAGTGGTGCTGTTAGAAAGCGCAACGTTTAAAGCAAACAACATAATATTTAACGGAGCCGAGTTAGACATGACCGACGCCGACCTGTATGATAACTTGCACGTAAACGTAGCAACGGCAACAACGATGTTTGCAAGCAATACAAGCTTGTTAATGGACATATTTGAAAACGGAAACAACGACCAAATATTTGCAAGCTCTGCGCAAATAGGAGGGAATTTGCAAATAAAAGCGCACTTTGGGGTGTACAATAATCAGGAATACCATTTGATAATGTCGAGTGAAAACGCGATAAACGGAACGTTTGCAAACGCAACGTTTGTATATGTAGGAACAGGAGCATTTAGCTATCAAGTGAAGTATAACGATATAACGGATTGGACAGGCGTAGTGAGAATAATAGTAAACGGAATAAACAAAGGGGACTTCCAAAACTTGCCGAAGTTAACGTTCAACCAAAGCGAAGTGGCAAAAACGTGGGACGAATTATCAATAATTCTGCCGACAAACGACTTGAAAGAAATAATGGAAGCAACGGCAAACTTAAGCGACCAAGAAGAACAAAAGAAAGTGCTGGCAATAGCGTCAGGCTACTTCCACAGCAACGTAATAAAGTCTGCAGCGTTGGACAGCGACAATAACGAGTTGTATGACAGAATAAAAAACCACAGCACAAGGGAACACACAAACAGCGCAATATGGGCGCAAGTAACCGGAGGAAACACAAAGTTAGGCGGCGACGAAAACAGCCTTGGCGAATACAAAGATAATAGATATGGAGTAATGGCAGGGTTTGACATATACTTTGGAAGCATGAGCAGCATAAACAAAACGATGTTGGGAATATATGTAAACTATAAAGACCAAAGCATGAACCAAGAAGCAAGCAAAGCAACGCTAAATAAAATAGGCGGCGGATTATACGGCGGCTACATAGAAGAAAGCTACGAAATAAAAGCAATGATAGGCGGAAGTAAGGATAGTTACGAAACAACAAGAAATATAGCAATAAGTCAGTACCTGCCGGTACCGCCATACGCCGACAGAAACGCAAAAGCCAACTACGAAGGCTTCACGTTAGGAGCAGACGTGGAAGGCGCATTGAAATACAAAATAGGAAACAACACAAACTTCAGACCATACGCAGGAGCAGAATTAAAGAACGTGAGCTACGACGGCTTCACAGAAACCGGAGCAAACGGATTAAACCTAAAAGTAGAAGCAGGCAACTATTTAAGAACAACCGCGCGAGTAGGAGCGGGAGTAAACTACGACGATAAGACATGGGCAGGATATGTAAACTTGGAAGGAAAATACTTATTAACAGGAAAGAAATACGAAATAGAAAGCGTATTTGAAGGAACGGAAGTGAAGTTCTTAAGCCGAGGCTACGAAGAAAACGGGTTGATATTAGGAGCAACATTAGGCGGAAGCGTGAGAATAACCGAAGGTCTAAAATTCTTCATAAACGCCAACGCCCACACAGCCGAAAAGTTCACAAACCTCTACGCCAACGCGGGATTGAGATACAATTTCTGCGGAATAACACACAAAGAAAAAGAAGAACCCGTTGTAGAAAAAGCAGCCCCCGCACCGGTAGTTGTAGAGCAACCAAAACCGGAAATAGAAGAACAGGCAAAGCCTGCTGTGGAAGCAGGCAAGAAGCAGATACAGCCATACAGATCAAGGGCAGTAAACTTTGACACAAACAAATATTTGTTGAAGAGCAATCATATAAGCAGCATAAAAGAGCATGCAGATTACATAAAACAGCACGATTATAACAAAGTAGTAATAGAAGGACACACAGACAGCACGGGAAATGAGAAAGTAAATCAGCCGCTGTCCGAAAGAAGAGCGCAGAGCGTATATAATGAGCTGGCAAACAACGGAATACCAAAAGAGAAAATGGAAATAGTAGGACATTCGTCAAAGAACCCGGTTGATACCAACAAAACAAAAGAAGGAAGAGCCAACAACAGAAGAACAGAAATTGTTGTTGAATAACAAAAACGGCAAAGACAGATGATGGGAAGGTGAGATGTTGAGAGGGTGAGTAACGACAAAACTATAAAGACAAGGCAGTAGATTCAGGAACAAGTTCGGACACAAAAAAAGAACAGGCGCTGGTTTTCTATTCGCGCCTGTTCTTTTTTTTGTCCGTTTCAGATATTATCGTTATATGATTTATAGTGTCTGTGAAATCAATATGTTTTTTTGTTATAATATACAAAATTTGACCGATATAGGGAGGCTGGATGAAAAAAACCTTTGTTCTTGACACTAACGTTTTGCTGCACGATCCGGATTCAATATTTTCTTTTAAAGATAATAAAGTTGTTATTCCTATGATGGTAATTGAAGAGCTTGATACGTTTAAAAAGCTCAACGATGAAAGAGGAAGAAGCGCAAGACTTATTTCAAGAAGTCTTGACGCTTTAAGAAATATAGGCAAACTTTCCAAAGGCGTAAGCATTAAAGACAACGGTATTCTTAAAATTGAAATGACGCCAAAAAACGTTACGCTTCCCGGCGATTTTCAGGGGCATAAATCCGACAATCAAATTCTTTCAATAGCGGTAAGTTTGAAGAAAAAAGGCGAGAAAGTAATTTTTATAACTAAAGATATAAACTTAAGAATTAAAGCCGAAATTTTAAACATACCCACACAGGATTATGAAAAATCAAAAGTAAAAATAGACGAACTTTATCAGGGCTGGCGCGAAATGAAAGCGCCGGCGGCGGTAATAGACCAATTTTATAAAGAAGGAAAAGTCGCCTTGCCCGGAAGTTTTTATCCGAATGAGTTTGTCGCTTTAAAAGACGAAGCCGGCTCTTCAAAAAGCGCGCTTACAAAATATTCCGCGGCAAAAAAAGCGCTTGCGCCTATTTTTCACCAAAACTCTCTTCCGTGGGGGCTTAAACCTTTAAACATTGAACAAAAGTTTGCAATAGAACTTTTACTTTGCGACGACATAAACCTTGTAACGCTCGTTGGAATTCCCGGCGCGGGAAAAACTTTGCTTGCCTTGGCGTGCGGTTTGCAGAAAACCGTTGAAGAAAGAATTTTTAGAAAACTCTATATTGCTCGCCCTATAATTCCCATGGGAAAAGATATCGGATTTCTTCCCGGAACAAAAGAAGAAAAGCTCGGCGCGTGGATGGGCGCAATAAACGACAATTTGGAATTTTTAATGGACAAAGGTCACACCGACGTAAAAACAGAAGAGAAAATAGATTATTTGTTCGGTTCGGGACAAATAGAAATAGATTCTTTAACTTATATAAGAGGGCGTTCTTTGCCGCAGCAATACATTATTATTGACGACGCGCAAAATCTTACGCCGCATGAAGTAAAAACTATTATTTCCCGCGCCGGAAGCGGAACAAAAATAGTTTTAACCGGCGACCCGTATCAAATAGATAATCCCTATCTTGACGCGTCTTCAAACGGGCTTACGTATCTTGTTGAAAGATTTAAAGGACAGTCGCTTTTCGGGCATATAACTTTCTCAAAGAGCGAAAGAAGCAATTTGGCGGCGCTTTCTTCGGAGCTGCTTTAAACTGCAAATAATAAATAATAAGTAAAAGGTAATAGGTACGGATTTTAGCGGCAAATAACGGATAATAAATAAAAGGTAACGGGTTTAATGTCAGAGTTTTATGTGGATTTGCATATTCATACTCATTATTCCGACGGGGTTTTAACTCCTGCGGAAGTTGTTGAACGCGCTAAAAAACTTAAGCTTGCGGCTATAAGCATTACAGACCACGACAGCGTGGAAGGCATAGAAGAAGCCGTTTCGGCTGCTGCGGGAACAAATCTTGAGGTAATTGCCGGAATAGAACTTTCTTCTCAGGCGGATACTTCGCCGAAAAGCGAAATGCATATTTTGGGTTACTACATAAATTATAAATCCGAAAGTTTCAGAGCGGCTCTTGAGGTTTTCAAAAAAGCGCGCCTTGAAAGAGCTTATAAAATTTTAGAAAAGCTTAAAGAAAACGGCATAGTTTTAAAAAACGAAAGTTTTATTACCGATAATAATAAAAAATCCGTCGGCAGACTTCATTTCGCAAAAGCTTTAATTGAAGAAGGCTTTGTAGGAAGCATTCAGGAAGCCTTTCAAAGATATCTTGCCGAAGGCAAACCGGCTTATGTTCCCAAATTTCATATCAGCGCAAACGATGCGGTAAAACTTATAAAAAGCGTCGGCGGAGTTGCGGTTATGGCGCACCCGTATTACGCGCATTACAACGACAGAGCAATGCTTGACGCTTTAATAAAATCCGGTCTTGACGGTCTTGAAGCTTGGCACATAAAACATCCTGAAAGCGCCGTGAAAAAATTTTTATCTCTTACGCAGGAACTCGGTCTTATAGCCACCGGCGGTTCCGATTGTCACGGACCGTATAAAAACGAGCCTCCGATAATCGGCAGAGTGAAAGTTCCGTATTCGGTTATTGAAAATTTAGAAAAAGCAAAGGAAAGACAAAGTGTAAAATGAATTATATAAACAAAACGGTTTTTTTAAACTACTTCAGTTGTCCTACGTTGGGTTGGCTTTCCAAACGCAGAAAACTTCCGAAACTTACGGGTCTTAACAATGAAGTTTTAATTCTTGAGGGAAATAACGTTCATGAGAAATCTCATGTTTTGTTTGCCGGCGCCGTTAACGCAAAAACAGGCAAACATCAGGAGTCCGTGGAATACACAAAAAAACTTGTTGCGGACGAAAACGTTAAAAGTATTGTAGAAGCTTCTTTTGTTGCCGACGGTTTTTCCGTGCGCGTTGACGCTTTGGAACGTCTTAGCGACGGCAGCTGGCATTTTTACGAAGTAAAATCGGGAAGCAAATATAAAGTAAAATACGTTCAGGATATGTCTTTTAGCGCCATGGTTTTGGCAAAAAGCGGGCTTAAAGTTGCCAACTCCACATTGCTGCATTTGTCGCACGAATATAATCTCGGCATGGACGATTCCAAACTTTTTACGGCGCTTGACTGCACGCAAAGAGTGGCGTTAAGAGTTCCCGGATATCTTGAATACGCCCCTAAAATTTTTGAAGATATAGAATCCGAAACTATGCCGGCGCCTTCTTTTAAAAGACAGTGTAAAAACTGCCCCGTTTTTGAGGAATGTTTGGGCAAAGGCGTTAAAAACTCTATTTTTGATTTGCCTCGTCTTTCAATTCCCGCTATGGAAGAACTTGTTTTGAAAGGAATTGACACAATAGATAAAGTTCCCGAAGATTTTGAACTTACCGATATGCAGCGCATTGTGCGCAATTGCGTTATAACCGGCACAACTTATATTTCCGAAAATCTCAAAACCGAAATTGAAAATATAAAGCCGCCGTTTTACTATCTTGATTTTGAATCAGTTACAACAATAATGCCTTTGTATCCAAACGTTGCTCCGCACACGCAGCTTTTAACGCAGTTTTCAATTCATAAAAGCGAAGTTGTGGGGGAAGTCCGCGCGCATTACGAGTATATTGCAGACCACACAAAAGACTGCCGCAGAGAAATAGCCGAAAAACTTATAGAGTATCTTGGCGACGGCGGCTCCATAATAACTTACGCAAATTTTGAGCATGTGGCAATTTTAAGACTTGCCGCAATGTTTCCGGATTTATGCGAAAAATTACAAGCCGTTGCCGCAAGAATTGTAGATTTTGAACTTATAATAAGAAAAAATTATTACGATATCCGCTTTCACGGAAAATCTTCCATAAAAAAAGTTTTGCCCGTAATGATTGCCGACATGAGCTACGCGCAGCTTGAAATAGGCGAGGGTGGCGACGCGTCGGCGGCTTTTGCGTTTATGGCTATGGGGCTTTACGACAAAGAAAAAATTGAACAAACTAAAGCAAACCTTTTAAAATATTGCGCTCAGGACACTCTGGCGCTGGTAAAAATTCATCGGTTTCTTCACAATATTACTATACAGAGCAACGTCTAATTTTATATAATAAGCAAACATAACATTTGACAAACAATACATATGTATGCTATATTGCAAGCCTGACAAAAGCGAAAACTAATTAATGTTAAAAACAGGGGGCTGTTATGGCAAAAGACGAAAAACTTAAAGCTTTGGATTTGGCTCTTTCCCAAATTGAAAAAGATTTTGGAAAAGAAGCTATAATGAGACTGGGCGCAAAACACGCTAAAGAAAAAGTGGACGCTATACCTACGGGAGCGTTACCTCTTGATATAGCAATCGGCATCGGCGGAATACCCCGCGGAAGAGTAATTGAAATTTACGGACCTGAATCTTCCGGAAAAAGCACGCTTGCAATGTGCATGGTTGCAGAAACCCAAAAACTCGGCGGAATTGCAGCATATATAGACGCTGAACACGCCATGGACCCCGAGTACGCAAAAAAACTCGGCGCAGATATAGACAATTTGCTTATATCCCAGCCCGATTCCGGCGAACAGGCGCTTGAAATTGCCGATAAACTTATACGTTCCGGGGCTGTGGATATTATAGTGGTAGATTCCGTTGCCGCGCTTGTTCCTAAAGCTGAAATAGAAGGCGAAATGGGCGACTCTTTTATGGGTCTTCAGGCGCGTCTTATGAGTCAGGCTTTAAGAAAACTTACCTCAAACATTTCAAAATCTAATACTGCGATAGTTTTTATAAATCAGTTAAGGCAGAAAATCGGCGTTATGTGGGGAAATCCCGAAACTACGCCCGGCGGACTTGCGCTTAAATTTTATTCTTCCGTCAGGCTTGATATAAGAAGAATAGAATCCGTTAAGAAGGGCGATGAAATTTTAGGAAACAGAGTCCGCGTTAAAGTTGTAAAAAATAAAGTTGCCGCTCCGTTCAAACAGGCGGAGTTTGAAATAATTTTCGGCGTCGGCATAGATAAAATGGGCTATCTTATAGATATAGGCGTTAATGACGCAATTATAGATAAAGCCGGCGCATTTTTCAGCTATAAGGGAGAACGGCTCGGACAGGGAAGAGATAACGTTAAAGTTTATTTAACCGAACATCCTGAAATAGCGGCTGAAATTGAAGAAAAAATCCGCGCGAAAGCCTTTGGCGGCGCAGATGTTGAATCTGCGAATGAAGCTGTAAAAGAAGAATCTGCCGCGGAAGCTCCAAAAGAAAAAGCGGTAAAAGGTAAAAAAGCCGATAAATAAACATGAAATACATAAGTAAAGTATTATTAAAGATTGCAGTTTTAAACATTATATTTTTGTTTGTAATGTCAGGGTTTAGAACTGCATTCTTTTTATATTACGGTAAAGGCATAGATTTTACCGGTTTGGGCGCAGATATTTTCAGAGCGTTTGTTATGGGGTTAAGGCTTGACGCCTGTGTGCTTGCTTTGTTAAATATTCCTGTTGTTATTGCGTTTACAGTGTTTTTAATTTTGTCAAAGCGCGAGTATTTTAAAAAGTTTTTTTCAGGATTAAAAATTTATTATACGGCGGCTGCAGGTTTGCTGTTTGTTTTTCTTGCGTGCGATTTCGGATTTTATTCGTATTTTCAAAATCATTTTAACAGCATGATTTACGGGCTTTTTGAAGATGACACAAAAGCAATTTTGCTTACAATGTGGCATAATTACAACGTGCCGCTGCTTATTTTAGGGTTTGCCGCTGTTTTTGTTGCCGTTTATTTTATTTCCAAAGCTGTGTTGAAAACTGAAGTTTCTAAAAAACAATTAAAAATAAAAATTTGGGCAAAAATCGCATTGCCGGTTGTTCTTGCATTTTTAACTTTAATTGTTGCAAGAGGGACTTTTGCCGAGCATCCTTTAATAGTAAACTATGCGGTGTCCTCTAATGTGTTTTTAAATAAAACCGCTATAAACGGCGTATTTACTTTTCAGGACGCAGTGGCTTCTAAAACCAGTGAAAATAACGAGCCGGATTATATAGCTCTTGCGGGATACTCCAACAATATAAGACAAGCGTTTGCGGATTATCTCGAGACGGATATAAAAAATATTCCGCAGACAAATCCGGAAAGTTCTTTGAATGTAAAGTATGGCGTAAACGATAAAATAGAGAAAATAAAGCCTAACGTTATAATTATAGTTATGGAAAGTTTCGGCTCGGATTTGCTTCAATATAATTCTCCCGAGTTTAACGTTTTAGGAGAGCTTAAAAAACATTTTGACAGCGATTTGGTTTTCTATAATTATGTTCCGGCGTGGCATTCTACGCAGGAAAGCGTTGAAGGCATAATAACAAACGTTGCTATAAGACCTTTAGGATTAAGCAGGTTTCAAAGCAAGTATCAGTATGTTCATTACGATTCCGACGGGCATAAGCCGTATAAACAAAAAGGTTATCAAACGGTTTTTTTATACGGCGGCAACACGGGCTGGAGAAATATAGGAAATTACATGGCTAACTCCAGCTTTGATAAAGTAATAGGCGCAGCGGGAATGGACGCTTCTTATTCTTCAAACGAGTGGGGCGTTTACGACGAATATCTTTTTGATAAGCTTTATAAAATTTTAGACAACGGGCAAAATCAAAAATTTATTTATGCCTTAACTACTACCAATCATCCGCCGTATTCTTTGCCGGATAATTATACGCTTGTAAATTTAAATATTCCCAAAGAGCTTGACGAAAGAATTATAGGCAGAGATCTTGCATTAAAAAGATTTCAATCTTACAGATATGCAAACGAAATGCTCGGGCGTTTTTTAACGAAGTTTAAAAATTCAAAATACGCGCAAAATACCATAATAGCCGTTGTGGGAGACCATAACTTTAAAAATATTTACTCTTATTTAGATAAAGATTTTTTTAATCAGGTAAGAGTGCCTTTTTATCTTTATGCGCCTGAGCAATTAAAACCTAAAAACGCCGATGTGAATGTTTTTGCTTCTTACTTGGACATTTTACCTACTTTGTATTCGTTGTCGCTTTCAAATGTTAATGTTAAAGTTATGGGTAAAAATATTTTCTCAAAAGATGCGGAAAATAATATTATATATAGTCCGGGAAACAATTTTTTGGCGGATAAAAATTATATTGTCCGATATTTTTTTGCAAATAACGGCGCTTTGGGCTGTTTTATTTGGAGCGACAAAACGCGCGGAGAAGTTGAATTTTCTGCGCAGCGCAGCGGGCATAAGCGTTTAGTAAAATATGCCAACGCTCAAATAGCGGTTGCCGATTATATAATTAAACATACGGGGGAAAAGTGAAAATTTTGATAACCGGCGGCGCCGGGTTTATAGGTTCTAACATAGCCGACGCTTTAATTGGCGCTAAACATAAAGTGGTAATTTTTGATAATCTGTCTTCCGGAAAAAAAGTAAATATAAATCTTAAGGCAAAATTTTATTGGAGCGATATAACCGATAAAAAAGCAGTTGACGACATATTCAGAAAAGAAGCGGCGGATGTTGTTATACATCTTGCGGCGCAGATAGACGTACGCAAATCCGTTGAAGATCCAAGATACGATGCAGGTATAAATATTTTAGGCTCTTTAAACGTTCTTGACGCATGCGTTAAAAATAAAGTTAAAAAAGTAATTTTTGCTTCTTCCGGCGGAACCATTTACGGAGAGTGCGCCTCAAAAGCTCCTGATGAAAAATCATTTCCAAACCCGTTGTCGCCGTATGGTATTGCGAAATACTCCGTTGAAAACTACATAAAATTTTTCTCCGCAATTCATAATTTAAAATACACTATATTAAGATATTCAAACGTTTACGGACCTCGCCAAGATCCTAAAGGCGAAGCCGGCGTAGTGGCTATTTTTGCGGGAAAAATTCTTGCAAACGAGCCTGTTTTTGTTTATGGAGACGGCAAACAGTTAAGAGATTACGTTTTTGTTTTGGATGTTGTAAATGCAAACATTAAAGCTCTTACAAAAGGCGATAACCAAACAATAAATATAGGCACGCAAAAAACAACTTCCGTAAACGATTTAGCGAAAGTTATGTCTAAATCATCGCTAAATTATACACAAAGCCCCGTCTATAAGCCCGCAAGAGACGGCGAGCTTTTTAAAAGTTTTTTAAATATTTCCAAAGCAAAAAAAGAGCTTGGCTGGCAGCCTAAAGTAAATATTAAAGACGGAATAAAAGAAACCTTGAAATATTTTAAAAAAATTAACGCGGAGAACAAATGAAAGCTTTTGTTTTGGCGGCAGGCGTAGGCGCAAGACTGCGTCCGTTAACTTCGGAAATACCAAAACCAATGGTGCCTATTTTAGGCAAGCCCGCTTTATGCCACACTTTTGAAAACCTTAAAAAATACGGTTTTACGGACATCTGCGTAAATCTGTTTCATAAAGCTGAAAATATAACCCGGTATTTTGCAAACGCCAACACCTGCGTTAATTTGAATTATTCTCGCGAGCAAAAGCTTCTTGGCACCGCAGGCGCCGTGCGCAAAAACGCGGATTTTTTTGACGATACTTTTGTCGTTATGTCCGGCGACGGATTAAGCGATGTTAATCTAAAAAATATTTTAAATTTCCACAAAAAGAAAAAAGCGCTTGTTACCATAGCCCTTAAAAAAATAGACGCAAGATTTGATTACGGCATTACATTAACCGGTAAAGACGGTAAAGTAAAATCTTTTGTTGAAAAACCGTTTTGGAAAGACGTTTTTGCAAACACCGTAAATACGGGAATTTATGTTTGCGAGCCGGAAATTTTTGATTTTATTCCAAAAAATAAATTTTTTGATTTCGGATCGGATTTATTTCCGCTTTTGTTGAAAAATAAAAAAAATGTTTTTGGTTTTGTAATGAACGAGTATTGGACGGATATCGGAAATATTTTTGAGTATAAAAAAGGCGTTTTTGACGCTTTAGACGGGAAAGTTGCAATCAATATTTCCGGAGAGAAAAAGCGTAGCGGTTTTATTGCAAAAAATGCTAAAATAGACAAATCCGCAAAAATTAGCAGACCGTGCTTTATAGGCAACAATGTAACTGTCGGTAAAAACGCGGTTTTAAACCCATATTCTGTGTTGCTTGATAATGTTGTTGTCGGTAAAAGTGCAATTATAGGGAAATCTATAGTTTGGAGCGGCTCCGTAGTCGGCAAAAATTCAAAAATTGACAATACTGTAGCGGGGTATAATTCCGTTATACCTGACAATATAAATTTATTTGATTCTATTTTAATGGGGTAAATTAAATACGGGAGAAAGCAATGGCTATAAAAAACGGTTACTTTTTTACATCGGAATCTGTTACCGAAGGACACCCTGATAAAGTTTGCGATATCGTTTCCGATTCTATTTTAGACGCAATTTTAAAACAAGATTCTAAAGCAAGGGTAGCATGCGAAACTTTTGTTTCTCCCGGACTTCTTGTGGTTGGCGGTGAAATTACAACTTCCGCAAAAATTAATACAAAAAAAGTTATAAGAAACGCCATAAAAAACATAGGTTACGACAGACCTGAATTCGGCTTTGACTACAGACATTGCGCCATTGCCGATATTATCAACGCCCAGTCTCCCGATATTGCGCAAGGCGTAGATATCGGCGGAGCCGGCGATCAGGGTCTTATGATAGGTTTTGCCTGCAAAGAAACTCCGGAGCTTATGCCTCTTCCTGTAATTTTAGCGCATAAACTTGCAAGAAAACTCACTGAAGTCCGCAAGAAAAACATTCTTCCGTATTTAGGTCCTGACGGAAAAACGCAGGTTACTGTGGAATATGTAGATTGGAAACCCAAAAGAATAGACGCTGTTGTTCTTTCAACGCAGCATACGGAAGATATTTTGGACAAAACAGGAAACCGCATTACCGAAAAATCCAAAAAAGAAATATTTGAAAAAATAATAAAACCGGTATTGGGAAAATATATAGATAAAGAAACTAAAATCTACATTAATCCTACCGGAAAATTTGTTATCGGCGGACCGCAGGGCGATACGGGGCTTACCGGCAGAAAAATTATTGTGGACACTTACGGCGGTATGGCTGCCCACGGCGGCGGAGCATTCTCCGGAAAAGATTCCACTAAAGTTGACAGAAGCGCGTCTTACATGGCAAGACATATAGCAAAAAATATAGTTGCCGCCGGGTTTGCCGAAAAATGCACTATCCAACTTGCTTACGCAATCGGCGTTGCCGAACCGGTATCCGTTATGGTTGACACTCACCACAGCGGCAAAGTGTCCGGCACCGTTTTGGAACCAATCGTGAGAAAAGTATTTCCGCTTACGCCTAAAGGCATTACGGACTATTTACAGCTTCGCAAGCCGATATTTGCGCAAACTGCGGCATACGGACATTTCGGGCGCAGCGAAAAAGAATTTACGTGGGAAAAAGTCAATAAAGTTGCAGAACTTAAAAAATACGTCAAAATTTAACGTCTCTATATACGGGAGAACGCTTTGATACAAAAACTGTTTACGGATAAAAAACTTAAAGGCATTGTAGTTGCTATGGACGCGGAATTGTCTCCGGTTTTGGATATACTAAAGCCGTATCAAACTTTTAAATTTTTAGACAGAACTTTTTTTTATAATGATTCCGCTATCGCCGTAAAAAGCGGAATAGGCGAACTTTCTTCGGCAAGCGCCGCGGAAAGTTTAATTGCACTGCTCGGCGGAAAACAAAATTTAGACTCTATTATTAACGTAGGTCTTTGCGGAAGTTTGCACGACGGCTATAAAGTCGGCGACATTTTAATGGTCAAAGACGTTGTTCATTACGATTTTGACGTTACCGGAATAGATAATGTTCAAAAAGGGCAGTATCCCGGAGCGGAAAGCCAATTTTTAAGCGCAGACATTTCATATTTTGACTCGCTGCAAAAAATATACGAAGATAAAATAAAATTGGTTCGCTGCGCCAGCGGCGACAAGTTTATTTCCGACATAAAAATACAAAAACAAATAGTTCAAGATTTTTCCGCGGATATTTGCGAAATGGAAGCCGCGGGCGTTATTTTAACCGCAGGCAAACACGGTATTCCCGTTATAATTATTAAAGCCGTTTCAGATGTTGTTTCTTCGCAAGATTCCCTGAAAGATTTTAAAGAGTCAAAAGATACGGTTACAAAAAATTATATAGACGTGTTAAAATTAATTCTTGAAGATAAAGTTACAAGAACAATAGCGTCGTTTAATATAAACCACAACAAACTTGAAGAAGGTTTTTACACTTCGCGCGTTGACGACGATATTTACACTTACGATTTAAGATTTACAAAACCAAACAAAGGCGATTATTTAAGTTTAGAGTCTATGCACAGCGCCGAGCATTTGGTGGCCACGGCTTTAAGAAACGGAAAAGATAAAGACAAAATTATCTATTTCGGACCAATGGGCTGCAGAACCGGCTTTTATCTTCTTTTGAAAAACGCGGATTACGACGAAGCAAAAAGAATTATTGAAACCGCTCTTGAAAGCATAGCGTCAGCCAAAGAAGTCGACGGAACAAAAGAAATAGAATGCGGCAACGCGGCGTGCCACAGTTTGGAAGCCGCTCAGAAAGATTGCAAAGAATACCTCAAAAAAATAAAAGGCAAAAAATTTAAATACCCTGCATATTAAAAATATAATTAAAGAGGCGGACAATGAACATTCCTGCGGATCTTAAGTACACAAAAACACACGAGTGGGTAAAAGTTGAAGGAAATAAAGCAAAAGTAGGCATAACAGATTTTGCGCAGCACGAAATTACCGACGTTGTTCATGTTGAACTTCCTGAAATAGGAAGAACCGTTAAAAAAAATCAGCCGGCGGCGGTTGTTGAATCCGTAAAATCAGCTTTTGATATTTACACGCCCGTCAGCGGAAAAATTGCCGAAGTAAACGAAGACCTTAGCGGCGCTCCGGAGCTTATAAATAATTCTCCGTATGAAAAAGGCTATCTTTTCACCGTTGAATTTTCCGACGCCGAGGAACTTGCCAACTTATTAAGCGCCGAAGATTATAAAAAAACAATATAGTTGTTAAAAGCAATATTTAGTAAAAGCGGATTCCCTATAACGAATTTCGAAAATGACAAAACGGATATCAAATGGAATACACCTCGCAAAATAAAAAAGATTTGCAAAGTATGCTTGAGTCTTGCGGAGTTAAAAGCGTTGAAGAACTTTTTAACGTAATCCCGCAGGAGCTGCGCGCAAAACAGCTGGACATTTCCGGCGGCAAAACCGAGCAGGAACTTTTGACTCTTTTTAAAAATCTTTCGGAAAAAAATAAAACTCTCGTTTCTTTCAGAGGCGCGGGAATTTACGATCATCATATACCGTCGCTTGTCGGCGAAGTAACTTCAAGAAGCGAGTTTTGGACTGCATACACTCCTTATCAGGCGGAAGCAAGCCAAGGGACTCTTCAGGCAATTTTTGAATATCAAAGTTTTATCTGCGCTCTTACCGGTTTAGACGTTTCAAATGCGTCTCTTTACGACGGCGCCACTGCCGTTGCCGAAGCCGCGCTTCTTGCTTTAAGAGTAAGCGGCAAAAAGAAAATTTTAATTTCTAATGCGCTTAATCCTCAATACATACAAACCGTTAAAACTTACCTTGAAAATTCAGCCGCAAATATAATTTTAATAGACACTTCCGCTTCCGGCGCGGTTGAAAGTTCTGCAATAGACGCCGCTATAGACGAAAATACCGCTGCGGTAATAATACAATCTCCGAATTATTTGGGCGTTGTTGAAAACATGAGCGCTTTGTCGGCGCTGGCAAAAAATAAAAACGCGTTGTTTATTGCGGTTGTAAATCCGTTATCTCTTGCCGTTTTTCAGTCTCCGTCGGAATACGGCGCAGATATTGCCGTTGGCGAAGGTCAGCCTTTGGGCATACCTCAAAGCGCGGGCGGCGCAACTTTTGGGTTCATGTCCGTGCGTAAAGGTTTAGAATGGAAAATGCCCGGAAGAATTGTCGGGCAAACCGTAGATAAAAACGGCAAAAGAGGTTTTGTTTTAACATTGCAGTCCAGAGAGCAGCATATAAGAAGGGAAAAAGCCACTTCAAATATTTGCACAAACGCTTCTCTTAATGCGCTTGCGGCATGCGTTTATATGTCGGGCTGGGGAAACGAGAATTTTAAAAAACTTGCCGAAACGAATATTTCCAAAGCAAGATACGCGTTTAACAAAATTAAAAATTTAGACGGTTTTAAAGCAAAATTTGCCGGCGCGGTTTTTTTCAATGAGTTTGTAATTGAAACCGTAAAAGACGTGAAAAAAATTAATAAAATTCTTTTAAAAAATAAAATTTTAGGACCGCTTGATTTAGCTCAATATAATAAAAATTTTGCGGGAAATTTGTTGTTTTGCGTAACGGAACAAAGAACAAAAGCCGAAATAGATAATCTTGTAGAAATTTTGGCTAAGGCGTGAAAAAACAAGGAGGAGTAAAATGCAGAAAGCTTTAGATTTTGTAAAGAAGTATAATTTGTTTATTGAAAACGGTCATAATTTGAAAAATCCGTTTTCATGGCTTTACGGATTGATTGCGATTGTTAACGCGTTGTTTCCGCTGCTTATGCTTGTCAATGCAATAAACTATGGTGTTTTTAGAAATCCGTTTCAGTTTATTTTGTTGTTTTTGCTTCTTTGGGTTATCATTGCCGCTTTGGGCGCTTACAGCTTTTTGCTTTGGTGGGACAGAAAAGACAAAGTTGCCGAATACGCAAGCAGCAATAAAGACGAGTTTATAATTACGCCCGTCGTTTCGCACCTTATCAAAACTACAGGCGAATGGTTGGGAACTTATATAGGCGTTGCAGGCGCTATTATTTCGTTGATAGTAGTTATATTCGGCGGAAGAAACATAGTGGCCTCATTGGGTTTTACCTCTTTTGCCAACACGGGAGTTTTCGGCATAATCTTGTTTCCTATTTTTGGATTCCTTATAATAGCCGTATCAAGATTTTTTGCCGAACAGTTTAGAGCGTTGACTTCTATAGCAAACAATACAAAAAAGAGCTAATTATTAATTTATGCCGGCGCGTTTTAAAGCGCGCCGGCTTTTTAGGAAATTAAGATAATGGAAAAACTTTTGAACGAACTTTCGTCGGAAAGCGCCGCGGCTTATAACGTTGCTTGCGACGTTGAAAGCGACTGCGTTATCCCCGAAAACCTTAAAAGAAAATCTTCTCCGGGGCTTGTAAACATTCCGGAAAACGATTTGCAAAGACATTTCACAAACCTCTCAAGGCAAAATTATGCGTTAAGCACGGTTTTTTATCCTTTGGGCTCCTGCACAATGAAATATAATCCGCTTGTTAACGAGCGAATTGCAAAGTTTGATGGCTTTAATGGGCTTCACCCGCTGCAGCCCGAGGAAACTCTTCAGGGCGCGCTTGAAATAATGTATAACCTTCAAAAAGATTTGTGCGAAATTTCCGGCATGGACAGTTTTACTTTGCAGCCTGCCGCCGGAGCGCACGGGGAGTTTACAGGGCTTCTTATAATTGCAAAATATTTTAAATCCGTAAAACAAAAAAGAACAAAAATAATAGTTCCCGATTCCGCTCACGGAACAAATCCGGCGTCGGCGGCGTTTGCCGGCTTTGAAATAATTCCGTTAAAATCTGAAGCCGACGGCAGCATAAACCCTGAAAAATTAAAAGAAATTTTAACGTCTGAAGTTGCGGCAATAATGCTTACCGTGCCAAACACTTTAGGCGTTTTTGAAAAAAATATCGCGCAAATTTCAAAACTTGCCCATGAAAACGGCAGTCTTCTTTATTACGACGGAGCAAACTTAAATGCCGTTATGGGTTACGCAAGACCGGGGGATTTAGGCTTTGACGTTATGCACATAAATCTTCATAAAACTTTTTCAACGCCTCACGGCGGCGGCGGACCCGGATCCGGGCCTGTAGGCGTTAAGGCGTTTTTAGAGCCGTTTTTACCGGTTCCGCAAATTGAAATTAAAAATTCCAAATATATTTTAAACTATAAAAAACCGAAAAGCATAGGCAAGATGAAAGCTTTTTTCGGCAACTTCCCTATTATATTAAGAGCTTATGCGTATATAAAAGCTCTCGGCGCCGACGGCTTAAAAAATGCGTCGGGGCAAGCGGTGCTAAACGCAAATTATATGCTTTCAAAACTTAAAGATAAAATTTCCGTTCCGGCGGGCGGCAGATGCATGCACGAGTTTGTTTTGTCGCCAAAATCAGTTTTTCAAAACGGCGTGCACACGTTAGACGTAGCCAAAAGACTTTTAGATTACGGCTACTACGCGCCCACAATATATTTTCCCTTAATAGTTGAAGAAGCAATAATGGTAGAACCTACGGAAACCGAATCTAAAGAAACTTTAGATAAATTCATAGAAGTTTTAAGCAAAATAATTTTGGAAGAGTCTGTTTGCGATTCTCAAAAAGTAAAAGATGCGCCGGTAAATACCTCTGTTGCAAGGCTCAATGAGGTTGAAGCCGCAAGGAAACCAATATTGAAAGCAGTCGGCAATTAACGGTTTTTGCGTTGACTGTTGCGGCTTTTTTTGTTAGAATTAATAAATTATAGCATTAAAACAAATGTTTAAATTTAAGGGGGAGTAATGTCCAAGTTTAAAGTTGCAGTTTCTGCATTGATGTGTTTGTTTGTTACCGCAGGTATAATTGCAGGTTGCGGTTCTAAAGAGAAAAAAGCCAAAGCCGATGTAGTAATTTGGCATTGGATGACAGACAGGCAGGCCGCTTTTGAAACATTGGCAGAACAGTATTTTAAAGAAACAGGCGTTAAAGTATTGTTTGAAACTTACGCTCCCACAGACGTTTACAGAAACAAAATTTCCGCAGCTGCAACAGCAAATCTTTTACCGGACGTTTTCAACCCTATAGGCGACAAAAAAGAAGTTGCATCGTATATAAAAGCAGGTTTTATAGCAAACTTAAACGACTCAATGAACAAAGACGGCTGGAAGAACGTTTTCTTTAAAAAAGCAATTGAAAACAATTCTTTTGAAGCCGGCAATGAATGGGGCGTGGAGCCCGGCATATATGCCATTCCTTTAGACGTAACTTCACTTATGATTTTCTACAACAAAGACTTATTTACGCAGGCAGGTCTTGATCCTGAAAACACTCCTAAAACATGGCCGGAATTTATAAATGCAGGGAAAAAACTCAGAGCGGCCGGCATTCAGCCTTTTGTTTCAGGTTTTGGCGAAGGCTGGTTAATCGGCGCGTTTGCGCAGTCTTACCAGTGGAATTTGTTCGGCAAACAGGGAATAATAGATACTCTTGACGGAAAAATTCCTTACACAGATGCAAGATGGGTAAGAATATTTAAACTTTTCGCGGAAATGAGAGACAACAAACTTTTCGCTTCCGGAATAGTTACAATGATAAATAAAGATGCGGAAAGAAGCTTTGCAACCGGAAAATCAGCAATGGCGTTTAACGGCTCGTGGGGAGTTAACGTTTATCAGTCTATGAACCCTAAACTTAACTACGGCGTTATGTCATTGCCGTCTTTGCCGGAAGCAAAATATCCTCTTAAGATATTCGGCGGAGAAGGTTCTTCGCTTTACGTAAACGCTTCTTCTCCAAACAAAGACAAAGCTATAGAATTTTTGAAATGGATGACTCAAAAAGGTCCGCAGGCATATTTGGCGAAGGAAACTTTGAACATTCCTTCAAACCAGCAGGTAGCAAACGATTTGCCTCCGGCGCTTAAAGTTTTCTCTGAAAACATAGCTAACACTTTTGACACGCTTCCTTCAATAGAACCGTGGCAGGTTATCAATTTCATAAATATTAATTTACAATCTGTAATAATCGGCGAGAGAACTCCCGAAGCTGCGGCAAAAGAAGTTCAAGCTGAAAAAGTCAGACAAACAAAGGCAGCAAAATAAAATGAAAATAACAGCAAAAGAAAAAGCGCAAAACCTTACTTTTATATTGCCGGCGCTTCTTTTATTTACGGTTTTTAGCTTATATCCTATATTGAGAACGTTTGAATTAAGCGTATTTCAATGGAACGGAATAGATAAAGATATGGTGTTTGTGGGGCTTGCCCAATACAAACACATATTATTTGATAATCCTCAGTTTTGGAGTTCTATGGCTAATGCCGGAATAATAACTGCGCTTGCTCTTACGCTTCAAAACGGTCTTGCGCTTTTACTTGCGCTGCTTGTAACGCGAAATATTAAAGGCGAAAACATTTACAGAACAATATTCTTTTTGCCTCCGGTGCTGTCGGGTATTGTTGTAGGTTTAATATGGAAGTTTGTTTACGACGGAAATTTTGGGATTTTAAATCATTTTCTTTCCGTAATAGGCATTACCGGTTTTGCAGATTACGCATGGCTTGGAAATATTAAAACCGCGCTGTTTTCAGTTGCCGTAGTTCATATGTGGAAAGGTTTCGGTTACGGATTTATTATACTTCTTGCCGGGCTTCAAACAATTCCTGTAGAACTTTACGAAGCTGCGGAAGTTGACGGCGCCGATGCGTGGCAGCAGTTTAAAAATATCACGTTTCCTTTGCTTATTCCTATTTTTACAATCGTTACAATTCTTACTATTTTGGGTTCAATGCAGGTTTTTGACTTGATATATTCTATGACAAACGGCGGACCTGCGGGTCATACCGATGTGCCTATCACAAAAATCTACCAGTATATGAATAACGGCGAGTTTGGTTATTCTACGGCTATGGCGGTAATATTCGGCATTGTGCTTCTTATTATATCGTTTGCGCAGATATACGCATCAAAAAAATTAAATTATAACGAAAAATAAACACAGGATAAGGCGAAAAATGAATATTTACAAAGTTAAAAAAACAATTTATGACAGTTTAACGCATGTAATTCTTGCAGTTGTGGCAATTACCTGCGTGTTTCCGGTTTTTTGGATGATTTCTTCTTCGCTAAAAGACCAAACTGAAATATTTACGAAAATATCGTTGTTTCCGGAAACTTGGAATTGGGGAAATTACGTTACGGCTTTTGTGAAAGCAGATTTCGGACAGTATTTTTTCAACAGCGTTTTTTATACTATTGTAGGAGTATTTTTTATAATTCTTATAGCTTCTCTTGCGGCTTACGCTTTTGCAAGACTTGAGTTCCCGGGCAAAAACATTTTTTTCTACGTTCTTATCGCAACTCTTTTAATTCCTATTCCGGGCGTTTTTGTTCCGTTATACCTTTTGTTAAAAAGTCTCGGGCTTTTAGACAGCAGAACAGGACTTTTGCTTTGCTATATAAGCAACGGTTTGGCTTTCGGCATATTCTTGCTTAAGGGGTTCTTTGACGAACTTCCAAAAGAAGTTGAAGAAGCGGCGTTAATAGACGGCTGCTCGCGTTTCGGCATATACTGGCGCATAGCGCTTCCTCTTGCAAAACCGGCTATTGCAACTCTTGTTATAATGAACTCTCTCACAATTTGGAACGAATTTTTGCTTGCCCTTGTTGTTTTGCAGGATAAAGCAAAAATGCCCATACAAAGAGGTTTAATGGTTTTTCAGGGCACATTTATTACAGACTATCCTCTTCTTATGGCAGGTCTTACAATAGCTACAATACCTATTGTTATAGTGTATTTGTTGATGCAAAAGCACATAGTTAAGGGTATTGCCGCCGGCGCTTTAAAAGGATAGTTTTGTAAGTTGTGTAATTATATTTTCAAACTCATTACGGCGCAAGCTTTAATGAGTTTGTTTTATTTAGGATGTTTTATATGATAAATTTCGGCGTGAGCGATTCCAAACATAAAGAGCTTTATAAAAAGTTTGAAAAATTCGGCGTTAAAGAAGCCGATATTGAAGAGAAATTTATACGTTCTCCCGGGAAAGGCGGACAAAACGTTAATAAAGTTTCAACCGCGGTCTATTTAAAACATATCCCGACAGGCACGGAAGTTAAGTGTCACAGGGAAAGATTGCAGGGGCTAAACCGTTTTATTGCAAGAAAACTTTTAATTGAGAAAATAGAAGAATCCGTTTTAGGCGAACTTTCCGAAAAGCAGAAAAAAATAGAAAAAATCCGCCGCCAAAAACGGCGTCGCAATAAAAAAGCAAAAGAAAAAATGTTAGAAAATAAAAAATACAACTCCGATAAAAAAGCCAACCGCAGCAAAGTAGATTTTTAAAATTTGTTGTTGTGAAAATTTGTAATTAAATTGTTAACTTGCATCACGATATCGCTTACATTTTTTTATGGTATAAGGATGCAAAAATGCATATTGATGAAAACCAATCGCATTATTTAGGACACAGGCAACGGCTTAAAGAAAAATTTGAAAAATTCGGGCTGTCGGCTTTTGCCGATTATGAAATTTTGGAATTTGCGCTTACCTTTGTTTTGCCTCGTAAAGATGTTAAGCCTATTGCAAAAGAGCTGGTAAAAAAATTCGGCAGTCTAAAACAGGTTGTTGACGCCGATGCAAACGATTTAATAAAAATTAAAGGTCTCTCATCGCACTCTGCGGCGTTTATTTCTTTTCTAAAACAATTTGCGGTTATTTATTGCGCACTGCATATAAAAGAAAGCAAATCTTTATCATCTCCCGAAGCCGTAACGGATTATTTGAAAACGGTTCTCGGCGGGGAAAAAGTTGAAAAGCTTTACGCTGTATTTTTAAATTCGGGCAATAAAGTTATTGAGTGTAAAGAAATAGAAAGCGGCACGGTAAATAAATCCGTAGTAATTCCAAGAAAAGTTGCGCAGTATGCTCTTAAAGTAAATGCCGCCGCCGTTATTTTAGCGCATAATCATCCCGGCGGGTCGCTGAAGCCGTCTGCGCCCGACATTGCGGCAACATCGGCGGTAAAAGCTTCGCTGCAGTCAATTGATATTAATTTGCTTGACCACATAATTATCTCCAACAACGGCTATTTCAGCTTTAAAGAAAACGCCTTGCTTTAAATATTTTCGGTCAAGGGACTATGGATAACCGAAAGTTTTTTTGGTTGCAAAAATACTTTTAAAAGCGTATAATTTTTAAAGAAAAACATGCTCGGAAAATGCGGTTAAAGCTGTAAAAGGAGAATAAAATGTCCATACATCACGTTGACGGGACAAATGCGAAAAATTCTGTTTTTCTTTATGCTTTAAGTACATGTCCATGGTGCAAAAAAACCAAAGCTCTTTTGAATGAATTAAATGTGAAATACGATTATATTGACGTAGATCTTATTATAGGCGCCGAGCAGGATAAAGTTGTTGCAGATATTGAAGCGGTAAATCCTCAAGGCGGTTTTCCTACTCTTGTTATAAATAAAACAAATGTCATTGTAGGCTACAGACCGGAAGAAATAAAAGAAGCTTTAGCATGAACGTTGCAATAAATTCTGCTGCAGAACTTGCAGAAATTATAAGAAAAAACGCGCAGGAAAAAAGTTATTTTTTAAATTATGATCAAGAGCGCGTGAATGCGCTTATTGACGGACTTTTTACAAATTTAAATCGTTACGGTTATACATCGTGCCCGTGCAGATTGTCTTGCGGGAAATATCGGAAAGATGAAGATATTATTTGTCCATGCATTTACATGGAAAGCGATGTTGCAAAATACGGCGCATGTTTTTGCGGGCTTTATATTTCAAAGCAAATATTTGAAACAAAAATTCCGTATCCGCCTATACCTGAAAGCCGCCCGAGAAACAGAAATTACGCTTTACTTGATAAAGACGGCAATAAAGCCTCTGTAATAGTTTGGAAATGTAAAGTTTGCGGGTATGAATACGTAGGGGACAATCCTCCGGACAAATGCCCAAAATGCGGTTCTGCAAAAACGCTGTTTGAAAAAAAAGAAACAGAACCCGTTGTAGAAACTATTTGGGAATGCGGTCTTTGCGGATATGAACATACCGGAGATAATCCTCCCGATAAATGTCCCAAATGCGGCGCTGCAAAAGCTCTTTTTAAGAAAAAAAGTTAAATAAACATTTTTTATTAACGGTTAAAGGAAGTTCCGTAACGGCTGGTTGCCGAATTCGGACACTGCCCCGCAACGGTAAGAAACAAGAAATTTTGTTTCGTAGTCCGGTCTATAATCGTTAAAATACTTTCGTGGGAAAGAGGAATTTATAAACTCCGCTTTCAATTGAAAGCGGAGTTTTTTTTATTTTTGTACTTGTCATCCCAAACTTGGGTCATTGCCCCTTGTTTCAGGATCTGTTGCGGTAGTTGTCGTCATTGCAAGGCGCTCTGCGCCGCGGCAATTCAGGAGGTTAAGGATGTTAATAGTAAACACAGGTGAAGGTAAAGGCAAAACAACCGCTGCTATCGGTCAAATTATCCGCGCTCTCGGACAAGGTTTTTCCGTTTGTCTTATACAATTATTTAAAGGCGAAAGTTTTTACGGCGAGCAGAAAATTTTAACCAAATTAGATAATTTGGATTTTTTCTCATTTGCGAAAGAACATCCTTACTGCATAGAAAATGTAACTTTGCAAGAAGCTTCAGAAAAATGCAAAGACGCTTTCAATAAACTTTCAGAACTTTCAAACGAACCTAAGAAATATGATTTGGTAGTTTTAGAAGAATTCAATATAGCTTTAAGAGATAAGTTTATGGAAAAAAACGCCACAATAGACCTAATAAAAAAACTTTCTGAAAAATCAAATGTAATAGTAACAGGCAGAGGCGCCCCTCAAGAACTTATAGCCATAGCAGATTTAGTTACAGAAATGAAAGAAATAAAACACCCTTACAACAAAGGCGTTAAAGCGCAACGCGGCATTGAGTTTTAAAACAACAATTCATATGAGAAAGTGAAAAGTGTAATTGACGAACAGGTGCTATTTGTTACTTCCGAATGCAGTGTGTGATTTGTTGTTGTTTTTGTTGTTAATCCGTTAGCCGTTGCCGCCCTCAAGCGGTTTATGAGTGGAAAGTTTTTATCGCACTAAAAATTGCCGCATGTTTGAGCACAAACCTTAAAGTCGTTATCGTGCGAGTTCGGCAATTGCGATAAAAACTTGTAACGAATGCTTGCAGGCGGCAGAGTTTTTGCTTACTTTTTGATCGTCTGCAAAAAGTGAGGCGGGTGCAGGGCGCAGCGCTTGCGTAGTTTATAAAACTAATAAAATGAAAAAAATAATCTCAATTATCATCTTCTTATCATTATTAACAACCGCAGTTTTAGCAAAAGAATATAAACGCATAATTTCTCTTGCGCCGTCTGTTACGCAAAGCCTTTATGAGCTTGGTCTTGATAATGAAGTTGTAGGTATAACAATTTTCTGTCCTCAAGGAAAATCAAAAAAAGAAATTATCGGAACGCTTTTAGAGCCGGATTTGGAAAAGATTGTTTTGCTTAAAGCCGATTTAATAATATCCACTAAAGAAGGCAACAATAAAGCTGCCGTAGAAAAACTTACGCGTATGGGTTTAGACGTATATGTAATGGAAACCGCGGAAAATTTTTCTGAAATATGTTCGCATTATTATGATTTGGCAAAAAAAGTAAACAGAGAAAAGAACGCAAAAAAAATAATTGCCGACTCGAAAAAAACAGTTGAGAGCATATATAATAAAATTGAGGTAGTAAATATGCAGACTGTTTTTTTGGAAGTGGGGGCAAAACCTCTTTACTCCGCCGGCAAACAAAGTTTTGTAAATGATTATAACCGTTTTACAAAAACGGTTAACGTTTATAAAGAAATTAATAGGCGTTATCCGCAAATAGATATAGAAGATGTCCTAAAAAAGAATCCCGACATAATAATTCTTGTTAATATGGGCGACATAAGTTTGCAGGAAACTAAAAACTGGCTTAAATATAAAAATATAAACGCGGTAAAAAACAATAAAGTTTTTATGCTTGACGTTAACGATATATTCACGCCTACGCCTTTAACGTTTGCTATAGGCGTAGAAATAATTTCCAAAATAATTTATCCGGAGATATTTGGTGCGAAATAAAAAAAATATCTGTATTTTTATTTCTTTAACGGTCGTTCTTATAGCGGTTTTTTTGTTTTCACTGTTTGGCGGCGTTTCATTCTTTTATCCGGACGCCGATACTCTGTTGATAATACGGCAAATTCGTTTGCCGAGAGTTCTTATGGCAATAGTTACAGGGGCGGCTTTGGCGGCTTCCGGATGCGTTTTTCAGGGAATACTTAGAAATCCTTTGGCAGATCCTTTTACTCTTGGAATTTCCGGCGGGGCGGCATTTGGCGCTTCATGCGGTTTTGTTTTTGGTTTAACTTTTTTAGGCTGGTTTTTTATACCTCTTTGCGCTTTTGCGGGCGCTTTGCTTTCCGTATCAATAGTGTATTTTTTAAATTCCGGAAAAAGATTTAATTCAAATTCCATGATTTTATCCGGCGTAATAATAAGTTATATTTTTTCTTCCGCGGTCATGCTTGTTTACGTTTTGTCGTCGGCGCAGCAAATACAAAATGCGTTTATGTGGCTTATGGGCAGTTTCTCTAACTTTGACGAGCGGCTGCTTCCTTTTGTTTTTATCGTTATTATTTTAGGGACTGCAATTTTATGTTTATCCGGAAATATTATAAATGCCGTTGCTTTGGGCGGCGATAAATCCGAAACGCTTGGTATTGATACTCAAAAGACAATTAAAATAATTTTCTTAACCGCATCGCTTATAACCGCTTGCGCCGTATCGGTTTGCGGAGTAATAGGTTTTGTTGGTCTTATGATGCCGCATATAATGCGTAAAATTATCGGCTCAAATCACGCTTTGCTTATACCTGTATCGGCGCTTGCAGGCGCAGTTTTTTTGCCGCTTTGCGACAGTTTGGCAAGAATGTTGTTTGCGCCCGTTATAATTCCCGTTGGGGTTGTAACAAGCATTATCGGCGGAATATTTTTTATTTTTTTATTTATTAAATCAAACAGGACGGCGTTATGATAAATGTAAAAAATATTTTTGCAGGTTATCAAAAACACACTCCTATTTTAAAGGATGTAAGTTTTAATATTCCAAAAGGTTCTTTTGCCGGAATTATCGGGCGCAACGGCGCGGGGAAAAGCACGCTTCTTAAAACTCTGTGTAATTTGCTTAAACTTTCTTCAGGCGCTATAGAAATAAATAATAAAAATATAAATTCCGTTAAAAAATCCGAGTTTGCAAAAACCGTTGCTTTTATGCCGCAAAGTATAGATACTGTTTTTCCGTTTTCAGTTAAAGATTTTGTGCTGCTTGGAAGATATCCGTATATGAATGTATTTAAAATTCCGTCAAAAAAAGATTTAGAAGCCGTAGGCAATGTTTTGGAATTTACCGGTATAAAAGTTTTTGAGAACAGAAATATCAATGAACTTTCCGGCGGGGAAAAACAAAAAGTACTAATAGCCCAAACGCTGGCGCAGGAAACGGATATTATAGTTTTGGACGAACCCACTTCGCATCTTGACATAGGCAGCCAGAACGATATTTTGGAATTATTAAGAGTTTTAAACGAGAAACACAATAAAACAATTATTACAACGTTACACGATTTAAATGCCGCCGGCGAGTTTTGCAGCAAAATAATTCTTATGGACGGCGGAAAAATTCGTAATGCAGGCGCTCCGGAAGAAGTTTTAAATTACAAAGATATTGAAAGCGTATATAAAACAAGGGTTGTTGTAAAAACTAACCCAATGTCGGGAAAGCCGTATGTTATACCAGTGAAACGACAAAGTGAAAAGTTAAAAGTGTAAATATTGTGTTTTGCGCTTCGCGCAAAGCGCTACACATTAATTTCACTTTACGCTTTTTATTTGTTGTTGTGCGGGAGAATTGCGTGAAAATCGCAAACAGTCCGGCTACTGTGATTGGACGTTTTTTGTCCATAAGTCAGAGCGCCTGCAAAAATAAAACGCCCCATGGAGGCAAAAAATGAAAAAGTTAGCGGTTGTGTTATGCAGTTTGTTGGTGTTTTCAAACGTAGGGCTTGCTCAAGAAGTTTTCTTGAGTTTGACAAAGCAGGAAGAAGATATTAAAGATTTGCCGGCTAATGTTACGGTAATAGAAAAAAAAGCTATTGAAGAGTCCCATGCGCAAACTCTCGGCGAGCTTTTGGAAACTCAAGCAGGAGTAGATTTCAGATCTAACGGAACCGTGGGCGCAGCGCAAAGCATTTCTATTCGCGGCGCATCGTCTTTGCAGACGTTGGTTTTAATAGACGGAAGAAAAGTTAATGATGCAGGTTTAGGCAGCGCGGATTTTTCCGCCATATCCGTTTCTGTTATTGAAAAAATTGAAATAATCAGAGGAGCGGGCGCCGCAATATACGGGGCAGGGGCGTTCGGCGGAGTAATAAATATTATTACAAAAAAAGCAAAGCCCGGCTCTTTTGTTGACGTCGGTTTTTCTTACGGAAGTTTTGATACTTCCAAATTGCATCTTACGGAAGTAGCTGCCGGCGATAACGGCGGAATTCTTGTTTCTTTTGATAAAACAAAAAGTAACGGAAGTAGGGAAAATTCTAAATATGACGGCGATAATATTTTCTTTAACGGTTTGTTAAAGACGAGCAAAAATTCAGAGCTTACGCTTACCGGAAATGTTTTCTCAAGCAACTACGGCACCCCCGGCGCAACCACTTGGCTTACTGCGGACAATACTCAAAAAGATTCAAACAGATATATTAAAGCGGATTACTCTTTAAAGACGGAAGCTGTCGGGTTAAATATAAGCGGATACTCTTCCAACAACGACAGAGATTATAACGATATCGGAGGAGGAAATCCTTACGATCCTACATGGATGCTTTCCGATGCGCAATATAAATACAATTCCGAAGTTGCCGGCGGACAAATAGATTTTCATTATAAAAATCTTATTTTGTTAGGCGCGGAATTAGCTGATGAAATATATAAAGAAAAAGAAGAGCTTACGGGCTGGAGCTCATCGCATTCAAGAAAAAATTATGCGGCATATGCGCAATTAAATTTAAAGTTGTGGAAATTGTCGTTAATACCGGGAGTCAGATACGATAATAATTCGCAATTTGGAACAGCTGTTACACCGTCTGTGTCTGCCGTATTTTCAATAACCGACAATTTAAAATTTTCAGGCAACGCCGGAAAAGTTTGGAGAGCTCCCGCTTTTACGGAGCTTTATTGGGATCAGCCATCTTATGATATGTACGGCAATCCTAATCTTGTTCCCGAAAAAGGAAATTCTTTTGATTTTGGAATAGAATATTTCGGTAATAAAATTAAATTATCCGCCGATGCGTTTTATATAAAGAGTAAAGATTTGATAGCATGGGTTTTTGATCCTTCATTAGGCATGTGGGGAGAAACGCACGTTCAAAATATAAACTCCGCGGTTCAATACGGCGCTGAATTTTCTGCCGGTATTATATTAATGCCGTGGCTGTCAAATACCGTAGGTTACGCATATCTTGAAGCTAAAGATGAAGATACTAAAAAAGCGCTGCCGTATAAACCGCAGCATACGGTAAGCGACACCCTTACAATAAAACCTTTTAGGAATTTCTCTTTATCGGCTACCGCATACTTTAAAGACAAAGTTTGGACAAATGCGGCTAACACAACAAGCCTTAAAAATTTTATAACGCTTGACGTAAATGTTAATTACGATATAACAAAAGCTGTAAGTTTATGGGCGAAAGGCGTAAATGTTACGGAGACAAAATATGAAATGTCTTCCGGATATCCAATGCCCGGCGCTGCAGTTTACGGCGGAGTGAATGTGAAAATTTTGGAATAATAGAAAACAAAAAAAGCCTGCGGAATTTATTCCGCAGGCTTTTTTTTTATTGAAAGTATTTAGATTTTAGAATATTTCTTAAACAATGTTACAATCACGTAAGCGGTAACGGTTCCTACCGTGGCTCCGGCAACAACATCCGACGGAAAATGAGCGCCTACATAAATTCTTTCAAAACCCATTCCAACGGCTAAAATAATATATAAATACCAATATTTGCGCACCGTCATAAACATAAACGCGCATGCGGCAAAAACGGATTGAGTGTGCCCCGACGGGAAAGAGTTTTTGTAAAGCTTTTCATAAAAAATATTGACGTTGCCGTCGCCAAAAGTTGCAAGAGGTCTTGGTCTTTCAAAATAATGTTTTAAAAAGTATGTTATCAAAGAAGACGCAACCAAAACGCTTGCCAAAAGAGCGACGCTTGTCCAGAATTTTTCTTTTTTATTGTTCCATAAAATAACAATAGATACAATAAGAACTGATATAAACCACAGATTGAAATTTTTTGAATCTAAATATGAAAATGCGCCCATTAAATAATCTAAAGGCTTAATGTGCATATTTTGGTTTATAAATTTAAACACAGCGTGATCTAAATTTATAAGACCTTCGGATACGGTAGTTTTTTTGCCTATAATGTCTGCGGTATATCTTGCGTCAAGTTTATCCGGTTGGAAATTAGAACATTTTGTGACAAAGAAATTTTTAATTTTTCTGCCGTTTTTATAGATGGTTATAGTTTCAGGTTTTGAGTAAAAGGCGAAAGCTGCTCCGTAATTTGCAGGGTCAAAATAAAAATAGTTGTTGCTTATAAATAAAGCGTTTTTATTTTTCAGCGGTTTTAAATCTCTCTGCCATATGTCGTAAGCGTCTATTCTGTCGCTGAAACAAAATACTCTAAGTTCAGGCACCGCAAACGCTATTTGGCTTGCAAGATAACCTTTGTGCGTAAGAATAAACGGGCGCTCTTTTGCGGGGTAAGCGTCAACAATTTTTCTAAGCTCTCGCCCAAAATCTTCCCAGCCTGCTAAATCGTTTGAAATGTCCACGGTTTCGGAACGCATAATGCCGTGCTCTATGCGCTGCGCTTCGGCTTTAGGCATAAACTTTGCCAAAGGAATAATTTTATACATAATATGAAGGCATGCAAAAATAATTATAACCGCCGTAAATATCCATGAAGCTATAGAATAAATTCTAAACCATTTTATATCCCATTTTTTTACGGTGAAATGCGCCGCGTAAATTGATAAACTCAAATACCCCATTGCAGGCCAGTGGGGAAGAATATCATTAAATAAAGATACGGCGTTAAAGAAAATAAGTATAGGGAAAGAAAAACATGCCGCAAGCAAAGCTTTTTTATCTTTATTTTTAAATGCGTCTTTTAAACAAAAATAAGCCGCCGCAACAAAAACTATAAACACCGGCGGAGAAACATATCCCGCCTGCGCGCCTATTGCTCCAAAAAATCTCAATACGGAAAAATTACTGAAAGCGTTTCCTAAACCGTGGTTTAACTGAAAACCAAATGACGCCCAATTGTTTACCGAGTTCCATAAAATTACCGGCGTAAACATTATAAAAGCTATTAAAAGCGCAAGATAAGGTTCTTTCTTTTTAAACCAAAATCTGTCGGACGGAGAAAGTATAAGATATAAAGCTATGGAAACCGGCAGCATAACCGCGTTATATTTTGAAAGAAACGCAAGCCCAATAACAAAGCCCAGCAAATACCAATAATTTTTATTTTTAGTTTTTAATATAAGCAGGAATATAAAAATAGTTAAAATCCAAAACAGCGCAAGAGGAGAATCCGGCAGCGCGGTTACTCCTCCGAGAAATGAAAATACGGGAATAATATTAAGTATTATAACTGCGAAAAAAGCGGTTTTTTCGTTGTATAGTTTTTTTACGCATTGAAAAAATACTACGGACGCAAAAAAGAATATTATAACCGCTGGAAAACGCACGGCAAATTCCGTATTGCCGAAAATTAAAGTTGATATTTTTATAAGATACGCTATCAGCGGCGGATGGTCAAAATATGAGAGATCTAAAAATTTAGCGTAAACCCAATAATGCGCTTCGTCTATGGAAAGCCCTGCTTTTCCTATAAATGAAAGCCTTAATAAAGCCGTTGCGGCGTTTACAATCCAAAACCAAAGTTTATAATTCGTTTTCATTTTAACCCGCTATTTTTAATTTTAAAACTTTAAACAAATATTTTATAAGCGTTAACGGACGAAGTTTTGACTGTCCGGAAAATCTTGATAGAAACTCTATCGGATATTCTTTTATTATAAATTTATTTTTTTTAAGCCAATATATTACTTCGGTTACTATGAAAGGATCGTTTGCTTTAAGATTGTTTACAAAAGAAGCCAAAACTTCTCTTTTAAACATTCTGTATCCTGACGTAGAGTCTTTTATTTTTACGCCCAAAACAAAAGAAAGATAAACTCTTGAAAGATTGCTTATTGCGTGTCTTAAAAAGCCGCGCGCTTCGTCTTTGCCGCCCGAAACAAATCTTGAGCCTATAACAACATCGCAGCTTTTTATTGTTTTAAGAAACGCCGGAATATATTTAGGGTCGTGAGAACCGTCGCCGTCCATTTCCACAATAAAATCTGCGCCCATCTCTAAAGCTTTTTTAAAACCGTCAATGCCCGCGTAGCCTCTGCCTCTGTTTTCTTTTCTTAAAAGCAGGTGAACTTTAGAATTAGTTTTTGCAATTTCTTCAACTATTTTATATGTTCCGTCCGGGGACATGTCGTCAACAATTAAAACGTCAACGTCTGCGCCGCAGTTTATTACCGAAGCCGTCATTGTTTCAATATTAGACGCTTCATTGTATGTAGGAATCATTGCTATTATTTTCATAGTTTCACCAAGCTTTCAACGGCTTCTATTACTTGGGCGGAAGAAACTCTTTGCATGCAATTATTTTTTATGTCGCAGGTTTGCTTATAACAGCCTAAACATTCTATATCGGACTTGATTTTTATGCCGCGTCCGTAAATTTCTATTTCCGAATAGGAAGTAGGTCCGAAAATTGCAACAATATTTTTCTTAAGTCCGGCGGCGGCGTGCAAAGCCATTGTATCGGCGCAAATTACAACGTCGCATAAATTTATAAAAGCAAAAAAGTCGGGTATTGAATTTTCCGTTCCCGTGGAGTAAATATTTTTTATATTTTGATTTAATATTTCTTTTATTTCGGCTTCATCGTCTTTTGCGCCGAGAAGTAAAATTGTATAACCTTTGTTTGAAAAATATTTTGCAGTTTCAATAAATCCGTCGGTGCGATATTTTTTCATTTGCCATCTTTTGCCGGCGCCGGGGTTTATGCCTATGATTTTTTTGTTTTCTGAAATATTTAAAGATTTCAAAAAATCCTCGGCTTTTGTTATGGACGCTTCGGACAGAGGAACTATGATTTCGTAATTATCTTGAGGAAGTTCTGTTATTTTAGACATCCAATGTTGGTATGTTTTGGTATTTGCTTTTTTTAGTTCGTCGTAGGCGCTCATTTTAAGCCATTGCAGGGCAAAATCATTTGAAGAAGTTATGTTTCTGTTTTCGTCCAAAGAGTATCCGAACAATTTTGACTTGTTTGAAAGTTTTGCAAGCGCAAGGCTTTCCGGAGATAAATCTAAATTTATTACGGCGTCAAAGAAATTTTTAGCTAAAAACTCATTTGTTTTATCATCAGTCATAATAACGCTGTCTATGTATTTATTGTTTTCTAAAACCGCCGCGTTTTTAGGGCTTACAATCCACGAAATCTCACCTTTCGGATAAACTTCTTTAAGACCTTCAAGAAGAAACGTAGTTCTTAATACGTCGCCCATGGCTCCAAGTTTAATTATTAAGATTTTTGTTTTTTCGCCGGATTGAGATATCTTTATATAGTGAGAACAGTCCGCACAACGGGCATTTTCATTTTTTTGGTATGCGCATGGTCTGTCAAGGGGGAAGTTTATGCAGTCTGAATATAGGGTAAAATTCTTATTTGTATTCATAACTCAATAAAAATAGCATATTTTACATAAACGGTCAAATTGCCTTAATTTGACAAAAAATACAAATGTTTGTATAATCATCAAACACCAAATCGCGGGGTGGAGCAGCCCGGTAGCTCGTCAGGCTCATAACCTGAAGGCCGCAGGTTCAAATCCTGCCCCCGCAATTTAATAAAAATTTCAACGCGACCTTTCAAAAGGTCGTTTTTTTTTGTATAATTTTTCAATACAAAATGATAGCGGACAATATATCTAACATTGATTTTTATATTAAAAATTTTCCTAAACTTAAAGACGCTTTTGAATTTCTTAAACGCGGCGTGTTTGCGGACGGCAAAACAGAGCTGAACAGTCTTGTAAAAGCAGCCGTTGAAACTTCATATGCCAAGCCTGTTGATTTACAGAAGTTAGAAACACATGCGAAATTTATAGACATACACTATACTATAAGCGGTAAAGATGTAATAGGCTGGAAGAACGCTTCAGAGTGCAAAAATATATTTTATCCTTACGATGAAAGTAAGGATATTGCATTTTATAATGAAGCGCCGGATTTTGATATAATTTTAAGCGAAGGCAAGTTTGCCGTATTTTTTCCGGAAGATGCTCATGCCCCGTTAAAAGGGAAATTACCTGTAAAAAAATGTATAATGAAAATAAACACGGAGATATTAAAAAAATGAAAAAATTATTTTTCGCCGGACTGACTTTAATGCTTATCTGCACAAGCGTTCATGCGCAAAGTTCAAACGCAGGTACCACTGTCGCAAATTTTTTAAAGCTTGGCGCCGGCGCACCGGCAATAGGCATGGGAAATTCCCAAACGTCGGTTATTTCAAATTCCGCGGACGCAATATATTGGAACCCTGCGGCGCTTTCATCTCTTAACAAAATGGCCGTATCGTTTATGTATTCTTCATATTTTGAAGATATGGCGTACGGATGGCTTGGTTTTGGGTTGCCTACTTCCGCCGGAACTTTCGGTTTAGGCGTTCAATATTTTACTTCGGGCAGCATTGAAGGCCGCGACGAAAACGGTGATTTGCTTTCGGATTTTTCTCCTACGGATTATGCGGTTTACCTTTCTTACGCAAACAGAGTTTATTTCCCTAATTCAAGCGTGTTAAGATACGGCGCAAACGTAAAATATATAAGTTCAAAAATAGAGAACACGGCTACGGCTTTTGCCGTTGACGCGGGCGTAATTTACACGCTCTTTGACGGAATTACTTCTTTCGGCGCGGCTATACAAAACATCGGAACAAAAATGAAATTTAATGTTGAAGAAGAAGATTTGCCTTTAGCTTTTAAACTCGGCGCTTCAAGAATTTTCTTTGACAATCTTCTTGTTTCGTTGGACGCTATAATACCTTCCGATAATAATATTTTTCCTGCTATCGGCGCGCAATACACAATTCCAATTACCCCGGAAGCAAATATAGCTTTAAGAGCCGGTTATGACGGCAGACAAAAAGACGTTCCCGGTTTTGCCGGTTTTGACGCCGGTTTTGGCGCAAGCTTTAGAGATTTTTCGTTTGATTACGCTTTCTCTCCTTACGGAGATTTAGGGACGGCTCACAGAGTTTCCGTAGGCGTTAAATTCGGGGAAACGTTTGATGAAGACGCTTTAAAGAAATCTCAAACAACTGCAAACGCTTCTGTTGCTCAAGAACAGAAACAAGCTGTTTCAAAACCGGAGCAGGCATCTTTTACTCCGTCGCAAAATAAACAACAGGCTTCTAATACAACAGCACAACTGCAACAAGCAGATGAAGATCAATTAACTGATGCTGCTACAGACGACAGCTCAACCTCAACAGACGTAACTGCGTCAGCCGCAGCGCAGGCGCCCGTACAGACAAGACCTATTCAAAAATCTGCCGACGACAACAGAACATACATTGCCATTGCAGATTTTCTGTCGCAGAATATTTCAAAATCAGAACTTAACGTATATGCCACAATGTTGAAAAAAGCGTTAGATGAAAATGCGGACTATAATGCGTCTTTGTCTTCTCAAAATCTTGCAAATGCAACGCTTGTAAAATCCGAATTAGTTGCGCTTTTTGATAAAACCGGCGCAGATGAAATTATAACTTGTTCAGTAGTAAAAAATGCGGATAGAACTCTTACTTTCAATATTAATTTGTATTACAAAAATATAACTTTGAAAAAGTACGCAATTACGGCGCAGGATTCTTTCAGAGATGTTCAGTCTAAACTGAAAGGTTTTGCGGTGTCTCTTTCAAAATAAATAAACAAAAAATAATAAATCCTCAAGATAAAAAATCTTGGGGATTTATTTTTGGAGCATAAAATGATAATAGGTTTAACCGGCTCTTATTGCTCGGGAAAAGATACAGTTGCCGAATATATAGTAAAAGAACGCGGTTTTATTCATTATTCTTTATCGGACGTTATAAGAGATGAAATGAAAAAAGCGGGCGTAGAACCTACAAGGGAAAATCTTATAGTTTTCGGCACAAATTTGCGCGCCGAAAACGGCAACGGCGTTTTGGCGGCGAAAGTTTTAGAAAAAACGGAAAACTCTAAAAACTATTGCATTACTTCCATAAGACACCCTGACGAAGTTAAAGAACTGCAAAAGAAAAAAGGATTTGTTTTAATAAATATAGACGCTCCGCAGAAAACTCGTTTTGAAAGAATGCTGCAAAGAAACAGATCGGGCGACCCTCAAACTTTTGAAAAGTTTACGGAGCTTGAAAAGAAAGAATCGCAAACTTCCGGCTCGGGGCAGCAGCTTGTAAAAACCGCTCGTCTTGCCGACATAACTTTTATAAACGATTCTAACGACATACAAACTCTTAAAGTTTCCGTGGACGAAATGTTAAAACAAATAGCGCAAAACAATGGATGAAATTTTTGACGTTGCAGTTATTGGCGCCGGTCCTGCCGGCATGATTGCCGCTTTTTGCGCGGGCAGCCGCGGATTAAAAACCGTTGTGTTGGAAAAAAAAGCGCGTCCGTGCATAAAACTTTCCATAACAGGCAAAGGAAGATGTAATCTTACCTCAAACGCTTCGCTGCAGGAATTTGTATCTCTTTTTAGAAACGGTAAATTCCTTTATGCAAGTTTCCAAAACTTTTCAAATACCGACTTATTAAATTTTTTTGACACTCTCGGCGCGCCCTGCAAACTTGAGCGTGGCGGACGTTATTTTCCCGCGTCGGACAAAGCTGCGGATATTGCTTCGGCTTTAATAAAAAGCGTTAAAAATATTGCTTCTATTAAAGCTTCTTTTGATATTGTTGAAGTTCAAAAAGTAAATGATTTGTTTGAAGTGTCTTCGGAAAAAGAAAAAGTTATCTCAAGAAATGTTGTGGTGGCTACCGGCGGGCTTTCTTATCCGTCAACTGGTTCAGACGGCGCGGGTTATAAAATAGCGAAAAAATTCGGGCATACTATTTATCCGTTAACCGCCGCGCTGGTGCCGGTTATTTTGGAAAATGAATTTTTAAAAGAGCTTAAGGGGCTGAAGCTTAAAAATATAGAAGCTTCCGTTGTTGCCGGCGCCGGCGTTTTAGCAAAGGAATTCGGCGAGGCGGAATTTACCGTTTACGGCGCGGACGGGCCTGTTATTTTAACTTTAAGTTCTCTAATAGCCCAAGAGCTTCAAAAGAAACAGGATATTTTCTTATCTTTAAATTTAAAACCGGCTTTAACTTTGCAGCAGTTAAACGCACGAATTCTGCGCGAGCTTGATAAATTCGGACAGTATCAATTGCAGGAAATGCTAAAAGAGCTTCTGCCTAAACAGTTTATTAAACCATTTTCTTCTTACTGTAATTTGCAAATAACAAAAAAATGTTCTCAAATCAGCAAAATTGAGAGAGAAAAAATTTTAAACGCTCTTACGGATTTTAAATTTAAAGTTAAAGGCGTTAGAGATATTAAAGAAGCTATAGTTACAAGGGGCGGCGTAGTTTGTGACGAAATTGAGCAAAAAACCATGCAGTCTAAATTAGTTAAAGGATTATATTTTTGCGGCGAAGTTTTAGATATAGACGCGCCTACCGGCGGTTTTAATTTGCAGGCGGCGTTTTCCACAGGGCATTTAGCAGGGGAGTCTGTTCAATGAGTATTTTTGAAATAATTATGCTGTTATGTTTTGCGTTTGCGTGGCCGTTTTCAATAAGAAAATCTTTTGTGTCAAAAAGCAACGCAGGTAAAAGCGTGTGGTTTCTTATTATTGTGTTAGTCGGTTATGTTGCGGGTATAACGCACAAACTTATATACAATTACGATAATGTAATTTTCTTATATTGTTTCAACTTCGCGCTTGTATTTACCGACGCTGTTTTATACGTTAGGAATTATTTTATACAAAAATCAAATAATTGTTGACAAAAGTTTTTATATAAGTATATTATATAACTATGAAAATTTACAGACAGACAGACAGACAGACAGACAGACAGACAGACAGACAGACAGAGTCTTAAAAGACACTGTTGTTATTGATTTTTTTATATAAAACCTGTTTTTATTTGAAAAAACAAAACAGGTTTTTTCTATTTCTGCATAGTAAGTTAAAATATAAAGGAGGCAGTATGAAAAAAATTGTTTTAGTTGCAGCAGTGGTTGTAGCGTTTACAAATTTAGCGTTTGCTGAATTTGGTATTTTCGGTAACATAAGAGGCTCGGGAAACAGCAGTAACTTTAAAGATTTCGCCTCGGCGCCAGCTCCAACTTTAGTAGGTCCATCACAGAAATTTAGCAAACAATCGCCTGAAGAACATGGAATGACTCCGGGTTTTGGAGTTTTTTATGAACATTCAAAATTATTTGGTATGAGTGAAAAAAGTTACATAGGCGTTAACGTCAGCTATAATGGTATAGGTGAAGACCGTTTAGGATATAGCATAGAGGACTCTGTGTATAGTATTCAACATGCGCAGGTAACGTCTAACGGATACCAAATTCCTATAACTGTTTATTATAAGTATAAAACAAGTCCGAAGTTTGCGTTAAAAGCCGGCGCCGGAGTAACATATGTGTTTTCAAAATGGGAATTAGAATATATAGAATCGCATATTGCGGGTTCTGCTTCTAAAACAGAAACAATTCTTGCTCCTCATGTAGATTTAGGCATTGAGTGGATTCTTGGAAAAGTAGTTACTTTAGGATTTGATTTGTCTTATGCTTTAGGCGGTAAAAGCAATAACCCATACATTCTTCTCGGTTATGAAAGCGTAAAATTAAATAGAGATTTTTCCGGGCTTTACGCCGGCGCAAATTTGAGATTTTATATTCTGTAATAAAACATCTGTTTTAAAAAAATAAAAAAGCTCTCCGCTTAAGTTTTGCGGAGGGCTTTTTTATGCGTTAAATAATTTGAGAAAACAATACTAAATTGATATAATCAACCGTCAATAATTTATTATCTTTAAGGAGAAGTAAAATGTCAAAACTTTGGAGTTACAACGACGCCGGCGAATGCGCGGTTGAAAATTCAAGAAGTTTGCCGCAGCCTTTAATTCATATGCTTGCTAACAGCCCGAAATATTTTTCTATTTGCGACAATTTTTTAAGAGGTTTTTCCGGTTTTGATTATACAAGAATGTTCGGCGAATTTGACGGTCCGAATTTTCCTAAAGGTCAGGCAAGATTTTTGTGGATTCGTCCGAAAGGCGATAAGCCTTGGCTTGTAAATAATTACGATGTAACAAATACGGAAACTTCGGAACCTAAATATGAAATGGGTCTTGGCTACGTTCGCTTTAGCGGAAAGCTGAAAAAACGCGCGCTGTCGGCAAGCGCTACAATTTTTGTGCCCAATGACGAAATGGCGGAAATTTGGCTTGTAGAAATTAAAAATGAATCTTCCAAAGAGCAAACGGTTGATTTCATTCCCGCAGTGCCGATTTTCGGCGGAAACAGAGCTTACGTGGAATATCACAGAGACGTTGTTCGCCTTTACAATAAAAGCCAGGTTACAGACCATATAGAAATATTGCCCGGACTTGAGTGGGTTGAAGGTTCTACCGATTCAAGCGATATATGTTACCTTATGGGCGCCGCAACGCCCAACGGCAAAAAAGGCGACAGATTTTACTCCGATAGGGAAACGTTTCTCGGCGCAAATAATTCGTGGCTTAAACCGCAGGCAATTGTTGAAAACATACCGCCGAAAGCGCAGTGTTACGGTAAAGAAGCCGTCGGCGCAATAGAGTTTAAAAATATCGTTATTGCCGCCAGGAAATCAGTGAAATTTGCGGTTGTAAACGCTATAACGTTTGAAGGTTCTAAAGGCGCGCGGCAGCTTTTAAAAAAATACGATTATGCCGGTTCGGTTAAAGCGTTTGAAAAGTTAAATAATTTTTGGAAAGAAAGAACTTCCCGCGTTGTGATAACTACCCAAAATAAAGATTTCAATAATTTGTGGAATAACTGGTGGTGTTATCAGCTTTCAATGAGATATTGGTTTGGAAACACCGGACATCCTCAAACGGATTACGGTTCCGATTTTTCAGGCTGGAGAGATTTTTGGCAAGACATGATGGCGGCAACGGTTATAGACCCGAAAGACCTTGAAGAAAGAACCATGAAGACGCTTGAGGGTATTCGTTTAGACGGAACAAACGCCACAAGATTTTTTGCAAGAACAAAAGAGTTCGGCAGCGACGAAGTTAACGGTTTATGGTGCGACCATCCTTACTGGACTGCGCAAACCGTAATGCTGTTAATAAACTTCTTGGGCGATTACGGATTTTTATTAAAAAGCGGCATAGCATATTTTAAAGATTGCTACAGAAGCAGAGGGGAAGTAAAAGACGATACTTGGAAAAAAGGCGTTATAGATAATCAGAAAACCGCAAGCAAAACCGTATATAAAGGCACGGTTTTAGAGCATTTGCTTGTCCAGCTTTTAACCATGTTTTACGACGTCGGCAACAATAATTTGCTCAAACAGAAAAGAGCGGATTGGAACGACGCCGTAGATCAGGTAAAAGGCGAAAACGTAACTTTCACTTTTGGTCTTGCTTTAGATTGCAACGAGCTTGCAGACCTAATAGAAAAAGTAGCGCAGAAAAAGAATATTTCGGAAGTTGAAGTTTTTGAAGAGCTTGCATTGCTGATAGAAAAAAATGCGGCGCATGCGGATATTGCCGCAAAAGTCCGTCAGAAAACGCTTGAAAAATATCTTGCTAAAGTTAACGGAAATATCAGCGGCAAAAAAGTTAAAATTAAAGTTGCTGCTCTTGTTGCGGATTTAAGAAAAAAAGCCGCGCTTTCAATTGCCAACGCAAACAAAAAAGCTTTTAACGGCAGCTATTACAGCGGTTATATATTTGCCAACGGCAAACCGGTTGACGGCATATTTAAAAACGGAGCGCTGTCTAAGAAAAATCCTACTACCGATGATTTTGAAATGATGCTTATGCCTCAAACGTGGTCGTTGGTTTCAAAAGGCGCAGATAAAATAAAAGCGTCCGATAAAGTTATAAATTCCGTGTTTAAACATCTTCTTGATAAAAAAATCGGCGCGCTAAAACTTAATTATCCTCCGTATTTAAAGTTTGATAAAACTATCGGCAGAATTACCGGTTTTGCCGCCGGCACAAAAGAAAATAACGCATTGTTTTGCCATGCCAATTTATTTTTCACTTGGGCTTTATTGAGAAGAGACAGAGCTGACGATGCGTATAGAATATTTTCAGGGATTAATCCGTTAAATCAATATCAGGAAGTTTTCAGAAGCGGCCCGTGGATTCCCGAATACTATGTTTCTTCGGATAACCCTAATATTGCGGGAAGAGGCGAATATCCTATACTTACCGGCTCTGCGGCTTGGACAAGGTATTTGTTCCAGAATTTCTTTTTTGGCGTCAGAGGAGAGCTTGACGGGTTAAGAATTGACCCCAGACTTCCCGCGCATAAAGATTTCAACGGGGCAAAGCTGTCAATAGATTTTCGCGGCGCGCGTTATAACATTACATTTTTTAACGACGGCTTAAAGAAAAATACAAAAGCTTCAAAAATAGTCGTTAACGGCAAAGAAATAGAAGGAACGCTGGTAGCGCCGTTTGCAAAAGGCGTTTGCAATGTTGAAGTTTATTTAAAGTAAAAGGAAGCTTTATGAAAAAACTTATGTTTTTGTTGGCGTTACTTGTTGTTTTATGCGCTAATGTTTTTGCCGAAAGAAGCGACTATATTAAAGTAATAGAAATGGGCTCCGGCGGCAGTATTGAAATAAGAGAAATTGCCGGCGACGTAAAAACATACACGGACATTGATTCTATTCCGAATATTCTTTACGGGTCAAAAATAATTGCCGGTTCAAAGCCTGTTTCAATACAGCTTTTTAAAACTGCGGTAATAGTTCTTGAAAAAGGTCAGGGTATCGTGGTAACAAAAGACCCCGTTGCCGAAAAACTTGAAATTTCAAGACTTCAAACATCAAGCAAAGAAAACAGAATAAAAATAAATCTCTGCGACGGAACAACGGCTTATTTTGAAGGAGATTCTCTTATATCTTTCGGAGAAGATTTTCCAAGCCTCTACGTAACCGTAAAACAAGGCGGACTAAAAGTTTACAAAGGACTTTTTTATAACGAAGATTTCGTGCCGGGCAATGTGTGGGAAGCAAAACAAAATATTTTAGATTAAAGGGTAAAACTTATGCCATTTGTTTTTAAAAAACTTGAAATTGCGGAAGTGGTGCTTATAGAAACTCAAAAATTCGGCGACGCCAGAGGTTTTTTTACCGAACTTTTTAAAGAAAGCAATTTTTCTTTTTCGGGCGCCGTAAAACAAATTAATTTTTCTAAATCGTCAAAAGATATTTTGCGCGGGCTTCACTATCAGCTTGCGCCTTTTTCACAAAGCAAAATAGTCAGGGCGGTTTGCGGAAAAATTTTTGACGTTGCGGTGGACTTAAGAAAAGGTTCGCCTACTTTCGGCAAATGGGTCGGTGAAATTTTAGACAGCGAAAAAATGAACATGCTTTATATTCCCGAAGGTTTTGCGCACGGATTTGAAGTTTTGTCTGAAAGCGCCGAAGTGGAATATTTTTGCAACCGCGAATACGCTCCGCAGCACGAACGCGGCATAAAATATGATGACCCTGATATAAACGTTAAATGGAACGTAAAAAAACCGCTGGTCTCGCAGAAAGACGCGAAATACCCGTTTTTGAAAGACGCCGAGATTAATTTTTAAATTGCAAGTTGACTGAAAAATCAATATTTTATATACTCAATAACTGATTTTGGTGCGGTACCCAAGTGGTAAGGGAGCAGTCTGCAAAACTGTTATTCGCCGGTTCAATTCCGGCCCGCACCTTTCGAAAACAATTGAGAATTAAAAATTGAGAATGGAAAATCAGTTTTTTTGTTTTTGTAGTTAATTCTCAATTTTCAATTCTCAATTCTCAATTATTCATTGCAGTTGGCAGCGCCCGGTTAGCTCAGTTGGTTAGAGTACTTCCTTGACATGGAAGGGGTCAGAGGTTCAAATCCTCTATCGGGCATTTAATTTTTTTTAGCGTTTCTAATAAAAAAATGAAAAAAAAATCTAAAGTTACGGCAGCGCAAAAAGCTTTTCTTGCAAGGCAATCTAAAGCGCCTATGTTTGACGTTCTTTTAGGACACGCTAAAAGAGACGTTGTGTCTTTTCACTGTCCCGGACATAAAAACGGCAGAAGCATAGATGAAGAACTTAAAAGCTACACCGGCGAAAACGTATTCAAATTTGACGTTACGGTTTTTGACGAAGTAGATTCTCTCCACGACCCTGTAGGCCCGATAAAAAAATCTCAAGAACTTATGGCGGAAGCCTACGGCGTGCGCAACTCTATTTTTTTGCTCAATGGAACGTCTGTAGGAAATATAGCAATGTTTCTTGCGGCTTGCGACCCGGGAGATTCCGTAATAGTTTCAAGAAGTTCTCACAAATCTATAATGGCGGGCGTCGTTTTATCCGGCGTTTGGCCTATTTGGATTCAGCCGAAAATTGAACAAAATCTTGACGTAATTTTTAATTCAACATATGCTCAAATTAAGGACGCGTTAGACCGTTATCCCGAGGCTAAAGCTGTTTTTGTAACAAGCCCCACATATAACGGCGTAGTAACGGAACTGGATAAAATAGTAGATCTTTGCCACAGAAGAGGAAAAATTGTGCTTGTTGACGAAGCGCACGGTCCTCATTTAATATTTAACAATCAGCTTCCGCAGCAGTCCGCAGTTCGCGCGGGCGCAGATTTGTGCGTTCAGTCAACGCATAAAATACTGTCGGCGTTTTCACAGGGCTCTGTTCTTCATTTTAATTCCAAACTTGTAGATTTTAACAGAGTTAAAAAAGTAGTTTCAATGCTTCAAACCACAAGTCCGAATTACCTTACGCTTGCAACTCTTGATTTGGCAAGAAGGCAGGCGGTTATGGACGGCGGCAAAATGTTTGACAAAGTAATTGAAGCGGCCGAATGGGGAAGAAATTACATAAACCATAATATAGCTTCCATGAAGTGTTTCACAAGAAAAGAAATTCAGCGCGAAGGTTTTGATTTGGACGTTACAAAACTTACCGTAAACGTTACCAAAACCGGACTTTCCGGATACGAAATAGAAGACATACTTGCTAAAAAATACAACATACAGCTTGATTACGCCGACATTTTTAACTTAGTTGCAATTATGGGCATAGGGTCTAATAAGTCGGATGTGGAAGCTTTGGTCAACGCTCTTAAAGATATAGATAAAACTTATCACGGAGAACAAAAAAATTGGGCTTTGCAAATACCGTCGCTGGCTACCGAGATGGTTATGATGCCTAGAGACGTGTATTTGTCAAATAACACAAAAAGAGTGCCTTTAAATAAATCCGTCGGGCATGTTTCGGCGCAGGTGCTTACGCCGTATCCTCCGGGTATTCCCGTGTTAATTCCGGGCGAAAGAATTACTAAAGAAATCTGCGATTACCTTATGGATATGTCTTCAAAAGATATAAGAATAAGCGGACAAGAAAGCGACATGCTTAAAACCGTAAAGGTTTTTACAAACTGATAATTCAGGCAATGGGGAATAAAATGAATAAAAAAGACGCGGCAAATTTTAAAAAGATTTTAATTCAGAAAAGAACGGAGCTTTTAAATAAAGTAAACAACGCGCAAAAAGAACTTGATTCTTCTTCCGAAGAAAACGTGGGCGACGAAATAGATACGGCAAGCCAAAACAGCCAGAAAGAAATGTATTTTGAGCTTGCGGCAAACGATAAAATAACTTTAGACACAATTAACGACGCAATTGCAAAAGTTGAAAGAGGAACTTTCGGCAAATGCGAATGCTGCGGCGAAAACATAACTCTTGAAAGGCTAAAAGCAATACCGTGGTCTCGCTACTGTATTAAATGTCAGGAAGAAGCCGAAAGACCAAGAAAATAAAATGCAAACATTGTTTGGTATTTCTTTACCTGAAAATATTGTAATGTGGTCTGAAAGCGCAGCGGTTTTTGCGCTTATATTTGTTGCAGGTTTTTTATTTAAAAAATACATATTAAAATTTTTGCAAAAAATTGTAGAAAAGTCCGGACTTGTTTTAGGCGACGACATAGTAATATCTTCAAAAAATTACGTTTCGTTTTGGTTCTTTCTTACTGCGTTATATTGCTCTTATTTAATTTCGCCTTTAGAGCATAAATACGATGTAATAGATAAAGCGTTTTTTGTTTTGTTGGCTTTTTCTTTTGTGGTATTGGCGGCTTCTGTCGCAGCTAAAATATTTCAAAGAGCGGTTTCCGAAGCTATCGGCGTAAACATAATAAAGTTTGTCGTAATATTTATAGGCATAGTTCTTATTTTAAACCAAATAGGCGTTAAGTTAACGCCTATACTTACGGCGTTGGGCGTAGGTTCTTTGGCGGTGGCTCTTGCGCTTCAAGATACTTTAAGCAATTTTTTTGCCGGCGTAAATATTCTTGCAAGCGGGCAAATAATGCGCGGCGATTATATACAGCTTGACTCGGGACAGGAAGGCAGAGTAATAGAAATAAATTGGAGAACCACCCGCATAAGAGAAATTTCAAATAATGTGATAACGGTTCCGAATACTAAAATATCGTCGGCAATAGTTAAAATTGTGCACTCGTTAAACGCTGCCGAACTTACGGTGTCCGTAAAATGCGGCGTTTCTTACGACAGCGACTTGGAAAAAGTTGAAGCAGCGGCAATTGCGGCCGTAACGGAAGTTTTAAACTCTTCCGAGGGCGCCGCAAAAACTTTTAAACCTATTGTGCGTTTTGGCGAATTTGCGGATTCTTCAATAAATTTTAGCGTTATATTTCGCGTTCGCGATATGTATGTGCGCTCTGAAGTTGTGCATAATGTTATAAAAAGTATTAAGAAAAAATTTGACGCGCAACACATTGAAATACCGTTTCCGCAAAGAGTTGTTACTCTTAAAAAAGATTAAGGGAAAATATATATGAAGTTTGTTTTAAGCTCTAAAATATTTAAAGCCGTTGTTAGCGAAGCTAATCTCAATTACAAAGGCAGCATAACCATAGATAGCGATCTTATTGAAAAAGCCGGTCTTTGGGTTGGCGAAAAAGTTTTGGTTGTGTCTAACACTTCGGGAGCAAGACTTGAAACTTATGTTATACCGGGCAAAGCGGGCTCTGGCGTAATGTGTATGAACGGCGCCGCGGCTCATCTTATAAAAAAAGACGAAGAAATTATAGTAATGGGTTTTACTCTTTCCGATAAACCCGTTAACGCAAAAATAGTTTTTGTAGATAAAAACAATAAATGCGTTAAAGTTGATACGTTATATTAAAAAGAAGTAAATTCGGGGCGTGGCTCAGCTGGATAGAGCGCTCGGTTCGGGACCGTGAGGTCGCTGGTTCAAATCCAGTCGCCCCGATTTCATTTTAAAGGATTTTTAAAATGCCTTCTTCAAACTTTGACCCGCTTCAACTATACTTCAACGCTATAAGCGCAATTAAACCTCTCTCAAAACAAGAAGTTGCAATTTGCTGGAAAAAATCAAAGAAAGATAAAAAAGCGTTTCACAAGCTTGTAGAGCAAAATTATAAGCTTGTTATTCCCATTGCTAAAAGGTTTATGAAAAAAGGCATTGATTTCATGGATTTGATAGAAGAGGGAAATATGGGTTTGATAAAAGCCGTGGAAAAATTTGATACGTCTAAAAATATCGCATTTTCAACATATGCCGTTTACTGGGTAGAACAATACATGCGCAAAGCCATTGAAAACCAGACAAAAACAATAAGAATTCCGTCGCACATGTGGGACGCGTTAAATTTATGGATGAAAACATACAGCATTTTAAAAAGCAAACTCAACAGAGAACCTACCGTTGCGGAAATTGCCGAAAAACTAAAATTAAATAAAAAACAAATATCAGGCATTTTAAAAGCTTCGGCTGTCTTTAACGGCACTACTTCCATTGAAACGCCAATCGGCGACGATGAAGAAGTGTTTGTTAAAGACACTCTTGCCGACGATAAAATTAAATCTCCGGAATCCGTAACGGAAATTATAAGAACGCGCGACGATATTACTACGGCGCTAAACTATCTTCCCGTTAGGGAAAGGGAAATAGTCAGAATGCGTTTCGGGCTTGGCGGAATAAAGCCTATGTCTCTTGAAGATATAGGAAAACTTTTAAAAATTTCAAGAGAGCGCGTGCGCCAGCTTGAAATAAGATCTTTCAAAAAATTGAAAGGAATTTTTATACGTTTCGGACTTATAGACAAATTTGACGCTGGAAATATTTTACTTGATAACAGAAGAAGCAGAAAAGATAGAAGAGATTCAGGAAAGAAATATCCGAAAAATATTGACAGACGTAAAAATAAAGACAGAAGGGCTTAAAATGACAAACTTAACGGGCGAGCTTTCAGCGGCAGTACGCAACGTGGCGAATTTTCCGGTTAAAGGAGTTACCTTTAAAGATATAACTCCGATTTTTGCAAACATCAAACTTTTTAATAAAATAATAGACGCTTTTGCAGATAAATTTGCAGATTTAAAAATAGATAAAATTGCAGGCGTTGAATCGCGCGGGTTTTTGTTTGGCATGCCGCTTGCCGTAAAAATGAATATTCCGTTTGTGCTTATACGTAAAAAAGGGAAACTTCCCGGCGATACAATTTGGGCAAGTTATAATTTGGAGTATGGAACCGCGATAATAGAAACTCACAAAGATTCTTTTTCCGAAGGCGAGAAAGTTTTGCTTATAGACGATTTATTAGCCACCGGCGGCACAATTAACGCATCTGCAGAGCTTGTCCGACAACTAAAAGCAAAAACCGTCGCCGCAGCTTTTGTTGCGGAACTCGCCTTCCTGAAAGGAAGAGAAAATATTAAAGATAAAAACATAGAAATTTTTTCAATTATAAAGTATTAAATCTTTCCGTTAATTATCCATTTTCAATTCTCAATTTTAAATTGCCGTTTAAAGTCCCTGTAGCTCAACTGGATAGAGCAGATCCGTCCTAAGGATAAGGTTGGAGGTTCAACTCCTCTCAGGGACGCTCTTTAGTAAATAATATGTAAAAGGTAAAAACCTGATTGAAATATTTCAATCAGGTTTTTTTATTTGTTGTTACTTATCTTCCTAATTTCTTATCTTCTTATCATCTATCATTGCTGATTTTATAAACTTATCGGCTTTGTCTGCGTTCTTTTTTGAGTTGGGGTATATCGTAAGGATTTGCCAGAAGAAATTTTTATTTTTAATCATTAAATCTTTCACGCCGTAAACGGTTCCGTTTTTGTTGAAAGTTCCTTCAATGTAAACGCCGCTTTTTGTGTCGGTTTTTGTAAATTGAAAATTGTAGTCTTGAAACGTTTTTTTAATTGAGTTTATTGCTCTGTTAAAATTTATTTCTTCTTTATTTTTTGAGAAAGTTACAACATATTCAATGCCGCCCGAAGACGTATGGTAAAAAATTACTTCCTCTATATTATTTTTTGCGTTTTCTTTTGCTGCGTTTTCGTTGAGGACGCTTCTATTCATTAACGGAGCTTTTACCGTTATAAAAGCTTTATCAAGATGCTGCACGGACGGGCTTTGCGAATATTTATATACCGCAAAAATTATTACCAAAAAAATAAAAATAATTAAAAAAATTCTCTGTTTTTTCATCTAAATATCCTCATAGAAACGTTTATTTTGCTATAATATACAAAATTATGATAAAAATTACAGATTTAAACAAATCATTCGGCGGACGCATACTTTTTGATAATCTTAGTTTGAACATCAACGCCAAAGAAAGGGTAGGGCTTGTGGGAAGAAACGGACACGGCAAAACCACTCTTTTTAAAATTATTTTAGGCGAAATGGACTACGATTCGGGAAGCATAAACATTCCTAAAAATTACAAAATAGGATATTTGCAGCAGCATATAAAGTTTACAAAACCTACCGCTGTGGAAGAAGCCTGCCTTGCGCTGCCCGTTGGGGAAAAAGACGAAACATGGAAAGCCGAAAAAATACTTTCCGGTCTTGGTTTTTCTTCAAGCGATATGCACAAAAATCCTTTGGAATTTTCCGGCGGATATAAAATAAGAATTAATCTTGCAAAAGTTTTGCTTTCAAACGCAAATATGCTTATGCTTGACGAGCCTAATAACTATCTTGATATTGTTGCTATACGCTGGCTGTCGCAGTTTTTGCGTTCGTGGAAGGGCGAGCTTATTCTTATAACTCACGACAGAAATTTTATGGACAGCTGCATAACGCATTGCGCGTGCATACACAGAACAAAAGCCAGAAAAGTGGAAGGCAGCACGCAAAAACTTTACGAACAGATAGACAAAGAAGAAGAAATATATGAAAAAACGCGTCTTAACGCCGAGAAAAAACGCAAGCAGACGGAAATTTTTATAAGCCGTTTCCGCGCAAAAGCAAGGCTTGCGGGAATGGTTCAGTCGCGCATTAAGTCGCTTGAGAAACAAGACAGCATGGAAGGTTTAACGGAGCTTGAAGATTTGGATTTCTCTTTCTCATCGCTTCCTTTTAACGCCGCAAAAATGATGGGCGTGCATAATTTAAAATTCGGTTACACAAAAGATAATCCTTTGATACAAAATTTAAGTTTTGACGTTTTAAAAAAAGAAAGAATTTGCGTAATCGGCAAAAACGGTAAAGGTAAATCCACGCTTTTAAAACTTATTGCCGACAGGCTGGAACCTTCTGACGGAAGCATAAAAAAACATCCGGATTTAAAAACCGCGTATTTTGTGCAGTCCGACGCGGCAGATTTAAACCCGTTAAAAACGGTTTTTGAAGAAATATTAAGCACCGACGGCAAATGCCTTCCGCAGAAAGCAAGAAATATTGCCGGTTCCATGATGTTTAGCGGCAACGACGCTTTAAAAAAAATTGACATATTAAGCGGAGGAGAAAAAAGCAGAGTTTTACTTGGGAAAATTTTGGTAAACCCATGCCATATGCTGCTTTTGGACGAGCCCACAAACCATCTTGATATGGAATCCTGCGAAGGTTTAATAGACGCAATAAATGAGTTTAACGGTTCGGTAATACTTGTTACGCACAATGAGGAATTGCTTTATAATATCGCCGAAAAACTTATAATTTTTGACAGAGATAAAGTTTCTGTTTTTGAGGGAACATACAAAGATTTCCTTGAAACAAGAGGCTGGGAAGACGAAAGCGGAGACATAAAAAATAAAAACGCAAAAAGAGAAAAAGTTTTTTCAAAAGAAGAATTAAAAAAACAAAGAGCGCATCTTATTCAGGAAAAGTCAAGAATTTTAAAGCCGCTTGAAGAAAGCATTGTAAAGCTGGAAAAAGAAATAACGGCAAAAGAGAAAGAATTAAACGAAAACACCCAAAAACTTATACAAGCTTCTATGGATCAAGACGTAACTTTTTTGGTTGACGGCGCAAAAATAGATAAACAGCTTAAAAGCGAGCTTGAAACTTTGTATTTAAAGCTTGGAGACATGTCTGTTGAGTTTGAAAATAAAAACGAACATTTCAGATTAAAAATGATGGAAATAGACTAACCTTTAATATTGTCAAAAATCTTTGATTTTTGTATAATTTTCAAGATGAAAAAACAAAATTTAAGCGTCTATGTTTCAGGCATAATAGAAGATATTAAAAAAGGCGGCGATAAAGCCGTTTTTAAATATCTTAAAAAGTTTGACGGCATAGATTTGTCAAAGCAGGGTTTAAGAGTTTCCAAAAGCGAAATAGACGCGGGCGTGAAACGCGTTTCTGCTGCTTTAAAAAGAGCCATAAAATCTTCGTATTTAAACGTTTTATCTTTCCATAAAACCGAATTTTCCAACATTAAAAAAAGCTGGGGCATTACAAGAAACGGCGTTAAAACCGGACAGTTTTACACTTGCATTGAATCCGCGGGGCTTTATGTGCCCGGCGGGCTTTACCCTTATCCGTCAACGGTAATAATGACTGCAGTTGCGGCAAAAGCCGCCGGAGTTAAACGCATAGTTATGGTAACTCCGCCGAATAGATTAAGCGACGAGCTTCTTTATGCCGCCAAACTCTGCGGCGTTAGCGAAATTTACCGCGTCGGCGGAATTATGGCCGTGGCCGCTTTGGCTTACGGCACAAAAAATATAGAAAAAGTAGATATTATAGTTGGTCCCGGAAACGCTTACGTAAACGAAGCCAAAAGACAGGTTTTCGGAGCGGTCGGAATAGACTCTTTGGCAGGCCCGAGCGAAGTAGCAATTATCGCCGATAAAAATGCTCCGGCAGAGTTTATATTTGCAGATTTAATGGCTCAAGTGGAACACGGCAATAACGCAAACGCTTATTTATTTTGCGACTCAAAAGAAAAAATAGAGCAGGTAAAAAAACTTCTTCCGAAAGACGCTTTAAATCTTGTGCGGCTGGGGTTTTGTTCTTTAGACGAAGCCGTCAAAAAAGTAAATGAAATAGCTCCGGAACATTTGGAATTGCTTGTTAAAAATTATAAACCGTTATTTAAAAAAGTTAAAAACGCGGGAGCTGTTTTTGCAGGATATCAAACGCCTACGGCAGCCGGCGACTATTGGGCGGGTCCGTCGCATGTTTTGCCTACAAATGCGTCGGCAAAATATTCAAGCGGGCTTTCCGTTATGACATTTTTAAAAAGAACGTCTTACACCGTTATGAATAAAAATAATAAAAAAGGGTTCAAAGAAATAGCGAGTTTTGCCGCCGCGGAAGGCATGAAATATCATAAAAAATCCGCAGAGGTTAGAATATGAAACAAAGAAAAGCAAATGTAAAAAGAGTTACCAAAGAAACAAACGTTTTGGTAGAGCTTAATTTGGATAAATCTTCAAAACCTGAAATTTCTACGAGTATAGGTTTTTTAGATCACATGCTTGAACTTTTCGGCGCGCACAGCGGATTTACTTTAAAAGTTAAAGCTTCCGGCGATACGCATATTGACGATCATCACCTTGTTGAAGATACCGGCATAACTCTCGGGCTTGCTTTGAAAGAAGCTTTGGGCGACAAAAAAGCCATAGCAAGATACGGGCATTTTTTGCTTCCCATGGACGAAGCGTTAAGTTACGTGGCGTTAGATTTGTCCGGAAGATTTTTTTTCAGTTATGAAGCCCAAATAGAGTTTCAAAAAACCGGTTTCAACTACGATTTAATTCACGAGTTTTTTTACGCGTTAGCTTCAAGCGCAGGCATTACGCTGCACATAAAAATGATTAAAGGCAGAAACAATCATCACATAGCGGAAGCAATGTTTAAAGCTTTTGCAAAAGCTTTAGCGCAAGCTGCGGCGCGGACAAAAGGGAAAAAAATTCCGTCAACGAAAGGGATTCTTTAAACGGCAATTGATAATTGAAAATTGAGAATTAAAGACAATATGAAAAAAATAGCAATTATAGACTATGGTTTCGGCAACATTAAAAGCGTTCAAAATGCGCTGAATTTTTGCGGGGCGGAGCCTGTGGTAATAAACTCTCCCGATAAAATTTCAGATTTTAACGGCGCCATTTTGCCGGGCGTAGGCGCTTTTGCTCCTGCTGCTGAGTTTTTAGTTAAAGACGGGTTTGACTGCGCAATACGCCAATATGTTGCTTCCGGAAAAATGCTTTACGGCATTTGCCTGGGCTTTCAGCTTTTTTTTACAAAAGGTTATGAAGGCGGCCAGCATAAAGGTTTAGGACTGTTAAACGGCGAAGTTAAAAAATTTGAATTTAAAAATAATAATTTAAAAATTCCTCACATGGGTTGGAACGGCGTGAAAATAAACAATACGCCTGAAGCAAAAAAAATGTTTGCCGAAATTTCCGACGGGGAAAACTTTTATTTTGTTCACTCGTATTACGCAAAGCCCGAAAATAATATTCAGGTTTCAAGTTTTTGCAATTACGGAATAGATTTTTGTTCTTCCGCGGCTTTTGAAAACGTTTGGGGCAGTCAGTTTCACCCTGAAAAAAGCGGAGGCAAAGGTTTGCAGATTTTAAAGAATTTTCTCGGCGAGGTTAAATAAGTGATAGTTATACCTGCAATTGATATAAAAAACGGCAAATCCGTTCGTCTGAAACAGGGAAAGTTTGACGCGGCTACCGTTCACTCGGATAATCCGGTTGAAACTGCAAAACTGTGGCAGCAAAAAGGCGCAAAAAGAATTCACGTTGTGGATTTAGACGGCGCTTTAAAAGGCGAAAGAGTAAATAAAAATTTGATAAGCGAAATTTGCAGAACCGTAAATATTCCCGTTGAAATTGGCGGCGGTATAAGAAATTTAGATTCAATTAAAGAACTTTTTGATTTGGGCGCGTCTTTTGCAATACTTGGAACTGTCGCTGTTGAAAAACCCGAAATTGTAAAAGAAGCCGTAGAAAAATTCGGCGCAGATAAAATAATAGTTGCCATAGACGCAAAAAACGGTTACGTTGCCACAAAAGGCTGGGTTGACGTAACGTCCGTTAAGGTTGAAGATTTGGCGTTAAAACTTAAAAGTTTCGGATTGAAAGAAGTATTATACACGGATATTTCAAGAGACGGAATGCTTACAGGACCTGATTTTGACGGTTTAAAAACTCTTGCAAAAACAGGGCTTAAAATAATAGCCTCCGGCGGAGTAAAATCCAACGAAGACATAATAAAATTAAAAGAGCTTGAATCCGGAGGAGTTTACGCGGCAATAGTAGGCGCCGCGCTTTATACCGACAATTTTGATTTGAGCAAAGCAATTAGAACGGCAAGCGAAACAGGTAAAAGGTAACAAATTAAATGTTAGGTATACGAGTTATTCCTTGTTTGGACGTAAATAACGGTCGCGTTGTTAAGGGCACAAATTTTGTGAATTTGCGCGACGCGGGAGACCCTGTTGAAGTTGCCAAAAGATATAATCTTGAAGGCGCCGACGAAGTTGTTTTTTTGGATATAACGGCAACGTACGAAGGCAGAGACACTACCGTAGATTTAGTTAGAAGAACCGCTCAGCAGGTTTTTATTCCTCTTACCGTAGGCGGCGGCGTGAGAACGCTTGAAGACATAAGAGTTCTTTTAAATGCCGGCGCAGACAAAGTCTCTTTAAATTCTTCGGCGGTAAAAGATCCTGAAATTATAAAACGCGCAAGCGAAAGGTTTGGACGGCAGTGCATAGTGGTTGCAATAGACGCAAAAAAAGTGACGCCATCATCGTTATTGCAAGCAAACGGAGTCGGCGCGACAATTCAGTCTTCAAATAAGTGGAATGTATTTGTTCACGGCGGACGCATAGACACAGGTCTTGATGCTGTAGAATGGGCAAAAAAAGCGCAAGATTTGGGCGCCGGGGAAATACTTCTTACAAGCATGGATAAAGACGGCACAAAAGACGGATATGACAACGCTCTTTTAAAAACGGTTACTGACATTGTGCAAATTCCCGTTATAGCTTCGGGCGGAGCGGGTAAGTTGGAGCATTTTGCGTCTGCGGTAGAATCCGGCGCGTCGGCAGTTTTGGCGGCATCGCTTTTTCATTACAGAGAACTTGCTATAAAGCAAGTAAAAGATTATTTGAAGTCTAAAAATATACCGGTGAGGTAATAATGGACACAATTATTAAAAGCTTAAAGTTTGACGAAAAAGGACTTATTCCTGCGGTAGTTCAAGACTGGAAAGACAATGCGGTTTTGATGGTGGCTTACATGAACAAAGAAGCCGTCAAAAGAACGCTTAAAACAAAGAAAGCAACTTTCTGGAGCCGCTCAAGACAGTCTTTTTGGGTAAAAGGCGAAAGCTCCGGAAACATTCAGAAAGTTAAAGAGTTTTACTACGATTGTGACGGAGATTGCATTCTTATAAAAGTCCAGCAAATAGGCGGCGCAGCATGCCACACAGGCCACAGAAGCTGCTTTTTTACAAAAGTTACGTCAGCCGGAAACACCAAAACCGTAGGAAAAAAATTGTTTGACCCGGAAAAGGTTTATAAGAAAACAAAATAACACGAAATGTCATAAAGGGAAATATAATGGCGAAAGTGAAAATATGCGGGTTGGCAAATTATAACGATTCTTTAGACGCTACAAATCTTGGCGCGGATTTTTTGGGGTTTCATTTTATTAAAGAATCTCCTAAAAAAGTTTCCGAAAAAATGGTTATTGATATAGTTTCAAAACTTCCGCCTTTTGTAATACCCGTCGGGGTTTTTGCAGACGCGGATCAAAAGCTTATAGAAAAAACCATTAAAAAATGCGGATTGAAAAATGTTCAGTTTAACGGTATTGAAGCTCCCGAGTTTTGCGCGGCGGCAAAAGCGGCGCTTGGCGTAAAGGTTTTTAAATTCTTTAAACTTGAAAATGAAAGCGACGCAGAAAAATTGTCTTTATACGCGGGAAACGTTGATTATTTTGTGTTGGACGTGTCATATCTTGACGGAGAAACGGTTAAACATAATTTTGAGCTTGCAGCGAAAGCCGTAAATTTAAACGTTCCCGTTTTTGTTTCCGGTAGAATTACGCCTGAAGAAGTTAAAGAGGCTTTGGAAAAAGTTGCGCCATACGGCGTTGATGCGGACGGCGGCATAGAAAGACTCCCGAAAAGAAAAGATTACGATAAAATGAATAATCTTATACGTTATGCGCACGGACTTAAATAACAGCAATGAAACGATAAAATTTAAAGTGAAAAGTGAACGCGAAGTGTCATCCCGTAATGTCTTAATACGGGATCCATGGTTACTAAATATAAGATGTGTTTCTGATAGTTTTTAAAGTGCAAAGTTGAAATAATGATAAAAACAATTTGAGGACTTGTAAAATGGAATTTAAAATAGCAAAAGAGACGCTTGAGCTTGAAGCTAAAGCGGTTAAAGATCAGATAAAACATCTTGACGCAAACTTCGGCAAAGCTGTCAGGCTTATAAAAGACTGCAAAGGCCGCGTAATAGTTATGGGGCTTGGCAAATCCGGGCTTATAGGCAGAAAAATTTCTGCGACAATGTCTTCAATCGGCATTCCGTCAATATTTGTTCATCCGTCGGAAAGTTTGCACGGAGACTTAGGTTCTCTTATGGCGGGCGACGTTGTTATAATGCTTTCTTATTCCGGAGAGACGGAAGAAATTAAAAAAGTTTTGCCCGTTCTTAAAAATATGAAAATAAAAGTTATTGTTATGACCGGTAAAACAAAAGCTAACGTGTGGCAAAATTCTGATTGCATAATAGATTGCAGCGTTGAAAAAGAAGCGTGTCCGTATAACATGGCGCCGACATCTTCAACAACCGCCGTGCTTGCCATGGGCGACGCGCTGGCGCTTACGGTTTCCAATTTAAAAGGTTTTAAGAGGGAACATCTTGCATTGCTTCACCCGTTAGGGTCTATAGGCAAAAGATTGACCATGCATGTTTCAGATATTATGAGAAAAGGGAAACAAAACCCCGTTGTGTTTTCGGACGCTACCGTTGAAGACGCGCTTCTTGTAATGACCGGCACAAGGGTAGGCGCAACAAGCGTTGTGGATAAAAAAGGAAAAATTACAGGCTTCTTTACCGACGGAGATTTAAGAAGACGCCTTCAAAAAGACGAGAAGATTTTAAAAAAGAAAATAACGGAAGTTATGACAAAAAACCCCAGAACCGTAACGCCCGATATGATGGCTGTTGACGCCGCGCGCGTTCTTAAAGATTATAATATAGACAATATTCCGGTAGTAGATAAAAATAATAAGCCTCTCGGAATTTTAGATCAGGGAGATTTGTTATCGCAGGGTATAGCCGAATAGATAATTTGGAGGGTTCAAAATATGGAAACGCAAAAAAACCAAGCTCAGTCTGCGGATAAAATTCCGGCGGGTATGTGGACAAAATGTAAAAAATGCGAGCAAATTCTTCTTCAAAAAGATTATGAAGAAAATCTGTTGGTTTGTCCGAAATGCGGATACTACGGAAGAGTTAATCCTCGTAAAAGAATAGAATTTACCGTGGATAACGGAAGTTTTAAAGAGACCGATAAAAATTTAAAAGCCGTAGATTTTTTAAATTTTCCGGGATACGGCGAGAAAATAAAAAAGTCGCACATAAACGACGCTGTTGTTACCGGCGAAGCTAAAATAGGCGGATATCCGGTAATGCTTGCCGTTATGGATTTTGAATTCATGGGCGGCAGCATGGGCTCGGTAGTGGGCGAAAAAATAGTGCGCGCCATAGAAACGGCTATAGAAAAAAAATATCCCGTTATTATACTTTCGGCGTCGGGCGGAGCAAGAATGCAAGAGGGAATAATATCTCTTATGCAAATGGGTAAAACCAGCGCAGCGCTTGCAAGACTTGCCGAAAAAGGGCTTGCTTATATTTCGGTTTTAACAGACCCTACAACGGGCGGAGTTGCCGCAAGCTACGCAATGCTTGGAGATTTAAATATAGCGGAATCAAAAGCGCTTATAGGTTTTGCCGGTCCAAGAGTTATTGAACAAACTATAAGACAGCAGCTTCCCGAAGGCTTTCAACTTTCAGAGTTTCTTGAAAAACACGGAATGGTTGACATTGTGGCGGAAAGAAAAGATTTAAGAAACGTCTTGATAAAAGCTTTACGATTTTTTGACAAGAAGAAATAATGTTTTTTGACTCTTTAAAAGAATACGAAGGCATGACGCCCGGACTTTCAAGAATAAAAAAATTTCTTAAAGCTTTGGGCGACCCGCATAAAAAGTTAAAATGCGTTCACATCGCCGGAACAAATGCAAAAGGTTCTACGGCGGCGTTTACGGCTTCTATTTTGAAAAACAGCGGCTATAAAACGGCTTTATACACTTCGCCGCATTTAAGGCGCATAACTGAACGCATAAAAATAAACGGCAAAGATATTTCTAAAAAAACTTTTGCCGCAATTGCTGAAAAATATTTGGCTCTTGCCGAAAAATGCAAACTGTCATATTTTGAATATCTTACGGCGATAGCTTTCATATATTTTGCCGCGCAAAAAGTTGATATTGCGGTTATTGAAACGGGGCTTGGCGGGCGGTTTGACGCTACAAATGTTATAACGGATCCGCTTGTTGCAATAATTACTTCGGTAAACATAGACCATGCGGAAATTTTGGGTTCTACAATAAAGAAAATAGCTTTTGAGAAAGCCGGAATAATTAAAAATTCCAAAGTCGTTTGCGGAAAACTTTCCGCGCAGGCTTTAAAAGTAATAAAATGCAAAACAAACCCGTTGGTTTTCGGAAAAGATTTTACCGTAACATATAAAAAACAGTCTCTTCGGTTTGATTACAACGGCTTGAAAGATAATTTGAAAAATTTAAAAATATCTTTATACGGCAAACATCAAATTCAAAACGCTGCAGTTGCCGCTTGCGCAATTGAAGTTTTAAAAAGTAAAGGTTTTGTAATTAAAGATTCAAATATCAAAAAAGGTCTTGCAAAAGCTCAGTGGCCTGCAAGGTTTGATGTCCGAAAAATTAATGGGGCGCAAATTATAATAGACGGCGCGCATAACCCTGAAGCAACAGACGCTTTCATTTCGGCGCTAAAAGATTTTGACGACGGAAACATTAAAAGAACTTTCATATTTGCCGCAATGAAAGAAAAAGATTATACAACGGTTATAAAAAAAATAGTTCCTTACGCCGGAAAAGTTATACTGCCTGCTTTGCGTAACAAAAGAGCGGTTGATACGGAAAAATTAAAGCTCGTGTTTGCAAAATATATTCCGGCGCGCAATATTTTTACCGTAAAAAACGTTAAAGAAAGTTTAAACCTTATCAAAAAAAGAGAAAAAGCAGCGGCGGCAGGCTCTCTGTATTTGGCCGGAGAGTTAATACAACATATAAGAGGATTGTAATGTCAGCGAAATATTATCTTGGCATAGATATGGGCGGAACAAACATTAAAATAGCGATAGTAAACAACAAAGGTTCCATTGTTGAAGAGTCCGTTATTGCAACCGATATAAATGCCAAACCTGAAACAATAGTTAAATCTATAGTTGAAAAAGCTTCCGTTTTAAAAAATTACCGCAATACAAAAACGGCTGGCGTAGGAATTGCCGGCGATGTAGATTGTTTGAAAGGTATTGTCCGCTTTTCTCCTAATTTGCCGAAATGGAAAAAAATTAATTTGAAAGAGATGCTTGAAAAACTAACAAAGAAAAAAGTTTTTGTTGATAACGACGCAAATACGGCGGCAATAGGCGCGTTTTGTCTTGACGTTATGGAAAAATCTTCTAATCTTGTGTGCGTAACTTTGGGCACGGGCGTTGGCGGCGGAATTATTATAAATAAAAAACTTTACATAGGAGCAAGCTGCACCGCCGGAGAAATAGGGCACATTACAATAGACCCTAAAGGCTTGCGCTGCAAATGCGGCAATACCGGCTGTATAGAAACTTTTGTAGGCGCAAAATATCTTTCCGCCTATGCGGCAAAATATTTTAAAGAAAATAAATCGGCCTTAATGGATAAGCTTATTGCAAAAGACTACTCCAAAATTACTCCTAAAATTTTACATGCGGCGGCAGTTAAAGGCGACAAAGTTGCAAAAGCTGTGTGGAACTACGCCGGCGAAAAACTCGGTATTTTAATTTCCGACATTTTAAATTTTATAAACCCCGACACAATAGTTTTATGCGGGGGAATAAGCCATGCCGGAAAATATCTTTTAGACCCTCTGAAAAAAGAGATAGAAAAAAGAGCGTTTAAATCTTCCCGCAAGGCGTGTAAAATTATAGTATCCGGCTACACAAATAAGCTTGGAGTTGTGGGCGCGGCTATGCTTGCCAAACATTCTACAGCTGCAAAACAATAACTTTTCAATGAAAAATCTTTTTAAAACAATTATTATTTTATTTCTTATGTCAGCCGCTTGCCGCGGCGTTTTTTCTTATGAAATAGATATAAAAGCCGACGAGCTTGAATATATTCAGGGAGATAACGTTATAAGAGCTAACGGCAACGTTGTTATGGGCTGGCAGGGAAGGGAAGTTAAAGCCGATTACGTAATGTTTAAAGTTGAAGAAAAAACTATGCACGCAAGCGGAAACGTGCGAATTGAAGAGTCGGGAAACTCTTTTGCCGCTTCAAGCATAGATTACGATTTTGCGCAGGAAACCGGCGACATAAAAGACAGCGTAGTAAACGCTTCAATAATATTTATGCACGCAAAAGAGATGACGCGCTATAAAGACGACGCAAAAGACGCTTACGCTATAAGACACGTAACTCTTTCAAACTGCGATTTAGACGACCCTCACACGTGTTTTAGAGCCAGAACCGGTAAAATTGTTTTAGGCGAAAGAGTTACTATTTACAACCCTGTGCTGTATATAGGTAAAGTTCCTATTTTTTATCTGCCGTTTATAACAAAATCTCTCAAGGGCGGCGGCGGGTTTGAAATGGGAAATTTTAAATATACTTTTGAGCCCGGATACACAAATGAAGGCGGCTTTTCAATAAAAAATACTCTTGCATATAAATTCAGCAATGCAATTACGCTTAAAGGTTTTTACGATTATCTCGGCAGCAGAGGAAACGGTTACGGCGGAGAGTTTAATTATTTTACAAATAACGCCAAGGGAAGTATTTACGCATATAAAATTAACGACCGTTTTGCGAATATGGAACGCTGGACGGTGCGCCCATATTATTGGCAGCGCATAAATAAAGAGTGGACTATACAATCTCAGGCGGAGCTGATAAGCGACAACAGTTTTAACAATTATTACAATCAAGGCGACTGGAACAGAACTCTTAACAGATTATACTCTTACGCGGCTCTTACCAGACAAGGGCAAAGCACAAATTTACTTATTGCCTTACAGCGTCATGACAACTACAACGGAATAGAATACGTTACCGAGCAAATGTCTTTGCCTCAGGTCAATTTTACTTATTATCCGAAAAAAATATTTTTAGGAATAACGCACAGTTTTAATTTGCTTTACGACAATAATTACAGAGAATATTCCACAGGCAATCTTTTCTACAAAAATACCGCGGCGGCAAATTACAACCTTACAAAAGATTTTAGAATAGGAAAAAGGCTTACGTTAAAACCTGCTCTCACAATATCCGAAGAATGGTATGACAGAGACAATCAGGGATATTACGACCACACATTTTTAACAAAATATACAAGTTCGCTTAATTCAAGGCTTCGCGTAACAAGCTGGATGGATTGGAATTTCAACTATTCGGCAAGAATGCGCGCTGAAAAAAATTCTCTTGCAATAGATTCTTCGGCAAACGATTACGGTTTGGAAGCTAATCATCTTGCTTATACTAATTATATGTATATAGGCTCAAGAACTACCGTAAGAAACACGCTTTCGTATAATTTTATGAATTATAGAACGCCATACTCGCCGTCTGACAATAATCTTTACAGAACGCCGCAGACTTCTTCAAGATGGTCGCCGCTTGCAACTGAAATTATTTACACGCCTAAATATTATATTACCGCCTACATCAGACAAACGCAGCTTATAGATCCGCTGAAATTTCAGGCGTTGCAAGTTGATTTGCAAATAGGCTCGCTTGAAAAAATGTATTTTAATTTCGGCGTGTTTTATCAGTATTACGACGACCCCGTTATGTCTTACCGCTCAAAGGAAATAGACAATACCATAGGGTTTGGCTTATGGGTTACGCCGAAATGGAGAATAGATTATAATATACGCACAACGTCGCGCTTGGATTTAACTTATTCAAGGCTTAACGATCACGAATTTAAATTATACAGAGATTTGCATTGTTACAATTTAGGACTTACATGGAGAGTCAGAAACTCTTACAACGAAGTGTTTTTTAAATTTGACATGAAAACAAATACGCCTTTTGACAGGCGCAACCTTGAAAAAGAGATGAGCGAAGATGAAGAAATATTCTATCCGTGGCGTTAAAAGTTTTATAAATAATATGTTATAATAACAGCGGAAAATTTTAAAATTTAGGGAGATAAAAAATCATGAAATTGTTTGTTACCGGCGGCGCGGGGTTTATAGGTTCAAATTTTATAAGACACATTTTATCTAAATATCCTAACTACAAAATTATTAATTACGATAAACTGACCTACGCCGGAAATTTAAAAAATCTTAAAGACATTGCAAAAAATAAAAATTATAAATTTGTAAAAGGCGATATCTGTAATTACAAATTTGTAAACAAATACATAAAAGACGTTGACGCCATAATAAATTTTGCCGCTGAAACGCACGTTGACCGTTCTATAGCAAACGCCGACGCTTTTGTTAAAACAAACGTCAACGGCACTTTCACTCTTCTTGAAGCCGCAAAAGCAAATAAAATAAAAAAATACCTTCAAGTTTCTACCGACGAAGTTTACGGCAGCATTTTGAAAGGTTCTTTTACCGAAGAATCTTATATTTGCCCAAACAGCCCGTATTCCGCTTCTAAGGCGTCCGCAGACATGCTTTGCCGCGCGTATTTTGTAACTTACGGCTTTCCTGCCATGATTACAAGATGTTCTAACAATTACGGACCTTACCAGTACCCAGAAAAAGTTATTCCGTTATTTATTTCAAACGCGCTTAAAAATAAAAACCTTCCGCTTTACGGCGACGGGAAAAACGTCCGCGACTGGCTTTATGTTGAAGATCACTGCCGCGCAATAGACATAGTTTTGCATAAGGGCAAAGCCGGCGAGGTTTACAATATCGGCGGCGGTCAGGAACTTTCAAACATAGAACTTACAAAAAAGATTTTAAAAATTTTAGAAAAGCCCGAAACTTTAATTAAAAGAGTTGCGGACAGATTAGGTCATGACAGAAGATATTCCATAAACTACAACAAAATAAAAAAATTAGGTTATAAACCGCAGTTTACATTTGAAAAAGCCATTAAAGAAACAGTAAAATGGTATAAAGAAAATAAGTAGCAATCTATTTTTATGCGGCAGATTTCAAATATCTGCCGCTATAACGGCTTAAACACTTCAGTCTTACACATCTTTGGCTTACACATCTTAGGAAAACTGAAAGTAAACTTTTAAATTTAAAGGCTTTACTTGAAACGTTTTAAAAACTCAAAACCGGCATTACGCTCAAAAGGGCAATCTCTTGTAGAAGCGGCTTTATTTATGCCGTTAATAGTGTTTTTTCTTTTTGCAGTTGTTTGGTTTGCGCGGGTTGCGCTTACATGGCAGCAGCTTACGGGCGCCGCTCGCTACGGCACAGATTTATTAGTTTATACTCGCTACAGCGAAGACACTATAAAAGGTTTCATAATAAACTATCTTTGCCACAGCTCAAATATAGGCAGAACGCTTGACAGAGAAAAACTAAACGTAGTCGTAAAAGCTAACGATTCTCAAAAACTTGATTACTCTTTGTCATTGGATAATATAGCTAATTTTAGCCCTACGGAACTTGTAAAGCTTAAAGATTCTTTGTTGGCTGTAAATTTAAAAAAGTCATATGTAGAGCTTGTATATACTTATAAAATTCCGCCAATACTTAAATTTACAGGCAGGGAAAATATAGAAATTAAAGCGCGTTCCGAAATTTTGTCCGGTACGGGAAGTTCCAGCGAGACAAAGCGCGCAAACTAAGGAGAATGTAATGTTAAACTTCGGTTGGGTTAAAAGACACAAAGGTCAGGGAATGGTGGAGTATATTTTGATAGTGGCAGTTGTGGTAGGGATTGTGTTTGCTGTATATAAAACTTTAGGAAGCACAATTAAGGGGCAGTTTGAAAAAGCAACAGAAGTAGTTGAAACTGCAGACGTTGAGTAAGGCGGATAATTTGTAAAGAGTATAGCGTATAGCATATAATTACAAAAATGGAGAAAACAATGAAAAAGGCATTATTTGCATTGGTTTTAGTTTTTGCCGCGGCAAATGTTTTTGCAGATAATTTATATCTCAATAACGGTGAAGTGTTGGACGGCAAAATAATTCAGGAAACAGCTGATTCTTATCTTTTTCAACAGGGCTCGTCTTGGAAGCAAATTAAAAAAACGGATGTTACTTTTGCAGGTAACGTTGCGGCTAATAATTCTTCCGGCATACCTGATATTGACTTAATTTTAAAGTTAGGCACAGATTTATCAGGCAAAACATTTTTGGGAAGCAAAAACGATGTTGGAACTTTATATGACAAACCTAAACAATTTCATATTGCTCTTGAGTTGGATTTCAAAGCATTTAAGAATATTTATTTAGGCTTTGGCGCAGGAATAAATCCTTCCACTAATCTTGACGGAAAAGCAGTCTATTACACGGATATACCATATTACTTGATTGCAAAATTTAAGCAAAGCATAGGGGAAAATAAAAACGTTTACGTGTCGGGAAATATAGGTTCTCATTCTTTAACGTTTAAGGGAAGTCCGGGAGTTGATCCTGGATATGATGTAAGCAATAAAATGCCTCTTTATTATGGAATTAATGCCGGAGTTGAGTTAAGCGACCTAATATTAGAACTTGCTTTTCTTTCATCTATGGGAGAGCTTAGCTCTGAAGAGGCGAATACAGGTGGTTGGGGAGTTGTTCGCAATAGCTATGATTTCCTAAGCCAGAGCGTAGTATTTTCAATAGGTTATAAAATATTTTAAGGAACTTTAAACTAATATGAAAAAAACAGTTTTACTTGCCGCTGTTTTTGCGGTGTTTGCCGCTTTGTTTGCGTTTTTGTTTTTTAACGGTATAGAAACAAAATACAAAACTCTTGCGGAGCCCGTAAAAGTTTTAGTTGCAAATCAGAGAATAGTTCAGGGAACGGTTATCCGCGCGGATATGCTTGCCGTAAAAGCTGTTCCTAAAGAATATGTTCAGCCTAAAGCGTTTGCAAACGCCTCGTCGCTTTTTACAAAAGACGGAGCGCCCTTGTATATTGCTCTTAACGCCATTGAGTCTGGGGAACAAATCCTTTCAACAAAAGTATCCCAAACAAATTCCGACACGGGAGTTTCAAGCATAATTCCCGACGGTAAAAAAGCGCTTGTGGTAAGTTTTGACAATGACATTTCGGGAATAACTCCAGGCAGCAGAATAGACGTTTTAAGCATTATAGAGTATGCCGATACAAACAAACAATTTAACGAAGCGGCGTATGTAATAGCGCAGGATATTCTTGTTTTAGCCGTCGGAGAAAATTATCTGGGCGCGGCAAGAAAAACCGGCGAACAAGATTCTTCCAAGAAGTCTGCGGTAACGCTGTCTGTAAGTATTGAAGAGGCGCAAAGCATTCTTCTTGCCGACGAAAGGGGAAGTTTAAAGTTTGTTATAAGACCTTCCGGCGACAACGAAGTAATTCCCGTAAAAGCCGTGAAAATTTCAGATATTGTCCGCGATATTTCAAAAACGCAAAGCCAGCCTCAGAAGACACAAAATGTCAGCCGGAAAGAAACGTTAGACATATTAAATAAGTATTCAAACTCTTTAAACAGGTAAAAATGTTTTTAATATCGCCCGCAATATCTATATTTTACAGAGCGTTAATTGCAAACGGACTTTCCTGCGTTGCCTCAAACGGCAGCGCGGAAAGTATAGTTGTAGATTTTTCCGTGCCGGGCAACGAAGCGTTTTGGTCTGTTTATAAAAACGGAATAAAATACGTTGAAGATATTTTGCCTGCGCTTGCGGGAATAAATTCTAAAATGCTTAAAAGTTTTTTATGCCCCCAAGGCGCAAATTTGGTCTTGGGGTTTAAAGAAAAAACTATAAACGATATTCCGGTTGAGAGCGTTTTATATCTTATCAATGCTCTTAACGAGGAGTTTAAATATGTTTTTATAGTTTTGCCGGATGAAAATAAAACCGCGTCGCTTGAACTTGTTAAAAGAGCAAAATGCGTTTTTCTTCCGTTTATGTCCGACACGGTCTCTTCAAAAGCCGCTATGCTTTTGTCTGGTTTTTATCTTGCCAATTGCAGCTTAAAACCTCGTATTTTGCCTCTAAAACTTGATACAGGCCACAACTTCCATTCGGAAACGGTTTTAAAGACAAACGATTTATTCAAAAACTCTCTCTCGGCGGATTTTAACGCCGACATTCAGGAACAAATTATATCTCCAAGATATTCCTACAGAGATAAAAACAGTTCTCTTGCCGCGTCTTATAAAACGGCTCTTGAGTTTTGCGACAATGCTAAATATGAAGTTGAAACTTCAAAAGAAGATAAAGATAAATTTTTTCAAAATGAAAGCGTATATACAGATTTAAGAAACTCCATTCACGCAAAACTTGTGGACGAAATGAAAGCCTATGCGGACGAAACGGATTCTGAAAAATTAAAACAAACCGCAAAAACAAAAATAGATGAAATAGTCCAAAAACTAAATTTAAAAATTCCCAAAGAGATATACGAAAAACTTTTAAAAGAACTTGGCGACGATGTGGCAGGTCTTGGCGTGCTTGAAGATTTTTTAAAAGACGAAAAAATTACGGAAATAATGGTTAATGGCTATAACAGCATATACATTGAAAAAGCGGGCAAACTTACCGAAACCGGCGTAACATTTCCCGACGAAAAAAGGCTTAAAACCGTAATAGACAGAATAGTTTCGCAAATAGGAAGACACGTTGACGAAGCCTCGCCCATTGTGGACGCAAGGCTTAAAGACGGCTCAAGAGTAAACGCCGTTATAAGACCTATTTCTCTTAACGGCCCCGTTCTTACAATAAGAAAATTTCTAAAAAATAAATTATCCGCAGATTCGCTTGTAAGCTCGGGTAGCATCTCTGCCGAAATGGTAGAGTTTTTAAAAATTGCCGTTCTCTTAAAAAGAAACATAATAATTTCCGGCGGAACGGGCACGGGGAAAACTACGCTGCTTAACGCCGTGTCTTCTTTCATAGGCGCGCAGGAAAGGCTTGTTACAATAGAAGATTCCGCAGAACTTCAACTTCAGCAAAAACACGTTGTGCGCATGGAAAGCAGGCCAAAATCAACCGAAGGAACGGGCGAAGTAAGCATAAGACGCCTTGTTGTAAACGCATTAAGAATGCGCCCCGACAGAATAATAGTAGGCGAGTGCCGCTCTGGAGAAGCGTTAGACATGATTCAGGCAATGTCCACAGGGCACGAAGGCAGCATGACAACGCTTCACGCAAACTCTCCGCAAGACGCCGTTTCAAGACTTGTTACAATGGTTTTAATGTCGGGAATGGAGCTGCCGGAACGGTCTATAGTGTCGCAAATAGCGTCGGCAATAAACGTAATAGTGCAGCTTACAAGATATTCCGACGGGTCAAGAAAAATATCGTCAATATCCGTTTTAAATAAAACCGAAAACGATAAACTTTACGAAATAAAACCGGTGTTCCGGTTTGAACTTACCGGGCTTGAAAACGGCGCGCAAAAAGGGGAATTTAAAGCTTCGGGCTTTATTCCTGATTTTATAAAAGACGCGTCAAAACGCGGCGTAAAAATAGATTTGGAGATTTTTAAATGATAAAAATTTTAGCGTTAGCCGCATGCTTAGGCGCGGTTGTTTTTTGCGCGGCGCAGCTTATAATTTCAACCGTAAAATTAAAAAATAAAAAAGACGCAAAAAACGGGAAGAAACGTGAAAATATAAAAGAACAATTATCTTTTAAAAATATGGATTTTAAGAGAAAAAGAGTTGTTATTTCTCTTATAGTTTTTTTAGGAGTTTTAATACTTCTGCAAAATATTATATTCGGGTTTATAGCAGCCGGGCTTTACGTTTATTTTGACTGGTATTTAAGAGATAAAAACGCAAAAAAACTTGCAGCTCTTATAGATAAGCAGGTTATAGAGGCTCTTACGGTTATAAAAAATGCGGTTCAATCCGGACAATCTCTTCAAACCGCCATGGGCACAGCCGGAGAGGAATTAAAAGAGCCTATAAAAAGCGAGTTTGTAAAAATGTCCGACAATTTGGCTTTAGGCGTAAGCTTTGAGAAAATTTTAACGGACGCGGCGGCAAATTCTCCAAGCAAAGAATTTCGCTTGATGATAGACACAATAAAAATTTCAAAAGACACAGGCTCAAGTTTAGCGGGAATTTTTGACCGCATTATAGACGCAACTTCGCAGAGAGTTGCAATAGGGGCTAAAGTAACCGCTCTTACCGCGCAAGGCAGAATGTCCGGAAACGTGGTAAGCGTAATTCCGTTTGTGGTAATTTTAATGATGTACACAATAGAACCGGATATGATGGCTTCGCTGTTTAACACCATAGCCGGAAATATTTTATTGTTAATAGTTGTGGCTATGGTTTTGGCGGGCTCTTTTGTAATAAGAAAAATAACGGAGATAGATTTTTAAATGATTATACTATTAATAACTCTTACAATCGGCGCGGCTGCTTTTTTTACGGTTGATTATATTCTCGGCGGCATTAAACTTATGCAAACCGAAGGCAAAGTTACAAATGCCGTTCAAAAAAAGAAAACTAAAAGCTTTTTGCAACCCGTTCTTTTGCGTTTGGCGGATGATTTAGGAAAGCTGCTTACAAAAATTACTCTAAAACAATTTAAAGATTATACAAGTAAAATAGAAGTAAATTTGAAAACTCTCGGCGGGGATTGGGGGAAATTAAACGCTTACCAGTTTGTATCCGTGCAAATTTTCGCGGGTATCGGCGGTATGCTTTTTTGCGCGCTTTTTATAAGTATGGATTTATTTTTAATGTTAATTGTCGGCGCCGTAGCGTTTGTTTTGCCGCAGGTAAAAGTTAAAGAAGCCGTAAAAAAACGCAGAGAACTTATATTTAAGCAGCTTCCGGATACCGCAGATTTGCTTTCTGTTATGCTTGACGCAGGTTCGGATTTTTTTAGCGCGGCAGATAAAGTTACCGATATTTTAAAAGGACCGTTATCCGACGATTTTAAAAACGCTCTTGCAAAAATAGCTTTAGGCTACGATAAAAAAACCGCTCTTACCGAAATGGCGCGGCAATCTAACGTAGAACAGCTTGGCTTTTTTGTCCGCACAATAAATATGGCGCTTGACGCCGGCGTTGGAATGGCCGACACGTTAAAAAGGCTCGCCGTTCAAATGAGAAGCGAACGCGCGTCCGCAGCAGAAAAAAAAGCTCAGGAAGCGCCGATAAAAATGCTCATCCCGTTAGTTCTTCTTATATTTCCCACAATATTTATAGTAATATTCGGCCCCATCGTAATCAACTTCGTTAAAACCGGCGGATTTTAATTATTGTTCTATAATATGCTATAATTCTTTAGATTTAAAAAACATAAAGGAGAATGAAATGTTTTGCAAAAGACTGTTGCAGTTGTTTGTTTCCGCGATGTTTGTTTTTGTTTCTGTTTCGCTGTCTTACGCAGTTGACAGGTATGACCTTATAAAAGGTTACAGAGTAAACGGTATGGGCGGCGCGTTTACCGCTGTTGCCGACGATGAAAATGCATTTTTCTACAATCCTGCCGGAATAACTCAAAGAGACGGTTATTTGCTTCAAATTATATCCATAGACGCGCAAATTCAGGATATGAACTTTTTCACAAAGCGTTTCAAAGACATATCTAATTTTGACAATCTTCCTTTAGATGAGCAGCTTGATCTTTTAAAACAATCGCCAAGCATAAGCTTGTCGCTGCCTAATCTTTCTTTCCTTACCGCTCCTATTGCAGTTGGAAACAACTACTTGTCTTTCGGAGCCGGAATATTTGCTTCAGGGGAAGCAAGCTTTAAATTTGATTTATCGGCAACGCGCATGTATGTTGATTTTAACATAAGCGGAACGGGCTTTTTTGCAGTTCCCGTTGCGTATCAGATAACAGACCTTAGCGCAATTGACTTGCCCGGAAAACTTTCTATCGGCGCAAATTTTAAATATATTGAAAGAATTAAAGCTTCCGCATATTTTGATTCGGACGAATGGGACAATATGTCTTCAAAATATTTTTACGGCACAGGCTTTGGCGCAGACCTTGGACTTCTTTACACTTTCACTAAAGAGTTAAATTTCGGTTTGCAAGTAAAAGACGTGTGGGGAACTAAAATAAAATACGATTCTTCTTCGGCAAGCTCTACGGGCACCACAGATTACTCAAATTATGAAGAAACAATAAAGCCTATGCTTAACTTCGGCGTATCTTATGTTCCCGAAAGAATATTTAATATAGAAACAAACAATAGGCTTACTCTTGCGGCAGATATCAGAGATTTTGCAGGGTCAGACAACGAGCCCGACGGAGAATTTTATAAAAAACTTCACGTAGGCGCGGAATACAGATTCAGTCCGTTTGCGTTAAGATTAGGATTGAACTCGGGAAATATCGCATTTGGACTTGGAATTGAAACAAACGGATTCCAGCTTGCATATGCATATTTCGGCCAAGATTCGCAGTATTCAAGCGAAACAGCGTGGGTTAATCAGTTCACTTTGGCATTTAAAGTGGGTCACCAAACAGGCAGACTTTTCGGCAAAGATATAGCTGCTAAAAAAGCTTTGGAAGCGGCGAACAAACCTGCTGAAGAAGTAAACCAGAAACCTGCAGAAGCGACGGCGCCGACCTCGGAACATTCACAAGAAGAAAAGAAATAATTTAAAATAAAAAAAGCCGAACAGGAAATATTTCCTGTTCGGCTTTTTTTATTTTATGTTTAAACAACTTTTATTATAGTTCCGGATATTGATTCTTTATTTCCAATGGAAACTACCGCAACCTTATGGTTTAAAATATTATCAATTACTTCATATCCCGGTTTACCGTGCGCCATATTAACAAGTTTTAAAATTTCAGGCGCCGCAACGGCTTCAAGAATATTTGAATCTTTTGTAAAATCTTTTTTTAGAAATTCCTGCGTGCTGTCGTAAGCGTAAACTATATTGTTTGCGGAATTTAAAATTATAAACGCCAAATGCTTGCTGCCCGAAAGGCTGAAATAATATTCTATTATTTCGCTTAAGTTTTCATTATTATTTTCAAGAGCCGTTATTTGCCTGTTATATTTTTCATTTTCCGTTACAAAAATATCTGTTATCTCGTCGTATTTGCCGTCCTTTATGTCTTGCGCCGATTGTTTTTCCAAAGCTTTTTTAGTTCTGTTAAAGGGCAGCAAAACAAAAAGTTTTGCAAGCAAGTATAAAATAACGGCTATCAAAAGCGCCGCCGCAGAACCTATTGTGTAGTATCTTATTTTAAGAGTTTTTGCAATGTCTTTATCAGTTAAAACGCAAATAAGCGTATTTTCTTTTGCAAGAGGAACCGATAAAAGAGTCTCTCCGGACTGCGGCAAATTTCTTTGGAACAAAACGTCTTTGGAATCTCTCGCCGCATCGTAAGGCGCGCCTGTTTTTAGCGTGTGAATTTCGTCGGCTATATTATGTATAATAACATTGTTGTTTTTATCAAGTATAAATACCGCCGCCACGCTTTTAGTTTTTTTAAGAGTCTCCATATTATATATAAGCGCTATGTCGTCGGAATTTTCAAGGTTTTTATTTATTTGCGGCAAAACTTTATAAATTGCATTTTTAATTTTCTCGTCGGAAAGAGCTCGGGCGTCAGCCGTTTCAAACTTTATTAAAACGTTGCTCAATAAAAAAAACAATCCGGCTGTGGCCGCAAAAGTAAAAAACGTTAAGGCGAAAATATTTTTTTTCATTTTACGTTATCCTTTTGAAATAAATATATCTTTGCTTATTATACAAAATTAAAGGCGCATATGAAAAAACTTAAAATTTTGCAGGCAAAAACTTTTTTGGAAAGATTTTGCGGATTTATGTTTAAAGAAAATGCCGGCTACGCGTTGTTTTTTAAAAACTGCACGTCTGTTCACACATTTTTTATGAAATTCAATATAAATGTAGTTTTTTTAAATAAAAAAAATGAAATTATATCTATTAAAAAGAACGTTAGACCCTGGCGGCTGGTTTTACCGGTGAAAAATGCCGTTTCAATACTTGAAATTCCAACAGAAATTGCTCCAAAAAACGCTGAAAATCTAAAGAAAAGTTTAAATTTGCGTAAATTTGCAGTCAAAATGAAAAAATGATATAATTTCAAAGATTTTTAAACTTTACAAGGACACGTGAAATGGAAAATAACCAACAGCCTCAAACAGCAGCCCCAATAGAACAAATTATGCAGCAAAGAAAGCAAAAAGCGATAGATTTAGCGGCGCAGGGAATAAATCCTTATCCCGCCAAATACGCGCTTGATAAAAATATAGACATTTTGCAAAAAGAGTTTTCTTCCCTTGAAAAAGAACAAGTTTCGGATATAAAAGTAAAAGCAGCCGGCAGAGTTATGACTTATAGAAACATGGGAAAAGCCGCGTTTTTAGATTTGCGCGACGGAACGGGGAAAATTCAAATTTACATTCGCGCGGATAAAGTAGGCGCGGATAAATATAAACTTTTTAAAGATATGGTGGACTTGTCGGATATTATAGCCGTTGAAGGCGTGCCTTTTCGCACAAGAACCAACGAATTAAGCATTATGGTTGAAAGCTGGAGCATGCTTACAAAAGCCTTCAGACCTCTTCCCGAGAAATGGCACGGTCTTAAAGATACGGAAACAAGATACAGACAAAGATATCTTGATTTAATAGCAAATGCCGACGTAAAAGACGTATTTGTAAAAAGAGCGGCGATAATTTCCGCAATAAGACACAAGCTTGAAGAGTTAAACTTTATTGAAGTGGAAACGCCTACGCTTCAGTCTTTAGCCGGCGGCGCCAACGCAAGACCTTTTGTAACGCATCACAACGCGTTAGATATAAATTTATTTTTAAGAATAGCGCCGGAACTTTATTTAAAAAGATTGGTTGTCGGCGGCATAGACAGAGTTTTTGAAATCGGAAGAAATTTCAGAAATGAGGGAATAGATAAAAATCATAACCCTGAATTTACAATGTTAGAGCTTTATCAAGCATATGCCGATTATAACGACATGATGGACATAACCGAAACGCTTATAAAAACGGCGGCGGCAAAAATAGGTTCTACCGTAAATTTGGAATTTAGAAGAGCCAAAATGTTTGACTTAATAAAAGAATACACAGGGCTTGAGCTGCTTCAATACGTTGAAACGGGGAAAATGTATGAGCAGGTAAAACATTTAAATCTTGACGTGTCTCCGGAAGCTGCCGATAAAAAAGTTTTAGACCAGCTTTTTGATGAAAAAGTAATTCCGCATTTACAAACTCCGACGTTTGTTATGGATTATCCGGCGGTTTACTCGCCGTTGTCAAAAGTTAAATTTGATCAGCCCGAAATTGCTGAAAGATTTGAGCTATACATTAACGGAATGGAAATAGGCAACGCTTACTCCGAACTTAACGACCCTGAACTTCAAAGAAAAAGATTTTCAGAGCAAATGGAAGCAAAGAAAAAAGGCGACGACGAAGTTATGCCTTACGACGAAGATTTTATTTTCGCTCTTGAACAGGGACTTCCTCCCACAGGCGGGCTTGGCATAGGCATAGATAGACTTGTAATGATTTTAACAAAGACCGAATCAATAAGAGAAGTGCTAACATTTCCCGCAATGAGACCGGAATAATGTTTGAAGATATGATGTTATGATGATATGAGGATAAGCAAAAACAAGTTTTATACCTATTGTCCTAACGTCTTATCATCTTGTCTCTAAAAGGAATTTATGTCCGTAGAAACGTTTATTGCATTTAGATATTTAAAGGCGCGCAAAAAAGGTTTTTTTTCGCTGCTTACAACTTTAATAGCTGTGGGCGGAACAACTTTGGGCGTTGCGGCTCTTGTTATAACGCTTGCAATAATGAGCGGTTTTCAAAACGATATAAGAAATAAAATTTTAGGCATACAGCCGCACATAATAGTAAACAGAATAGACGGCGCGGCGTTTACAAACTACGCCGCTCTTGAAGACGTAATAAAAGAAAATAAAAACGTCGTCAGCTTTTCGCCGTTTATTTACGTAAACGGAATTATAAGAAGCCAAAATTCGCCCGCCTCCACGGGCATAGTAATAAAAGCCGTAGATTTTGCTTGCGAAGATAAAATGGTAAATCTTTCAAAGCAAATATCGGTTTCGGATTTGTCTTTTGATAAAAAAAATATCGGCGCAAGAAATATTATAATAGGCAATGAAATGGCAAAACAAATTTCCGCCACCGCCGGAGACGAAGTAATTCTTATGTTTCCAAGCGGCTTAACGAGCGTTCCTAAAATGTATAAATTTAATGTGGCGGCGGTTATACACTCGGGAATGTATGAGTTTGACTCGTATCTTGCTTTTATGGATTTAAACGAAGCTCAGAAAATGTTTAATATGCAAGGCGAAGTAAGCGGAATAAGCGTTCACACTAAAAATTTTGATAAAGCCGTTTCCACGGCGCACGCTATTGAAAAAGAAATATCCTTTCCTTACAGAGCCAAAGCGTGGATAGAGATGAATAAAAATTTATTCTCGGCGTTAAAACTTGAAAAAATAATGATGTTTTTGGTTTTAGGGCTTATAATTTTGGTGGCGGCGTTTAACATTATTTCAAATCTTTTGTTGCTGAGCGCGCAAAAATCAAAAGAGATAGGCATAATGTCCGCTATGGGGTTTTCTAAAAAATCTATAGCTAAAATTTTCTTCTACGAAGGGCTTATAGTGGGTTTTATAGGAACGGTTTTAGGGTTATTTTTCGGCGTATGCGTAAGTTTAATACTTAAATATTTTGAAATATTCAAACTTCCGCAAGGCGTATATTACGTTGACAGGCTGCCGGTTGCCATAATTCCTTCGGATATTTTACTTATAGCCGCAAGCGCGTTTTTGATAACGGTTCTTGCCGGGCTTTATCCGGCGTATCAAGTGTCAAAGTTAGATCCGCTTGAAGCAATTCGGTACGGATAGAATAAATGAATATTAAAGCTGTCAATTTAACAAAAATTTATAAAAAAAGAGACTCAAAAGACGTTCGCGTTTTGAGCGGTGTTAATCTTAATATTAAATCCGGCGAAACAATAGCTTTTACAGGTCCTTCCGGCGCGGGAAAAAGCACGCTTATACACATTTTAGGACTTATGGACAGACCGTCTTCCGGTAAAGTTTTAATAGACGCAATTGATTGCTTTAAATCAAACGACGCCTACTTGTGCAAAATGAGAAAAGATAACATAGGTTTTATTTTTCAGTTTCATTATCTTCTTTCTGATTTCACGGTTTTAGAAAATATTTTGCTTCCGGTGTGGAACATTAAAGAAACAAAAATAAAAGACGCGGAAAAAATTTTAAAAAAAGTCGGACTGTCGCACAGGGCGGCGCATTTTCCAAACGAACTTTCCGGCGGAGAACAGCAGCGCGCGGCTCTTGCCAGAGCGCTTATAAATAATCCGAAAATTATTTTTGCCGACGAGCCTACGGGAAACCTTGACAGAGCCACGGGAAAAGAAATAGAAAAACTTTTGTTTGCCACAGTGTCTGAAACAAAAGCCACTTTAATTTTGGTAACCCACAACGATAAACTTGCGTTAAAAGCCGACAGAATAATAAAAATGAGAGACGGGAAGGTAACGACAATTAAAAATTAAGAATTGAAAATGGATAATTAATAAAATTTGCAGGTAACAGCATTGTCTCAATTGTATTTTAAAGGGGAAGATGAAATGAAAATTTATCTTGACGGAAAATTAGTTGCAAAAGAAGACGCAAAAATTTCAGTTTTTGATCACGGTTTGCTCTACGGAGACGGAATTTTTGAAGGCATAAGAGCATATAACGGCAGAGTTTTCAGATTAAAAGAGCACCTTGACAGACTTTGGGCGTCTGCAAAAGCTATAAATCTTACAATTCCGTTAAGCAAAATTGATATGGAAAAAGCCGTCATTAAAACGCTTCTTGCAAACAAATTAACCGACGGTTACATAAGACTTTTAGTCACAAGAGGCTGCGGAGATTTAGGACTTGACCCGAGAAAATGCACGCAACCTCCGTCTGTTGTAATAATTACCGACGCTATTTCTTTGTACCCCGATAAACTTTATGAAGAAGGCATGGAAGTTATAACGGCGTCCACAAGAAGAAATCGTCCGGATACTTTAAGCCCTAACATAAAATCGTTGAATTATTTAAACAATATTCTTGCAAAAATGGAAGCTGTTCGCAGCGGCGTTATGGAAGCCATTATACTTAACTCCGAAGGTTACGTTGCAGAATGCACGGGCGATAACATATTTATCATTAAAGACGGAATTCTCTACACTCCTCCGGCTTCCGAGGGCGCCCTTATAGGCATAACCAGAGACGCGGTAATAGAGCTTGCAAAAAATAAACTTAAAATTCAGGTAAGAGAAGAAAAACTCACAATTTACAGCGTTTATAATTCCGATGAATGTTTCTTAACGGGCACTGCTGCGGAAATTATCCCTGTAGTAATTGCAGATTCAAGGGAAATAGGCTCGGGAAAACCCGGCAAGATAACCGTGAAATTAATTAAAGAGTTCAAAAATCTCGCAAGATCTACCGGTATTCCTATAAAATAACGTTACTGTTTGCTTGCGGCGCAGGCAATAGGTAAACACTGCGCCGCCGGCAAATATCCGCCGATCATCCAATAAAATTCTTTCTAAAAACGTTTATATATTAAGCGGTTTTACGGCATAAAAATGCGGAAACATCTAAAAAACATCATTCTAATATCCGCTGCTGCGGTTTTGTTGATAACGGCATATAACTTACGCAATATGCTGATAGTGCCTCATTTGATAAATTTTTTAAGCCGCTCCGCCGGACATGAAATAACTTTAGAAAAAATTTATATTAATCCGCTTACGGCAAGCGTAGCATTTTCGGATATCAGCATAGATAATTCAATACACGCCGATTACGCGTCTTTTAGAATAAACTTTTTCAGATTATTCGGGAATTTTAAAACCCCCGAAAAATATTTAAGCAAAATCCACGTTGATAGGCTTTCGCTGCCTTCAAATCTTTCTTTAAAAAATAAAACTGATTCTGCAGGCGCTGAAAACTCTCCAATTAAATTTTCCTTGCCGGAAAATACAATTAACCTATCCGTAGATAATTTAGTTTTGCAATCAAGCTCCGGATCTGTTTGTTTATCCGGCATAAATTTTTCGATAAACAATAAAAAAATAGAGGGGGAAGCCTCCTATTTTCTTTTAAACTCAACCGTAACTTTAAAATCTTTATTGCTTTTCTCTTCAACTGCCCAATATAATTTAAACTCGACGCTTTCTTCAAACGGGGAACTTACGGTATCGGCTAATTTTTTGGGAACCGCTAACTCCGGACTCTCTGAAGTTTTTCAAAATATAAATATTCAAAAAATAGCTTACAAAGGTTTTGAAATATCAAATGCCGCTGGTTCGCTTTCGATAAAAAATAAAAAACTTAAAGCAAACATATCAGGCGAGTTCGGAAAAATTAATTTAACTTCTGAAAATTTATCGGAATTTTTGGTAAACGGCGAAACCGAACTTGAAAAAATAAATAAAAATTTTTCCGCCAAAATCAACTACAACGGCTCTTATAAAAATTCAAAAAGCAGTATAAACGTTAAAATACAAAATCTGTCGGCATATGGTTTTTTACTTGGAAACTATAATTTAACGGCTTCAACCGGCAAAGAAGGCAAATATGAGATTTATTGCGTTTACGGTCTGCGCGAGGCGGCGGCATTTACTTATTTTAACGGCGGCTCTTACTCTTTAAAACTAATTCTTGACGGAGTTGTGTCGGGCGCGGCATCCGGAAATATTAAAGATGAAACTATTAAAGTAGATTTAAAAAATATTTCCGCAGCAAGACTTCCTGCCCTTCCTTTTATATGCAAAGACCCTTCGGGAGCCGTGTCTGTTTTAGGTTCTTTGGGTAAAACCGATGGGAATATAGATGTTGATATAAGAAACTTTCAGGCAAAAAACATTAACAGAACAGACATTAAAGGGAAACTTTCAAAAAATAACGGTTTATATAATGTCAACATCGTAAAAAGCGATAAGTCCGTGTTGTTTAACGGAACTTTTGAAAAAACAAAAGTTTTAAGTTTTGACTTTAATTTTTTAAACCTCAGCGTATATAATATTTTTAAAGCTTTAGGATATTCGCAAAATATAGTAAGCGGCACGGCAAACGGATACATTAAATATAACAGAGGCGCGGATGTAGAGTTTGATCTTTCTGCAGTCAACGGAGTATTATACGCAAATAAATTTAAATTTCTTGAAGCAAAGGGAAATGTTAATTATAAAAGCGTCCGAATATCTCGCTTTATTTTAAAATCCGACAACGCCGGAGCAGATTTGGATATAAGCGGGCTGCTTGGTTTTTCAAAAGATACTCCAGAATCTAAATTTGATATAAAAGCTAAAAATATAATTCTGTCCGGCGCCAATATCAATGCAGATCTTACTTTTAAAGGCAAACTTTCCGGCAAAAACGAAGTTAAAGGCGAGTTATCCGGAAAAAATATAAAAGCCGCGGGAATGGCAATTCAAAAACTATCCGCAGATGTAACCGTTTCCTCCCAAAGAGCAGTTGTGTCGTCGCTGCGTACGGATAACGGCATCTCCGGAAATTTTACGGCAAGCTTTGAGGAAAAAGATTTAAACGGAATGCTGTCATTTAAAAATACCGATATAAAAAATGTATATCCTCAGCTTTACGGAATTTTCAACGGCTACGTTAAGCTGTGGGGAACGTTTGCAAGCCCTTCTGTAAAAATAGAGTCCAACATAAAAAAAGGAGAATATCTTAAAGTGCCGTTTGCATTTTCCGCCGACATGCTTTATGAAAATAAAATATTAAAAGTAGAAAAAGCTTTGTTAGCGTCAAAAGAAACTAAAGCGCTTCTAAAAGGCTCTTACGGGGAAAATGAAAACATATCAGTAGAATTTGAAAACGCCTCGGAAGAAATTATAAACAAGTTTATAGGCTTTGTAAGCCCGGTAAAAGGTTTGTTTTCCGGCAGCGGATCTTTTTATAAAGTAAACGGCAAACCTTATTTAAAAATGTTTTTAGGATCAAAAAACTTTCTTATAAAAAATGCAAAAATAACAGATTTTAAATCTAACGTTATAATACACGATAAACTTATTTCTTTAAGCAGCGCGTCGGCAAAAATTTCAGACAGTGAAATTAAGGCGGAAAGCGCCGGATTTAACATTGCAAGCGGCAAGTATTTCATAGATTTGTCGCTGGTAAACGCTCATGCCGGTTTTGCCGATGTTTTCGGTCAAATTTCACTTTCGGGAGTTATGAAAAAACAAAAAGGCGGTTCAATATATTCCGGCGACATTACTTTTAATAATTTTTGGATTAACAGATATAAACTTACAAACGCTAATTTTAACTATGAAATAAAAGATAAGTCTCTGAAAATATTTAAAGACAATGCGCCCGAAGGCGTTTTAAATGCAAGCGGAACGGTAAAATTCGGCGATGCAATTACAATTGAAAACTTTACCGTTGCAAAAGACGGCGGCTTGTTTACCGTCAACGCTTCGATAAAGCAAGACAACATAAACGCTTTCGCTTTAGGAAAAAGAATCAGCTGGGAATTTCTTTCCGATGCCTTTGAGCTGCCCGTTGAAATGATTGGGGAAACCGATATAAATTTAAGTTTTACCGGACACTTGAAAAACCCGAAAGCTTCGCTTGAAATAAATTCGTCAAACGGCAGCATAATGGAAATTCCTTTTGACGCTTTTGACGTTTCAATGCTTCTGGAAAATAATATAGCTGAAATAAAAAAAGCGAGAATTTATAAAAAAAATGAAGTAAACGTTTCCGTAAGCGGGCGTTTTCCTTTGTGGCTTGACCCTTCCGTTGAAAAAGAAATGAAAAAAATGCCGTTGGAAATTTACTATTCCGTTGAAGACGCGAAAATGAGCGTTTTACAATACATTACAAACGGATATTTAATGCCGTCGTCGGGTAAATTAAATTTTAACGGTTCTCTTAAAGGCGTTTACGGCAAAATAATAAGCAACGGGCAGCTTAACATATCTAACGGCATTATCGCCGTAAAAAATTATATTGAAAAAGCTAAAGACGTTACCGCGGATATTACGCTTTCGGACAACCGCATTCAAATCAATAAATTTTCATTTAAATCCGGAGCGGGGAAAGTAAACGCCGAAGGTTCGGTTTTGCTTGAAAGTTTAAAAATAGCGGATTTTAACCTGAGAATTTTTACCGCCGACAAAAAAGGAATGAGCCTGCGCGTTTTAGAGCTGCCTATTCCAAGTTTTATAGGTTCTAAAGCAATAATGCAGGACTACTCAAAAGGCGAACCCACTTTTGATTTAACAATTACAGGCGCAGGCGAAAAACCTAAAATTGCCGGCGTGGTAGTTTTGGAAAATACAAGAATTTGCTACCCGCCTGCGTCAAGAAATCCGGGATCGTCTTCAATAATTCCAAAAGAAGCAGAGCTTGACTTAGAGCTTAGAAGCGGAAAAAACACAAAATATGAAAATTCGTTTGCCGACGCGTGGGTTAACGGAAGTTTGTTTTTAACGGGAACTTACGGCGCAGTGAAACCTTTGGGCATTTTAGATTCGCAAAAAGGCACGATAAGTTACTTCGGAATTACTTTTGATATTTTAAACGCAAAAGTTGAAATAGCAGATTCAAAAAATATTTTTATATCGGGAGAAGCGGAAACGCAGGTATATTCTCCGGCAAAAGCCGAATACGGAACTTTCGGAATGTCGGTAACAAAATCCGAAATAAAATCTTTAAACATTCGCTATTATTCTAAAGACGACCCGACTATGGACTCGCAAACAGCATTGGCAAAAATTACAGGAACGGAACAAATCGTTCGCAATGAAACCGAAGAAAACTCTTCAACAATGTCGGATTACTCCATACGCCAGCAGGCTTTGCGCCTTATAGATTCAAGCTTTGCCACGCCTTTTGCCCGCACTATTTTGAGAAGAACCGGGCTTATAGACAACGTGCGCGTTGCATATATGGCGCAAGATCAGGTTGTGGCGCCTTCAGAAGAAAATCAGGACTTTTTAAGCCTGTTATACGGTTCTAAATATTCGTTTGAAAAAAATATTACCGATAAATTATTGCTTGGATACTCTATGGTTATAGACCAAATTGAGCAGAAACTTGACCTTCGCCATGAAATAGAAATGCGATACAGGCTTACAAATAATCTATTTTTAAGCGGAAGTTATGAGCTTGAAAAAGAAGTTCAATTTCACCAACCTGACAGAAAGTTTATGCTGCAGCACCAAATAAGGTTCGGACTTCCGAAGAAATAAATAAAAATCATTGAAATTTTTATGCTTTTTTAATAAAATGTTCAACGTGCATTTTATATTAATACTATTATTTTTTAAGGAATACAAATGAAAAAATTTATCTTTGCGATTTTTGCTGCGACCATCTTAAGCGTAAACGCGTTTGCCGATACCGATAAAGTTATGCGCGTGCAAATTGAAGGGCTGCAAAATGTTAAAATCAAAACCGTCACTTCCGTTATTGAACTCAAGAAAAAAGGCATGGAGTATTCCGACGATATTGCAAGAAGCGACGTTCGCGCTATTTTAGATTTAGGTTCTTTTGAAGACGTTGAATTTAACTTCAATAAAGAAAACGGAACTCTATCTTATATAGTTACGGAAAAACCATACATAAAAAAGATAAATTTTAAAGGCAACAAACAGTTTTCTTCGGGAAAGTTAAAGAGCGAAAGCACATTAAAAGAAAAACAATATTACGACAGCGCCAAGCTTGACGAAACAAAAGCCAAAATAGCTCTTTTATACAAAGACGCCGGCTATGCCGACTGCGAAATTGAAGCGTATCCTACAACAGACGCCGAAACAAATATAATGACCGTCAATTTTCTTATTACGGAAAATAATAAAATTGTCGTAGGCGGCATAAAAATAGACGGCACTGTGGCGTTTAAAGAAAAAAAGATAGTTAAACTTATGAAAACTAAAGTTAAAAAAGTTTTCAAAGAAGATACGTTCAGAACCGACATCGGCTTAATAGAAACTTTCTATAAAAATAACGGGTATATGGAATATAAACTTTTAGATTCCACAATAACCTACAACGACGACCGCACGCAAATGCTTATAACTTTAAGCATCAGCGAAGGCGCAAACTATAAAATAGGAAACATTACTTACGGAGGAAACGAAGCGCTTACGGACAAAGAAATAACAAAATCTCTTAAAATTACAAAAGGCGCCCAGTTTCAACAGTCAAAAATTGCCGAAACGCTTCAGGGCGTTTACGACTTGTATTCAGACAGAGGTTATTTGCACGCGCAAGTTGTTCCGTCGTTTAACGGAGATGAGCAAACCGGAATAGTGGACATAGATTTTGCCATACAGGAAAACGCGGTAGTATATGTAGGCAACGTTTACATTGAAGGGCTTGTTTCAACAAAAGATAAAGTTATCAGAAGAGAAATTCTTGTAAAACACGGAGACGTTTTATCGGCCGGCAAAGTCCGCAGAAGCATTGAAAGAATTTACAACCTTGGGTTTATAGAAGGCGCAGAACCTCAAATACTGCCCACGCAGGCGCCTGACGCAATGGATTTGCTTTTTAACATAACCGAAGGCAAACCCGGTATGATTACCGCCGGCGCCGGATACTCTTCGGTAGATCAATTCGTAGGCTCCATACAGTTTCAACATATGAATCTTTTCGGCTACGGACAGAGACTTAATTTGTTATGGGAATTCGGCGCAAGAAGACAAAACTACGAAATAGATTGGACGGAACCGTGGATTTTCAATAAAAACGCAAGCTTAACCTTAAGCGCATACAACATTGAAAGAGCAAGAGATTACGCAAGCGTTACCGACGCTTACAAAGAAAGCAGAATAGGAGCCGGCGTAAAAGTAGGTCCGCGAATTAGCGAAACCGTCGGGCTTTTATTCGGATACAGTTATGAATTCGTAAAACTTTACGATATAGATTCACGAGTTTTAAGCGACATACAAAGCGCAACGGACTTATCTAAAGACAACACTTCAGCCGTGCTTGCGCAGATAGTTTTTGACAACAGAGATTACGTTTTTGACCCGTCAAGAGGCTCAAGACATCTTTTTGCGTTACAATTTGCCGGCGGACCTCTCGGCGGAAATGTAAATTATGTTAAAGGGACTGCAAAATCTACGTGGTATTTCCCGACGTTTTGGAAGTTTGTATTATCTTTCAATGTTAACGCCGCAATGATAGGCTCTTACGGCGGGCAAAAAACCGTTCCTTTGTATGAAAAGTTTTACGTAGGCGGAGCCGATACCATAAGAGGATACAAGTACAGAACTGAAATAGGCCCTGAAAACGGCGGAACCGTTATGGGGCTTGCAAATGTAGAATATAAATTCCCTATAGTTTCGGATAAAGGAAAAGCAATACTTCAAGGCGCGTTCTTCTACGACATCGGCGGAACGTGGGATAAAGTAAGCGATATAGATTTCTCTCTCGGCACGGGGACAAACAACCTGCGTTCGGGAGTAGGTTTCGGCATACGCTTTGCCACGCCGGTATTCCCGTTGCGTTTAGACTGGGGATACGGCTTAAATCATAAATCGGGAGAACCGCTGCAGCAGTTCTATTTTACAATTGGAAATGTTTTCTAAAAAATTTTTATTACCCGCTATATTTTTGTTTCTCGCTGCGTCTTCTTACGCTTTGGAGCTGCACGTTACGGGCACGCCTGAAAAAAACGTGCAAAGCAGCATAAGCGGAATAGTTTTTATAGATATGGAAAAAGCTTTTGAAAACCACCCAATGACGGCAAGATACAGAGAAGTTCTGCAAAATTTTGCAAAAGGAAGAAAAGAGCTTTTAGACAAGCTTTCTTCCGATATTAAAACCAATGAAAACAAATTAAGCGAAATAGCCGTTAAAATAAACGAAGCCCAAAACAGAAACGATCAGGCAACTATTGAAGAATACGCCAAACAATTTGACGGAGTGAAAAAAACTATTGAAAACTTGCGCAGCACCGTTTCCGAAACTTCCAAACGCACGAAAACCGAGCTGGCTATTATGGAAGAAAAGCAGTCTCTAACGGTATTAAAAGACATAGAACTTGTTTTAAAAGAAGTTGCAAAGCGCCACCGCGCCGATATTGTTTTAGACAAGCAAAGCATTCTTGTAGGCAGCCAAAATAACGAAGATGTAACCGATGAGGTTATAACAAGATTAAAAGGAAGATAAATGAAACTTACCGCATCCGAACTTGCAAAAATAGTTTCCGGAGATCTTGAAGGGAATGCAGCGGAAATAATTACCGGAGCTAACGGATTGTCTGAAGCGCGCGCCGGAGAAGTGTCGTTTTTAGGAAATTTAAAATATACAGCCGACGCTTTAAACACAAAAGCAAGCGTTCTTTTTATTGCAAAAGATACGGATTCTTCGCAATTTAAAAATAAAACCGTTATAAAAGTTAAAAATCCGCAATACGCATTTTCCGTAGTTTTAACCATTATAGATAAAGAAAGACTTGCCGTTATAGAACATAAAGTTTCTCCGTCGGCGCATATTTCGCAAAAAGCGGTTGTGGAAGAAAACGTTTACATAGGGCACAACGTCGTTATTGAAGATGGGGCGTCTGTCGGAAGCGGAACAAAAATATTTCCTAACGTTTACATAGGAAGAAATGTCAAAATAGGAAAAGACTGCATAATATATCCTAACGCGGTAATAAGAGAAAACTGTTCTCTGGGCGACAGAGTAATTTTGCAGCCGTCGGTAGTAATAGGCGGCGACGGTTTCGGTTTTGCCACAATAGACGGCGTAAACAATAAAATTCCTCAGATAGGGCGCGTAGAAATAGGTTCGGACGTGGAAATAGGCGCTCACACCACAATAGACAGAGCTACCGTTGACGCAACAAGAATAGGCGACGGCACAAAAATAGACAATCTTGTTATGATAGCGCATAATGTTCAAATAGGTAAAAATTGTATTATAGTTGCAGAATCCGGAATAGCAGGCTCCACTCAATTGGGCAACAACGTAACTATCGGCGCGCAGGTTGGCATAGTAGGTCATATAAAAATAGGAAACAATGTAACCGTAACGGCTCAATCGGGAGTTACGGCAAATTTAGAAGACGGCGCTATCGTAGGCGGAAACCCGATAACAGATCTTCAAAACAGTATAAAAATAAGAGCCACGTTAAGGCATCTTCCTCAAATGTATCACGACATAAGAAAAATAAAAAAAGATTTGGAGACTACTAAACAAAATGGCTAAACAAACTACCATAGCCGCAGAGGCTTATGTAGAGGGAGTAGGCTTACATACCGGCAAAAAAAGTAAAGTTGTTTTTAAGTCGGCTCCGGCAAATTCCGGAATTAAATTTATACGCACGGATTTGTCCGGGAAACCTGAAATTCCGGCATTGTATTCAAACGCCCTGCTTAACATGGCTGTGCGCGGAAGCGTTATAGCAAAAGGCGAAGCAAGAGTAAGCACAATAGAACATATAATGTCGTCGTGCAACGCTTTGGGCATAGATAACCTTACCATAGAAATTGATAACGAAGAACCACCTATTCTTGACGGAAGCGCAAAAGTTTTTGCCGAAACTCTGGCAAAAGCCGGCGTAAAAGAACTTGACGCGCCCAAAGAGTATTACGTAATAACGGAACCCGTTATTTTTGAATCCGGAAAAACAAAAATATCCGCATACCCGTCGGACAAACTTGAAATAGAATGCACTATAGGCTTTGACCATCCGTATTTAAAGCATCAGGAAATGAAAGTGTCCTGCGTAAATAAAGATTTTTATTTGAGCGATTTAGCTTCGGCAAAAACGTTTTGCTTTGATTATGAAATAGAAGCTCTCCAGAAAAACGGTCTTGCTTTGGGCGGCAACATGGATAACGCCATAGTTATTTCCATAGACGGCATTCACAATCCGGAGCCTTTAAGATACGCCGACGAATTTGTTCGCCATAAAATTTTAGATTTAATCGGCGATTTATATCTTGCCGGAAAACCCATAAAAGCAAAAATTACGGCGGAAAAACCCGGACATTTAAACAACATAAATTTTGTAAAAGAGTTTGTTAAAAAAGCAACAATAAAAAAAGATAATACGGAGGACGTAATGGAAAGCCCTGCGCTTAAAGAAGGGGAAAAAATATTGACGCATGAAGAAGTTTTAAAAATTATACCTCACAGATATCCGTTTGTAATGATAGATAAAATAAAAATAAATAGCGCCGAGCCGAATAAAGCCGTGGGCTACAAATGCGTAAGCGGCAACGAAGGTTTTTTTCAGGGACATTTTCCGGGAGCTCCTATAATGCCCGGCGTTTTAATAGTTGAAGCAATGGCGCAGACTTCCTGCGTAATGTTTCTTTCAAAACCGACAATGAAAAATTGTCTTGCATATTTTATGTCCATAGATAACGCAAAATTCAGAAAACCCGTAAAGCCCGGCGATTTACTTGAGCTTAGAGTAGAAACAATAAAAGACAGCGGAAGACGTGGCAAAGTAAAAGGTCAGGCTTTTGTTGACGGAAAACTTACCACCGAGGCTGAGTTTATGTTCATAATAGTTGATAAAGAGGCCTAAAAACATGATACACCAAACGGCAGTGATAGACAAAAGCGCTGTCATAGATAAGGATGTTGAAGTAGGTCCTTATACCGTGATAGGCCCCGAAACAATTATTAAAACCGGAACAAAAATTCACGGGCAATGCGTAATAGAATATGCAGAAATCGGCGCAAACTGCGAAATATTTAATTTTTCTTCAATAGGCAAAAGACCTCAGGATTTAAAATATAAAGGCGAAAAAACAAAAGTTGTAATAGGCGACGGCACAACTGTGCGCGAAGGCGTAACCGTAAACAGAGGCACCTCCGCCGCCGGACAAACAATCATCGGAAAAAACTGCCTTTTAATGGCAAGCGCGCACGTAGCGCACGATTGTATTTTGGGCAATAACGTAATTATAGGATATACCTCGGGAGTCGCCGGACATGTTGAAATAGGCGACGATGCAATTTTAAGCGGAAGCGTAGGCGTGCATCAGTTTTCTAAAATAGGAAAATCTGCAATGATAAGCGGCGGCGCAATGGTTGCAATGGACATAATTCCTTACTGCGTAGCGCAGGGCGACAGAGCCGTTTTAGCCGGTCTTAACGTAATAGGGCTTAAACGCAAACAGATGAAACTTTCGGAAATAGAAGATATAAAAAACGCTTACAGAGTTTTATTTATGTCTAAACTTCCGTTAAACGACGCGCTTGAAAAACTTGAAAGCATTGCGTCGCAATATGTTAAAGAAATAACTGATTTTATTAAATCCTCCCAGAGAGGAATTGCTCGTCCAAAGGAAAAGTAAAATGATTCACGCTTCGGCAATAATAGATAAAAGCGCCACAATAGAAGATAATGTTGAAATAGGCGCTTATTCGTGCATAGGCCCTAACGTAATTATAAAATCCGGAACCGTTATAGGAACAAATGTTTACATAGAACATTGCGAAATCGGCTCCAATTGTAAAATTTTTCACGGCGCGTCCGTTGGAACGCCTCCGCAGGATTTGGGATATAAAAACGAGCCTTCAAAAGCTTATATCGGCGACGGCACAACGTTAAGAGAGTTTGTAACAATTAACAGAGGCAGCGCTAAAACAGGCAAAACCATTATCGGCAAAAACTGTTATTTTATGACTGCTTCCCACGCGGCGCACGACACAAGAATAGGCGACAACGTAATTATGGCAAATAATACTTCCGCCGCCGGGCACGTTGAAATAGGCGACAATGCTTTTGTAAGCGGCAACGTGGGCATTCACCAGTTTTGCAGAATAGGCAAAGGTTCTATGACAGGCGTAGGCACTTCTGTAACCATGGACATAATTCCTTACGCTTTATGCGCAGGCTACAGAGCGCAGCTAAACGGATTAAATCTTGTAGGAATGAAAAGACGCAAAATGACTGCAGATGAAATTAACGACGTAAAAGACGCTTATAAAACTCTTTTTGCGTCAAAACTTTTGCTAAACGACGCGCTTGCAAAACTTTCGCAAAGCGGTTCCGTTTACGTAAAAGAAATCGTTGAATTTATAAAAACCTCTAAAAGAGGAATAGCAAGACCGGAATAATAACAATGAAAAATATAGGGCTTATCGCAGGCAACGGAAGGTTTCCTTTTTTGGCCGCTCAAGAAATAAAAAAAAGCGGCGATAAAGTTATCTGCATTGCGTTAAAAGAAGAAGCCGACCCTGCGCTTGAAAAAATTTGCGATAAAACCTATTGGTTTCATATGGGAAAATCGCAAAAAATTATAGATGCGTTAAAACGCGAAAACGTTAAAACGGTAATAATGGCAGGGCAGGTAAAGCACGTTAGAATTTATTCGCTTTTTAATTTAGATTTCCGCGCGGCAAAACTTATTGCAAGTTTGGTCAACAAAAAAACAGACACCATTTTGGGCGCAATAGCTAACGAATTTAAAAAAGATGGAATAAAACTTTTGCCGTCTCATTATTATTTAAAAAATTTTATGGCAAAAAAAGGGCTTATATCGGGTAAAAAATTAAGTTCGTCCGAGAGTAAAGACGTTGCGTTCGGTTTTAAAATAGCAAAAGGTATAGCCGGTCTTGACATAGGGCAAACCGCGGTGGTTAAAGATCGCTCTGTTTTAGCCATAGAATCTATAGAAGGAACCGACGAATGCATAAAAAGAGCGTATAAATTCGGCGGGAAAAACGCCATTGTAATAAAGGTGGCAAAACCGAAACAAGATTTTAGATTTGACGTTCCCGTAATAGGCGTGCGTACAATAGACGTGTTAAAAGAAAATAAAATTCGCGCTATGGCCGTTGAATCCGGCTCAACATTAATACTTGATAAAGACGAGTTAGTAAAAAAAGCAAATAAAGCCGGCGTAACAATTATTGCAATATAAATATGAAAGATATCGGAACGCAAACCATTGAAACAGAAAGATTTATTTTAAGACGCGTAACTTTAGACGATGCGCAGACCATGTTTGATTTTTGCAGCAACGAAGACGTGGCAAAATATATGAACTGGCCGGCGCATAAAGACATAAGCGTTACAAAAAAAGTTATTTCAGATTGGCTCAACAATTATTCAAAAGAAGATTTTTATCAGTGGGCTATAGAAGATAAATCTTCAAAACAAATGATAGGGCTTATAAGCTATCACGATATAAACAAAAGAATAGAAAGCGCTTCCATAGGCTATTGTCTGTCAAAAAAGTTTTGGAATAAAGGCGTAATGACGGAAGTTGCTCTTGCGGGAAACAATTTTATGCTAACCAAAGCCGGCTATAACAGAATTGAAGGATATCACGACGTAGAAAATCCGCCTTCCGGAAAAGTTATGCAAAAGTGCAATATGCGTTTTGAAGGGCTTCGCAGAAACGGCGGAAAATATGACGACGGAAGATTTTGTAACGTTAATGTTTATTCTATAATAAAATCCGATTTAAAATAGAGGGAAAAATGATTAACATTGCCGCTCCGGTTATAGGACAAAAAGAAAGAAAACTAATAAATGAAGTTTTAGATTCAAGAATTTTAGCCGCGGGAAAATATGTAACGCAGTTTGAACAGTCTTTTGCAAAATATTCCGGCGCAAAATTCGGCATTGCAAACGCAAACGGCACAACATCTCTTCACACGGCGCTTTTAATGTGCGGTGTTAAAGCCGGCGATAAAGTAGTTACAACGCCATTTTCTTTTATTGCCACCTCAAACTCTATTCTTTTTTGCGGCGCAAAACCTGTTTTTGCGGATATTGAACCCGAAACTTTTAACATAAGCGCCGATTCGCTTGAAAAAATTCTTAAAAAAGAAAAGAACGTTAAAGCTGTGGTAATTGTTCACCTTTACGGACTTCCTTGCGATATGGACGCAATACTTAAACTTAAGAAAAAATATAAATTTAAACTTATAGAAGACGCGTGTCAGGCTCACGGAGCTCAATATAAAAATAAGAAAGTTGGCTCTTTCGGCGACGCTGCGGCATTTTCTTTTTACGCCACTAAAAACATGATGACGGGCGAAGGCGGCATAACTCTTACCAACGATGCAAAAGCAGACAAATACGGCAGACAAATTATAAACCACGGAAGAGACGGGCATTCCACATTTACGGTTTTAGGATACAATTACAGACTTACAAATTTAGCGGCGGCAATCGGCATTGCGCAGCTTGAGCAGCTTGAAAGCTGGATAGCAAAAAGAATTTCAAACGCAAATAAATACAACGAAGCGTTTAAAGATTTAGCTTTTTTACAAACGCCGATAGTGCCTTTAAAAACAAGGCATGTGTTTCATCAATATACAATAAGAATAAATCCGGCTGAACGCGAAAAATTCATGCAATATTTAAAAGATAACGGCGTGGGCTGCGGAATTTATTACGACTGCGTTTTATATAAACAGCCTTATTATAAACAGCTCGGATATAAATCCGGGCTTTGCCCTAATGCCGAACAAGCCGCAAAAGAAGCCGTATCTTTGCCGGTTCACCCGTCATTGTCGGCAGCCGACGTTCAAAGAGTTATAGATGTTGTAAGAGGATATAAAAAATGAACATCGTTAAAACCGCAGTTATCGGCGCGGGCTCTTTAGGTCAGCACCACGCCAGAATTCTCGGTCAGCACCCCGGCTCTAAACTTGAATACGTTGTAGATACCGACGTTAAACGCGGCGAAAAAATAGCCAAAGCCAACAACGCGCAGCACATAACGGATTTTAATTTTCTTATAGGAAAAGTTGACGCTGCGGTTATTTCAGCGCCCACGCAGTTTCATTATGCAATTGCAAAACCTCTTTTGGAAAGCGGAGTTCACTGCCTTGTTGAAAAACCGTTTACATTAGATGTCGCGCAGGCGGAAGAACTTATAGAAATAGCTCAAAAGAAAAATTTAGTTTTGCAGGTGGGACATGTTGAAAGATTTAACCCTGCAATAATAGCGGCGGCGCCGTTTGTCAACAATCCTAAATTTATTGAAATAAACAGACTGGGGCCTTATGACCCCAGAACCGCGCATATCGGCGTTGTTTTAGATTTAATGGTTCACGATTTAGATATGCTGTTTTATCTTGTTAAAGATAAAGTTGTTTCTCTTGAAGCGCACGGCGCAAAAGTTTTGTCAGACACCGAAGACATTGCAAAGGTGCGTTTAAAATTTGCAAACGGCTGCGTTGCGGACGTTTCCGCAAGCAGAATTACAATAGACAGATACAGAAAAATAAGAATTTTCCAGCCGGACGCTTACATATCGGTAGATTATGCCGGAAAGAGCGTAAAAATATACAAGCAAAAAGAAGGCGTCCAAAAAATGACTTCTCTTTTAGACATAGAAATCAAAAAACCTAAAATTCCTTCCAATGAACCGTTATTTTACGAGCTTGACAACTTCCTTACAAGTATTATAGACGGTAAAAAACCAGCCGTTGCCGGCGAACAGGGCAGAGACGCCGTAGAGCTTGCGTTAAATATTTTAAAGCACATGGTATTTTAATGCCAAACAACAGAATATTTATATCAGCGGGAGATTTGTCCGGCGAAATACATGCCGCAAATTTAATTCGCGAAATAAAAAAAATTGCTCCTTCCTGTTTTATTGAGTCTGCCGGAGGGGATAATTTAAAATCCGTTTCCGACAGCTTCATTGAAGACATAGTAAACATAAACGCTTTCGGATTTTTTGTTGTAAACCAAATTTTTTTCTTAAAAAAAGTTTTAAAAAAAATTGAAAACAGCTTTAAAGAAAATAAACCCGACAAAGTAATTCTTGTGGATTATTACGGTTTCAATATATTTGTAGGCCGTCTTGCAAAGAAATTTAATATTCCGGTATATTATTACGTTAGTCCGCAGGTGTGGGCGTCGCGCGCGGGAAGAATAAAAAAACTCAAAGAAGTTGTTCGTAAAATGTTTGTAATTTTTCCGTTTGAAGAGAAATTATACAAAGATAACGGCGTGGATGCGGTTTTTGTGGGAAATCCTTTAATAGATAAAATATCCGCCAAAGATAATTTTGAAATTTCAAACCCGCCGGTTGTAGGTTTGTTTCCGGGAAGCAGAAAAAGCGTTGTAAAAAAGCACATTCCTATTCTTTTGGAAACGGCAAAAATTTTAAGAGAAAAACTTAATGCAAACTTTATAATATTTAGCGCCGGCAAAAATTTTGAATTTTCAAACAAAGTTTTGCCGGATTACATACAGCTTGTTTCGGACAACAATCAAGAGAAAAGAAAATCTGTAAATATTGCAGTTTGCCCGTCCGGAACGGTAAGCCTTGAAAACGCGCTTTTTGGCATTCCCATGGTTGTAATGTATAAGCTGGCTTACTTTAATTATTTTATTATGCGGCTTATCGCAAAAGTAAAATATATAACTATAGTAAACATTTTAGCGAACAAAGAAATAGTTCCGGAGTTTATTCAACATGCGGCGCGTGCGGAAAATATAGCAAATGCGGTTATAGAGCAGTTAAATCCAAATAACTATCGTCAAAAAGTGAGCGAACTTCTTTCGTTTAGACAAGCGCTTGGAGCGCCCGGCGTTTCAAAAAGAACAGCCGAACTTATTGCGACCGACAAATAAATTTATGAAAAAGAAAACAAAAATAAAAAAACTGTATGAATATCTAAAACCGTATAAAGGCAGATTTATTGCCGCCTTAATTTTTATGATATTATACGCGTTTTTTGACTGGTTCGTTTTAACAAAGTTGAAAGATTTCATAAACGTTATATTTGAAAGAAGCGATTCCGTTCAAATGCTTTTGAAAATAGCACTTCTTATTCCGCTTATATTTGCTTTTACAAGCATTTGTGATTACGGACGTTCTTATCTGTTAAGTTACGTCGGCGAAAACGTAATAAAAGATTTAAGGCTTAAACTTCACAATAAACTTATGTCTTTATCCCACGATTTTTATGTGCGCAACTCTTCGGCAAAAATGATGTCAAGAGTTACAAACGATTTAAGCATTGTTTCAGGCGCAATCGTAGGCGTTCCGTCGTCGCTTGTAAAAGAGCTTCTTACATTTATATTTATGGCTGTTTATGTTTTTTATCTTAACTGGCAATTTTCTCTTCTTGTGCTTGTGGGGCTGCCGCTTGTGGCTGTGCCGCTTTACGTTTTTGGAAAAAGATTGAGAAAAGCTTCAAAAGCCGGACAGCAGCAAACGGCGGAAATATACTCTTCAATACACCAAATGCTAAACGGTTTTTCGGTTATTAAAGCGTTTAATACTGAAAAGCATGAAGTTGCGCGTTTCCAAAATGAAAACGATAAAGCTTACGGCATATCAATGGGCATAGTTAGGGTAGATGCGCGGCAGTCTCCTTTTGTAGAGTTTATAGGCGGGCTTGCCGGCGCGCTTCTTTTGCTTCTTGGCGGCAAAGACGTAATCTCGGGCGTGTGGTCTCCCGGCGCTTTTATGGTTTTTTTCTATGCGGTAACTAAAATGTATAAACCTATCAAAAATCTTGCCGGAGTAAATTCGCAAATACAAAACGCAATATCGGCATCCGAAAGAGTATTTGAAGTTTTAGACGAAGTTCCGTCAATTAAAGACGCGCCCGGCGCGGCAGAATTAAAACCTTTCCGCAACTCAATAATATATAAAGACGTAACTTTCGGCTACACTCTTGAAAAAGATACAATTAAAAACCTTAATGTTGAAATTAAATACGGACACACCGTTGCCTTTGTAGGTCATTCCGGCTCGGGCAAAACCACTCTTGCAAATCTTTTGCTCAGGTTTTACGACCCTAAAAACGGAGAGATAATAATTGACGGTATAAATATTAAAAACGTAACGCTTGATTCCTTAAGAAAGCAGATAGGCATAGTAACGCAGGATGTTACTCTTTTTGACAATACCGTTAAATACAATATATCTTACGGAAGTTTTAACGCGTCCATGGACGAAATTATCGCCGCCGCAAAAAATGCGAATGCGCACAGTTTTATATCAAAACTTCCAAACGGTTACGATACTTTAGTAGGCGAGCGCGGAGCAAAATTATCGGGCGGGGAAAAACAAAGAATTTCAATAGCCAGAGCAATGCTGAAAAACCCTCCTATTTTAGTTTTGGACGAAGCTACCAGCGCTCTTGATTCAACGTCCGAAAAATTGGTGCAGACAGCCATTGACGATTTAATGAAAAACAGAACCGTAGTTTTAATAGCCCACAGGCTTGCAACTGTCCGAAACGCAAATAAGATTGTTGTTATGGACGCGGGTAAAATAGTGGAATCCGGAACTCACGAAGAGTTAATTAAGCTTGAAAACGGCGTATATAGAAAACTAAATCAGATGCAAAGTTTATAGGAAATATTATGGCTGAAAAGAAAAAAATAAACTTTAAAAAATTATATTCATATCTTAAGCCTTATCTTCTAAGGCTTATAATAGCCGTTGTATTTATGAGCGCCTTCGCCGGCGTTACAATGTCTTTGCTTGCCGTTTTGGTAAAAGCTATAGACGGAATTTTTGTAAATAAAAATTCCACAATGCTTGTTTTTGCCGCAATTGCAGTGCCCGCAATTTTTGCGCTTAAGGGGTTATTTGATTACGGAAGAAGTTATCTTTTAAGTTATGTGGGGCAAAATGTAATCAGAAATTTAAGAATGGATATGTATAAAAAATTTATTTATCTTTCTCACGATTTTTACGTTCAAAACTCGTCTCCTAAAATGATGTCAAGAATTACAAACGACTTGGGCGCGCTTCAAAACGCAATAGTTACCATTCCCGTGGCTCTTATAAGAGACTCTCTTACCTTTATAGGTCTTCTGGCGGCTGCATTTTATTTGAATTGGAAATTTTCGCTTATAGCCTTTGTGGGCTTTCCTTTGGCGGCTTTTCCTTTGGTGTCTTTTGCAAGAAAAATGCGCAGACAATCAAAAGCCGGACAACAGCAAATAGCGGAAATTTATGCATCTCTTCACCAAATGCTTAACGGGTTTTCTGTTATAAAAGCTTTCAACAGCGAACGGCACGAAGATGACAAATTTCAAAGCGACAATTTAAAATATTACGGAATAGCTTTGGGCTCGGCAAGAGTTTCTGCCCGCTCAAGCCCTACGATGAACTTCATAGGCGCCGTAGCGGTTTCCGTAATCTTATTTTTGGGCGGTAAAGACGTTATCAGCGGAGTTTGGACTGCCGGCGCGTTTATTGCCTTTGTGGCGGCTGTGGGGCAAATGTACGAGCCGGTAAAACGCTTTTCATCCGTAAATTCACAAATTCAGAGCGCAATAACGGCTTATGAAAGGGTGTTTGAAATTATGGACGCGCAGCCTTCCATACAAGATGCGCCTAACGCCGTTGCTTTGCCTATATTCAGCAGTTTTATAGAATATAAAAATGTAGATTTCGGATATTTGCCTGATAAAAACGTAATTGAGAATTTTAACGTTAAAATAAATTTCGGCGAAACGGTGGCATTTGTAGGGCATTCCGGTTCCGGAAAAACCACTATCGCAAATTTGCTTTTAAGATTTTACGATCCTAATTCCGGCGAAGTATTTATAGACGGAAACAATATAAAAAAAGTTACATTGGAATCGCTGCGTTCGCAAGTAGGAATAGTTTCGCAGGATGTTTTGCTTTTTGACGATACCGTTAAATACAATATATCTTACGGAAGTTTTGACGCGTCTATGGAAGATATAATACGCGCCGCAAAAAACGCAAATATTCACGATTTAATAACAAAACTCCCTCAAGGCTACGATACGCCCGTAGGCGAAAGGGGAATGAAACTTTCCGGCGGAGAAAAGCAAAGAATTTCAATAGCGCGGGCAATGTTGAAAAACCCTCCTATTTTAGTTTTAGACGAAGCCACCAGCGCGCTTGATTCCGAATCTGAAAAATTAGTTCAAACCGCCGTAGAAAACTTAATGAAAAACAGAACCGTAATTTTAATAGCTCACAGACTTTCAACAATAAAAAACGCGGACAAAATTATAGTTATGGATTTGGGCAAAATAGCAGAGTTCGGAACGCACGAAGAGTTAATTAAAATTGAAAACGGCGCTTATAAAAAATTAACGCAAACACAAGTTTTGTAATATGAATATTGCACATATATTAGTTGTATTTTTTTTACTGTCCGCATTTACCGTATGCAATGTTTTTGCAAAATCAGCGCCTGTTAGCGCAAACTCTTACGACGGTTTTGCGCCAAGCGCAAGAACTATGGCTATGGGCTCAGCCGGCGCCGGACTTTTATCTGCCGATAAAGATTCTTTTTATTATAACCCCGCAAATCTTGCAAATTTCCAAGGCTCGTTTTTAAACGCAAATGCAGTTTTCTCAATAAAATCAAACGCAAACTCAAATGACGTTGCAATTAACAATCCTTCGGGGCAAGGTCTTACAAGCGCATTTTTAGTTAAAGACTCCGGTTCTTTTTTCTGGGAATCGTTATCGGATAATTCCGTTATATTTGACGCTAACTCGCATGCTGAAATTTCAATAAGCCGCATAGGCGTATCTTTTGCAAAACAAGGCAGCGCGGGGGCTTCGCAGGCAATAAGTTTGTCTTATTTATACGGAAAAATCGGATATGCGTATTTAGACCCTCTAACCGGTCAAAATGCGGATATAATTTCCGGCAACGGATTTTCTATAGATTATTCTTTGTTGTTTAATCTCTCTAAAAATATAAATTTAGGGATAAACCTAAAAAATATCGTAGCCTTTATGTTTTGGAACGATTACGGTTATCAGCAGCAGCCTTTCACAATTAGAGCGGGTTTGGGATACAATTTAAAAGGTTTAAGCATGGCTTTAGACTGGGACAAAAAATATTACAGATCCGGAAATTTAGAAAAAAATGCGCTTCATTTCGGAATAGAACAATATTTGACAAATTTCTTATGCGTGCGCGCCGGCATTGAAAATAATTTTGATTTTCTTGCCGAAAACGCCAAATACTCTTTAGGACTTGGTTTTAAAATAAAAAATATTGAAATATCTTGTGCGGCTTTGCAACAAAAAATTTCAAAACAAGATTTTTATAAAGCGGCGGTTTCTGTCCGCGCGGTAATATAAAATGGAAGAATTAAAAACAGCGTTATCTTATTTAAACGAATCGGATTTTAAGCTTATTGAAAAAGCTTACGACTACGCTTCGTGCGCGCACTCTTACCAAACAAGAGCTTCCGGCGAGCCTTATTTGCGCCACCTTGTAGCGGCAGCGTTAAACCTTGCCGAAATTAAAATGGACGCGCCTACAATAGCCGCGGCGCTTTTGCACGATATTTTGGAAGATACTCTCGTTACCGAACCGGAACTTCAAAAAGAGTTTGGAAATGAAATAACTTCTCTTGTAAACGGCGTAACAAAACTTAACAAATACCAGTTTGACGATAACATAACAAAACAAGCCGAAAATTGGCGCAAAATGCTTTTAGCTGTTGTAAAAGATATCCGTATTATTATAATTAAACTTTCCGACAGACTTCACAATATGCGCACCCTGAAGTATCTTACGCCTCAACAGCAAAAAAATATTGCAAGCGAATCGCTCACGCTTTACGCTCCTTTTGCGCATAGACTCGGCATTTATAAATGGAAAAACGAGCTTGAAGATTTGGCATTTGAAATTTTACAGCCCGAAGAATATCATTTAATAAAAAACCAGCTTGAACAAAGAGCCGAAAACGACATACGAAACCTTACCGAAGTTGAAACCCAGCTTAAAAATAAACTTGCGCCGTCGCACATTGCTTTCAGAACCGCGGCAAGACCTAAAAATCTTTACGGTATTTACAAAAAAATGCAAAGGCAGAATAAACCGTTCTCGGAAATTCAAGACTTATTCGGACTTAGGGTTATTACCGACACGGTTGAAAACTGCTACGCTATTTTAAGCACAATAAATTCCAACTTTAAACTTTTGGAAAATTCATTTACCGATTATATAAACTTGCCCAAACCAAACATGTATCAGTCGCTGCACTTAACAATAATTTCCGACAAAGGCGCAATTGTTGAAACGCAAATACGCACGGAAGAAATGCACCAGCGGGCAGAATACGGAGTGGCTGCTCACTGGCGTTATAAAAAAAATGTTGAAACCGGCGCAACAGGGGCAAAAGAAGACGCAAAAAATATGACGGCGGAAGACAGATTGGACTGGCTAAAAAAGTTTTTGGAATTTAAAGGGGAAACAACGGATTCAAACGAGTTTTTAGACTCGCTGAAAACCGAATGCAACTTTGAACAAATATTTGTTTTTACTCCCGCAAAACAACTTATAAAATTACCTTTAGGAGCAACATGTCTTGATTTTGCTTACGCGGTTCATTCGGATATCGGCGATAAATTCATGGGCGCAAAAATTAACGGAAAAATAGCGCCTATTAACGCCAAGCTAAACAACGGCGACATCTGCGAAATTTTAGTAAGAAACAACATAAGACCAAGCGCAAACTGGTTAGAATTCGCCACAACCGCTCACGCCCGAGCCAGAATAAGAAAATACTTAAGAGAACACGAAACAACAAAGTGAAAAGTGACACACTTGTGTGTCATTGCCGAAATCCGTAATCGGCAATCCACGTTTGCTAAATATTAGATGTGCTCATTACATCTTTTAAAGTGAAAAGTGGAAATAAACAAAAAAAACAAACACTGAATTTTCAGTGTTTGTTTTTTTTGTTATGTTGTTGTCGTTATTTTAACTTTTCACTTTCAACTTTTCACTTTGCCGTTCTAAATTGCCTTTTTAACTTTGTTTGACTTTATGCATGAGGTGCAAACATACTCGCGGGTTTTTTTGCCGTCAAGCAAAATATTTAAGCTTTGAAGATTAGGTCTGAAAAGTCTTTTTGAAGCCTTATGTGAATGGCTGATTGTATTTCCAGATGATGAACCTTTTCCGCAAACTACGCATTTATAAGACATTTTTTACTACCTCCGATTATTGTTGCAAATAACTTTTTGAGAGTATATAAAATTTTGCCTGATTTTGCAACTTATTGTATAATGAAAGCAATGAATTTAAACAGCGATGTAAAGTATATCAAAGGAATAGGTCCTAAAAGGGCTTTGGCGTTTCTAAAACTCGGCGTTAAAAGCGCGGGAGATCTTCTTACTTTATTTCCGGCTCAATATCAGGACAGAACGCAAACAGCGCCCATTTCAGAAGCCTACTTTACGCCTCACGCATGCATATCGGGCAAAATCGGCAAATCCTACGAAAGAAAACTTTCCATGGGACTTTCTATTTTAGACGTGGAAATTTTTGATTCTTCAGGCATGACTTACGTGCGTTTTTTCAGAAAGAAAAGCTCGTATTCCAAAGTAGATGTTTTTGCTTCAATAAAAAATTCATTTGCGCAAAATAAATTTGCTTATATTTTCGGAGACGCCAAAGCGGAGATAGGCGCGCGCTACATAAACGTTCAAGATTATGAAATAACGGATTCGCCTGACGCAAAACCTGAATTTTTCAACAAAATAATTCCCGTTTACCCTGCAACGGAAGGTTTAAGCCAAAAAGTAATAAGAGCCGCCGTAAAATCTGCAGTAACTTCTCTTGCGGATATTTATTACGACATATCGGATATAATACCGCAGTTTGAGCAATGCAAAATATCCGCGCGCGAAGCTCTAAAAAAAATACATTATCCGCAAAGTATGCAAGACGCCGAAAACGCAAGACGAGCATTTGCCCTGCAGGAGTTTTTTGTTTTAGAGTCCGCGCTTGCGCTTTCAAGAGCGCACATAAAAAAAGATCCGAAAAAACAAAAATATGAAATTAAAAAAACTCTTTTAACGCCCTTTAAAAATAACCTTACATTTGAGTTTACAAAAGCGCAAAAAAAAGCCATCAATGAAATTTTTACCGACATGCAAAACGAACTGCCAGCAAACCGAATGATTATGGGAGACGTCGGTTCCGGCAAAACCGTAGTAGCTTTAAGCGCAATACTTCTTGCGGCGGAAAACGGCTACCAGTCTATGATTGCCGCGCCCACGGAAATTCTTGCCCAGCAGCATTATCTTACAATATCAAATATGTTTGAAGGTCTCGGCGTGCAAACGGTTTTAGCCACTTCTTCAACGCTTAAGAAAAAAAGCGACAGAGATAAAATTCTTTCTTCAATAATAAGCGGAGAAACAACGGTAGTCGTGGGAACGCACTCTTTAATAGAAGACAGAATAGAGTTTAAAAATCTTGCGCTCGTAGTTGTTGACGAACAGCACAGATTCGGCGTTATGCAAAAATCGCGCGCGCTTGCGAAAGCAAAAACTCCGGATACCCTAATGATGACGGCAACGCCAATACCGCGAGCTCTTGCAATGACGCTTTACGGCGAAATGGATATGACGACAATAAACGAACTTCCTCCCGGAAGAATACCGATAAAAACTTATATTGTTTCCGAATCCGCGGCTTATGCAAACGCCGTTAAAGAACTTAAAAGCGGCGGGCAGGCGTATATCGTATTTCCGTTAATAGACGAGTCCGACAAAATAGAACTTAAAGCCGCAACCGTTGAAGCCGAAAAACTATCCGAAAGCTATTTTAAAAATTTCAAAGTAGGTCTGCTGCACGGAAAAATGAAACCGGCTGAAAAAAATGCGGTTATGAAAAGTTTCAAAAACAAAGAGTTTGACGTTTTAATTGCCACAACGGTTATTGAGGTTGGCATAGACGTTCCTAACGCCACAGTTATGATAATTCAGCATGCCGACAGATTCGGGCTTTCCGCGCTTCATCAGCTTCGCGGACGCATAGGAAGAGGGAAAAAACAATCTTACTGTTATCTTGTAGGTTCGGTAAAAAGCGAAAATGCGCGCAAAAGGCTTAGCATAATGGCTCAAACAAATAATGGTTTTAAAATTGCCCAAGAAGATTTACAAATGAGAGGTCCCGGAGAGTTCATGGGCACAACTCAACACGGTTTTCCGGAATTTAAAGCCGGAGACCTTATAAAAGACGCCGATATTATAGAGTTTACAAAAGACTGCGCAAGAAAACTTATTGAAGATGATCCCAAGCTTGAAAAGAGCGAAAACCTAACCCTAAAAAAGCTGATAGCGCAAAAATTTGCCGATAAGCTGAAATTTATAAATGTCGGTTGACCGCGCGCTTAAGAATTTAATATAATTTTCAATATGAAAAACAAAAAAATTACCGCCGTATATCCCGGAAGTTTTGACCCTATTACAAACGGTCATTTAGACATTATAACAAGAGCCGCGGACATGTTTCCTAACCTTGTTGTTGCAGTTACCGAAAATGCCAGCAAAAATCACATGTTTTCTGTTGCCGAACGCGTGGAACTGCTTAAAAAATCAACTAAAAATCTAAAAAATGTAAAAGTCATTTCATTTGCCGGACTTCTTGCCGACTATTTGAAAAAAACCGACACTTTTGTTGTTATCAGAGGGCTGCGAGCCGTTTCGGATTTTGAATATGAATTTCAAATGGCTTTAATGAACAGAAAACTGTATAAGAAAATAGAAACAGTTTTTCTTATGCCAGATCAGGCATATACGTTTTTATCTTCAAGCATGGTCAAAGAAATTGCAACGCTTGGCGGAAAAACAGAAGGGCTTGTTCCTGCGCACGTATCAAAAAAATTGCAACAACACATACAACAGAGGAGTAAAAATGGATAAGAAAAACGGTTTCGGCAAAATAGAAATATGCATAGCTGTAATGATAGCGATAATTTTTGCAATTATAGTAATTCCAAAACTGTCGAGCATAATAGAAAAATCTAAAGAAGGCGCAACTAAAGGCTCGTTAGGTTCGTTAAGAAGCGCCATAGCAATGTATTACGGCGATAACAACGGCGTTTATCCGTCAACGGATATTATAAAAGAGCTTACCGACGACAGTAAATATATTGACAAAATCCCTACCGCATATACCGGACATCACCGCAAAACTAACGACATAACTACGTCGGATTTTGACAAAAATCCTGATACCGGAGGCTGGGCGTATAAATCCGACGACGCGCCGGATTCTACCGGCAAAATAAAAGGGCAAATCTGGATTAACTGCACGCACACGGATTCTCACGGAAACGTTTGGAACCAATTATAATGACATTTGCCGCCGCCATATTAACGGTTTTGGTTTTCGGACTTATCATCGGCAATTTTGCCGCAAAAGCGGCAACAGTCATATCTAAAAAAAAGAAAACTCTATATATTTTTATAGAATTAATATCAGCCGCGGCAAGCGTCGCTCTTTTTATAAAATACGGATTTTCTTTTCAGTTTCTTTTTTTTATATTTTTTGCATTTATTTTAATAGTAATATCGGCAGTAGATTACTATGTTAGAATTATACCGGACATATTTTGCATAGTGCTTATTGTTCTCGCCGGAGTGTTTTGTTTTTTTAATATTGAACTCGGCGCAAATTTACAACAGCGATTTTTGAATTCCGGCATCGGGTTGATAACCGGCGGCGCGGTTATGATAATTATGGGCGCTTTAGGCAAGCTTATTTACAAAAAAGAAACCCTCGGCGGCGGAGACGTAAAACTTATGGCAGCCGTCGGAGCGTGGATTGGGTGGGAAAAAGTTTTATTTGCCGTTTTTATAGCGGCGTGTCTTGGAAGCATTGCGGGCATAATTTTAATATTACTTAAAAAAATAAGCAGAAAAAGTTATCTGCCCTTTGCGCCGTTTCTTTCAGCGGCAACTTTTCTAACTATTTTTCTTCCGCCTGCAAATGCGCTGGCAAATGCCGTATTTTCGGCAGAAACCAATTTTTTAAACTCTGTTTTAGGAATATAAAATGCTCAAGAAACATTTTTTTAAAATACTTGCAGGCGTTATAATAAGCTCAGCGCTGATATATTTGACGTTTAGAAATATTGATTTTACGGCAACGTTTGACACTATAAAAAAAGCAAACTGCGTTTTGCTGCTGCTTGCCGCCGCGTTATACGCTTTCACATATATTTTAAGAAGCATTCGTTACTACTTCATGATTTTACCCATTAAACAAACCCGCGTTTTTGAAAATCTTCCTTATACGATTTTAGGATTTTTTATGAATAATATTATCCCTCTGCGCATAGGCGAACTTGTTCGCGCAAAAATTACCGGCGAGAGACTGAAAATTTCAAGAAGCTCAATTCTTGCCACAATTGTGGTAGAAAGACTTTTTGACATAATTATATTTGTAGCGTCTTTCTTTGTAATAATGCTTGTTATGCCGTTTCCCGAAATAATAAAAAAATCTTTTTATGTTTGCGCCGTTGTTTTCGGAATAGGGCTTGTAATTCTTTTTTTAATAACAAAGCATGAAAAAAAAGCGTTACAGCTTGTTTCAAAACTTCCGTTGCCGCACAGAATAAAAAACCTTGTCAGCGAACTTTTTGACAAGTTTACCGGCGGGCTTGCAACGCTTAAGAAACCGTCGGCTTTTTTAATTTCGTTTTTAATGTCCGCGCTGATTTGGCTTACCGAAAGCGCGGTTCTTGTCATAGCCGCGTATGCGTTCGGCATTAATTTGCCGCATGTTATTTTAGGCGGACTTTTTACCGTAATAATAATAGGAATAGGCGCCATAGTGCCTACCGCTCCCGGATATATCGGCGCATTTGAATATTTCGGAAGCAATCTTGCTCTTATACAAGGACTTTCCATAGAGGCGTCAAAAGCGGTGGCGTGTATTTTAACGTATCATTTTATACAGATCGGCGTTATATTTATTTTGGGTTCGGCAAGCATAGTGAAAACTAAAATTTCTTTTAACGATTTGTTCAAGTTTGCAAAAATTGAGGATAATAAAAATGAAAAAGAATAAAGTGATAATAGTTATGCCGGCATACAACGCGGCAAAAACTCTCAAAAAAACTTTAGACGATATTCCGAAAGGAAGTTACGACGAAATAATTCTTGTTGACGATTTATCAAAAGACGACACGGCGGAAGTTGCCAAAAATCTCGGACTTAAAGTTATATCGCACGATGTCAACAAAGGCTACGGCGGAAACCAGAAAACTTGTTATAAAGCCGCATTGGAAGACGGAGCCGATATTGTAGTTATGCTTCACCCGGACTATCAATACGACCCGCGCCTTGTTCCGTTTCTGGCAGGTCTTATAGCCGACGACGTTTGCGACATTATGATGGCAAACAGAATACGCACGCGCAAAGAAGCGCTAAAAGGCGGAATGCCGTTTTATAAATATTTTTTCAACAGATGTCTTACAATAACCGAAAATTTAGTTTTAGGATTAAACTTGGGAGAGTATCACACGGGTTACAGAGCATTTTCAAAAAAAGCGCTTGAAACTGTCCGTTTTGAACTTGATTCCGACGACTTTGTTTTTGACCAGCACATAATTGTTCAGGCGGCGGCATGCGGGCTTAGAATAGGCGATATTCCGGTTACCGCAAAGTATTTTAAAGAAGCGTCTTCAATAAATTTTATAAGAAGTTCTAAATACGGGCTTGAAACGCTTTTAATTTTATTTAGATTTGCGCTTCATAAACTGCATATACTTCCTCAAAAAATATTTAAACCGAAAGCATCGGGAGATAAAATATGAGTTCTGAAATTCTTTATTTGACGGCATTTGTTACGGCATTAATTATTTCAATACTTGCAACGCCTTTATGCAGACTGCTTGCAAAAAAACTGAATGTGTTAGATAATCCGGTAACGGCAGTTAAAACGCACAAAATAAGCACGCCTTACCTTGGCGGCGTAGCTATAGCTTTAGGCTGGCTTGTTTCTTTGTTTGCGGTCAGATATTCAACAAGTTTTCCCGACGGAACTTTAAGAAGTTTGAGAGGAATTATCATCGGAGCGCTCGTCGTTTTATTTTTAGGGCTTATAGACGACGCGAAGTTTAAAGGTCTTGGGTTTAAATCAAAATTATTTATACAATTTGCGGCGGCATGCATTGTAGTTTTTGGTTTTGACATAAGAATAAATTTTATTTCAATTTATTGGCTTTCGTGTCTTGTAAGCATTTTTTGGATAGTGGGAATAACTAACGCTTTCAACATAATAGATATTATGGACGGGCTCTCAAGCGGAATTGCAACTATCGCCGCCCTCGCATTTTTATTTATATCTCTTCCAACGGAACAAATATACGTAAATTTTTGCGCCATAGCTTTGGCGGGCGCATTGATTGGCTTTATGCCGTTTAATCTTTCAAAATCAAAAAAGATTTTCATGGGCGATACCGGAAGTCTTTTTATAGGTTTTATTCTTGCAAGTCTTGCCATGGGCACGGAATACACAAGCATCCACGAAATAGGATTATTTGCGCCGTTATTTATTCTTGCGGTGCCTATTTATGAAACGTTTCTTGTCAGCTGGTTTAGAATCCGCAAAGGAAAACTGCCTTTTATGGGCAGCAAAGATCATTACGCTCTGCGTCTTGAAATGATGGGATTAAAAAGAAAAAATATTCTTCTTATAACTTACGCGGTTTGCATAGCGCTTGCCGTATGCGCATATTTTTTTACAAAACTCAGCGGCGTTTACGCGCTTATGCTTTTTCTGTTTATTTTTATATGTTTATGGGCGGCAAGCATTAAACTTGCGTCGGTTAAGGTGGAATAATGCCAAAAACCGTTATTATAGGCGCCGGAATATCCGGTCTTACAGCGGCATATTTTTTAAAAAAGCCCTACGCGGTTTTGGAAGCAAAACCTTACGCCGGCGGACTTTGCGCATCGTTTTACGAAGACGGATTTACTTTTGACTGCTCGGGGCATTTCATTCATATTAAAGACAAAAAAATAAAAAAACTCGTAGAAAAACTTACCGGCGGCACAGATGAAATAAAAAGAAACGCCGCGATATATTTAGACAAAACGTTTGTGCCGTATCCTTTTCAGGCAAACCTGTATTATTTAAACAATAAAATAAAAAAAGAATGCGTTGACGGAATTTTAAAGAGAAAAGAAATCGCAATATCTACTTCAATGCCGTTTATAGATTGGAGCAAAGCAATGTTTGGCAGCGGCATAACAAAATACTTTATGCAACCATACAACCAAAAACTTTGGAGCTACGACTTAAAAAAAATGACTGCGGCATGGTCGGGACCTTTTGTGCCAAAACCTGACGCCAAAACAATAGTGGAATCGGCATATTCAAAAAACAAAGAGCATTACGGCTACAACAGCGTATTTTACTATCCGAAAAACAAAGGCTGTCAGGCGCTAATTAACGGAATGCTAAAAAAAGTTAAGCCCGAATATAATTCTAAAACAACAAAGATTGATATAAAAAATAAAGTTGTCCATGCAGGCTGCAAACAATACAAATATAATAAAATTATCTCAACGCAGCCTCTTACGGAACTTATAAAACAAATTTCCAACGTGCCTGCAAACGTAAAAAAAGCGGCTGCAAAACTTGTATGCAACTCTGTAAGATGCGTAAATATCGGCGTGAAAGCCGCAACGGGAATCGCGAAAAATTTAAAAGGCGTTCACTGGCTGTATCTTCCGGAATCAAAATTTCCTTTTTACAGAATCGGCGTATATTCAAACGTAAACGCAAAAACGGCTCCAAAAAACTCTTACGGTTTTTACGTGGAATTTTCAAGTTTAAACGGGAAATACAAAAGCAGCCGGAATGTGATAAAAGATTTAAAAAAAGCCGGTTTTATAGGAAACTCCGACGGGATAAGCGCAATAAATATAGTAGATATGCCCTATGGTTATGTTATTTTTGACAAAAACCGCGAACGCGCCCTGCAGGTTATAAACAGCTTTTTAGTTAAACACAATATATTTTCCATAGGCCGCTACGGCGCGTGGGAATACTCTTTTATAGAAAAAAATATAAAAGACGCAAAAGAATTGGCAGAGAAGATAAACGCGGAGAGTTTGTAAACAATGATAAAAGTCTGCTACATAATAACCAAACTTGAGCTTGGCGGCGCGCAAAAAGTTGCGCTTTACACCGCTGAAAATTTAGAAAAAGACACCTTTGAAGATTTTCTTATAACAGGCTCAGGCGGTATTTTAGACGACGAGGCGGCAAAAAAGTTAAAAGTTTTTAAAGTGCCGAGTTTAGTAAGAGAAATATCTCCTATTAAAGATTTGCGCGCATTGCTTAAAATAAGAAAAATATTAAAAAAAGAAAAACCTGAATTAGTTCACACGCATTCTTCAAAAGCGGGAATTTTAGGAAGAATAGCAGCTAAACTTGCCGGCGTTAAAACAATCGTCCACACAATTCACGGGTATGGTTTTAACGAAACTCAAAAGTGGTATGTGAAATATCTATACATATATATAGAAAAGTTTTGCACTTTATTTACCGACAAACTGATAGTTGTAGCTAAAGAAGATATGGATAAAGGGTTGCGCTACAAAATTGCAAAAGAAAATAAATTTACCTTAATACGCGCCGGCATAGACACGCATTATTATAAAACTTTTAATCCAAACCCCGATTTTAGAAAAACTCTCGCCGATGAAAATACAAAAATAATAACCACTATCGGACCGTTTAAACCTCAAAAAAATTTACAAGACTTTATTAAAGCCGCAGGCTTGGTATGCAAATCCGTCGACAATGTTAAATTTTTTATAGTCGGCGACGGAGATTTAAGACCGGAACTTGAAAAATTAATAGCAGATTTAAATTTAACAGATAAAATAATACTTCTCGGCTGGCGCACGGATATTGCCGAAATTCTTTACGCAAGCGATGTGTTTGCCATGACGTCTCTCTGGGAAGGGCTGCCACGCACAATTTTAGAGGCTATGTGCTGCTCTAAACCGGTAGTTGCAAATGCCGTTGACGGCGTGAAAGAAGTTATTCGCGAAGGCAAAAACGGTTTTAAAGTTAATCCTCACAATTATCAATATACCGCTGAAAAAATAATTTACCTTCTGCAAAACCCGACTGTTGTAAACGCTATGGGAAAATCAGCAAAACATTCTATTACAAAAGAATACGATATTAATCATATGGTTAAACAGCATGAAGATTTATACCGCAAACTTCTTCAGCACTATCTTATGGTGTGCGAACTTATTGACGAGAAGGCGCAAAAAAAACATAAAAGAAAGAAAAGAATTGTTATTACTGTTTGCGCAGCCGCTTTAATAGCCGCTTTTTACACATATACGCCATACCCCGTTGCGTATTTTTTAAGAGGGGCGTTTCACATTACAGATTATAAACTTCCCGCAGATTACGCCAACCTTAAAAAGAATGTAATTTTTTACAGAGATATAGATTATAAATCAAACTTCCCAAACGGAAATCTTGATATAATTGCTCCGAAAAGCGACCCCAACGGAAAAACAATTTTTTGGGTTCACGGCGGAGGATACGTAGGCGACGATAATAAAAAAATTGAACATTACATGGTGCAACTTGCAAACAGCAGTTTTACGGTTATAAGCATCAACTACGCTTTTGCTCCGGAACACGCCTTTCCGGTTCAGTTAAAACAAATTGAGCAAGCTTACTGTTTTATAAAAGAAAATGCGGCTAAATACGGAATTAACACGGATAAAATGTATTTCGGCGGGGATTCCGCCGGCGCGCAGCTTGTGGCGCAGTTTATCAATATACAAACTAATCCGATATACGCAGATATGTTAAATGAATATTTGGAAAATATTAAATTAAATGCCGTCGTTGACGTAAACACTCTGCACGGAGCAATTCTTTTTTGCGGCCCTTACGATCTTAAAGATTTAATAGATCCTCCCAAGGGAACGCTTGCTCTTCCGTTTAAGCAAATCGGCAAAGCGTATTTCGGCACCACCGACGAAAATAATGTTTACGTTATTTTAAGCAACGTTACAACAAGACTTTCTAAACATTTTCCGCCGGTGTTTATTACCGACGGAAACACAAGCTCTTTTGAATATCAAGCAAAAAAACTTGAAGATGCGTTAAAACAGAAAGGCGTTTACGTGCAAGGTGTTTTCTATCCAAAAACCGATGAAGAACTAAAACACGAATATCAATTTGAAATAACTACAAAATACGCCCAAAATACTTATAACTATCTTATTGAATTTTTAAACAGAAAAAAATAATATGAAAAAAATACTTGTAATTATCTCAGCCCTTATAGTTTTTGCCGCCGGATTTTATTTTTTCACGCCGTATCCAGCGGTATGGCTTGTTAAGCATGCTTTCAGTTTAACAAAATACACTCCGCCCGAAAATTATTCAGAAATTAAAAGCAACGTTATATTCCACAGAAATATAAATTACAACTCGGCGTATCCTAACGGAAAGCTTGATATTATACAGCCTAAAAACGGCAAGAATGATAAAGTTATCTTGTGGGTGCACGGCGGGGGATACGTAGGCGATGATAAAAAGAAAATAGAACATTATATGGCAATGCTTGCAAACAGCGGTTTTACCGTCGTAAGCATAAATTACGCGCTTGCTCCGAAAGATCACTACCCTGTTCAGCTCAAACAAATTGAAGAAGCTTATAATTTTATAAAAGAAAACGCCGCAACATACGATTTTAACGTAAATAAAATATACTTCGGCGGAGATTCCGCCGGCGCGCAGCTTGTGGCGCAGTTTATTAATATAGAAACAAATCCGGATTACGGCGCAAAAATAAACAGTAATATAAAAAATATGCAAATCAACGCCGTAGTAAATAGAAAAACTATTATGGGCGTAATACTTTTTTGCGGTCCTTACAATTTAAGAGAATTTTTAAACCCGCCGCCTGACGCCATGAAGCTTCCATACAAACAAATCGGCTGGGCGTATTTCGGCACAAAAAATGTTAACGATATAAACGTAAAGCTCAGCAACATTACAAATAAGCTTTCTTCAAATTATCCGCCGGTATTTATTACCGACGGAAACACAAATTCTTTTGAAGCGCAGGCAAAAAAACTTGAAGCGGCGTTAAAAGAAAACGGAATCTATGTAAGAGGCATATATTATCCCAAAAGCGACGCAATATTAGAGCACGAATATCAGTTTTATATGAACACCGAATACGCTAAAAACACATATAAACAATTACTGCAGTTTTTAAATCGTAAAAAATAATTCTTTTACCTTTGCGTTTTTTTCATAATTTTATAATGCAGCCAAATTGAAAACAGAAGAACCGCGCAGCCTATTGTAAGCGTGTAGTAATTTTCAATTTTATTCCAAAATAAAATATTTACCAAAAGCCCTGCGGGAATCAAAGCGTTATTCATAATTCCCAAAACTCCGGCGTCAACAAGCGTTGCGCCTTTGTTCCACAAAAAATAACCAACTCCCGACGCCGCAACGCCAAGCCATATTAAAACGCCCCACTGAACCGGCGTTGCCGATATCTTTGAAAAATCTCCGAAAAGCAAAAATGCCGCTATGGTTGCTATTAAAGCGCCAAAATGAAAATAACCGAAAATATCCATTTGATTTTTCTTAAAGTCCGGATATTTTTCAATAATATACTTATATCCGCTCTGCCCAAGCGCAAATAAAATATTTGCAATCTGTATCAATAAAAACCCGAATAAAAATCCGCCGCTTACATTTTCATAACGGATAATATATGCGCCCAACACGGCGACAGCCGCGCTGATAAGATAGAGGGGGTTAAAGCGCTTGCGTAAAATATCATAAATAAGAGTTACATACAACGGAGTAAATATTGTAAAAAGCAAAATTTCCGGCACGCTCAAAAAATGATAGGCATGATATAAAAATAAATACATTATGCCTATTTGTATTGCGCCTATTGCAAGCAAAGCAAGCTTTAATTTTGAAGGGACGCCTAAAAATTTAGTAAAAGGCGCAAACACGGCAGCCGCAAAAAGTATGCGGATAAACACAGCAAAATAACTGTCCAACCCGCCCAAATACTCGCCGATAAGACTAAAAGAAAACGCCCAAAGCAATGTAACGCCTATAAGATATCCCACAAAACCTCCAAATGTTTTTTATTGTATTTTATAATATATAGAAAAATTGGTCAACCTTATATATTTTACATATGGTTGACTAAAGTCTTTATATGCAATTTTTATTACAATGCGAGTTTATTGCTTCAAAAAATCATTCAAAATTGATATAATTTTCCATATATGAAATTTTTTATAGAAACCATAGGCTGTCAGATGAATATTTGCGATTCGGATGCTCTTTCGGAAACTCTTAAATCTGCCGGCGCTATCAAAGTTTCCGCTTTAACAGACGCCGACATAGCTATAATAAATACGTGTTCCGTTCGCGCGCAGGCAGAACAGAAAGCGTATTCGTGGCTTGGGCGCGCCGAAGAATTCAAAAAAGAAAATCCTCATGTAAAAATAGCCGTTATCGGTTGCATGGCAGAACGCATAGCGCCGAAAATAAAAAGACGTTTCAAGAGCGTAAATTTAATAATAGGCTCAAAAAAAATAGATAATGCCGCCGCGAAAATATTACAATTAGAAACTGCTAAAAGCCAATTGCCGGTTAACCCCGGTATAGAAGCTGTTAATTTTACGACGCCAGATACCGTAAGCTATTTGACAATTATGCGCGGCTGCGATAATTATTGCTCTTATTGCGTAGTCCCTTTTGTGCGCGGACGCGAAGTAAGTTTTGACAGCGAAAAAATTATAAACGATTGCAAAAAGTTAGCTGCAAACGGCGCTCAAGAAATAATGCTTTTAGGGCAAAACGTAAATTCATATAAATATAACGATGTTACGTTCGCAAAACTTTTGCGCGAAATAGTAAAAATTAAAGAGCTAAAACGGCTCACGTTTATGACAAGCCACCCTAAAGATTTAAGCGATGAATTAATAGACGCAATGGCAAACGAGCCTAAAATAAGAAAATACATTCACTTGCCTATGCAGTCGGGTTCCGACAAAATTCTAAACTTAATGAACAGAAAATATTCTTACGCGCATTATAAAAATCTTATAAAAAAATTAAGGGATAAAGTTGCGAATATAAACATTACATCAGACATTATAGTCGGCTTTCCGGGCGAAACAGAAGAAGATTTTTTGGAAACTTTACAAGCCGTGGAAGATATAAAATTCAACGCTCTGTATATTTTTAAATATTCTCCAAGACCAAACACAAAAGCCGCTCAAATGAAAGACGATGTTTCGCTGCAGGAGAAAAAAAGACGACATAATGTAATATTAGAACTGGCAAAGCGGCAAAATAATAACGCATAACAAAAACATGAAAAAAACTTCCGACGCTCTTACGCCGTTAATGCAGCAATTCTGGGATATTAAAGCTAAATACCCCGGAATGATACTTTTTTTCCGTCTGGGAGATTTCTATGAAATGTTCGGCGACGACGCAATTAAAGCATCGGCTGCTTTAGAAGTGGTTCTCACCCAAAGAGCCGGAACTCCCATGTGCGGCGTGCCGTACCACGCCGTAAACTCTTACATAAGAAAACTCATAAACAAAGGTTTTAAAGCGGCAATCTGCGAACAGCTTGAAGAAGCCGGCGCGTCAAAAGGCATAGTAAAACGCGGCGTTACAAGAGTTATCACTCCGGGAACCGTTTTGGAAGACACTCTTCTTGAATCAAAAGAAAATAATTTTTTAATGTCCGTTATATTTGACGAAACAAATCTTACGGCGGCTTTTGCGGCGGCAGATATTTCTACGGGCGATTTTTTTACAGCTCAAACAAACATCGGTCAAATTGAAGCTGAAATTGCAAAATACAACCCGGGAGAAATTATTTTCTCGTTGGCAAATATTCAAAATAAAAAAATATCCGCATTTATCTCAAAACTAAAAAAACCTATATCCGAAGTAAACGACAATTATTTTAATTTGGACAACTCAAAAAGTATTATTGAAGAAGTTTTTAAAACGCAAGCGTTAAAAAGTTTTGGACTTAACCAAAAAGAAACAATAGCAGCTTGCGGGGCAGTGCTGGAATACATCAAAGAAACGCAGCCTCAAAGCCTTTCAATTTTCTCTCAAATAAAAGTTTTAAGAAATTCAGATTTTATGTATTTAGACGGCGTTGCAATAAAAAATCTTGAGTTGTTGGATTCAATGTCCACCGGAAAATCGGAAAACTCGCTGCTTGACGTTTTAGATTCCACAAAAACCCCAATGGGCGCAAGAACCATAAGGCAATGGCTTATAAAGCCTCTTTTAGATATAACAAAAATTAAAAACAGACAAACAATAGTCAGCTTTTTTATAGACAACGCGCAGGTAAGAAAAGATTTAATTGAAAAATTTAAAAGTATTTCCGACATAGAAAGAATAACGGCAAGAATATCATCAGGCTCCGCAAGCCCAAGAGACATAACGGCGTTGAAAGATTCTTTAATTGTCGCCAACGAAATAGCCGCTATTATAAAATCTGCAAACGCGCTAAATATTGATATACCTGAAAACGCGAATATTATAAAAAAGATTTCCGATTTTATAGTTAACGAACCGCCTGCTGCGCTTAAAGACGGCAACGTTATTAAAAACGGCGTTCACGCAGAACTTGACGAATTAAGAAAACTTTCTACCGACACAAAAACTTATATATCCGATTTAGAAGCCAAAGAAAGAGAATCTTCCGGCATAAACAATTTAAAAATAGGATACACGTCGGTATTCGGCTACTACATAGAAATAACAAAAGCAAATATTTCGCTTGCGCCGAAGCATTACATAAGAAAACAAACTTTAACAAACTGCGAAAGATACATAACCGAAGAATTAAAAACGCTTGAAGAAAAAATCTTGTCTGCGCAAGAAAAAACTCTTCGTCTTGAAAGCGATATTTTCAACACTTTAAGACAAGATCTTTCTTTATTTACGCCGGACATATTAAAAACATCGCAAATAATTGCCGAGCTTGATATTTTCTGCGGCTTTGCCTCAAACGCTTTGGAATATAACTACTGCAAACCGGAAATTACAGACGATAAAGATCTTGCCATAGAAGAAGGCAGACACCCTGTTGTTGAGCGAATTTTAAAGCAAGGCGAGTTTGTCGCAAACGACATTTCATTTAACCAAACGTCAAGAGTTTTAATACTTACAGGGCCAAACATGTCCGGTAAATCAACATATTTAAGACAAACCGCGCTTATAGCCGTAATGGCTCAAACAGGTTCTTTTGTGCCGGCAAAAAGCGCAAAAATAGGTTTAATAGACAGAATTTTTACAAGAATCGGCGCGGGGGATAATCTCGCCGGCGGCGAATCTACTTTTATGGTTGAAATGACCGAAACCGCAAATATTTTAAATCAATACACCGACAGAAGTTTAATAATTCTTGACGAAGTCGGAAGGGGAACGTCCACTTACGACGGAATGTCTATAGCGTGGGCAATAATAGAATACATTGCCGATGCAAGTAAAAACGCAAACAAAGGCTCTAAAATTTTATTTGCCACGCATTATTTTGAACTTACCGAACTTGCGGACAAACTTGAAGGCATTAAAAATTTCAGCGTAGATGTTAAAGAATGGAATGACGACGTAGTATTTCTGCACAAAATAAAAGAAGGCAGCGCGGACAAATCTTACGGTATCCACGTCGCAAAAATAGCCGGACTTCCTCATGAAGTAATACAAAAAGCCTATAAAATTCTTACAAAGCTTGAAGCAAATCCGGTTGAACCCGGAAAGCACTCCGGCAAAGACGGGCAAATTGACCTTTTCTCTTCTGTCAAACCTCAAATTTTAGTAGAATTAGAAAAATTAGAACCCGACAACTTAAGCCCAATTGAAGCTTTTAATATTCTCAGGCAATGGAAAGAAAAATACAAATAATTTTTAAGAGGCTCAAAAAAAATGATTGAAAAAAGAAAAAGCCGCAGAATGCCCGTAATAAAATTTGAAGAACCTGTAAATTTAAACATCGGCGGGAAAAAAGTTCCCGGAGTTATTCTTGATATTTCCGCAGACGGAATACAGCTTATGACATACGCCAATATTCCGGTAGGTTCGGAAATATTTTTAGAGTTAGACACAAAATTTCTTAAACTTAAACAGCTTTCGGGAAAAGTTGTTTGGTCGCACTTAAAAGGCGACATGTATCGCACCGGCATTAATATAACTTACATAGACACATTAGACGCAAAACTTTTAAACAGAATAGCCACCGACTATAACGACTGTGAAAAGAAAATTGCCCTTGGCGCGCCCGATGTGTGCAGTAAAAAATGTTCGTATTGCAATCTGTGCGCAAAGACGCAAAAAATTTAAAGTTATTTATATGATAAACGTATTGTCTCAGGAAACCATTAATAAAATAGCCGCCGGCGAAGTTGTTGAGCGCCCGCTTAACGCCGTTAAAGAGCTTGTAGAAAACTCTTTAGACGCCTGCGCTTCTTCAATTACGGTTGAAATTTCTCAAGCCGGTAAAAAACTTATACGAGTTTCCGACAATGGTTTCGGCATGAACAAAAAAGATTTGGAACTTTCAATTTTAAGACACGCTACAAGCAAAATTGAAGATTTTAACGACCTGTCGCACATACAGTCTTTAGGTTTCAGAGGCGAGGCGTTATCATCAATAGCGGCAGTGTCAAATTTTGAAGCGATGACAAGAAAAAAAGGCGAAAGTTCCGGCTGGAAACTTTCCGCAGCGGGCGGAAAAAAAATAAAAGTTTCTCCGTGGGCAGGCGCGCAAGGGACAATTACCGAAGTAAAAGATTTATTTTTCAACACTCCCGCAAGACAAAAATTTTTAAAAAGCGACGCTACGGAACGTTCAAGAATAATTAACTCTCTCGAAGAAACCGCGCTTGCAAACTATGAAATATCTTTTAAGCTTTTATCGGAAAATAAAACTGTTTTTTCAACGCAGCAGACAAATAAAAAAACAGAAAGAATTTCAGATATTTTAGGAAAAGATTTTGCTCAAACTTTAAAAAATGTAAAAGCGGAACACCCTAAAATATTTTTAGACATTTACTTTACGGGCAGGGACAACTCTCTTTCAAACCGTAAGTATCAATATTTTTTTGTAAATTCAAGACCTGTGAATATTCCAAAATGGTTAAGCCACTGCGTATTTAACGCGTATAAAGAATCAATTCCGCACGATAAATATCCCGGATTTTTAATTTACGCCGTAATTGACCCGTCTGATATAGATGTAAACATTCATCCTACAAAAAGAGAAATAAAATTTGCCGATGAAAGCGGCATTTACGATTTAATATATAAAACATTAAAAAGCGCTCTAACAACACACTCTCACCCAAATATAAATGTCATTTCAAATCAAGCCGTTTCCTCGCCCATTGAGGGAGAGGAAATTGCAAAGCAAAACGGTGAGGGGTATGCCGTTAATTCCACCCGTCTTCATAGCTTTGCCCCTGCAGCGCGGCAAACTTTCCAATCTCTAAACGAACCCCAAAAACATTACGGCATTGATAAATACGCCACAATTTTTGCAAAGCAGGAAAATTTCAGCGATAATTTTGACAGCAACATAAAAGTATTAGGTCAGGTTTTTGACACCTATATAATAGCGGAAAACGCCGGCGAGCTTTACATTTTTGACCAACACGCAGCCGCAGAACGCGTTCGTTACGAAGCCTATCTTGCCCAAATGGATAATAAAACCTTAAAACTACAGCAAATGCTTTTACCGGAAAATTTTGAGCTTGCGGTAAGCATTGCGGAACTTCTAAAAGCAAATTTAAAATTGTTTAACGAGCTTGGCATAAGCGTTGAAGAGTTCGGCGATAATTCTTTCAGAGTTACGGCATATCCGGCTCTTCTTGGCAACATTTCAATAGAACATATAATAAAAAAAATAATTGAAGATTTAGAGTTTGAAAAAAATATAGAAATAGAAAAAAAGAGAGATAAAATAATTCGCAGCGCCTGCCGCGTCAGCATAAAAGCCGGAGATAACGTAGCGCCTCTTGAAGCAAAGAAACTAATAAACGATTTATTTAAATGCAGCCATCCGTTTACCTGCCCGCACGGAAGACCAACGGCATACAAACTATCTCAAAACGATTTAGAGAAGTTTTTTAAGCGAAAATAAATGAAAAAAATAATTGTAATATCCGGACCAACCGCTTCGGGAAAAACAAAGTATGCCGTTGAGTTTTGTAAAAAAAATAACGGTGAAATTATTTCCGCGGACTCGCGGCAAATTTACAAATATTTAGACGTCGGCACAAATAAAGAAGGGCAAGCAGGAAGCGGTAAGCAGCAAGGAGTAAGCAGAAATATCAATAATATTGCTCAGTACCTAACAGATATTATAAACCCCGACAAAACTTACAGCGCCGCAGATTTTGCAAAAGACGCAGATTTAAAAATAAAACAAATTTCAGACAGCGGAAAACTTCCCGTAATCGTTGGGGGGACAGGGCTTTACATAAAAGCTTTGCTTTACGGGCTTGACAACATGCCAAAAGCGGACGAAAAGCTTCGTGAAAAATTAAAAAATTATTCTGCCGACGAACTTTACAGGGAATTATTAAAATTAGACCCTGCGGCTGCCGAAAAAAACAAAAAAAACCCGCAAAGGCTTTTAAGAGCGTTGGAAATAAATATTTTATCCGGAAAAAAAGTCGAAGAGCATATTAAGCCGAAAAGCGCGCGCTACAATTTCAAGCATTATACAATTTTAATTCCGAATAAAACTTTATATGAACGCATAAACTCAAGGTGCGCGCAAATGCTTAAAAACGGAATGATTGAAGAGACGCAAAAAGTTTTAGACATGGGTTTTGCCGCAAATGCTCCGGCTTTAAGCGGCATAGGTTACAGAAATGTAATCAAATATCTAAATAAAGAATTTTCAAAAACAGAATTATTGGAAGAGTTTTCAAAAGATACCAGACATTACGCCAAACGTCAAAACACATGGTTTAAAGCGCAGCCTGACACTGAAATTTTAGAATTACCAAAATAACTATGGAACAAGAACATAAAACATTAACAAAAAACGCCGGCAAAACAGCATTCGGCACAACGCTGTCGCGTATTTTAGGATATGCAAGAGATATGCTTGTAGCCAACGTATTTGGCGCGGGCATGTTTGCCGACGCCTTTTACGCGGCGTTTAGAATACCTAATCTTTTCAGACGTTTATTTGGGGAAGGTTCATTCTCGGCGGCGTTTATTCCGGTGTTTAGCCAATATCTGCACGCAA